>NCEM01000052.1 GCA_002280725.1 Alphaproteobacteria bacterium 32-64-14
TGGTGCTGCCTAGGTGACTTGAACACCTGACCCCCGCATTACGAATGCGGTGCTCTACCAGCTGAGCTAAGGCAGCGTCCGGCGTTGTAGCCAGAGGGGCGCGCTATAACCCGGACGGGGCGTCAAAAGCAAGTCGGCCGCCGCCCGGAGGGCAGCGGCCGCTGTGTTAAGGCCTTGCCGGGGTTCCGGGGGGCCGAAAACCAGCTGTTTCGGCCTCTCGGCTAGGCCGGTTTGCGGAAGCGCAGGGTCTGGCGGTCACTTTCGCCGATGGCCTGGTATTTGGCGGGGTCGAAGCCGGCCGGGGTCTCGCCCTGGTTGCGCGGCGAGGTCCACGAGTTCGGCGGCAGGGTCCACACGCCGAACGGGTGGTCCTTGGTGTCCTTCGGGTTGGCGTTCACTTCGGATTCGGCTTCGAGGACGAGGCCGGCCTTGGTCGCGGCGGCGACGATGGTCGCCTTGGCGACATAGCCGTCGCTGGCCGAGCGGCCGTTGGCGACCGTCTCGGGGCGCGGGTCGGCGCGGTGTTCGACGACGCCGAGCACGCCGCCCGGTTTCAGCACGGCGGCGAAATCGCCCATCGCCTTGTCGAGGAAGCCCGGCTGCCACAGCCAGTTATGGATGTTGCGGAAGGTCAGCACCATGTCGGCCGATCCCGGCGCGCCGAGCGGGCCGGACGTTGCGTTGAAGGGCACATAGGTCTGCACGCCCCACTTGGTCTGGTCGGCGACTGCGGCCATCTGCGTGCCTGTGCCGACATACTTGCCGCCGCCAGCCGTGAGGTAAGGCGCGAGGATCTCGGCGTAGTAGCCGGCGCCCGGCGCGATCTCGAGGACAGTCATGGTCGGCTTCACGCCGAAGAAAGCCAGCGTTTCGGCCGGGTGACGCGCGCCATCGCGCACCTTGTTGGCATCCGCGCGGGCCGGGTTGGCGATTGCGGCGGCAAGGCCTGCATCGGCCTTGGCCGTCGCGGCCGGCGTTACGGCATCCGTCGGTGTGGCAGGCGTGGTGCAGGCGAGAAGTGCGCCGGAGCAGATCGCGGCGAGCAGGGTTATGCGTTTCAAGGTGTCCTCCCAGACATCTGTGCTTGGCATCGAGCTAGAGTGAGGAGGCCTGTTCGGCAAGCAGATGCCGAACACTTCCGCGCTGGTAGATGGGTACCCTAGCAGAAGCGCACACGAGTGTAATGGCGATAACACCTTGTGGACTTGTCGGGCGAACGCTTCAGCCCGCGTTGTCGCTGATCGCCGCGGCGCCGAGCAGGCGCGCGTTGAGATCGCGCAGCGCCGCCTCAAGCTTCGCGCGCCCCAGCGCGCGCTTGCGCCAGATCGCGTAGGCGCTGGCGGCCTCGCCCGACAGTGCAGACACAGCCGCTACTGCGCCCTGCACATCGCCAATGTCGAGCTGGCGGCGCGCCGTGCGGATCGTTTCCGCGTTGCGCGTCACCAGAACGGTGGGCGCGAACTCGACGACGCCGGCGAAGGACTGGCGCAGCCAGTTCCAGCCATCATCGCTTTCCTGCTCGCTGAGTTTCCGCGCGCGATTGGCGGCGGCGTTGAAATCCGCGCGCAGCTGATCGAGCGTCGGCACACCCGCTGCGGCAGCGTCAGCGATGGCGGCGAGGCTTGGGTCCGCCGGCAGGAAGGCGGCGAGGGCGGCATGCTCACGTTCGAAGGGCCGGTCGCCGCGCGCCTGCGCTTCAAGGGCTGCGAGCGCGCGGATCGTGCGTGCGCGATCCGTAGCCGCGATTACGGGCGCTTGCGCATCGGGTTCGGCAGCGGCGGGCAATGCGTTGGGCGCGCGCGGGCGCACGGGTTGTCCGGCCCGCATCGCGGTCACGTCGCTTGAGAGTGAATTGAGGCCGCCTTCGAGGGCTGCGAGCGCCGCCTGACGCTGGTCGAAAGCCGAGACCAGCGTGGTGTTGGCGCGATCGAGCGAGGCGACCTGGTCCGACAGGTCGGCAATGGCGCGCTGAACCTCGCGCGTGGTTTCGGGCGCGTAGCGATCCTCCGCGACGATGCCCTCCAGCCGGTTGATCCGCGCGAGCAGCACGCCAAGGGGAGAGGCGGCGGGCAGCGCATCGTGCGGCACGTCGCCTGCGCCCGCGCCGCTGATGGCCGAAAGCTGGCTGTTGAGCGCGGCAAGGTCGATGCGCAGCTGGGCCGCGCCGCCGTCCAGCACGTCGAGCCGATCGCCCTGTGCGCTGAAGCTCGAGCGAAGACCGATGACGCCACTTGTCGCCGCTTCGGCGCGCCCGCGCAGATCGGCCACGTCCCGGCGCAGGAGGTCGATCTCGCGCGCCAGCGTTCCGGTAGGCGCGCCTGATCCTGCATTGCTCGCGGCGATGGCGACGATGGCGCCGAGGGCGGCTGCGACAAGGCCGGTCGCGATCAGGTGCGTGAATGTGACAGTGCGGCTGCGCAGGGCCTTGGGCGTTCCGCGCGGCGGGCGCACTTCGGCCCCCTCGAGCGGTTCGTAGTCAACCTCGATGGGTTCGGGCTCGCGCGCCGTTCCGATGTCGCCGACCTTGGCCGTCATCGACCACCATCCTCTGGCGTTCGCAACACGCTCCCCGACATCAGCTTACGCGGAGCCGGAGCGAATGCTCAACCGGAAACAAGGTCCGAGAGGACAGAAAGTATCGCGTCTTCGTTCGGCGCCGGAGCAATGGCAATGCGGCTGGCAAGGCCGGTGAGCGGCGCGGCGGCAGTGGGAGAGATCGCGGCGGCATCGATGGGGCTGGGGTTCGCTGTGGCAGCGATCATTCCCGCCAAGATGGATGCGGCGCGTGGCGAGTGGATCAGAACCGCCGCGAATGCAGGCTCGCCGCGCAGATGGCGCGCGAGTTCCGGGCCGGGCGTGGCCACCGGCTCGGCGCGGAACAGGGCCATGAATTGGACCGCGATGCCGGTGGCTGCCAGCCGGCCCGACAGATCGCCCCGGCTCTCTTCGTTTCCCGCGTGCAACAGTCGTGCGCCAACAGGCAATTGCTTCAGGATGAGATCGCCCAGCGCGCTGACGTCGCCATCGGCAGAGCTGACATGGGAAAAGCCCGCTGCACGCGCGGTATCGGCCGTGCGCGCGCCAACGCAGAAGACCGGCACATCCCGGCGTGGCGACAGCGCGGCGAGGCGGCGGACACCGTTGGCGCTGGTGAAAGCCAGCGCGTCAAAGGCAGGCAGCACGATGTCGATCGGCGCGATGGCGAACAGCGGTTCGACGATGGGCGCATAGCCCAGCGCCTCAAGCCGCTGCGCTGTTTCCGATGCACCCGGCTCGCTGCGGGTTACCAGAATGCGCGGCGGCGCGGGATGGTTCACGTCTCGTCCTCGGCCATCTCATCGCCCGGCTCGTAGTCTGGCGGCGTCACGCCTTCGAGATCCCACGCGCGCTCGGCGGCGACGTCTTCGGCCAGCGCCTGGCCCAGCACCTCGGCGTCGAACACGCCCGGCCTGCCTTCGATCACGCCTTCCGCGCGCCAGCGCTTCGAGCCATCGTCGGCCAGCACTTCGCCCGCCATGTCCGCGCCGTCCGCGGTGAGGCGGAAGTGCGCCGCGATGGGCGTGCGGCAAGATCCGTCAAGCCGGCGCAGGAAGGCGCGCTCGGCGGTTGCGGCCAACCGCGCGTCCTCATTGTCGATCTTCGCGGCGAGATCCTTCAGCCAGTCCGGCGCATCGTTTCGCAAGGTTGCGCCGATGATGCCCTGTCCTCCGGCCGGCAGCATGTCGTCGAGCGAGAGGATGGCAGCCGCCTTGTCGATCATGCCGAGCCGCTTGAGGCCAGCAGCCGCGAGGATCGTCGCTTGCGCTTCGCCCTCGCTGAGCTTGCGCAGGCGGGTCTGCACATTGCCGCGGAAGGTGACGACTTTGAGGTCAGGCCGCGTTGCTTTGAGTTGCGCCTGGCGCCGTAGGCTCGATGAGCCGACAACCGCGCCCTGCGGCAGCTCAGCAAGCGTCGCATATGGCCCGATCAGGCAGTCGCGCGGATCCTCGCGCTCGAGGAAAATTGCGAGATAGAGGTGATCGGGCAGGGTGACCGTCACGTCCTTGAGCGAGTGAACCGCCACATCGATCTCGCCCAGCTCCTGCGCGCGTTCCAGCTCCTTGGTGAACAGGCCCTTGCCGCCGGCATCCTGCAGCGGCTTGTCGAGGATCTTGTCGCCCGTCGTGGTGAAAGGGTGGATCGAGGTCGCGACCCCGCCGCCCGACGCCCTGGCGATCAGGTCGGCGAACATGTTCGCCTGGGCCAGCGCCAGGGGCGAGCCGCGTGTGCCGATCCGTACTGTTTTCAAGGCTGTCATGAGTATGTTGGCTTTCCGGTCGCTCGCGGCGTACAAGCGCCGCCGCAATGATGCAAGGCGCACTCACAATCCTCGGGATCGAAACCAGCTGCGATGAAACCGCGGCGGCGGTCCTGCGCCTCGAGGATGGCCGCGCCACCGTGCTGGGCGAGCGGGTCGCCAGCCAGACGGAAGAGCACGCCCTCTATGGCGGCGTGGTGCCCGAGATCGCCGCCCGCGCGCATGTGGAGCGGCTGGACAGCCTGATCGCGCTGGCGATGCAGGATGCTGGCATTGACTGGGGCAAGCTGTCGGGCGTCGCCGCCACAGCAGGGCCGGGACTGATCGGCGGAGTGATGGCGGGGCTTTCGGCCGCAAAGGCCATCGCGCTGGCGCGGGGCATTCCCCTGATCGCCGTGAACCATCTTGAAGGCCACGCACTGAGCCCGCGCCTCGCGGACGAGGTTAGCTTTCCTTATCTGCTGCTGCTGGTCTCGGGCGGGCATTGCCAGTTCGTGTCGGTCGAAAGCGTCGGACAGTATCGCAGACTTGGCTCGACCATCGACGATGCCGCGGGCGAAGCCTTCGACAAGACGGCCAAGATGCTGGGCCTGTCCGGGCAGGGCGGCCCTGCCGTCGAGCGCGAGGCTGTGAACGGCGTTGCAAAAGCGGTCGATCTTCCGCGCCCTCTGCTGGACCGCCCGGGTCTCGACATGAGCTTCTCCGGCCTCAAGACCGCCGTGCGCCGCGCCATCGAGGAGCAGCCGTTATCGCCCCAGCGCCGCGCCGATATCTGTGCGTCGTTTCAGGCAGCGGTCGCCGATATTCTCACCGTGAAATCCGGGCGCGCGATGGCGCAGGTGAAGGATCAGTTCGCCAGCCACACCTTCGTCGTGGCAGGCGGTGTCGCCGCGAACAAGACGCTGCGCGCCAGGCTGGAGGCCGAAGCGCGCCATCACGGCTTCCACTTCTTCGCGCCGCCGCTGCGCTGGTGCACCGACAACGCCGCGATGATCGCGCTTGCGGGCGCCGAACGCCTCAGGCGCGGCCTCGTCGATCCGCTGGATACGCCCGCCCGCGCGCGCTGGCCTCTGGATACAGAGGCGGCGTCGGCCGATCCTGTCTATGGCGGCGGCAAGAAGGGCGCGAAGGCCTGAATCTTATTGCTGCGGGGCTTCCGCCGACGGTGTTGCGACTGGCGCCACGAGAGGCGCATCGCCGGGCAGACGCTGGTCAGCCAGCGGGGTTTGCGGCGCCGGGATTGGCGTCCATGGCGGGGCGGGCTGATCCTTCACCCTCAACACCTTGCGCACCGAATACGCCCCGCCGATCTGGCCCTCGGCGTATCCCGCCGCTTCATCCAGCGGATATTCCTGCGCGAGCAGAAGCTTGATGCGCGGATCGATCTTTTCGCCGTGACAGGTGAGGCAGGTGTCCATCATCCGCACCGGCTGCATCCAGCGGAATACGGTCTCCTCGCCTTCCTGCACGATCTCCGCAATCTCGAACGTGTCGGGGTCGAGGCCAGCGTCCATGTAGAAGTTGAACATCTCGAGCTGCCGGCTTTCCCACGCATCTGGCGCGTTCGCAGGATTGCGCACGCCAAGCGCCGTGCGGCTGAAGTTCAATTCAAGCTCGTTGCTGATCTCGCGGCCCCAGTCCGGCGTGTGGTCGGCATAGGACATGTAGACCGCAACCGGGTCTTCCTCGCGCTCCAGCCTGCCGGTGATCTCGCGCTTCAAGCGCAGCTCGAACTCCACAGCGGCGCGTCGCGCTGCCTGGATATCCGCTGGTGATGGCTGCTCCGGCTTGGGCGCGCACCCCGCCAGCAGCAGCGCGGCGAGCCACGCCACAGACTGGGGCGCGACAGCCCGCAATCAGCTTGCTTTCAGCTTGAACTTGAAGGTCTCGGCGTCCGGCTCTGCGGCGTCTTCCCACGGACGGCGCTGAGCCAGCGTGATCTCGCCTTCACCTGCCGCGACAGCTTCCACGATCACGACTTCCCAATGGCTGCCGCCGGCAAAGCCCGGCAAGCGTTGGGCGGAGCTGGTCGCGCCGCCGGGACCATCGCTCGCCTTCACCCAGGCCGGCGGCTTGGAAGCCCCCCACACATAGCCAGCTGTCGGTACGCCCACGAGGGCGATGGAGACTTTCTCGCCAACCTTCACCTCGAACGCTTTTCCGGCATCTGCCACGGTCAACGCATGCTTCACGCCCGCGACCGTCGGCGCGGGCAGGTCGGTAACAGCGAAGCTGCAGGTCTTCTTCGCGCCGCCCGATTCATAGGTCATCGTCTCGCCCATTGCATATGCGATGCTGGTGTCACCCTCGCTGAAGCGCATGTCGGACATCTCAGGTCCCGGCGCAACCGGCTTCAGCAACTTGCCTTGACCGCCATCGAAACGAACCAGAATGCCGCCGTCATCCTGGTTGAAGACCGCATCCACCTTGCCGCCGCCCTCGCAGTTGAAGGTCAGCGCCTGATCGAAGGCCGGATCGGCCGCGACGGGCTTGGCTTCCTCGGGCTTGGCCGGTTCGGCCGGCGTCTGGTTGCAGGCGGCCGCAAGCAGGCTCAGCCCGGCAACTGCGGCGGTCAGCGAAAATCTCATTGTGGTCCCCTGAAGTCTGTTCCTGGCCACAGTCGGGCCGCGCAGGGAGACTGGCAATACCCTGTCATCATGCCGCGCGCCGTTTCGGGCCGCCGATGCGCAGGCGCCGAATCCCTCTACACAGGGCCGATTCCAGTCCGGGGAAGCCGCATGGCTGATTTCTACTCGATCCTGAACGCCACCGCCGCCCTCTGCGCGGGCGGCGCTGCCGCCTCCGGCTGGACCGCATCGGTAATCACCGCCAACACGGCCTTTGACGGGCTGGACCATGGCCGGGCCGACCGGATGCTGCGCAAGGTTCTGGTCGCAACTGCAGGCTTTCAGGCGGCCCTGCTGGGCATCGCGACTGGCGCGGCGCTGATTTCTGGAGCGCGGGCTGCGGCCATCCTCTGCGCAGTGTGCGCCCTTGGGTTCCTGACCAACATCTGGACGCTCGCCCCGCGCAAGGAAAAGGCGCTTCCAGGGGGGCGCAAGAAAACCTCGACCCAGCGCGTTGTCGCTGTCGCCCTGACGCTGATCATGACGCTGACGGCGCTGACCGGCGCGGTGCTCGCCGCGTTCGGTATCTAGTCCAGCCGCGCTGATGGAAAGTCCTCGCCAGCGGCGTCCGGCCTTCCAGTCGTGTTCACGACAGTCGAGAAGGTCATCGTCTTGGCGAATACTGATCACTGGCGCCGATTTTCTGTGGGAATACAGCCGATCTGTTCGCAGGCCATCCCTCTGGTCATTGGCGCCGGGGCGTGGAAACAAGCGGGCCAGGACTTAGAGGCGCCGGGCGATGGAAACTGCGATCCAGTCTTTCGTGAAGGGGTTTCCCGAATTCATGCTGCATGGCGGGGTTACGCTCGCCCTGCTGATCGCCGGCTGCATCGTTCATGTGCTGCTGACGCCCATGAAAGAGATCAAACTGATCCGCGAGGGCAATACCTCAGCGGCGATCAGTCTCTGTGCGGTGATCGTCGGGCTATCGGTCCCGATGGCTGCCTGCCTCGTCACGGCCCTGTCGGTCTGGGACATCCTGATCTGGGGTGTTGTGGCTATCCTCCTGCAATTGCTGGCGTTTCGCGCGGCCGATCTGGTGCTGCGCGACCTGCCGCGCCGGATCGAGCGCAACGAGATCGGCGCCGCCCTCGTGCTGGCGGCCGTCAAGATTGCAGCTGCGATGGTAATGGCCGCGGCCTTGTGAGTTGGCGCGCCAGACCGAATATATGACGTCGCGGAGACGTGCATGAGAATCCCCGACTGGGTGGTCTATGCGGTGGTGCTGGTCGCGATCGTCGTGACGCTGTTTTCCAGCGGCGCTGGCGGACGTGAGCGGCCATACACGATTCCGCGCCCCGAGATCGCCGAACCCTTCACGCCTGAACCGCTTCAGCCGGAAGACGATATCTTCGCCGAGCCAAGGCCGATGCCCGAGCCCGGTCCGCTATTGCCGGAGTCGCATCCGTTCGATGAGCGCGTCGTCGTGCAGGTCGACAGTCCCGAGGATGGCATCGGTACGGCCTTCGCCATCAACCAGTCCGGCCTGTGGCTTACCGCGCGCCACGTTGTCGATGGCTGCACGCGCGTCGGGCTCGCCGTCGGCAATGGCCGGATGGTGCGGGTCGATGAAGTGCGTACGTCGCCCGATACGGATCTCGCGCTGCTGGTGACCGACCGCGCGCCGGTGGCGCTGCAGCTTGGCCTCGACCGCGAGTTGCGCATGGGTGAGACGGCCTTCCATGTCGGCTTCCCGCAGGGTCAGTCGGGCGAGGCGGTCTCGACGCTTGAATCGCGCTCCAACCTCATCACGCGCGGCCGCTACGAGATGGAGGAGCCGGTGCTGGCTTGGTCCGAGCGTGGCCGTTCGCAGGGAATCGAGGGCACGCTGTCGGGCATGAGCGGCGGGCCGGTGTTCGATGTCGATGGCGCCGTCATCGGCGTCACGGTTGCCGAAAGCCCGCGCCGTGGCCGGATCTATTCGGCCGGGCCTGAATCCATCCGCAGGTTTCTGGACACGCAGGGCGAAGTCCCCTACGGCGGCGACGCGCGCCCGATCAGTGCATCGTCCTACGAGGCCGAGGCCGATCGCATGCGGGATGAACGCGCGGTGGTGAAGGTTCTGTGCCGCGTGAGCGATAGGTGACCGAAAACTTTGCCGACAGGCTTGTTGAACGCGCGCGCTTGCTTGGGCCGCTCTGCGTCGGCATCGATCCGCATCCTGCGCTGATACCACCGCTGTTCGGTCCTGCTGGTCCAGACGCCGCCGCGAGCTGGGGGCTCGCTCTGCTTGAGCGCGCGGCCGGCAAGGCAGCCGTTGTAAAGCCGCAGGCGGGCCTGTTTGAACGCTGGGGCTCAAAAGGCCTCGCGGCGCTCGAGCGCGTATGCAACGCCGCGACGGCTCAGGGCATGCTGGTGATCCTCGACGCCAAGCGCGGCGACATCGGCACCACAGCGGATGGCTATGCCGAAGGCTATCTCGGCGCGGCTTCGCCCTGTCCGTGCGACGCGATCACGGTGAACCCCTATATGGGTGTCGACACGATCGAGCCGTTCGTGAAGGTCGCGGAGAAGCAGAACAAGGGCGTCGTCGTGCTCGCGCGTACGTCGAACCCCGGCTCGAAGGATTTTCAGGCGAAGCTGATCGATGGCCAGCCGCTCTACCTCCATGTCGCGCGCTCGCTGCTGCCGATGATCGCACGCCTGCGCGGGCAAAGCGGGTGGTCAGGCCTGATGCTGGTTGCCGGCGCGACGGGACCAGATGATGCCGCCGCCCTGCGTGAAGCTGCGGGCGATGCCCTGTTCCTCGTGCCCGGCTATGGCGCGCAAGGAGCAGGCGCTGCCGAGGCCGTCGCCGGCTTCGTGAAGCGCGGTAACCTGCGCGAGGGCGGGGTGGTCAATGCCTCCCGCTCGGTCGCATCGCCGGAGGGGTCGCTGCAGGCAGGGTCCACGGCAGAATGGTCCGCTTTGATCGACAGGGCTATTGCCACTGCGCAGGCGGAACTGGTTGCTGCAACACGCGCCTGATCGCTTCTGCCGCTAGGTAAACTGGCGTCCGTCAATCCTTTACCAATCCGTGTCATCCCTGACGGTTACTGTCAGGACAAGATCATGCCACCAGTCGAGGCCAGCAACGCTGCGGTGATCAGGCATCTCCGCAAGACGGCTGTCGTCACCGCGATCATTCTCGCGGTCGTCCTGCCGTTCGACTACCTGCTCGCGGGAATCCTCTTCAAGGCGCCCAACCAGGACTACTCCCCGGTCCTCACGATCGCGATCACGCTGCTGGTTGCGCCGCCGTTTTCGTTCTTCCTGATCAGGCAGGGCGCGCGGCTTGAATCGACGCAGGCGTCCCTCGCCGAAGAACGTGCGCGCCGCCTGGAAGAGGTCGAAGCCGCACGCGATGCCGCCGAAGCCGCCACCCGCGTGAAGAGCGAGTTCCTCGCCAATATGAGCCACGAGATCCGCACGCCGCTCAACGGCGTGCTCGGCATGGCGCAGGCGCTGGAATCCCGTGAGCTTGATCCCGAAGCGCGCGAGATGGTCGCCACCATCCGCGAATCCGGCGCCAACCTGATGGCGATCCTCAACGACGTGCTCGATCTGTCGAAGATCGAGGCGGGCCGGCTCGAGATATCGCCCGTCGATGGCTCCGTGCTGCAGACTGTGCGGCAGGTTCACGCGCTCTTCATGCCGGTGGCGTCCGAGAAAAACATCAGCTTTGAACTCGACAGCAGCGCGCCGGCAGACCTGCGCCTGCGTCACGATCCGGTTCGCGTGCGCCAATGCGTATCGAACCTCGTCTCCAACGCCGTGAAGTTCACGCGCGAAGGACAGGTGCAAGTGTCCGTGTCCATCGCGCCGGCCGGCGATGGCCGTTCGCTGGTCACGATCTCTGTCTCAGACACCGGCATCGGCATGGACGAGGCGGCCTGCGCCCGCCTGTTTGAAGCGTTCAATCAGGCCGATGGGTCCACCACGCGCCAGTTCGGCGGAACGGGCCTTGGCCTTGCGATCTCCCGCCGGCTGGCCCGCCTGATGGGTGGCGACATCGTGGTGCGCTCGATCCCCGGCAAGGGATCCATCTTCGATTTCACGTTCATCGCAGCGGCGGCGGAGCGGGGCGAGACGCTGCTGGCCGCCGTGCAGACCGCGCCTTCGGGTGTATCGCACCTGCGCGGCGCGCGTGTGCTGCTGACGGACGATAACGCGGTCAACCGCCAGGTCGTGCGCATGTTCATCCAGCCGCAGGGCGCCCTCATCACCGAGGCGACCAACGGCCAGGAGGCCCTTGACGCGCTGGAGCGCGAACCTTTCGATCTCCTGCTGCTGGACGTGCACATGCCGGTCATGGACGGCGTCGAGACGATCCGGCGCATCCGTGAATCCCGCTCCGGTTGGCGCAGCATGCCCGTGATCGCGCTGACAGCCGACGCCATGGCGGGCGACCGCGAGCGCCTGATCGCGCTTGGCATGTCCGGCTATGTCTCCAAGCCGATCGAACAGTCCGAGCTTCTTTCGGCGATTGCGATGGCGCTCGGCGGGTCTGTGGCTTCGGCCGGCGGGCCGGCAGAGGCGTCCGCGCTGCAGGACACAGGCGTGAACCTGGACGACCTGCTGGCCGATCTCGATCGCCTGGCCAGCTGATGGATCACAGCGGGTAGGGAAATTCTCTCGCCGTCAGGCTATGACACGGCCCATGACACGGGGCCGCCCACCGTATGACGATATCCTCACCCCCGCCGAATGGCGCGTGGTGGAGTTCGTGCGCCACGGCCTCACCAATCGCGACATCGCCGAACGCCTGAGCGTCAGCCCCGACGCCGTGAAGTTTCACGTGGCCAATGTGCTGGCAAAGCTCGGCTTCGACAGCCGGGCCGACCTGTGGGCGTGGGCCGGTATTCGCCGCGACAGCAATCTCGCCAGACAGGAGACCGACATGCAGGCTGATCTTTCGATTGGACCCGTGGGGCAGATCGCGCGCACCGTGACGGACATCGCAGCCGCCCGCGCCTGGTATGGCGATGTGCTTGGCCTCACGCACCTCTACTCGTTCGGCAATCTCGCGTTCTTCGACTGCGGCGGCGTCCGCCTGTTCCTGTCGGAGGGCGAGGGGACTACCTCGGAATCAATCCTCTATTTCCGTGTGCCCGATGTCCGCACCGCGCATCAGGCGCTCGCTGCAAGGGGCGTCCAGTTCACGCACGCGCCGCACATGATCCATCGCCATCCCGATGGGGTGGAAGAATGGATGGCCTTCTTCACCGACAACGAGGCCCGCCCCCTCGCGATCATGTCGCAAACGGCGCCTGCCTGACAAATTTGGCGGATCGTTCGCACCTGCGGCATTGCTCTGCCCTTTGCAAATTTCCCAGCTCCATGCTGAATCGCCGGTATGTCCGGTGACGGGACGCGGGAGGATGCCAAGTGATCAGGATTTCAGGCGCTCTGATGGGCGGACTTGCGCTGCTGGCGCTTGCCGCTTGCGGCGATGGCAAGCTGCCGGCCATCACGGCGGCGGACGTGAACGGCGATGCGATCATCAACGCCGATAAGCGGCCTGAGGTCTGGCTCAGCCACGGCCGGACGTATTCCGAACAGCGCTATTCGCCGCTGAAGCAGATCAACACCGGCAACGTCAACGAGATCGGCATCGCCTGGACGACGACGCTCGACACCAATCGCGGCATGGAAGCCACCCCCATCGTGGTCGATGGCGTGATGTACGTCACATCGGCCTGGTCGGTCGTCTATGCGTATGACGCGAAGACCGGCGAGCGGCTGTGGAAGTTCGATCCCAAGGTCGATAAGGCGCGTGGCGTCTCCGCTTGCTGCGACGTGGTCAACCGCGGCGTCGCGATCTGGGAGGGCATGATCTATGTCGGCACCATCGATGGCCGCCTGATCGCGCTCGATGCCTCACGCACCGAAGGCATCAAGGAAGTGAACGCCGAGAAGGTGAAAGAGCCGGTCTGGCAGGAAATCACCGTTGATCAGTCGAAGCCTTACACGATCACGGGCGCGCCGCGCGTCATCAAGGGCAAGGTTCTGATCGGCAATGGCGGCGCCGAGTTCGGCGTGCGCGGCTACATCTCGGCCTACGACGCCAAGACCGGCAAGATGGCCTGGCGATTCTTCACCACGCCCAATCCCACCAAGGTCGCTGACAACGCGGCGTCCGACGCGGTCTTCAAAGAAAAGGCCAACGCCTCCTGGGGCGACACTGGCGAGTGGACGGAAACCGGCGGCGGCGGCACGGCGTGGGACGCCATGGCGTACGATCCCGAACTCGACATTCTCTACGTCGGCATCGGCAACGGTACGCCGTGGAACCGCGAACGCCGCGACCCGTCGGGCGGCGACAACCTGTTCCTGTCGTCCATCCTCGCGCTGAAGCCCGAGACCGGCGAATATGTCTGGCACTACCAGACGACGCCGGGCGAATCCTGGGACTACACGGCCACGCAGCACATCATCCTCGCCGACATCAAGATCGGCGACAAAGTGCGCAAGGTTGCGATGCAGGCGCCGAAGAATGGCTTCTTCTACGTGCTCGACCGCGAGACGGGTGAACTGATCTCGGCCGACAAATATCAGGACAACGTCAACTGGGCGACGAGTGTCGATCTCGCAACCGGCCGCCCGGTCGAGGCGCCAGGCGTGCGCTATCTCGAAAGCCCGTTCCAGGCGATCCCGGGTCCGCTCGGCAGTCACAACTGGCATCCGATGTCGTTCAGCCCCGACACGGGCCTAGTCTACATCCCGGCGCAGACGATCCCGCAGATCTATGCGGATCAGGCAGACTTCGCATATCGCCCCGGCTTCTGGAACACCGGCATCGAATTCGCCGGCGCACCGGGGCCGACGCCAACGCTGAACGAGCGCCTTGCGGGACGTGCGGCCCTCAAGGGTCAGTTGGTCGCGTGGGATCCGGTGGCCAAGAAAGCGCGCTGGACGGTCGACTATCCGACGCCGTGGAATGGCGGCGTTCTCTCCACCGGCGGCGGTCTCGTCTTCCAGGGCGGCCTCGATGGCAAGTTCCGCGCCTATGATGCAGCCGCTGGCGGCGCGCCACTGTGGGAGATGGACGCGCAATACCCCGTCATGTCCGGCCCGATCAGCTACGAGATCGATGGCGAGCAATACATCACTGTCACGGCGGGCTGGGGCACGGCGCTTCCCGTCACGGGCGGCGGCAACGCCATCCCGAAAATCGGCTCGCCCGAACTTGGCCGCGTGCTCGTCTTCAAGATCGGCGGCACGGTTGCGCTGGAGCCCTACGAAGTGTTCCAGGTCGATCCGGTTCCGGCCACCGAAGACTTCGGCAGCGCAGCCCAACTCGATCACGGCCGCGTGCTGTTCGATCGTAACTGCATGGTCTGCCATGGCCCGCTCGTCGTCTCGAGCGGGGCCATCCAGGACCTGCGCTGGGCTCAGGCGCCCGGCACGAAGGAAGAGTTCGCCGACGTGGTGCTGAACGGCAAATACGCCAGCGCCGGCATGGCGAGCTTCGCGTCCGTGCTGACGCCGGACGATGCGGAATCGCTCCGCGCCTACATCATCAACCGGGCTCACGAGGATGCCGCGGCGCTGGCGGCCCAGACGCCACCGCAATAGCACAGCAGTCAACCTGAACGAGAAAAGCCCGGAGCATCGCTCCGGGCCTTTTTGTTTGTTCGCCTTGGTGGGTCGCTTATTTCGGATTGCAGTAGACGAGGAAGTCGCGCGCGGCGGTCTCGAAATCCTTCAGCGATCCGATGTGCTTGGCCTGCACCGGCGCGCCCGCGTCCTTCACCAGCGACCATTCGACATCGCCCTTGTCCGAGACGATCGACACGATGTCGAGCTGGCCAAGGCCCAGAAGATCGGCCGAGGTGATCGGGAAGCTGAAATGCGTGTCGGGCGAGCGGCGGATCACTTCGAACTTGCCGCTGATATCGCGCGTGCTGGCGCCCGTGCGCAGGCGGAAAGTCGCCGATTGTCCGGCGCGGGCCGGGTCCTGCTTGCCGATGCGCATCGTGATGCCGCCATTGGCTGCATTGCACGAAGCCTGAACGCCGAGCGGCGTGTCGGTGTTGCGAGTACTGCCGCCAACCAGCGCCAGCACCGGATCATCCGGCACGAGATTTTCTTCGGCCGCCCAGTGAGAGGTGGCCGCAATATTGAGCACGGTGACGGCGCTAGCCGAAGCAGGCGCAGTCGCTGCTGCCGTCCCATCGCTCGCCGCGGGCGCCGTGGCGGCGCCATCGGGCCCGGCGGCCGGGGTTGAGGCGCAGGCCGCTGCAAGAAGTCCTGCGGCTGCGGCGAGGGCGATACGGCTAAACATCGGATTTCCCCTGATTTCTGTAGATCGCGTTGGTTTGGACCGGGGCTTAGCACACCCCGGACAATGTGGTCCTAGATTCTGGGTTAGATGGTGATGACGACTTTGCCTTTTGCGCGGCGTTCCGAAAGCTCCTTGATGGCGTCGGCCGCGCGCTCCAGCGGATAACGGTTGGAAATATGGGGTTTGATCTGCCCCGCCTGATACATGCGGAAAATATCAGCCAAGTTGTCGGCGTGACCCTTCGGATCCTTCGCGACGAACGCGCCCCAGAACACGCCTACGATCTGGCAGGATTTCAGAAGCGTAAGATTCAGCGGCAGCTTCGGGATTCCCGCCGGGAAGCCGATCACGAGGAAGCGGCCATCCCAGTTCAGCGCGCGCACGGCGGGCTCGGCATAGTCGCCACCGACGCCGTCGTAGACCACGTCCACGCCACCGCCGCCCAGCTCCTTGATCTTGTCGGAGAACTCCTTCTGCTGGTCGCGGCTCAGCGGGTTCTGCGGATAGACGAGGCCCTTGTGCGCGCCTTTCGAGAGGCAGAAGTCCACCTTGTCCTGCGACGATGCAGCCGCGATCACCGTCGCGCCCATCGCAACGCCCAGCTCGACAGCCGCGAGGCCAACGCCGCCCGCAGCGCCCAGCACCAGCAGCGTCTCGCCTTTTTGAATCTTGCCGCGATCCTTCAGCGCGTAGTGCGACGTGCCATAGGTCATCAGAAGCGCAGCCGCTTCCTCGAACGGCATGAAGTCGGGCAGGGCGTTCATGCGGCTGGCGTGCACGACGATCTCTTCGGCCATGCCGCCCGCGCCGGTCGAGCCGAACACCTTGTCGCCCGGACAGGATGGCTTTCATGGTCGGCGTGCTCCGCAGCATTGTCTGACGGGTGCATTAGCGGACCCATCAGGCGCTGTCATCCCACAGCTTAGGCGTGGGCCTTCGCGCGCTCCATGAAGCGCCAGTTGTGCTGCAACTCCACGGGCACTTCGGCGCCCTCAAAGGCGCTGCGATCCCGAAATCCTTCGGCCTCGTACAGCCTGTGCGCCGAGGTCATGAACGGCCCGCTCTCAAGCCGCATGGTCGCGTATCCGAATGCTTCGGAATCGGCGATCAACCGCTTCACGATGACCGCGCCCAGTCCGCCGCCGCGTTGATCCGGCAGCACGAAGACCCGCTTCATCTCGGAGACGCCATCACCCAATCGCCGTACGCCGCCCATGCCAGCCGGCGCCCCGTTGCGGCGCACGACATAGAACACGCCTTCGGGCGGCTCTGCTGCGCACAGCTTGTCCAGCGCCGAGGCGACATAGTCGGGGATAGAGCCGCCGAGCAGGTCGGACACCTCGAGTCCGAAATCGCGCAGGACGTTCTGCGCCAGCCATTCGAGATACTGGACGTTCATCGCGATAAGCAACGCGCGGTCCCGCGCGGCGTCTGCTCGTTCAAACGTGATTGTCATATTGCTCAAGCTCCCGCGCCGCCGTGGAGTCTAGCCTGCTTCCACCGGCGTCGCCATCCGCACATGCGCGTGTCCGGTCTTGCGCGACATCGCTGTGTCTGAAAACGTGCACATACGCACCCGGCAGTGGCCGCGCTCGAGGGAGAGACCGATGATCCGATCGATGACCCGCCGCCTGTTTGCGGCGGCCATAGCAGGCGCCGCTCTTGCGCTCGCCGCCTGCGCCACGGCGCCCGCAACAACGCCCAGCCCGTTGCCTGGCGTCTCCTTCCGCACGGTCGAGACCAACGGCGTCAACCTGCGCGTTGCCGAAATGGGGGAGGGGCCGCTGGTTGTGCTCGTGCATGGCTGGCCTGAAAGCTGGTATTCATGGCGTCACCAGATCCCGGTCATCGCCGCCGCCGGATACCGCGTGATCGCGCCCGACATGCGCGGCTATGGTCATTCCGACAAACCCGCCGCCGTCACTGACTACGACATCACGCATACCACTGCCGACATTGTGGGCCTTATCGATGCCTATGGCGCGGAGAAGGCGATCGTCATCGGTCATGACTGGGGCGCGATCGTCACCTGGAACACAGCGCTGCTGCACCCCGACCGGGTCTCCGCGATGATCGCGATGAGCGTGCCCAACAGCGGCCGCGCAAGTGCGGCGCCCACGATCGGCATGAAGGCCGCCAACGCGGGTGGAGAAAACTTCTACTACATCCTGTACCATCAGGAGCCCGGCGTGGCGGAGACCGAGTACGACGCCGATCCGCGCGGTCTTCTCTCGCGACTGTACGCCTCGCCGACAACGCCGCGCGATCCGCCTGCCGTCACCGATCCGAAGCGTTCGGCCGGTGGATGGATTCCGCGCCTCGGCAAGCCGAAGGAACTTCCCGCCTGGCTCAGGCAACAAGATCTCGATTACATCGTCGGCGAATTCGAGCACGCGGGCTTCCGCGGCGGGGTGAACTACTACCGCAACATGGACCGCAACTGGGAGATCACGCCCCAGCTTGCCGGCGCGCGCATCAAGGTTCCCGTTGGCTTCCTCGCAGGTGAGGAAGACGTCGTGATCCGCGGCGCCAAGGCCGATGCCCTGCGCACAGGCATGACGCGCGTGGCCGACGATCTGCGTGGTGTAACGCTGGTTCCGGGCGCCGGTCATTGGATCCAGCAGGAAAAGCCAGAAGAGACCAACGCCTTTATCCTGGGCTTCCTGTCAGGCCTCAAGGGAAGCTAGGCCTCAAGGGAAGCTGACGCTTCCCTTTTGCTGTCCTTTGGGCATGGTGCCCGCGTGAGCTTGCGGGAGGACCATCGTGTCCAGCGGCTGGAAAGCTTATGCGACACTCGACGGCGACCAGATGGTCAGCGTCCTCGTCGACATGGGCATGGCCGACAGCGCCGCGCACTCCGGGTTTCCGGTGCTCGTGCTCGCGCGTGTCCCGCTTCGCCAGCCCTGCGAGGATGGTCTCGAGGAAGACGCAGAGTTCGAGCTGTTCGAGAAACTGTTCGACGCCCTCGATGACGCATCCCGGAGTGCGGGAGCCATGCTGGTGGCGCGCCGCACCGGCAACGGGGTCCGAGAGCACATTTTCTATGCAAGCGAAAGCGAGCCGCTGGGGCAGGGCATACGGCAGGTGATGGTCGGCTTTCCCGGCTATGCCTGCGAGATCGAGACACAGGCCGATCCTGACTGGGCTTATTTCCGCGATGCGGTCTTCCCCTCCGACATCGACCTGCAGATCATGGTCAACGACCATATGTGCGAGAAGCTGCGTGAAGTCGGCGATGATCTAGACGCCCCGCGCCCCATCGACCATTGCGCCTATTTCGGCGACGAGGTTTCGCGCCAGCGCTTCGTCAAGATGATGCGCACGGCCGGGTTCTCGCTGTCCGCGATGCTGGAGCCCGATGCCGCCTCGGGGGAATACGGTCTCGTCTTCCGCCACGTCGGCGCGCCAAACGACATTACGTCGATCGTGGCGCCCATCTTCGGCGCGCTTCAGGCGCTGCAGGGCCGCTATGCCGGCTGGGAGGCGCAGGCTGCGCCCCGCTCCGGCCAGACCAGTTAGAGCATCGCCGCAGACATTGACATTTTCTGCCCGGCGCGTTCGACCCTAGCGCCATGAAACAGCTGCGCGGTTATTTCGGCATCGGGGTCGAATCCCTGTCCAAGCCCATGAATCTGGGCGCGCTTCAGCGCACCGCGCATGCCTTTGGCGCAGCCTTCACCTTCACTGTGTCCGCAGCGCCCAAGATCCGCGTGATGCACCATGCGGATACATCCAAGTCCGACCTGCACGTGCCCTGGTATCTCTGGGATTCAATCGAGGAGATGCAGCTGCCGCGCGGCTGCCAGCTGGTCGGCGTTGAGCTGACCGACGATGCGATCGACCTGCCGGCCTTCCGTCATCCGCTGCGCGCGGCCTACGTCATGGGCGGCGAGGCGAGGGATCTCTCGCCCGAGCTTCAGGCGAAGTGCGCCTTCATCGTGAAGATACCCACGCGCTTCTGTATCAATGTCGGCCTGGCTGGCGCGCTGGTGATGTATGACCGCACGCTCTCGATGGGCAACTGGCGCCCGCGGCCCGTTGCTGCTGGCGGTCCGCCCGAGGAAGATTGAAAGAACCAGCTTTCGCTAGTCGAGATAGCGCCGTCCGCTGCGGCGCAGATTGGCGCCGATATAGGCAAGGCCCAGCCCTGCGAGTGCGCCAACGCCTAGCACCAGCGCGGCCAAGCCATCTTCCGGCTTTATGCCGGTGACGAACAGGAAGACCAGCATAGCACCAAGCCCGATGGCGATCGACAAGCCCACCATGCGCGTGATGTCGCCAGTGAAATTTGCAATCGGTGCGGCATCGTTCCAGCGGCCATAGATCGCGCGGCCCGCGATCATGATGGCAATGCCGGCCACAATCGCGACCGCGAGCACACCCGCCAGCACCGTCACAGGGGCAACCAGTTCGCCCGATTTCACGTAGGACACTGACAGCACGGTTGCGCCCGCCACTGTTCCCAGCAGGCTGGCTGCTCCCAGCATCATCACGATTGTGCCAATCGCGCGCCGCCACGCCATCGTGTTCTAACTCCGGGAACGCTCGTGAATCCCCCGCGGATTCGACAGTTCCAAAGCATGGTGCGCGCCGCGACCTGTGTTTACTTAACGCAGCCGCGCAACGTCTCCAGCCAGGCGATTTTCGGCCCAGTTTGGCGCAAAAACCCGTCTTTTGAGGGTGTTGCGTGAAATTGCACAGAACCGCTTAAACGCATTTTCAAGCGCGCGTGCCAGTTTGACGCGGAACAGGGAGGCCACCCAAGAGCCTTCCGTCTACTGATGATGGTGTGGACATGGCTAAGACCGTTCTGGTCGTCGATGACGATCCTACCCAACGTCGCCTGATGCAGGCCTCTGCCGAAAAGCAGGGCTTCCGGGCGCGCGTCGTCGACAACGGCGAGAGGGCGCTTGAGGAAGCGTCCGACGCCAAGAACGGCGTCGACGTGGTCCTTCTTGACCTCGTCATGCCGGGCCTCTCGGGCATGGAAACGCTGGAGCGCCTGATGGAGCGCCGGCCGGACCTGCCGGTCATCGTGCTCACGGCCACGGGCGGCATCGACACGGTCGTCCAGGCCATGCGCGCCGGCGCGGTCGACTTCTTCGTGAAGCCCGCCAGCCCCGAACGCATCGGCATCTCGATCCGCAACGCGCTCAAGCTGTCCGACCTGCGCGGCGAGGTGAAACGCCTCACCAAGAAGTCCGACGGCAAGATGGGCTTCGAGGACATGATCGCAGGCGCACCGTCCATGCGCGGCGTCGTGCGTCTCGGCCAGCGCGCCGCCGCATCGAACATCCCGCTGCTCATCCTCGGCGAGTCCGGCGTTGGCAAGGAAGTCATTGCACGCTGCATCCAGGGCGCGTCCGAGCGTTCGGGCAAGCCGTTCATCTCGGTCAACTGCGGTGCGATCCCGGAAAATCTGGTGGAATCGATTCTGTTCGGCCACGAGAAGGGCTCGTTCACCGGCGCGCACGAGAAGAAACTCGGCAAGTTCGTCGAGGCTGACGGCGGCACGCTGTTCCTCGACGAAGTCGGCGAACTGCCTCTTGATATGCAGGTCAAACTCTTGCGCGTCCTTCAGGAAGGCGAGGTCGACGCCGTCGGCTCGCGCCGTCCGACCAAGATCGACGTGCGCATCATCTCGGCCACCAACCGTGACCTCGCTCAGCAGGTCAAGGAAGGCCGCTTCCGCGAAGACCTCTACTATCGCCTCAACGTGTTCCCCATCGAGATCCCCAGCCTGCGCGAACGCCGCGAAGACCTGCCCGCGATGGTCGAGCACTTCGTTGGCCGCTTCAACGCGGAAGAGGGCAAGGCTGTGCCGGGCGTCTCCGCCGAAACGCTGGCGATGCTGATGAACTACGACTGGCCTGGCAACGTCCGCCAGCTCGAGAACGCGGTGTTCCGCGCCGTTGTGCTCAGCGATGGCGGCACGCTGAAGCCGGAAGACTTCCCGCAGATCTCCGGCGTGTCGGTGTCTGCCCCCGCCTCGCTGCCGGCGACTGCCCCGCAAGCGGCAAACGACCACACCGACCGGCCGGTATCAATCACGGACGGCACTGGCGAGCTGCGCACGCTGGAAGCCATCGAACGCGACCTGATCCAGTTTGCGATCGATCATTACTCCGGCCACATGTCGGAGGTGGCCCGCCGCCTCGGCATCGGCCGCTCGACGCTCTATCGCAAGGTCCGGGAGTACGATCTCAAGGTCCGCGAAGACGGAGAACTCGACGAAGTTGGCTGAGGGCTCGGACGTCATCTGAATTCACGACCGTAAGACTTGCGAGCGTCATCCCCCGGATGGCGCTCGTATTCCTTTGGTGGATGTCAGGTATCCGCAGCCGGCCTGACGCCGCGTCACACCTCCAGCTTTACATTTCCGCCGTTTTTGTATCAACGTCGCGCGCCCCCGGAATGGCTTGCGCCATGCGCATCATGGATCCGGGGCAAGCGATCCGAATTGCCGATAGTCGCTCATCCCGGAGTCTGAGTACGTAGCATGGGCATTGATGCGCACGGACTGAATTGCCTGCGGTACGCCAAGCGCTTTGGCGGCCTGGGCGAGACTGTCACTGCAGGCCGGCAAAGCCTGCCGCTGAGCGCCGAAGTGCTGGCGGCGAAAGCCGGCTTCCGCGACCCGGGGCCGGAGCGCAGCCCGTTTGGCGAGCGGCTGATGATGGGCGCATTCGGCGCCACAAGCGTCGAGTCGATCGACGCATCGGACTACGAACAGGCCACGTACATCCACGACCTCAATCTTCCTCTGCCTGCCGGCATGAAGACCTACGACACGGTGATTGATTTCGGCACCATCGAGCACGTTTACAATATCACGCAAGCGATCGGGAACCTGATCGGGCTTTGCAAGGTGGGCGGCCAGATCCTGCACGTCACGCCTGCCAACAATTTCTGCGGCCACGGCTTCTGGCAGGTGTCGCCCGAGCTGTTCTTCTCGCTTTATTCCCCGCGCAACGGCTTCCGGGACACGGAAGTCTTCGTCGCCAGCCGGAAGAACCATTCGCGCTGGTACAAGGTCGTGCCGCCCGTGAACGGGAAGCGCATCCACATCACCTCGCAGTCGAAGGTCTATGTGATCTGCCGGACCGTGCTGGATCGCCGGGTGGAAACATCCTTCAGCGTGCAGCAGAGCGACTACGCTTCGCAGTGGGAGCATGGCGTCGGGCAGAATGTGGAGGCGGCGCTCGCGGCGGCCGGCCGGACGGAAGAGACGTTTGGCGAGAAGTTCGCGTACAAATACTTCCGCGGGCTCTCGGAGTGGAATCCGGCCCTGAAGCCCATGGCGGCAGGCGGCTGATCCCGCTTCACGCCGTCCAGCGGCTGATGTCCGGCTCGCGCCCGATCAGCGACAGACCATAGGCGATCGAGACAAGCTGGTCGCCGGTCTCGATTTTCGCCGCGCCAAATCGCGCCTCGAACAGCGCACGTACCGCGGGCACGAACGACGATCCGCCGGTCAGGAAGACGCGGTCGATCTGCGTTTCATTGAGATTCGTAGCACCAAGCGCACGATCAAGGCACGCGCCAATCTCGGAAAGTTCGGGCGCGACCCATTCCTCGAACTCGGCGCGCCTGATTTTCCGTTCGATATTCACGCCCGCGACCTGCAGCGAGAACATTGCCTCGTCCGCGTGCGACAGCTGCGTCTTCGCAGCCGACACGGCGCGATACATCGCATAGCCCGCGTCCGCATCGAGGAAAGCCAGGAAGGCGCGTATGCGGGCGGGATCCAGGCTGTAGCGCACAAGATCCTGCAGTTCGCGATAGTCGCGCGAGGTGCGCATCATTGATAGCTCGTTCCAGCGGCTGAACTTCTGGAAGTATGAATTCGGAACGGCCAGAACCTTGTCCCAGCTCTTATATTCCGAGCCCTTGCCGAAAGCGTGCGCCACGACTTGGTCGATGATGCGGAAATCAAAAGCGTCCCCGGCGACGCCAATACCCGCATGCGCCAGCGGTTCATAGTCGAGCCCGGACGGGCCAACCGAGAATTTCACCACGGAGAAGTCGCTCGTGCCGCCGCCGAAGTCGGCGACGAGGATGGTCGCATCGGTCTTCAGGCGCTGCGCGAAGAAGTAGGCAGCGGCGACTGGCTCGTAGACGTGGTGGATTTCCTCGAATCCGACGGTGCGCAAGGCTGTCTCATAGCGCGTGCGCGCAAGCGCTTCGTCGGGCGAGGCGCCCGCGAAACTCACCGGCCGGCCGATCACAACGCGCTTTGGAAAGGCGATGCCGGCATGGCCGCGCACCTGCCTCAGGAAGCTTGCCAGCAGATCCTCGAACTTCAGGCGGCGGTTGTAGATCAGCGTGTCGGTGAAAAGCGCGCTGGCGGCGAACGTCTTGAACGACTGGATGAAGCGGCAGTCTCCGCCCATCTCGACGAACGTGTCGATCGCCCAGGGCCCCACATCGACCTTGGCGCGTCCCGCCGCACCTTCGGCCTCCGAAAAGCACAGCACCGAGCGGAACGCATCGAACGCTTCGCCGTCATGATTGAAATGCACGGCCTCGACCTTGCCGGCGGCATTGACCATCGTGGCGACGGTATTGGTCGTGCCGAAATCGAGACCAATCGACTGGGTCACGGCGCTATCCCCAAAAGCAAGAAGGCCCTAAACGCAAACAGGCCGAAGGCGCATGACGCCTTCGGCCCGAAATCTTTGCCGGTAGTTGCGGTAACCCGGATCTAGGTTTTCGGCAGGAGGCCTTCACGCTGGGCGCGTTTGCGGGCCAGTTTGCGCGCACGGCGCACGGCCTCGGCCTTCTCGCGAGCCTTGCGCTCGGACGGCTTTTCGAAGTGGTTGCGACGCTTCATTTCGCGAAACAGACCTTCGCGTTGCATCTTCTTTTTCAGCGCCTTCAACGCCTGATCGACGTTGTTATCGCGGACCACGATCTGAACTATTTGAAACTCTCCATGGGTTTCCCGGACCGGCGCCGGGATGATCGGTCTAGAACGGCAGAACACCGAAACGGCCGCAAACGCTCCCTCTAGAGGATGCGCTGGCCCGCTCGACGGGTGATTTCTTGCTTCCCACCCGGTTGCCCCTGAAGGACACCCATGACGGAAAAGCGCGGCTCCGATACCATAGGAAATCGGGCCTGCCTACTGCCCAAAAACCACGGAATCCGGCCATGACAGACCAGAATTATGCCCCCAGCGACCTTTTTCTCGACCGGTTGGTCGACGCCATGCTGGAGCTGGCGCCGGAATCGGGCTGGACCCATGCCGGATTGGCAAAAGCTGCCGAAAAGGCCGGCCTCACGCAGGGGCAGGCGCTTCTGGCCGCACCCAACGGTCTGGCCGACGTGCTGGAAGCCTTCGGCAAGCGCGCCGCACGCGCCGCCGGAGCGGCGATCAACGGTCCTGAGGCTGCCGCCCTCAAGGTCCGCGAAAAAGTGCGGGCAGGGGTCAAAGGCTGGCTGGCGGCCCTCGCCCCTCACAAGGCCGCTGTGAAGCGGGCTGCCGCCACGCCCGCCAACCTGCTGACCGGGCCCAAGGGCCTCTGGGCGGCGTCAGACGCGATCTGGTCGGCGCTGGGCGACAAGTCGACAGACTACAACTGGTACACCAAGCGGATGACGCTGGTGGCCGTCCTCGGCGCGACGCTCGCTGCTTGGCTGGGAACGGAGGATGAGGCGCAGGTGGATGCCTTCCTCGACCGCCGCATCGAGAACGTGATGCAGTTCGAGAAGTTCAAGGTGCAGGCGAAGAACGCCTTCGCCAACTTCCCCGACCCGCTCGACATCCTCGGCCAGCGCAAGTCCTAGGCGCGCCGGTGCGAACCTACAGCCCGGCGTCGTAAAGTCCCGGCATAAGGTGCACGATCTTGTCCGCCAGGTGATGTCGGCTCAGCGGCTTTGTCGTCCAGTCCGTCATACCCATCGACATGAGACGGCCGACCTGCGGAAGGTCGTGCTCGGTCACCAGGCCAAGGATCGGGATATCCGACCACGGCGTCAGGCTGCGTCGCACCCAACGGATAACGTCCTGTCCGGACATGTGCGGCAAGTCCATGCCCAGCAGGACGAGATCGAACGAGCGCAGGGCGAGGAGATCGATGGCCGACTGCCCGTCCTCAACCTCGATGACAGAAATGCGCGAGCTCGCGAGCAGAACGCGCAGCACGCGGCGGTGATAGGGATCGGCCTCCGCAGCCAGAACGCGCGTATAATCGTGCGGCCCTTGCGTCACGGCTGTGCGGCTCGGCTGGCGCAACGCGCGGCGAATCTCGCTGATCGGCCCGAAAGAATCGAACGGCTCTTCCGCCGCATCGGTGGAAGCGTCGTCGTGGCCTGTCAGCCAGTCGTCGATCTTGGCGTGCGGCGAGCGCATGGCGTGTCCGATATCTTTTGGGAGCCCCCCAACGGGTCCGCGCGAAGACTCGCGCCTAACCCCTAAGGCAGGTTCATCGCCGGGCGCGCAATTTCATGCGCTGCGCTAACCATGGCGCGGCGCGCACGAAAACGGCCCCACGATCAAGACGTGAGGCCGTTTCCAGGCTGGCAGATGCGTCTGCTTATTTTTTCTACGGGCGGCTCATTTTCCAGACAGCGGCCTGACGGGAGAGGATGTCGACGAGGCTGCCCATCGCGATATTGGCGTCGTTGAGATGGAGGCCCCAGCCGGCGTCCGGCTTGCCGTTCGCCATCACGTCCGTGCCCGGGTCGTCCGTGCGCGGATCGGCGGGATCGGCGTTGAAGGTCACTTTCAGGTAGTGATGGTTCCCTTCACGCACGCACTCGGTCGTCGTCAGACCCGGCGTCGCCACGAAGGGCGTCGTCACCTTCTTGCCGGCGGCCCACGTCCTGTCGCCGGCCGACCAGTAGGCTTTCGCCTGCGCAGCTCCACCGCCCAGCGCCGCCGGGTTGGTGCAGACCGCCTCCATGCCGTTGTTGTCCATCCCGAACATCGCCGTCGGCGCGGGCGGAACGTTGGACCGGAACGACGAGAACGAGATTGCGCAGCCGGTTTGTGAGGCCGTCTTGCAGATCGGGATATGCTTGAACGTGCCGCCCACGTCCTGGCCCTTGGGCGTCAGCATGGTGAAGCCCATGACGATGGCCGACACCAGTTTTTCCTGAGCCGGCTTGCCGTCCACCTTGGACGCGATCAGGCGCATGATCTGGCCCGAGCCCTGACTGTGGCCGAGGATGACGACGCCGCGGCCCTTGTTCTCGTTGGCGAGGTACCAATCCCAGGCATCATCCACATCGTTGTTGGCGTCAGCCGGCGTGCCGCGCACGGGGACGTCGCCACCGCCGGACATGCGGGCGCGCAGGGCGCCCAGCGAGAACTGCCGGTACATCGGCGCAAAGATGCGGCACTGGCTGCCAAGGCGCGCCAGCTGCGCTTTCACCACATTCAGCTCTTCCGGACCCGGCACGAGATCCGATTGCGTGAACGGATCAAGCGACACTGTCGGATAGACGTAGAAACAGTCGATCGGCGCGTTGGGATTTCCTGTGAAGGTCTCGATCTCGGTCGAGCCATCGGCCTTCACCACGGTCGTGTCGAGGTTCACTTCGCACGGATTGTTGGCGAGGCCCGGCCGGCACAGCCAGTTGGAGGCAACGCCATAGTTCGTCCGCGCCGATACAGGAGTTGCGGCTTGCGGCGCAGGCGTCGCGGCGGCAGGGCGGGCCACAGGCGCCATCGGCGGGATGGGCCCCGCAGAGATCGTCGGCGAAACCGGGATCTGCGGTGCAGCCTTGCTGTGATCCGCCGCCAGATATCCGCAGCTGGCCAACAGACCTGCCGCGAGCAGGCACACGCCTGCCAACAGATGGCGATTCATGACGATCTCTCCCTCGCGTCGTATTGGTCTCGACTGCAGCGCAATCTGCCGCTGCAAGGGAAAGATTGTCCAGCGGTTATCGGGTTCAACCCGGCGTGAGCGCGTCGCAGCTCGAGGATTGCGTGGCGCGCACGGCGATCGCGTTGGGATCATCCGCGTTCAGCGCATGTGCGGCAAACGTCCGGCTCTCCGTTGAGGCGAACAGGTCTTCAAGCGGCCCCGCGCCGCTCTCGACAAGGAACACGTCGATATGCCGGCCCTTGATAGCGCCGCCACGATCGCCCGCGAACAGGTATCCGTCGTGCACGTATGACTGGCCATCCAGCTCGAACGCGCGGCCACGCAGCTCGGGCACGAAGATCACCGTCTCGATCGGGATAGTGTCGGGATCGACCGCAATGGTGCGGAACGGCGCCAGCGGATGATTGCGCACGCCACAACCCAGCGGATGGTTGACCTTCATGAACCGCGCGCGCCGCGTCGCGGTCTTCACGCCATCGCTCAGGCTGCCAAGCCACTGATCGCAGTTCGCCTGCTCGGGTCCCTTGGCGTCGACGAAGACATAGGCGGTCGAGACATTGCCCTGTCTCACCGACACGGACCCCTGCAACGCCGCCTCGCACCAGTCGCGGTGCGCAAGCGGGGGAGAGATCGCCTCGCCATTGCGGCCAACCAGCGGGAAGGCCGCCGACACAGTCTCCGCCGCGGGCCGGATGACTGGCGTGTGATAGTGCGTCGCCCACAGGCGCAGGTCGGGGCCCATCGCCTCTTCGCCCGGCGCTTCGAGCGTGAACCGCAGCGCGCGTTCTTCGGGACTGAGTACGGGCGCAAGCGGCGGCGGTTCACGGCTCGGCGTCGAGGCCGTGGCGCACGCCGTCAGCATGAACAGGATCGCATAGCCGGTACGGCGCGGGATGCTGAAGCGGCGCGAAGCTACGGGCCCGGCTGGCGCGGGTTCGTCAGCGGTAATCGGTGCGCGATCCTCTGCCCCGCTCGGCGCAGGTTCGGCCTTGAGGCCCAGGATCGCGTGAAGCTCCTTCATGCAACACCGAAAGCCGCCAAACTCCTTAGCGGATCGTTACTGGGGCCAAAACCCGCCTAGGCCTTGCTGGCCGGCTGGCGGCGGCCGGGACCATCCGTGTCCTTGCACAGCTCGTCAGCAGCGCCCTTGAGGGCGATGGCGGCCGGGTGGGTCTTGTCCACGAAATAGGCCTCGAACGTGCTGCGCGAATTCGAGCGCACGATATCCGGGAAGGGATCGACAGCCGCATCGGCGACGAACATGTCGATGTGGTTGCCCTCGATGGCGCCGCCCGTGTCGCTTGCGATCACATAGCCATCGTGCGTGAAGAACTCGCCGGCGTTCCAGAACGTCTTGCCGCGCAGTTTGGGCACATACATCACAGTGCCCATTTTGATCTTCTCGCGATCGACCGCGATGGTGCGGAAGGCCATCAGCGGAATGACGCGCACGTCGCAGGCTTGCGGATGGTGGAACTCGACGAAGCGCGCACGGCGCGTCGCCGATTTGATGCGCGTCGAGAGTTCACCGAAATACTTGTCGCACACCACCTGCTCAGGGCCGCCGCTGTCGACATACATGTAGGCGGTCGGCGCATCCTTGCCGTTGTCGACCCAGATCGAGCCCTGCATCGCCGCGTCGCACCAGTCTTCCGTCGAGAGGGGCGGGGACACGGCCTTGCCATTGCGGCCAAGCAAGGGCTTCGCGGCCACGCTCGTCCAGGACGGACGCACGGTTGGCATATGATAATAGGTTGCCCACAGCTTCGTCTTCTTCTTGGCGACGAGGTCCGTATCCGCTGGCTCGTCGAGCTGGAAGGTCAGCGCCTTTTGCGTGGGGTGCAGTTCAGCCGGGCCGAGCGTGATGTCGACGCTTGTTCCGGCAAAGGCCGATCGTAGTTGGGGGCCCAGCAGCATCACGCCGCCTGCAACAACCAACACCAGGGCAAGAAGCAGTCTTTTCATTGAAATCCCGGCTGCCGCCCCGTGCCCTGCAGAAGCCTTCGAACTTGGGCGAGAACATGGCAGCTTCAACCAACCGGTGCAATCCGCCGCAGTCCGCGTTAGCGAGTCTTAACGTGACCCCTGCGGCAAGGGCGGCGGCGCCAGCGGCGTTGTCGGCAGATCCGGGTCGATATGCGCCCAATCCGGCGCTGAATCGGTCCAGATCGCCATCATGGGCGCCGCAATCGAAGGCTGGTCCAGCGTGCCCACGCGCAGGATCACGAATTGCGGCCGCGCGTCCGACGCGCTGGTGACCGGCGTTCCGCAGGCGGGACAAAACCCGCGCCGCATCGTGTTTCCCGATGCTGCCTTGGACGTGAAGTGGGTGAGCGCGCCGGTCAGGCTCACATGTGCAACCTCGAACACGGCGTTGACCGTCGCAGAGCCCGATCCCCAGTACTGGCAATCGCGGCACCAGCACTGGCGCACCACCATCGGCGGCGCGGAGATGGAATACCGCACCGCGCCACAGATGCAGCCGCCCATGATTGGAAGTGTGATG
>NCEM01000053.1 GCA_002280725.1 Alphaproteobacteria bacterium 32-64-14
AAAACCGCCTGATCGATGTTCTCGCCCATACCCAAGTCTCAACCCCAAGCCGCGATCCGCCGCAAGCTCCTTGCCGCCGCGCGTCTTGCGAAACCGTCCGCCGCGAGGAATGGCCGCGCCCTTCCCCGCGCCCTGTTCGTCACCGATCCCGTGCGCACGCCTGATATCCTGAAGATCGCACGCCGCCTGCCGCGCGGCTTCGGCATCGTCTGGCGCCACTACGGCGCCGGCCATCGCCTCGCCACCGGCCGCGAACTTGCGCGCATCTGCCGCCAACGTGGGCTGATCCTGCTGGTCTCCGCCGATCCTGAGCTCGCCGCCCGCATCGGCGCGCATGGCGTGCACTGGCCCGCAGCCCGCCTCACCGGCAATCGCCTGAAGCTGCCGCGCCTCATCGAAACCGCCTCGGCGCACGACCCCCGCGCGATCGCCCGCGCCGCCCGCCTCGGCGTCGATGCAGTGATCCTCTCCCCCGTCTTCCCGAGCCGCAGCCCCAGCGCCGGCAAACCGCTCGGCCTCGTAAAATTCCGCCAGCTGGCGCGCGCCGCAAGCCTGCCCGTCTACGCGCTCGGCGGCGTCGGGCCGCGCAACGCCGCACGCGCAATGATGCACGCAGCCGGAGTTATCGATGGATGGGGAAGCTAGACTAGAACGAGAAAGCCGACTCGATGCGCACCGAGGCTTCGTTGCCTTGGCGCGCGATGGCCGCCGGGTTCGACAGCGAGTCGGCCAGAGCATCGCCCTTCACCGTCACACCGCCGCCGAGACGGAAGCGCGGGGTCACCTGATAGCTCACGCCCGCCGAGACTTCCTCACGCGGGAAAAGCTGCGTCGGCAGATCGTTGGGCGAGCGGCTGGTGAGGTCGAGCGTGACATCCCAGTTGCTGGCCGGTTTCCAGCTCAGCGCCACAGAGTCCTTGGCGATCGGGCCGACCGGCAGAAGCGTGCGCTCCGACTGGTCCTTGCTGAGGCCAACGCCGAACGTGAAGCCGCCCTGTGCGGGGGCCTTGGCGTCGGAACCTTGGGCGACGGGTTGCGTGGCGACTGCCGCCGGTTTCGCCTGAGCGAAAGCCGGCGCCGCCGCCAACGTGGCGGCGAGACAAAAGATGGATGCGGAGATTCGCATGTCCTGCCCTCTTCACGCAGATAATACGCACGTCTCATTGCACAAAAGTTAACAGGAATTAATTGGAGGCCTTCCGAGGACGTTTCTCGGGGAAGTGTCTCTAATTCCGCACACTTAGCTCGACCAGAAGCCCGTCATTGCGGGCATTTCTATGTCCCAGGATAGGCCCTGCCGGGACGGGCAGGTCTGCCTCAGCGGAAGCCCAGCCGAGGCCCAGATTAACGTGTTCGTTAAGGTCATAGCCGACTCCGATAAGCCACGAGGCGCCTTCCGTTACGGTAAGGTCGTCCGTGGCCCAGCCGGCCTCGATCCCGAATCGCCAGTCGCCGGCCTGATGGACGAGCCCCGCCTCCCACGCTTCGTAATCGCCCGATCCCGGCGCCCAGGCATTGTTGCTCGACAGCCAGCGCACGCCGCCCGTCCATTCGCCGTGCTCAAGCTCGAGTCCCGCGCCCCAGGCCTCGTAATCGCCGAAAGCGGCAAGCCCCGCCCCGGAATCCGCCTGCGAATACGTGACCGCCGCCCGCACACGCAGATCCTGCTCGGCAAACTGGCGCGCAAAGGACACCGCGCCTTCCCAGATATTCTCAAGATCAGCGCCCGCCCGCCCCGGCCCGTCCGCCTCGGGATCGAAATCCGCCGAGCGCAGATTGGCGTCCGGCGTATAGGACGCGCCCACCCGCAGCCCCAGCCAGCGCGGGCTCAGGTAAGACACCTTGGCCGAGGAGCCGGTCACGTCATTGCGCGAGCGCGCAACGGCAAGCCCCGTCGGATCAAGCCCCGCAGACAACACCGACACCCGCCGCAGAACCGTTGGCGCGCGCGCATCCAGCCGTGTCGCCGCGCCCACATCCGCGCCGAGAACGCCATCTCCCCACGGCGTCTGCAGCGTCAGCGCCGCGGTCTCCAGCGAGGCAAACGCCCCGTCATCGAACAGCAGCCCGCCCGCCGCGAGACCCGTCGCCGGCGACACCGGCAAAAGCACGCCGACCGGCGAACACGCCGGGACCGAGGTCACACATCCGCCCAGCACGCCGGCAAAGGCCGGCCGCGACGGCGCATCGCGCTCAACCCGCCCCGCCAGCCGCCAGCCCAGCGTCAAGCCGTTATCGAATGTATCCTCGCGGGAGACGGCAATAAGAGCCGATCCCAGCAGGCCATCGGGCGCCGGCGCCAACGGATCGTCTGATTCCACGGCGGAAACGGCCAGAACCGCCTCGGCCTCCAGCTTCCACTCGCCCTCCTGGGCTTCGGCGGGGCACATCAGGGGCGCCACAACGCCAAGCGCCGTAAGGGTCAGCAATAGAGACCGGACCATGCCAGAATTCCTCCGCAATCGTCATTCAAGCCATCAGCGACGATGTAGCATGGAGATGTGCTAGGACGAGGCTAACGGCGCGTGGCCCTTGCGTGGCCCATGGCCTCGAAGCTAAGGAAACGGCTTCCCCCTTAAAGTTTGGCTTGGGGAGCCAGGCGGCCCCGGCTTGGCGCCAGGGCGCTGCGTAACGGAGTGACGATCTTATGGTTTTCCGCGTGGCCGCTGCCGCCCTCATCGCTACCGCCGCGCTTTCGGCGAGCGCCTGCAACATCTTCGGATCGAGCACGGCGAACTCCTCCACCAGCACCAGCGCCGACATGGCCCCGGGCGAAACCGGCGGTATCGGCGTCAACGCCTATCTGTGGCGCGCCTCGCTCGACACGCTCTCCTTCCTCCCGCTCGCCTCGGCTGACCCGTATGGCGGCGTCATCATCACCGACTGGTACGCCAACCCGTCGAAAGCTGACGAGCGCCTGAAAGCGACCGTCTACATCCTCGACACGCGCCTGCGCGCCGATGGCGTCTCCGCCGCCGTGTTCCGCGAAACGCTGATCAACGGCGCCTGGACCCCGGCCTCGGTGAGCCCGGAAACGAATATCGCGCTTGAAGACGCGATCCTCGCCAAGGCCCGCCAGCTTCGACTTGGCGCTGTCGAATAAGCCCCGTCGCCTTTCGTTTGGCTGCGGGATATGCAAACCCCGCTGAAAGCCGAACAAGAGCGACGAGATGGCCACCCGCTACAACCCGAAAGAAACCGAGCCGAAATGGCGCGCAGCGTGGGAGCGCGCGCAGGTCTTCCGCGCCAAGTCCGCGAAAGAAGCGGGCGACATGCCCAAGGCCTACGTCCTCGAGATGTTTCCCTATCCTTCGGGCAGGCTCCACATGGGCCACGTCCGCAACTATGCGATGGGCGATGTCGTCGCGCGCTATCGCATCGCCAACGGCTACAACGTGCTGCACCCGATGGGCTGGGACGCCTTCGGCCTGCCCGCCGAGAACGCCGCCATCGAGAGACAAGCGCAGCCGCGCAAGTGGACGCTCGAAAACATCCAGGCGATGAAGGACCAGTTCGCGCCGCTGGGCCTGTCGTTTGACTGGTCGAAGGAAGTCACGACCTGCGAGCCTGACTATTACGAGCAGCAGCAGCGCATCTTCCTGAAGATGCTGGCCAACGATCTCGTCTACCGCCGCTCCGCCAAAGTGAACTGGGACCCGGTCGAGAACACCGTGCTCGCCAACGAGCAGGTCGTCGATGGACGCGGCTGGCGCTCCGGCGCCGTCGTCGAACAGCGCGAGCTGGAACAGTGGTTCTTCCGCATCACCAAATACGGCGACGATCTGCTGGCCGCCCTCGATGGCCTCGACCGCTGGCCGGAAAAAGTCCGCATCATGCAGGGCAACTGGATCGGCAAGAGCCAGGGCGCCAAGATCTGGTGGGACATCGCCAAGGCCCCCGCGGCCCTGTCGCGCGAGAAGGACGCCCACGGCCGCTGCCACGCCACCCATCCCATCGAAGTCTTCACCACACGCCCCGACACGCTGTTCGGCGCCGCCTTCCTCGCGCTCGCGCCCGATCATCCGCTGACGAAGGAAATCGCGAAGTCGCGCCCCGTCGCGAAGTTCATGGCGGACGCTGCTTCCAAAGGCACATCCGAAGCCGATATTGAGAAAGCCGAGAAGGTCGGCATCGATCTCGGCATCACCGTGAAACACCCGTTCGATCCCAACTGGGAGCTGCCCGTCTGGGCTGCGAACTTCGTGCTGTCGACCTACGGCTCCGGCGCGATATTCGGCTCGCCCGCCGGCGACCAGCGCGACATCGAGTTCGCGGAAAAATACGGCCTGCCCTTCAAGCCCGTCGTGCTGCCCCCCGGCGCCGATCCCGCGACCTATACGGTCAGCGGCGAGGCTTACACGGGCGATGGCGTGATCTACAATTCGGACTTCCTCGACGGCCTCACCACCAAGCAGGCGATCACCACCGCCATCAAGGCGCTGCTGAACCGCCAGTCCGGCGAAGCCACCACGCAATACCGCCTGCGCGACTGGGGCGTCTCGCGCCAGCGCTACTGGGGCTGCCCGATCCCGGTCATCAAGTGCGCGAAGTGCGGCACGGTCCCTGTGCCGGATAATCAGCTGCCCGTCCTGCTGCCCGAGAACGCGGACTTCTCCGCGCCCGGCAATCCGCTGGTGCGCCACCCGACCTGGCGGCATGTCGATTGCCCCACCTGTGGCGGCAAGGCGACACGCGAGACCGACACGATGGATACGTTCGTCGACTCGTCGTGGTACTTCGCGCGCTTCTGCGATCCGAAATCGAAAGAGCCGATCAACAAGGAAGAGGCGAGCTACTGGCTGCCCGTCGACCAGTACATCGGCGGCGTCGAGCACGCGGTGCTCCACCTGCTCTACTCGCGCTTCTTCACCCGCGCCCTGCGCGATTGCGGCCTGCTGGACCTGCCGAGCGGCGAACCCTTCGCCGGCCTCTTCACGCAAGGCATGGTCACGCACGAGACGTACAAGTCCACGTCAGGCGCATGGCTTCTGCCCGAAGAGATCGAGAAGCGCGACGGTTCACTGATCGAAATCTCCACCGGCGCGCCGGTCACCACCGGCGGCGGCGAGAAGATGTCGAAGTCGAAGAAGAACGTTGTCGATCCGATCCAGATCATCAACGACTACGGCGCAGACGTCGCCCGCTGGTTCGTCCTGTCGGACTCGCCGCCCGAGCGCGACTTCGAATGGTCGGATGCCGGCGTGCGCGGCGCGTGGGGCTCGATCCAGAAACTCTGGGCCCTCGCCGAAGCCACACCGCAAGCCGACGATGGCCCCGCCAACGAAGGCGAGCCGCTGGAGCTGCGCCGCCTCGCCCACCGCACGGTGCGGGACGTGACCCATGGGATTGAAAAGTTCCACTTCAACGTCGGCATCGCCCGCATGAACGAGCTGGCCAACGCCCTGCGCAAGGCCGAACAGTCCAGCGCCCCCGGCATGGCCACCGCCCGCCGCGAGGCGATGCGCCTGTTCGCCCAGATCGCCGCCCCCTTCGCCCCGCACATCGCGGAAGAAGCCTGGGCGCTGATCGGTGGGTCCGGTATGGCCGTGACAGCAAAATGGCCCACGCCCGACCCCGCCCTGTTGGTCTCCGACACGGTCACCCTGCCGGTCCAGATCAACGGCAAGAAGCGCGCGGAAATCACCGTTTCCGCCGCGGCGGACGCGGCCTCTGTCGAGGCGGCCGCCCGCGAAGATGATGCCGTCAAGCAACATCTGGCCGGTCTCACCGTGCGAAAGGTGATTGTGGTCCCCGGCCGTATCGTCAATATCGTCGCGTCATGATCAGAGCCCCACTCTTCAAGATTGGCGTCCTTGCGCTTACCCTGGCCCCCCTCGCCGCGTGCGGGTTCACGCCGGTCTATGGCGGCGGACAGGGCAACGGCGTCTATGCCAACACGGGCCCGATCAAGATTTCAGAGATCCGCGCCGTCGCCAGCGCCGGCTCTGCGCCCGGCCGCACCGGACACTTCCTGCGCCAGGAACTCGTCCGCTCGGTCGGCCAGGGCATTCCCGGCTTCACCACCGGCACGCTCGATGTCGTGCTGAGGCAGACCATCACCCGCCTCGCCTTCGCGCCCGACCAGGCCGCCTCGCGTTCCGACTATATCGGCGGCGCCGTGTGGACGCTTTCGGCGCCCGACGGTTCGATCCTCGGCACCGGCTCGGTGGAAGAGCGCGCCAGCTTCAACTTCGGCGACGCCGCCTACGCCGATCTCGCGGCGCAGACCGCCGCGCAGGAACGTCTCGCCTACCTGCTCGCACAAGGCATCCGCTCGCAGATGATCATCGCCGCTGGCAAACCCGTCGATCCCAAGACAGGCAAGCTGGCCGCGCCTGAAGTCAAATGAAGCCCGAACTCCCATGAAGCAAAGTGGTGCCCGCGCGCTCTCCTTCTGCGAGAAGCCGTCGGCGCGCCCGCGCATCGCGCTCGTCTTCGGCGCCGACGCCGGCCTTGTCTCGACAGCGGCAGACAGCCTCGCCGCCGCCTGGGCGCCGGATCTGGATCCCTTCAACCTGATCCGCCTCGGCGATGATGACATCCGCCGCGACCCGCAAATGCTCGCCGACGAACTCGTCGCCCGATCACTGCTCGGCGGCGACCGCCTGATCCGCCTGCGCGCAGATAAAGAGGCGAGCACCAAGCCGATCCTCGAAATCATCGCCGACATCGACAAGGGCGCTCTCACCCCCGAAGCCTTCTGGATCATCGAGGGCGGCGAACTCGGCAAGACCAATCGCCTCCGCGTCGGCGTCGAAGCCGCCGAGAACGCCATCGCGCTTCAGCTGTTCGCCGACGATGAAGGCGCCGTCTCCGATCTCGTCACCAAGCGCCTCGCCGCCGCTGGCGTCGCCATCGAGCCGCCCGCCCTCGCCGCCTTCATCGCGGAACTCCCCGGCGACCGCCGCATGACGCTGTCCGAAATCGAGAAGCTTGAACTCTACGCCATCGGCCTAGGCCGCGCGGTCTCGCCCGAAGACATCCAGCGCCTCGCCTCCGCCGAACAGCCGCGCGGCGCCGACGACGCCGCCGACGCCGCCATCCTCGGCGACGCGCCGCAGGCGACGCTCTCGATCAACCGCTATCTCGACGCCGGCGGCAATCCGATCTCCGCCCTCCGCACGCTGCACTTCCGCATGATGCGCGTGTCGGATGCGGTCTCCTCGAACGCCGGAACCGGCATGCGCCTGCGCCCGCCCGTGTTCGACCGCGAGTGGCCAGGCTATCAGCGCGCGATGCGCGACTGGTCCACCGGCACAGTCCACCGCGCCATCAAACGCCTCTACGACGCCGAAAAAACCTGCAAGCAAGCCGGCGCCCCCTCGGACGCCATCATCCGCAACCTCATCCACCAGATCGCGACGCGGACGCTGTAGCGGATCGCCGGGCTCCCGTCCGGCAGTCGCTGCGAAGCAGCGAACACCTCAAGCCCGCGCCTCGTCCTTCGACAGGCTCAGGATGAGGCGCTTCTCTACCATAGACGCTCAATAGGCCTCATCCTGAGCCTGTCGAAGGACGAGGCCGTGCTCACCACCCTCGCTCACCGCCACCCTTGCCGCACCGCAGCGTGACTGCGCGCACGTTTCCCTCTTCAATGCCGAAAAAGAAGACGACCACAGGGGGAGATCAATGAACCGCTCAGCCACGCTGATCGCAGTCTCGATGCTCGCGCTTGCCGCCTGCACGACAGCGCCCGCCGCCGATCCCCCAACCGCGGCCACACAAACAGCTTCCGCCGAGACGCTCGCCGGCGAGAAAGTCTACAACACCTTCTGCGCCGTCTGTCACAATGGCGGAGACGAAACCGCGCCCGAGCTCGACGAGCTCCACGCCCTCGGCGGCGCCCGCGTCACCGCGGCTCTTTCGCCCGGCGGATTGATGACGCTGCAATCGGGCATGCTCAACGACGAGCAGCGCAGCCACGTCATCGCCTTCCTCGCATCAGCCCCCGCGCCCGCGCCCGCCTTTGCCAACGCGGACCCCTCAACCGATCCCACCGGCCGCAACCGCAGCGCGTATGTCGATGGCATCCCCTATCCCGCGCGCCGCATCCGCGCCGAACGCGACAGCCCCGCCAGCGAACGCCCCGACGCCTGGCCTGCGCCAAAACTCGAAGACGGTCCTTTCAAGTTCGAATCCTGGGAACAGCGCAATCTCACCGTCGAGATCGTCACGCGCGGCCTCACCGCGCCACGCGCCATCGAATTCCTGCCCACCGGCGAAGTGTTGATCGCCGAGCGCACAGGCGAACTTCGCATCGTGCGCAACGGCAAGCTCGATCCCACACCCATCGCCGGCACGCCGAAGGTCGCCGTCCTCGGCACAGCCACCGGCTTCATGGATGTGAAGCTGCATCCGCAATTCGCCAGCAACGGCCTGATCTATCTCTCGTACCACAAGCCCGCGCATGGCGAGTACGGCAACAACGCCATCTTCCGCGGCCGCTGGAACGGCAAGGAGATCGTCGATGGCAAGGACATCTTCATCGGCGACGATGTCGATGCGCTCTACACCAAGCTCGCCTTCGGTCCCGATGGAAAACTCTACTTCACCATCGGCTGCCCCGGCGTCGGCACGGATGAATCCATCGGCCGCGCACAGAAGCCAGACGACTTCGCCGGCAAGACGCTGCGCCTCAACGACGATGGCGCGATCCCGAAGGACAATCCCTTCGCGGGCAAGGCCGGCTACAATCCGGAAATCTTCACGCTCGGCCACCGCGTCAATCTCGGCCTCGCGCTCAACCCATGGACCAACGAGTTCTGGGTATCCGAACACGGCCCCAATGGGGGCGACGAGGTGAACATACTCCGCCCCGGCCAGAACTATGGCTGGCCAGTGGTCTCTGACGGCCGCTACTATTCCGGCACGAAGGTCTCCACCGTCCCTTACAAGGACGGCATGACGCGGCCGCATATCTCCTACGTGCCCTCGATCGCGCCGGGCGGCATGGTGTTCTACACCGGCGACAAATTCCCAGTCTGGCAGCGCAACCTCTTCGTCGGCGCCATGCGCATGAGCAACTCCCCGCGCACCGGCCATCTCGAGCGCATCGTCTTCAACGAGAACTGGGAAGTCATCCGCTCCGAGATGCTCTTGTTCGATCTCCACCAGCGCATCCGCGATGTGGAACAGAGCCCCGACGGCTACCTCTACGTGATCACCGACGAAGGCGCCGACAGTGTGCTGCTGCGCCTGTCACCCGGCGCAGGCTGAAGCACAACGGAGAACGGCGCAGCTGTCGGGAGCTGCGCCGTTCCAGGATAGGCATGTCACGGCATTTCTTCTCGGGGGGTCGGGGGGACGGAAAAGAAGAAGCGCCGTGACAGGAATACAACGACCAGACCCGGATCGGGTTGCACGGCCGATGCAGATTTTTTGAATCGCTGTTTCACACACCGAAAAAACGAAACGGCCCGCGCTCATCACGCGGGCCGCTGCAATTTGTCTGATCAGTCAGATGCCAATCCTGCCAGAAACCCGGCAGCGTCTAGCTGTTGAAATCATCCGTCGGCGCCGGCGCCACGCGCGGGCGCGACAGCAGGCGGCAAATCTCGTCCAGCTGCTCAAGCTGCGCATACTTGATGCGCACTTCGCCGCCCTTGCCGTTCACGTGGCGGATATCGACATCCAGCCCCAGCGCGCGCTGCAGGTCGAGTTCCAGCGCCTTGGTGTCGACGTCCTTGTCTTCACCGACGAGCTTGGCCAGCGCCTTCACGGCGCCGCCGGCCTTGGCGTCCTTGGCGAGCGCTTCGGTGTCGCGCACCGACAGGCCCTTGGCGATCACGGTCGCCGCAAGGCCAGATGCATCACCGGTCTTCAGCAGCGCGCGGCCATGACCAGCCGAGAGACGTCCCTCGCGCACATGCTCACGCACATCTTCCGGCAGCGCCAGAAGACGCATCGTGTTCGACACATGCTCGCGGCTCTTGCCGACCTGCGCTGCAACAGAGTCCTGCGTCCGGCCGAACCGATCGATCAGCGCCTTGTAGGCCTCCGCCTCTTCCACCGGATTGAGGTCCGAGCGCTGGACGTTCTCGATGATGGCGATCTCGAGCATCTCGCGATCGTCCATCTCGCGCACGACCGCGGGTATGACCGCAAGACCGGCGCGGCGCGCGGCGCGCCAGCGGCGCTCGCCCGCGATGATCTCGAACATCTCCGGCTGGTTCGGATCGGGCCGCACAAGGATCGGCTGGATAACGCCCTTGGCGCGGATCGAGTCAGCCAGCTCTTCAAGCTCGGCCTCGATGAAGGTGCGGCGCGGCTGCTTGGGATTGGGAACGATGCGGTCGATCGCAATGGAGGACGCTGCGGCATCTTCCATGAATGGATCATCACTGGCAGTCGGCACCGGTGAGTCCACCACGTTGCGCGCCCCGGAGTAATCGCCCAGCAGGGCCGAAAGCCCACGTCCAAGCTTCGCCTGTTTCAGGGGTTGAGTCACGCCGCTACCCTCTCGCGTTCGCGTTGCATCAGTTCCTGGGCGAGCATGATGTAAGCCTCGCTGCCCGAGCACCGGTGATCATAAAGTATGGCCGGCAGTCCGAAGGACGGGGCCTCGGACAGTTTTACGTTCCGGGGTATGACCGTCTGGTAAACCTTCTGGCCGAAGAAGGAGCGCACCTCGCCCGCAACCTGGTCGGAGAGGTTGTTCCGCTTGTCGTACATCGTCAGCACGACGCCCTGGATTTCGAGGCCGGGGTTCAGCGCGCCGCGCACGAGATCGACGGTGCGCAGAAGCTGGGACAAACCTTCAAGCGCAAGAAACTCGCACTGCAGGGGAACGAGCACGGCGTTCGCCGCAACCATCGCATTGATCGTCACTGTCGATAGCGACGGCGGGCAATCGATGAGAACCGTGTCGTAATCCTTGCCCGTCGCGCGATACGCTTCAAACGCCTCGCGCAGGCGGAAATTCTTCTTCGGGTCGCTGTGCAGGAGTGTCTCGACACCGGCGAGGTTTTCATCACCGGGAACGAGATCGAGATGCGGCACCTTGGTGCCGATGATGCCCTCTTCGAGCGTCGCTTCTCCGACCAGCACGTCATACGAAGTCTTGCGCCGCGCTGTCGGTTCGACGCCAAGGCCGGTCGATGCGTTGCCCTGGGCATCGCAATCCATCACGAGCACGCGGCGGCCGACCGCTGCGAGCGCGGTGCCGAGATTGATGGCGGTGGTGGTCTTGCCCACTCCGCCTTTCTGGTTGGCGACGGCGATGACGCGCATCAGGCCCTCCGGGGAACGATCGACGAAATTCTCAGGACACGTCCTTCCGGACTGGAAAGGCTCTCCCGGTCGGACATGTCGAATGTCCAGGCGAGGCGGGCCTCGGCCAGTTCGGCGGCCGTGTCCCTCCCTTTCATCAGCAGGGCCTTACCGGAAGGTTTAAGCCACTGGTAAGCATACCCCAGAAGTTTGGGCAGTGGGGCCAGCGCCCGGGCCGTCACCAGGTCGAATTTCTGCCGCGGCGCGTCTTCGATCCTGAGGTTAACCACCTTCGCAGGCAGCCGCCCTTCGGCGATTGCAGCCCGCAGGAACTCTGACTTCCGCGGACTTTTCTCCACCAGCGTCACCGAAGCCCCCGGCCGTTCCGCCAGCGCACAGGCAATCACCAGTCCCGGGAACCCGGCCCCGGACCCCAGATCCGCGACGCTCAGATCGTCGGAAGAAATTTGTTCGATGAGCTGCAGGGAATCGAGCACATGGCGCCGCCAAAGGTGGCGCCCCTCGCCCGGCCCGATCAGATTGATTCGCTCCCGCCACTGGTCGAGCGTCGCCAAGTATGAATCGACCCGGGCCAAAGTTTCACGTGAAACCCCCGTGAGGCGAATTGCATCCTCCGGCCCGAAACCATCCTCATCATGCGTGGGCCAGGTCATGCGAAAGCTCGCTCTTGGATATGAAAGCGGCTGCCCCCTCCGTCTCGCGGCTGCGCCGCGATCCACCTCCCCCAGCGCTTCGCACTGGTGGAGGAAAGGCGCCGGTGTTTTTCCTCACCCGGCTTGCCGGGGGAGGTGGATTGGCGCGAAGCGACGAGACGGAGGGGGCAGCCGCAGACCGCACGTGAAGCACTCACCCCCGCGCCGCCTTCTCGGCCTTCCGCGCCGAGCGCCGCAGATAGCCGAGCACAGCCGTGATCGCGCCGGGCGTCATGCCTTCGATGCGCGCCGCCTGGCCGAGCGTCGCCGGGCGCACGGTCGACAGCTTTTCCTTCGCCTCGTTCGAGAGACCGCCGATGGCGCGATAGTCGAGATCCGAGGGTAGGCGCATGTCCTCGTCCTTCCGGAAGGCGACGATGTCCGCGTCCTGCCGGTCGAGATAGCCGGCGTACTGCGCTTCGATCTCCATTTGCTCGGCGACCTGCGGCGTCACATCGGACAGCTCGGGCCAGATGCTCCGCAGCTTCGCGAAGTCGACGCCGTCATACGCCATCACCTCAAGCGCGTTGCGCCGCTTGCCATCGAGGTTGATGTTGATGCCGTTGCTACGCGCTTCGTTCGGCGTCAGCGTCAGAGCCTCAAGGCGCATGCGCGCCGTGTCGATGGATGAACGTTTCACGTGAAACGATTCACGCCGCACCGAACCCACGACACCGGCCTTCACACCCTCTTCCGTGAGCCGCTGGTCGGCATTGTCAGCGCGCAGGGTGAGCCGGTATTCGGCGCGCGAGGTGAACATGCGATAGGGCTCTGAGACGCCGCGCGTCACGAGATCATCGATCATCACGCCGATATACGCGCGGCTGCGATCGAGGATGTAGGGATCGTTCCCGGCCGCAAAGCGCGCAGCGTTGAGACCGGCCATCAGCCCTTGTCCGCCAGCCTCTTCATAGCCCGTGGTGCCGTTGATCTGGCCCGCCAGATAAAGGCCCGGAAGCTTTTTGACGGCGAGGTCCGGCGTCAGTTCGCGCGGGTCCACATAGTCGTATTCGATGGCGTAGCCGAAGCGCCTGATCTCGACGTGCTCGAGCCCGTGGATCTTGCGGATGAAGGCTTCCTGCACATCCTCGGGCAACGAGGTGGAGATGCCGTTCGGGTAGATCAGCTCTCCCGCTTCCGTCCCCGGCAGGCCTTCGGGCTCGAGGAAGATCTGGTGTTTGTCGCGGTCGGCAAAGCGCTTCACCTTGTCCTCGATGGAGGGGCAATAGCGCGGGCCGCGCCCCGCGATGGCGCCGGAATAGACCGCCGACTTGTGGAGGTTGTCGCCGATCACGGCGTGCACCTCGGCCGACGTCCAGGTGATGCCGCAGGCGATCTGCTGCACGGTGATGCGATCATTCAGGAACGAGAACGGGATCGGATCAGCATCCGCGTCCTGCATCTCGAGGCCGGCCCAGTCGATGCTGGCGGCGACAAGCCGGGCAGGCGTTCCGGTTTTCAGACGGCCCATCTGGAGGCCGAGGCCATAGAGGCGATCCGACAACCCGATCGCCGGCGCCTCGCCCACACGGCCCGCCGGAATGCGCTTCTCGCCGATGTGGATCAGGCCTTTGAGGAAGGTGCCCGTAGTGACGACCACCGCGCCTGCCCGCCATGACCTGCCGGACTGGCCAATCACTCCGGCGACGCGCCCGTTTTCGGTGATGAGGTCTTCGACCCCATCCTCAATCAGGGTGAGGTTGGAATACTCACGCAGGATGTCCTGCACCGCCTCGCGATAGAGGTGGCGATCCGCCTGGGTACGGGGTCCGCGCACCGCTGGACCCTTGGAGCGGTTGAGCATCCGGAACTGGATGCCGCCCCGATCCGCCGCGCGGCCCATCACGCCATCAAGGGCGTCGATCTCGCGGACGAGGTGTCCCTTACCCAGACCGCCGATGGCCGGGTTGCAGGACATCTCCCCGATGGTCGAGAGTTTGTGGGTGACGAGGGCCGTCCTGGCTCCGAATCGCGCTGCGGCCGCGGCGGCCTCGGCGCCGGCGTGGCCCCCACCAATGACGATGACGTCGAATGTATCGGTCTGCATGGGCCGGCGGCTGCCTGTGGATGAGCGGGTCATCTAATGGTCCCGGCCGCCCAAGTCGAGGCGCCCCGTGACATGTGTTTCACGTGAAACGTTTGTAAGCCCGGCCTGTTGGGCGGTACGAACCCTACTTCCCCACGCAGAACTGGCTGAAAATCCGGTCCAGCAGGTCTTCTGCGTCGATAGACCCCGTGATTCTGCCCAGGGAGCGGGCCGCGAGACGCAAATCTTCCGACACCAGCTCGGCCCCGATGCCGATTCTGGCTCCCTCAAGCGCCCTTTCGACCGCCGCGAGGGCTTCTTCGACCAATTCCCGGTGGCGGGCGCGGGTGACCAGCGGGGCTTCGTCGGTTTCGAGGCGTTCGCGGACGATCTCGGCCAGGCGACGTTCCAAAGGGTCCATACCCGCGCCGGAACGGGCGGACACCACGAAGACGTCTTCGGCCCCAGCGGAGCTGGGGGAGGTTTCCAGCAGGTCGGCCTTGTTGAGGACGCGGAGGTCGCCCTCCCGGAATGTGGACGATGTTTCACGTGAAGCATCCGGATTGTCTGAAACATCAGATACCCAGATGCGCAGATCGGCTTCCTCGGCGCGCGCCAAAGCCCGGCGGATGCCTTCGGCCTCGATGGCATCAGAGGCTTCACGGAGGCCAGCGGTGTCGGCGACCCAAACCGGGTAGCCGGACAGGACGAGGCGAACCTCGACCACGTCGCGGGTGGTGCCGGCGATGGGGGATACGATGGCGGCTTCGCGGCGAGCGAGGCGATTCATCAGGGAGGACTTGCCGGCGTTCGGCGGACCCAGGATCGCGATCCGGAATCCCTCGCGGACGGAGGCGAGTCTGCCCGCGTCCCCCAGTGCCTGCTCGAGGTCAACGGCCAGGGTTTCGATTGGTTCCAGCGCCGAGAGATTTATTTCGCCGGGAATGTCCGCCTCGTCCGGGAAGTCGATCGAGGCTTCGAGCGCCGCCATGGCGGAGACCAGCAGACCCCGCCATCCCTCGAATACCCGGGCGGCTTCGCCCTGATAGAGACGCCCGGCCTGACGGCGCTGGCCCTCGGTTTCGGCGTCGATCAGGTCGCCGATGGCCTCGGCCTGGGTGAGGTCCATGCGGCCGGAATCGAAGGCACGGCGGGTGAACTCCCCGGGCTCGGCGATGCGGCAGAGGCGGGTGCGGAGAGCCGCGCCGATAACGGCTTCGACCACGGCGGGGCCGCCATGGACGTGGAGTTCAGCCACATCTTCGCCGGTGTAGGAAAGCGGGCCCGGCATCCAGAGTATGAGGGCCTCGTCCAGGAAGCCGCCGGCCTCGTCAAAGAGCTTGCGAACCGCGGCTTTGCGGGGCTGGGGAAGCGATTGGGGCTGCGGTGTTTCACGTGAAACATCGGCTGGATCCAAAGCCCCTTCAGAGCCGGTAGGGCCGCTGGAATCGCCCGGGTATGGCTGATTTGCGCGTGTCAGGGCCCGGATGACCCCGGCACTACCGGGTCCGGAGGCGCGAATAACGGCGACGCCGGCCCGGCCACTCCCGGAGGCCAGTGCGATGATCGTATCGGTCGGACCGCGTGGGGCGCCCATGAAACTCCGGTCGTACCCGCTCTGGTGTGCGTCTGGTTTGGCTCGAACCGGTCATACCCGCCAGCTGTGACGGGTGTGCGCGGCTTGTTCGGGCCCGGCCGAGCACTACAACCCGGACCGAGAGAACACCAGAACGGTAGTGCCGGGGTAGGGCGAAGGAACGCGGCCGCGGGGTAATCATCACCACGCGGGCAATGCGCGCGAGGCGGATGGCCGGACGGATGACTTCTTCGGGAAGCATCTGCGGGGGTAGGCAGGGCTGACCGCTGCGCCTCACCCACGGTTATCATCCCGGAAGACGTGCAGCGTCTGTCCGGCGCCGATTGCGCAAGCGCCGTATCGGAAAAATGGGTTCCGGCTCTCGCTGCACCCCGGCCGGGATGAAATTCAGCGCGTGGCCGGTCCAGTAGTGCCGCTCAAACGCACAGTAGCGCCCTGCCCTGCTTTAACTTGCGGGTAACGGACGGCGCGAAAACGGGCGTGCTCTCCTAGAGAGGGGAGGGCTAACGTCCGTATACGGCAATACTGGAGGCGGGCCGCGGCGTGGCGGCGGCGACCATGGCTTCGTCGATCATGCGGATGCCGCTGAGGATGAAGGGCGCGAGCTTGCACATGCCGTTGCACGCATCCGCCATGGCGAGCAGGGCGGTGCGCTGGGCCTGGGCGCCGTCGGTATTGCCGAGCCTGGCGTAGGCGACGCCGAGGCGGCTGGCTGGATCGGGGTGGGTCATGTCTTCGCGATACGCGATCTCGAGATGCGAGCGTGCCGCATCCCATTTACCCAGACCCATCTGGGCGACGCCCATGTAGAAGTTGATGAGGCCGTCATCCGAATTGGATTTCAGGGCCTTGATGAGCGAGGTTTCGGCGAGCTGGAAATTGCCGGACTTGAGGGCGCGCACGCCGCGCTCGAGCGGCGAGACGGTGGGGCCGGTCTGCGTGCGCCAGTCATCAATGTTCCAGCCGGAGTCGGGCGCCGAGTTTGAGGGCGGCGCGATGTAGGGCATCGCGTCTGTTGTAGCCGGAGCGGAGCCGGTGTCCTGCGCCATGGCGGGCGCGGCGATCAAGGCGCCGAGTGCGATAAGGACGGAAAAATTAGCAGTTCTGACGGCAGGCTTCATGTCGCTTCTCCCAACCTGGTAACTTAGCTTACTATGGTTTGGAAGACGGGTCATCGGTGACGTTTGCGGAAAGCCAGGCGGGGCCCGGCGGTCCGGACATCACACCCGGAAGTTGAAGCTGACGCTGACGCGCGAGGTTGCGGCGCGGTTCACCGTGACTTCGTGGCGCAGCCAGCTTTCCCACAGGAGAACCTCGCCCGCTTTGGGCGCGACGTAGATGAAGCGGCGGTGCTGGTCGTCGGCGTCTTCGCGGGGGGCGGGGGCGGACATCATCATCGGCAGGCGCGGGTCCTCGAACTTCAGCGACGACGCGCCATCGGGAACTTTCACATAATACGTGCCCGACAGGACGCAGTGCGGATGGATGTGGCCGGTGTGCGAGCCGCCGGGCTCGAGCACGTTGACCCAGATATTGTCGAGCTTCAGCCGCTTGCCTCTGAGATCCATCTGCAGCGCGGCGGCGAAGGTTTCGGCGTGCGGCTTCAGTATACGGACGAGCTGGTCGAAGCAGGTAGCGCGCTGGGGCAGATCGTCCAGCGAGGCGTAAGATGTGTAGCCCTGATAGCCGTTCTCCTTGCACCAGGCGCGGCCGGCGCGGTCTTCCTTCGCGAGCATCTTTGCGGTGTCGAGCAGGTCGGCATTGAGCTCGGCATCGGCGACCAGCGCGCGGTAGATCTCGGTGGTGAAGTGGCGGGAGAGGGTGGGCTGGGTCATGAGGAAGTGGGTAGCATGACTTGCGGCGCGGGGTAGAGTGCGGGGCCTGGTGGAGCGCCTCATCCTGAGCCTGTCGAAGGACGGGGCGCGGGCAACGGGCCGGACGCCGGCTTTTGTGAGCACGGCCTCGTCCTTCGACAGGCTCAGGATGAGGCCTTACATACCGCATGACCCAATCGGCCGCCCTCCTCTTCGCCTCCGTCACCGCCGCACTCGCCGTGTTCCAGATCGCGCTGGCGCTGGGCGCGCCGCTGGGGCGGTTTGCGTTTGGCGGCGCGCATGTGCGGCTACCGGTGGGGTTCAGGATCGGGAGTGTTGTGTCGCTCTTTATATACGGGGCGTGCGGGGCGGTGGTTCTCGATCGCGCGGGCGCGGTGGATGTCATGGCTGACGATGTCAGCCGCGTTGCCGTGTGGGTGGTGGCGGGGTTCATGTCCCTGGGCGTTGCGATGAACGCGATCTCGCGATCGAAGCCGGAACGTTTCACGATGACGCCGGTGGCGCTTGTGCTTGCTGTATGTGCGTATGTCGTTGCGTTGAGTTAGGCGGCGCGCACAAACCTTCACAGACACTTTCCGCAGCACGCCATCACGCGCGAAAAATTCCCGCGAAAATTTTTCGCGTTCGTGCGTCGCGCGCAGCGTTGTTGAGGTCGTGGAAACCTCGCCGGACGAAGATTGCTCCGTGGTCGGAAGAAAGGACTGGCGTGAGCATGAACCTTCAACCGGTGTTCGAGGCAGCGGAGCAGACGGAGAGAGGACAGGAGAAAAGGAGAGGTTGGTCGATTGAGGAGTTGCGGGACAGGCTGGGCGTGGCGGCGCCAGTCGAGCGGACGGAGCAGACGAGAAAGAAGAGCAGTCAGCAGGACGAACCGGAACGGCGCGCGGCGCCGAGGATCGTGAAGCGGGGCATGGCGCCCGCGCTGGCATAGGGCGAAGCGGAACAGACCAAGCGGAACAGGCGGACTGAAAATTGAAAACCCCGCCCTCGTGCATGAGGGCGGGGTTTTTGTTTGCGCGACTGCAGGCGAGTGGAGAGCAGCTCCACGGCCGGTGAGCACGGCCTCGTGGTTCGACAGGCTCACCATGAGGCCTAACAAGTGGTCTCGCCTAGCGCCTCATCCTGAGCCTGTCGAAGGATGCGGGCGCGAGCTCGCAGACCCCTCGGACTAGTTGTTCATCGCCTGGAAGAATTCGCCGTTGGTTTTGGTCTGCTTGATCTTGTCGAGCAGGAACTCGATCGCGTCCTGCGCGCCCATCGGGTTGAGGATGCGGCGGAGGATGTAGATTTTCTGCAGCTCCTTCGCGTCGGTGAGGAGTTCCTCTTTCCGGGTGCCGGATTTGAGGATGTCGATCGCCGGGAAGATGCGTTTGTCGGAGACCTTGCGGTCGAGGATGATCTCGGAGTTACCCGTACCCTTGAATTCCTCGAAGATGACTTCGTCCATGCGGCTGCCGGTTTCGATCAGCGCGGTGGCGATGATGGTGAGCGAGCCGCCTTCTTCGAGGTTACGCGCGGCGCCAAAGAAGCGTTTCGGCTTCTGCAGGGCGTTGGCGTCGACACCGCCGGTGAGCACTTTACCGGAGGAGGGAACGACCGTGTTGTAGGCGCGGCCGAGGCGGGTGATCGAGTCGAGCAGGATCACCACATCGCGGCCATGTTCGGCGAGGCGCTTGGCTTTCTCGATCACCATCTCGGCGACCGCAACGTGGCGCGTTGCGGGTTCGTCGAAGGTGGAAGAGATGACTTCGCCCTTCACCGAGCGCTGCATGTCGGTGACTTCCTCGGGACGTTCGTCGATGAGGAGGACGATCAAGTAGCACTCGGGATGATTTTCAGCGACCGACTGCGCGATGTTCTGCAGCAGCACCGTCTTACCCGTGCGGGGCGGGGCGACGATGAGCGCGCGCTGGCCCTTGCCGATCGGGGAGACGATGTCGATCACGCGGCCCGAGCGATCCTTCTTGGTCGGATCCTTGGGCTCCATGTGGAGGCGCTCGTCGGGATAGAGCGGCGTGAGGTTGTCGAACGGGACTTTGTGGCGGGCGCGCTCGGGATCCTCGAAGTTGACGGTGGAGACGCGGACGAGGGCGAAGTAGCGCTCGCCATCGCGCGGGCCGCGGATCGTGCCTTCGACCGTATCGCCGGTGCGCAGGCCCATTTTCCGGATCTGCTGGGGCGAGACGTAGATGTCGTCGGGGCCGGCGAGGTAGTTGGACTGCGGCGAGCGCATGAAGCCGAAGCCGTCGGGCAGGACCTCGACCACGCCGGCGCCGATGATCTCGACATCGCGCTCGGAGAGTTCCTTGAGGACCGCGAACATGAGTTCCTGCTTGGACAGCAGGGACGCGCCCTCAACCTCAAGCTCTTCGGCCTCGGCGAGCAATTCCGCCGGCGTTTTCTTCTTGAGGTCGTTGAGGAGCACGCGCTCGTGCGCTTCGGTCACGTCATCGGTCATTGGGTACGTACATTTCGATTGTGGGTGTCCGGGAGTTGGCGCGAGGCGCTCAAACAGCTGGACGATGAGGAAGGATGGGTGTCGGCCGGACGGCCAAC
>NCEM01000054.1 GCA_002280725.1 Alphaproteobacteria bacterium 32-64-14
GCCTCCTCCATCTTCGTGAACCCGACCCAGTTTGCAGCCAATGAGGACCTGGCGACCTATCCGCGCGCCGAGGACTCCGACCTCGCCAAGCTCGAAGCGGCCGGCTGCGCGTTCTGCTATTGCCCCTCGCCCACGGAAATCTACCCGCCGGGAGATTCGACGCGGGTGAAGGTGAAGGACCTGTCGCACATTCTCGAGGGCGAGGTGCGACCGCATTTCTTCGAGGGCGTGGCGAGCGTGGTGAGCCGCCTGTTCCTGCATGTGCAGCCGGATGTGGCGGTGTTCGGGGAGAAGGATTTCCAGCAATTGCTGGTGATCAAACGGATGACGCAGGACATGGGCTTCGGCATCGAGATCGTGGGCGGGCCGACATTGCGCGAGGCGGACGGGCTCGCGATGTCGTCGCGCAATGCGTATCTCGGCGCAGAGCAGCGCACGCAGGCGGCGCAGCTCTATCGTGTGATGAGGGAGGCGGCGGCGCGGATCGAGGCGGGCGAACGGATCAGCGCGGCGACGGAAAGCGCGCAACAGTCCTTGCTGGCGGCGGGGTTTGCGTCGGTGGACTATGTCGCGATGCGACGGGCCGACACGCTGGCGCCGTTCGGCGGCGATACGGCGCCGGTTGGCGTGACGGGGCGACTGCTTATCGCGGCGCGCATGGGCTCGACGCGGCTGATCGACAATATGGGATTCGTGCGCCGGTAGCGCCCTGCCTTGGCGCCAGTTCATTTCACTAGACGCAGCTTTAACTTGCGTGGATCGTCGCGTCAGCGCTTCCTTGCGCGGTGATCTGGGATTGATGGAGGGGGCTGGGCCTCCCCCGGGAGTGTTATGATGGATGTCGTGTCTCGCAGGACGTTGGGGAAGCTCGCGGCGACGTTCGCGCTGGCGTTGGGGGTGTCGGCTTGCACGCCTGCCGCCCCGGTTGCAGCGGTGGACACAGCGCCGAGTGAAGCGGAACTGGTTGAGCGGGCGCATGAGATCCATACGGCGGCGCTGGTGCTGGATGCGCATGCGGACATTGTGATGCCCACGACGGCAGCGAACTTCCTGAGCGCGGATGGGACGTCGAAGGTTGCGCCGGCGAAGCTGAAGACCGGGGAAGTCGGCGCGGTGGTGATGGCGATTGCTGTCGGGCCGGGGACGCGCACGCCTGCGGCTGGCGCAGAGGCGCGGGCGGAAGCGGATGCGCAGCTTGCGGCGGTTCTGGCGCTGGCGGCTGACAACGCCGATACAGTGGCAATCGCGAAATCGGCTGATGAGGTCGAAGCCATCTCTGCGAGCGGCAAGACGGCGATCATCCTGGGGTTCCAGAATGCGCGGTCGCTTCAAGGGAAAGTCGATGCGATCGACACGTTCTATAACGCGGGCGTGCGCGTGTTTGCGCTGAACCACCTTGCGCACAATGATTTCTCGGATTCCTCGCGGCCTTTCCACGATCCGGTGACGGGCAAGTATGAGCCGGATGCGAACAACGGGTTGTCGGCGCTGGGCCTTGCCGCGATTGATCGCATCAATGCGTTGGGCGGCGTTGTCGATGTGTCCCAGGCGTCAAAGGCCTCTACGCTCGCGAGCATTGCGCGGTCGAAGACGCCGGTGATTGCCAGCCATTCGAATGTTCGCGCGATTTCAAACGCCACGCGCAATCTGTCCGACGATGAGATTGACGCGATCGGGCAGAATGGCGGCGTTATCCACGTTGCGCCCTTCTCGGCCTACCTGATCAATTTTTCGACGCCGGAAAAGCTGGCGGCCATCGATACGGCGCGCAAGGCGGCGGGGCTGCCAGCGGCGTATTCGTATCCGTACGAGCTGTACTGGGAGCTGCCCGATCCGGCGGCGCGCACCGCGTTCACGGCGTCGATCCGCGAGGCGCTGGGGCCAGCGACGGTCGACATCATGATCGACCATATCGACTACATCGTGAAACGCATCGGCATCGACCATGTGGGGATCGGCACCGACTTCAACCATGGCAGCGGGATCGAGGGATACGATGACGCCAGCCAATCGTTCGCCGTGACGCTGGGCCTCGTTCGCCGTGGTTATTCGGCCGACGACATCGCGAAGATCTGGGGCGGGAATTTCCTGCGCGTGCTGCGCGCGGCGGAAGCGGCGAAGACCCCTACCACGCCAGCGCTTCCTTAAGCGCTTGTTCGAGGTCGGCCGAGAGCGCGGGGCCTTTGCCGTCGAGGTCTGAGGGGGCGTCGCCGGGCTCGAGATAGCGCCAGCCCTGGAAGGGGCGCTTCTTGCGCGGCTTGGTGCGGATGAGTTCGGGATCGAGGTGGATGCGGCACATGGCCTTGCCCTCCTTGTCCTTCACTTCCTCGAAGCCGACGAGGCGCTGGCGCACGATGATGAAGTGCTTGATGACCCAGTAGAGAGAGCCGCCATCCAGCATTTCGGCGGCGCGCTTGGGCGACATCCGCGTGTCGTGCCAGGGGTTGGGTGGCTTGCCCTTTTTCTTGAGCTCGGCGGCGCGCTTGTCCTGCCAGCCTGACAGGTCTTCGACGTTTTCCACGCCGACGCACAGCTTGATCATGTGAAGCGCCATGACGGCGAGCTAAGCAGGAGTCCGGCCCAGTTCAACTCCCTAGCGGAGAATCGCTGTGAGTCCGGGGCTGTAGGGCGTCGGGGCCGAGTTGAGGACCTGCTTCGAGTCGCCGGCGAAGCCGAAGGCGACGTCGGTGAGGGTCACCTTGATGGCGCGCTCCTCGCTGAGGCCCCAGCGGCCGCCGCGGGCGACGAGATCGTAGCCGATGACGTAGGAGACGCCCCAGCGGGCGGAATAGGAGAAGTTGTAGGTCTGACGGTATTCGCTGACTTCGGTTCCATCCTCGAGCGTGACCGGGCTTTCGATGCGGTAGTCGATGCGCTGGACGTATCCCGAGGCGCGGTCGAGTTGCATCTTGCCGGTCATGCGGGCGGAGAACGGTTCGTCGATGGGGCCGTCGTTGACCGACATGCGATGGCGGAAGCTGACGGCCATGGAATCTTCCGTGCCGGCGATGCGGGCTTCGCCAAGGCTCAGCCGGAGATCGTCGGCGAACAGGCGGCTGTCGGGATCGGGCTCTTCCATCCAGCCCTGCACGACGGCGTCGAGTTCCTCGTTGTCGCCATTGCGGTAGGTGAGCTTGAACTTCGGCTGGCCGGCGGCGGCATAGGGATCGAACTGCACCATGCGCGTGGCGTTGCCGCTGGTGAGCGTGGCGTTGAAGGCGGCGCGGAGGGCGGGCGGCGGCTCAGCGGCGTCAAGCGCACGCTCCAGGGCCTGCTCTGGCGGCAGCCCTGCCCACAACACCGCGAAGAATAGCCATGCGGGCATTGCCAGCGTTCCGTCCCATCCTGTAGCGGCCAGCGCGGGGCGACCGTTATGCCGGAATGTGGCTGGAATTGGCCACGTAACCTTAAATCGGCTTTCCGGCTGCTGATGGGCAGTTTGCCGCCTTCAGGATGAACAATTCCCGAATCAGGCGGGGCGGGAGTTGGGCAAAAACAGGGGTGTTTGAGATGCGGAACGGATTGTGAGCACGGCCTCGTCCTTCGACAGGCTCAGGATGAGGCCTATCTGGCATTGGCGCTGAGCGCCTCATCCTGAGCCTGTCGAAGGATGCGGGCGCGTGCTCGCTGCCGCCTCAATTCACCAGCGTTGCTTCCGTGAGCTTACCGATTTCTTCGCGGGTGACGCCGGGGGCGATTTCGATGACCTTGAGGCCGCCGTCCACCACATCGAAGACGCCGAGGTTGGTGATGATGCGGTTCACCACCTTGATGCCCGTGAGGGGCAGCGTGCAGGATTTCAGCAGTTTGGATTCACCCGCCTTGTTGGCGTGATCCATGATGACGACGACGCGCTTCACGCCCGCGACGAGATCCATGGCGCCGCCCATGCCCTTCACGAGCTTGCCCGGGATCATCCAGTTGGCGAGGTCTCCGGTTTGCGAGACCTCCATGGCGCCGAGGATGGCGAGGTCGATGTGGCCGCCGCGGATCATCGCGAAGGACGTGGCGCTGTCGAAGAAGGACGAGCGATCCAGCACGGTGATGGTCTGCTTGCCGGCGTTGATGAGGTCGGGATCCTCCTCGCCCTCGAACGGGAACGGGCCCATGCCGAGCATGCCGTTCTCCGACTGCAGCGTGACATCGACGCCATCGGGAATGTGGTTGGCCACGAGCGTCGGGATGCCGATGCCGAGGTTCACATAGAACCCGTCTTTCAGTTCCTGCGCGGCGCGGGCCGCCATCTGATCACGATCCCAGGGCATTGCGGGTCTCCTCAGGAGGCTTCGTAGGCTGCCTTGAGCAGCGATTTAAGTTCAGCGTCGATATCTTTGGGTGTGGTGAGAACCGCGACAGCCTTGTTGCGGTCTGACCAGCCTTCGTTCTTCTTCGGCGACGACAGGCGCTTGCTGGCCTTGGGATCCACTGCGAGACCAAGACGGACGCCGTCTTTCGTGGGGCGCGCGGCGGCAAACTGATATTTGCGGGAGAAGCCGGTGAATGACTTCTTCTCGCCGATGATGGCGCCGTCGAGTTTGGCGACCGCGGCAACAAGCGCGTCATGGACCTTCAGCTGGGCCGAATCCTTCCACAGCGCCGCAATCAAAGCCTCGGGATTGTCCCAGCCCATCGTGTCGCCACCGAAGGCGGCGTCGAGAATGGTGGCGGCGCGGTTGACGCCGATGCCGTGCTTTTCCTTTAGCCATTTGACGCGCGCGCCGGGTTTCGTTTCCGGGCATGTGCGAGCGATCTTCACCCACTGGTCCAGCGATTTGCCGGTATCGCGCTCCAGCCCTTCGCGGATGGAGGCGAACCACTTCTTCTGCTGGGCTGTGAGATTTGCATCCGCCATGGCGATCACCACACGCGATACTTGTCGCCCATGAAGGTGAACTCGGCCTGGTGGCCGCCTTCGATGGGGGTGATGTAGACGCCCTGGAAGCTGGCGTCGACGCGGCAGCGGCTTCCCGCGCCATCGTCGAAACTCATCTCCATGCGTTCGCCGAATTTCTGCGTGCTCCACGACAGGTCGCGATATTCCTTCAGCAGGCCGTCGGTGTTCTTCGCGCCAAGCGGGCGATCCCAGATGGTCTGGTGTTCGCCGCCGGCGAGTGGCTGCAGGAGGACGCGGACGTGCAGCATCAGGCCGGCACGCGCTTGCGCACGGTGCGCTGTTCGATGCGTTTCTCGAACGCGCCCTTGATCATGCGCTGGACGAAGATGCCCGGCGTGTGGATGTCGTCCGGATTGAGCGAGCCGACCGGGACGATCTCCTCGACCTCGGCGACCGTGACCTTTCCGGCCGAGGCCATCATCGGATTAAAATTGCGGGCGGTCTTGTTGTAGACGAGGTTGCCCTGCGCATCGCCCTTCCACGCTTTGACGATCGACAGGTCTGACACCAGGCCCGTCTCCATTACGTAGGTCTGCCCGTTGAAGACGCGCGTTTCCTTGCCCTCGGCCACCAGCGTGCCGACGCCGGTCTTGGTGTAGAAGGCGGGGATGCCGGCGCCGCCGGCGCGGCAGCGTTCGGCCAGCGTGCCTTGCGGATTGAATTCCAGCTCGAGTTCGCCGGAGAGATACTGGCGTTCGAACTCCTTGTTCTCGCCCACGTAGGACGAGATCATCTTCTTCACCTGCTTCGAATTCAGCAGCACGCCAAGGCCGAAGCCATCGACACCGGCATTGTTGGAGACGACGGTGAGGTTCTTGACGCCGGATTTCTGGATCTCAGCGATGAGGTTTTCCGGGATGCCGCAGAGGCCGAAGCCGCCGGCCATGATGGTCATGCCATCGAACAGCAGGCCGTCGAGCGCGCCCTTCGCATCGGCATAGATCTTGTTCGCCATATCCTGCTCCTAACCGCCGACGACCTGGTCGATCCGGCCAAACACCGACCGGCCCTTATCATCCAGCATTTCGATCTCAACGCGATCACCGCGCTTGAGGAATCCCGTCTTTGCCGCGCCCTGCGTTATCGTTTCGACCATGCGCAGCTCTGCGATGCACGAATATCCGACACCGCCATCGGCGATGGATTTGCCCGGCCCGCCGTCCTCGCCCCGGTTCGAGACCGTGCCGGAGCCGACGATGGCGCCCGCCGACAGGGCGCGCGTCCTTGCGGCGTGGGCGACGAGCGTCGGGAAATCGAACGTCATATCGACGCGCGTGTTAGCCTTGCCGAACGCTTCGCCATTGAGGCGGACGGACAGCGAGCCGTTGAGGCGGACACCGTCCCACATCTCTCCCAGCTCATCGGGCGTGACGGCGACGGGCGAGAAGGCTGAGGAGGGTTTCGACTGGAAGAAGCCGAAGCCCTTGGCCAGTTCGTTCGGGATGAGGTTACGGAGCGAGACATCGTTGCACAGCATGACGAGGCGGATGGATTTCTGTGCGTCGTCATGGCTGGCGCCGAGGCGAACGTCGCCGGTGATCACAGCAACCTCGCCCTCCATATCACAGCCCCAGGCCTCGTCGGCCAGCGGGATGGGATCGCGCGGCGATAGGAAAGCGTCGGAGCCGCCCTGGTACATCAGCGGGTCGGTCCAGAACGTGTCGGGCATTTCGGCATTGCGCGCCTTGCGCACCAGCGCCACGTGATTGACGTAGGCCGAGCCATCCGCCCACTGATAGGCGCGCGGCAGGGGCGAGGCGCAATCCTTCTCGTGGAAACGCTCGGTGGGGACGGAGCCAAGCTCCACCTCCTCGGCCAGCGTTTCGAGGCGCGGGGCGTGGCGCTTCCAGTTATCGAGGGCAGCCTGAAGCGTTGGCGCGATGTGCGCCGCATCGGCATAGCGGGTGAGATCACGGGAGACGACGACGAGGCGGCCGTCGCGGCCGTTCTTGAGAGAGGCAAGCTTCATTTCGGTCTTGTAAGACGCGCGCGCGGCGGACGCAAATGCGCGGCGAAGTTTTACACGGGTGAAGTGTGACAGTCGGCAGCAGGCCCGCTGATGCTCAACGCTTGGACGCAGAAAGCACACAGGTGTCATCCCGGCCGCAGCGAGGCGGAGAGCCGGAACCCATTTTGCAGAGCTTTCCACGCCGAGGAATGGGTGCCGGACAGCGCTACGCGCTTCCGGGATGACAAGCAGTGGGCTGAGGCCGGTAGCTTGATACTGCCTGGCCCTTCGCGATTCGTCAGTTCTGAGCGATCGCGCAGTCCTGCCAGGCCATGCGGGCCTTGGCGTAGCGGATGACGGTGGGCGTATCCATGCCGCCGGACTTGGCGAATTGCTGCATGCCGTCCGAATAGACGGTGACACCCGGCTCCGACGTGGGACCGGCCGGGAGGACGGGCAGTTCGACCGTGCTGGCGCCATCGGCGCTGACGATCGCGGCGTGGGTGTCGAGGAAGGCGACACGGAATGACTCTCCCCCACACATCAGGTTCATCGTGCCGACGCGGGCGTCTGCGAGCGGCGGCGGGGCTGCGGGCTCCGGCGCGGCGGCAGGTTCTGGCACGGGATCGGTCACGGCAGGCGCTTCGGGCTCACCACCCCCACACGCAGACAGCGCGAGCGCGGCAACCAGTGAGATCATGACAGTTCGCATCGGTGAATCCTCTATCGTCTTTTTTGGCATCGCCCTTTTTGGGAATATGTTCGGCCTAGTTCGCGGTGGTTGAACAGTCCTGCCATGCCAGCCGGCCGCGGGCAAAGCGAATGGTCTCGGGCGTTCCACCTCCGCCGGATTTGGAGAACGAGATCTTGGTGTCCGTATACACAGTGACGCCCGGTTCGCTGCCGGCCGTTGGCGGTAGCGCGGGCAACTCCTGCGTGGCGCCGTCGTCATAGGTCAGCGTGGCGCTGAAGTCGTTGAAGGCGACCTTGTAGGGCTGGCCATCGCAGGTGACGCCGGTTGCGGCGACGGCGTTCTGCAGCGGTGTGGGGAGCATGGTCGGATCGGGCGTGGCGGCCGCCGGCGCTTCCGTGTGAGCTTCGGCGGCGGGCGTGGCGGGTTCGCCGCCGCCGCAGGCCGAGGCGAGGCACATCAAAGCCAAAGCAGACACAAGCCGACGGTTCATCGAAACACCTCCACCATACCGCTGTAGACATGGCGCGGATCGGCGAGGAGACAACGTCCACAGGTCGTTAACCAGCCGCAGGCATCCTGACAGAAGCGTAACAGTGTTCACGAGAGACCGACACGCGCAGGAAGCGCCAGCAGCAGAACCGGAAAAGCCGCCATGTATTTCACACGCGCCATCTTCTTCAGCACCGTCTGCGCCTACCTGATGCCGGTATCCGTGCTTGTCGCCGGGCTGAACTACGCGAACGCCAAAAAGCGCTAGGCGGACGCGCCAGAACTCGCCACCTTAGCTCAGAATGACAGCTCGCCCGTCGCTATGATAGCGTTCGGCATGGGACCTGAAGATCCGCTGCGTCTTGTCCGTGAGACTGTAAGGCTGCTTGAGGCCGTCGCGCTCAAGCAGTGGCCTTCCTTTGAATTCGAGACGCTACCTTACAAGATTGAGTCCGTCGGCGTCGGCTCGCCAGAATTCGAAGCAACGATGAGTCGTTGGCGACAGGCTCAGAAGGAAATCGACAACGATCTCGGCTTGCAGGCAGGCCGCGTGCGCGCCTCGATTGAGGAAGTTCGCTTGGGCCGGACTCCGGCATTTCTCTGGCCTGATGCGCCCATGCGCGTGGCCATCCTCCTTCGCAAGCTCGGCGAGAAGGATCTGGAGCAGAGGTTCCTGACCGCTTTCCTGCGGCGCTTTCCAAACGGCGTTGGCGCCAAACACCGATTGCTGATCGAGCGGCTCGATAAGCTTTCGCCAGCGGCCAACATGTAGCGTCGGCCCTAGCCCTTCGGCTTCCAGCTGTTGACGTAATCTGGATTCTCCAGCGCTTCAGCGTCCTTGCCGACATCGAGCGGATCGCGCGTGTCGATCATGACGGCGTATTCGTCTGTCATCGCCTTGTCCTGCACGAACATCTTCTTCAGCGCCTTCGGGTGTGGCCCGTGCGTGAAGCCTGACGGGTGGAACGTCATCATCCCCGCCTTGATGTTGTCGCGGCTGAAAAAGTCGCCGGCGTGGTAGAACAGCACTTCATCGAAATCGTCGTTGTTGTGGAAGAAGGGCACCTTGAGCGCGCCGGGGTCCGTCTCGAACGGGCGCGGGGCGAAGGTGCACACGACGAAGCGATCCGACAGGAAGGTGGTGTGGACGGAAGGCGGCAGGTGATAGCGGTGCGCCGACACCGGGCGGATGTCGCGCACGTTGAGCTTCACCGGTGCGAGGTCGCCATGCCAGCCGACGGCGTCGTGCGGATTGTAGGGGAAGGTGATGGTGGACACCTGCCCACGATTCTTGACCCAGACTTTGTAATCTCCGGCGTGCTTCTGGCGCGCGAGGAAGTCATCGTCGATGACCGGGGACTGCAGCAGGGCGGGATCAAAGATGGCGTGGGGGCCGAGCAGGCCGCGATCCGGCAGGGTGAAGTGGGTGTTGGTCGCCTCGATGGTGAGGATGCGGAATGCGCCGCCTTCGAGATTGAACATCGCGCCGCGCGGCAGGTAGACATAGTCGCCCTCCTCCACCGTCAGATGGCCCCAGTCGGTCCAGAGATGGCCATGGCCTTCGTGGATGAAGAGCAGCGTGTCGCCATCACTGTTGCGGGCATAGCCGTTCATCGGCGCTGTGAGATGCCACATACGCACCTCGGTCGCCTTGTTGTGCAGGATGACGGGCGCATCCCACGGCGAATGCGTGAAGGCATCGGGCTTCACGAGATTGAACGCGCGCGGGCGCAGCGGTCCTTCGAAATTGCTCCAGCCGGTGGGCGGGTTCTGGTGATGGAAGAAGGCGGCGGGGCCGAAGAATCCCTCCTTCGACATCTCGCGCTCGTATGTGCCCTCAGGCAGATCGGCGTGGGCTTGTTTGGAATGCTTGCCCTCCGCGCCCTTCACGGGGATCCATTTGCCTTTGGTCATCGTGCGCCTCTTGAGTTCTTGCCTCCACCAGTCGCAGACTGCGGGAGGTGGATCGCCGCATCTTCGCGGCGAGACGGAGGGGGTCTATCGGTGAAGCAGGACTGGCAGACGCGCTCGCGTGCAATGTCACTGCGTGACAAGTTGACCGACGCAGAACGCATTCTCTGGTCGCGGCTGAAGGGGCGCCAGCTTGGCGGATGGCAATTCCGCACGCAGCATCCGATCAGCCCATACATCGTGGATTTTGCGGTCGTGAAGCTGAAGCTGGCGATCGAACTTGATGGCGCGACACATTCCACGGCGGAAGAACGCGCGAACGACGAACGCCGGCGCACGTCTCTGGAGGGGCATGGATGGAGCGTTCTCAGGTTCTGGAACGCCGAGGTATACAACAATCTCGAAGGTGTGCTTGCATCTATTGAAGCGCGGCTACCGCCGAGGGCTTGAGCCTTCGAGAGACCCCCTCCGTCTCGCCGCGAAGTCGCGGCGATCCACCTCCCCCAGTTGCGTGGCAACTGAGGGAGGCAAGAGGCGGCGCGCGACTCAATGGTCATTGTTGCGCGGCCTCCGGCTGCTGCGCTGGCGCTGCGTCGTGAAAGGGTTTCAGCTTTATCAGCGCGGCGTCGATGCGGAGGATGTTGGGGAATTTCGACAGGTCGATCTGGGGATAGCGGCGGGCGTTGGCGACCTGGGGGACGAGGACGATGTCGGCGAGTGTCACGGTATTGCCGACGCAGTAGTTGCCCGTTGCGGGCAGCATCTGTTCGAGCACATCGAAGCCGCGGACGATCCAGTGTTGGTACCAGCTGGCGATGGCGGCGTCGTCCGCGCCGAACTGGGAGCGGAGACGGGCGAGCGTGGACGTGTTGTTGAGGGGGTGGATGTCGGCGACGATCTGGTCTTTCAGGTCGCGGACGTGAGCGCGCAGGTAGGCGTCGCGCGGCAGGAGCGGGGGTTCGGGGCGGGTTTCGTCGAGATAGTCGATCATCGCCATCGACTGACCGATGCGGTGGCCGTCGATTTCGAGGACCGGCACGCGGCCGGAGGGGTGGCGGGCGATGTGGGCGGGTGAGGTCTGTTCGTCTTTCAGCAGGTGAACACCCACCGTGCGATAGCTGACGCCCTTGAGGTTCAGCGCGATGCGCGTGCGGTAGGTCGCCGAGGAGCGCCAGTAGCCATAGAGGATCGTCTCGCTCATGCCCGGCCCTACTCGCTGATCGTCACGCGCGAGACGGTCGCCTTCTCGACGGCTTCGTCGCGGAAGAGGAGATCGTCCCAGCCCTTGCGCGAATAGAGTTCGGTCTGGTCGCTGTAGTGGGGCGAGGTCGAGTCGGTGGATTGGGAGTAGCTGAGGAAGCCCTGACTGACCGGGCCGTCTTCCGTGAACTCCACCGTGTAGATCCAGCTGGCGCCGTGGCGGATGCTGGTCCAGCCCTTCTCGGGTTCGAGGCTTTCCACGCTGATGACGTTGAAGATGCCTTCGGGGCCTGCGCCGCCGTGGATCGGGATGCGGACGCCGTTGCGGGTTTCGGCCTGAACGTCGCCGAGCTTGGCATCGAGCGGGATGTTGAGTTCGGCCAGCTTGTCGACGGCGGTTTGCAGCGCGGCGAGCACGGCGGGGTTGGCCGTATCAAGCTTTGCGGGCGTGTGGACGGCGTTGGCGGGATCGAACTTGTCCTTGAACTTGACGCCGCCGGCTTCGGCGAACAGGTGGAACAGGTGTGCGCCGCGACTATCGAGGTTGACCTTCAAGTCCCATCTCGCAAGCGCATCGCAGGCGGGCGCGAGCCTGGGCTTGCCTGAGGCGCGGCAGGCGGCGACGAGATCATCGCGCACCAGCTCGCCGCCATAGTGGCGGTTGGAGAGCATGACTTGCTGCAGGCTCGCGAGATCGAACTTCGGCTCACCGAAGCCGTCCGTTCCAGCCATGCGGCGTTCCACCTGTTCGTGCGAGGCGCGGGTGCGCAGGGAGCGCGGCGTGGCTTCGTCGCCGAAGACGGGGCTGAGGCCGGCGATCGGCGCATACATGTTGGTGAGCCAGTAGCTGTCGTTGCTCTGCATCACATAGTCGGTGCGGAACTGGTGCGGGCCGGCGGCAGCGCCGAAGGCTCCGGGGGCGGATGAGTCTGCATCCGTCGCCCAGTCGCATTCAGCGCGGGAGCCGTCGAGGACGGCGAAGCGGGTTTTCTGCCACTGTTCTTTTGCGAAAGCGGAGGTCGCGCATTTGTCGGCCAGCGCCTGCGAGACATTGGGGATGAGGCCCATGTCGCCGTAGAGCGCCTCGCCGGTTGAATCGACGGCGGTGGCGTTGAAGCGGAAGGACTGCCATTTGGCGAGCGCGGCCTTCATGTCGCGCACGGTCCTGGCGCGCCAGACGGCCATGTATTGATCCGGATCGCGCAGGCCGGTTTCCATCGTGCGCAGCGCGTAGGCCTTCTCCTTCGTCCACGGGAAGCTCTCGGATTCGAACACCGGACCCCAACGTGTGGAATAGAGCGTGCGGCCGCCGACCGTGACGGCATCACCACGCTTCACCTCAACCATCACCTCTTCCTGCTCCATCGGCAGCCATTCGCCCTCGAAGCGATACTGCGTCGGATCGTCGGGGTTGAGTTGCAGTTCGTAGTAGCCGTGGCGGCGGGCGGTGGAGACGGTGTTGGACCACGCGAGCGTTTCGGTGTGGCCGATGCGGATCATCGGCATGCCGATATAGCTGATGCCGACGATGTTGATGTCGCCGGGGATGATGAAGTGCGTGCGGTAGAACCGGTTCACGCCATCCCAGGGATAGTGCGGATTGCCGAGCAGGACGCCGCGGCCGCCCTTGGTCATCTCGCGGCCGAAGGCGTAGGCGTTGGAGCCCCAGCCGGAGGCGTCTTCGGGCAGCAGGTCTGGCGCGACCGAGGCGTGGTCGGGACCGGGAGGGGCTGCGCCCGTGGTGGTGGCGAAGAAGCCGTCGACGGTCTGGCCGACATACATGTGGCGCCAGAAATCGAGCGCGGTGATCTCGCGCACCCACTCCGCGCCCTTGCAGCGCGGGTCGGTGATCTTGTCTTTCGACTCGCGCAGGTAGCGGTTGAAGCCGGCGGCGTAGCCTTCGGCGAGTGCGCGGGCTTCGGCGGTGGGCGTGTCGGCGGCGCCAGCAGGACCGGCGAGCAGCGCCTCGACGCGGCCGGACTGGATCATGCGCCGGTGATAGAGGTCGCTGGCGATGTTGGCGTCATTCTCGCCGGGGCCGAGGAACTTCGCGCGCTCGCCAGAGACGGTGAGCAGACGGTCCGCGATTTCGCAGACATTGTCCTGCGCGCTGGCGTAGCCGTAGCCGTAACCGATGCCGCCCATGTCCTTCGCCTTGATGTGCGGGACGCCGTAGGCGGTGCGCCGAATCTCGGCTTCGAAGCGGTCGCCGGATGCGCCGGTCTGGCCTGCGCTGTCGCAGGCGGCCAATAGAAGCATGGCTGGTGCGAGGGCGGTCAGGATCGCGTGCATATGTGTCTCCCCTGGTCTTTTATGTCTTTCGGCCACCATGCAGCCGTAGGCGCAGGATGGGAAGCGGGTCTGCGTTCCAGCGTATCACGCGCCCTGTGCGGCGAACTCCGCCATGAGCGGGCCGTACCGGTCAGGCTCGGGATAGCCGGGGAAGCTGTGTTTTGCGGCCGTGGTCGCCCAAGGCAATTTCTCCGCGGCGCATGTTTCCATGAACGGCGTGGACCATGCGGGCACATTAAACATGGTGGGCCGCACATTGACGAACGGCATACCGGCGGGACGGGTGATCAGCCAGTTGAGGCAGTGCGGGCAGTACTCGTATTTCGAGGCGTTGTGCAGGCCGCCGATGGCTGTTTCGCCGATCACCTCAACGCCTTCGTCCGGGATCATCGCGGTGAGGGAGAAGGCGCTGGCGCTGAGTTTCTGGCAGCCCTTGCAGTGGCAGGCCATGGTGATGATCGGCGGCGCGCTGACGCGCAGCTTCACCTGTCTGCACATGCACGCGCCTTCGACGGGGAAAGCCTGGTGGGTCATCAGATGCCCGCCTGCAGCAAGGGTAGACACAGCATGATCAATCTCACTCCGAGCACGACGCTGACGCCCGCCGTGGCCACGACGCCGAGCACGCGGGCAAGGTTTGAGGTGTTCTTCAGCGAGAGGCCGATGGCGTGCAGCACGCGGCCGGCGATGAAAATGCCGGCGTAGATTTCTGTTGTCATGCGTTCGCCGCTGACGATCTCGAACAGAGCTAGGGCGACGACAAAGATCGCGGCGTTTTCGGCGAAGTTTCCGTGCCGGCGGGTGGCGCGCAGGAGATCGACATTGCCGCCATCGCCCAGCGATTGCTTGTCGCGGCGGCGGACAACGACCACGGCGAAGAGCAGCAGCATCTGGATGATGAGGAGGACGCCGGCTGTCGCAGCCGAGACGATGGGCGCGGAAAGGGGCGGCATGGGCTTGCTCCGTGGCGCTAGGTTTCGGCGGGCCTGATGAAACGCACGCTGCGGATCAGGGCGTCGCGGACTTCGTAGATGGCGATGCAGTTGATCTCGCTGCCATCGGCAAGGCCGGTGATGGTTTCGTGGTCGATGGCGTAGTCGCCGAGATCGATGCGCGCGTGGACTTTGCAATTCAGCTTTGGATTGTCGCCGAAGCGAGCGCGGTAGATTTCGGTGATGGCGTCCTTGCCCGTGGCGCGGCGCTCGCCCGTGGGCATGTCTTCAAGCCACGCATCGTCAGCGAATAGCGCCATGAAGGCCGCGAGGTTGCGCGCGTTGTAGGCGGCGAGCTGCCGGTTCGCGATGACGCGGGGGGAGATCATTCGGCGGACCGCTTTCGTCTCAGCACAAAATAGGCCGCCAAGCCCGCCGCCCCCCCCATGAACACAAAGAACGGTACAACGCCGAGAAGAGGGAGCCAATTCTTCGGACCGGTCGTACCTGCATACATAACCATAGGCACCATCATCGCGCCGGCACCTATCAGCGCAGCGTGCCACCAACGCGAGGAGCCAAGACACCAAGCGAGGGCAAGCGCGGGCGCACCGAGCGCGAAGCTCCACAACAACGCGCCGGAGGCGCCCGCCAGCGCCATGATCAAAAGCTGCTCTGGGACGACCTCAAACCGGCCCAAGCCTTGCGCAAGAATTTCAAGCGTGATGGCCAAAGCGCCGGATATTGCCAGAATGACCATCGATGCCGCCAGCAGCGCCCGCCCCCACGGAAGCGAGGCCGCAGCTGCAAAAGACATTCTGTCCGCCATTCCGTCTACGCCTCCGCCTTCAGCACGCCCCTGCGGATCTGATCCGCTTCGATGCTCTCGAAGAGCGCGCGGAAATTGCCTTCGCCGAAGCCTTCGTTGCCTTTGCGCTGGATCAGCTCGAAGAAGATCGGGCCGATCTGGTTGGCGGTGAAGATCTGGAGCAGCAGGCCCTGCCCCTGTGTCGGCGCGCCGTCGATGAGGATGTGGTTCTTGTGGAGGCGCTCGACGTCTTCGCCGTGTTGGCCAAGGCGCTGGCCGATGCCTTCGAAGTAGGTGTCAGGAGCAGACTGGAACGGGATGTTGCGGGCGCGGAGCGCTTCGACGCTGGCGTAGATGTCGTCGGTGCCCGGCGCGATGTGCTGGATGCCCTCACCGCCATAGTCCTTGAGGAATTCCTCGAT
>NCEM01000098.1 GCA_002280725.1 Alphaproteobacteria bacterium 32-64-14
CGGATCGGCAAGCGCCCCTGCAGTTCGGGCAGCAGGTCCGAGGGCTTGGCCACATGGAACGCGCCCGAGGCGATGAACAGGATGTGGTCGGTCTTCACCGGGCCGTGCTTGGTCGCAACCGTCGTCCCCTCGATCAGCGGCAGCAGGTCGCGCTGCACGCCCTCGCGCGAGACATCCGCGCCTGCCCGCTCCGAGCGCGAGGCAATCTTGTCGATCTCATCGAGGAACACGATGCCGTCTTCTTCCGTCACGCGCAGCGCCTCGCGCGTCACCGTCTCGCTGTCGAGCAGCTTGTCGGATTCTTCCTGGATCAGCGGCTTGTGCGCTTCCTTCACGGTCGTGCGCACGCGCTTGCTGCGCCCGCCAAAGCCCTTCAACAGGTCGCCAAGATTGACCATGCCGATCGATGATCCCGGCTGCCCGGGAATGTCGAACCCGCCCATCGGCGAGGAGGTGTCGGCCATGTCGACCTCGATCTCCTTGTCGTCGAGCTGCCCCGCCCTCAGCTTCACACGAAAGCTTTCGCGCGTGCTCGGCTGCGCGGTGGCGCCCACGAGTGCGTTGAGCACACGCTCCTCCGCATTGGCCTCGGCCTTGGCGATCACTTCCTTGCGCCGCCGCTCGCGCACCATGCCGATGGCGACTTCGACAAGATCGCGCACGATCTGTTCGACATCGCGGCCGACATAGCCAACCTCGGTGAACTTGGTGGCCTCGACTTTCAGGAACGGCGCCTTCGCCAGCTTCGCCAGCCGCCGCGAGATCTCGGTCTTGCCCACGCCCGTGGGCCCGATCATCAGGATGTTCTTCGGCGTCACTTCCTCACGCAGGTTGTCGGGCAGCTGCTTGCGCCGCCAGCGATTGCGCAGCGCCAGCGCCACGGCCCGCTTGGCCTCGGGCTGGCCCACGATGAAGCGGTCCAGTTCGGAAACGATCTCGCGCGGTGTGAATTCAGACATGATGGCCAATAGCTAGGATGCAACGACGTGCTTCGCTAGCTCATGGCTGCTCTTGTCAGCAAGCAAGATGTGATCGTGCACACCTCAAGCGGCGCCGCCAGATGCACACAACCCTCTCTCCAGTTAAGGAGAGAGGGCGTGAACACCAGTCATCAGTTGAGATCGATCAAGCCGGCTCAGGCGGGAAGATCCGCCCCAGCACGCCGTCCTGCGGGAAGGCCTTCAGCACCGTGCGGCGAACCGTGCGCCAGCCGCCGCCGAGCAGGACGATCGAGCCGCCCACGATCAGCGCCGTCAGCATCAGCGAGTTCAGCCCGCTCCAGCCCGAATTGTTCACCAGCACCCAAAGCGATGCCGTGAACGTGACAAGGCCGGAGACGATCAGCGCGCGGCGATTGATCGCCAGCGAGATCACCCCGAACAGCACCAGAACGATCAGCATCACTGTGGCGAACTGCGTCGAGGCCTCGTCGAACCCCGATCCCAGAACCAGCGCGCGCACACCGAAAATGATCTGCGGCGCCGCGGCCATGTGCAGCCAGAAGGCATGGTCCGAATTGCGGGTCGAGCGCGTCGGGTCCTTCATGTCGAACCAGATCGCCGCCGCCAGCGTCGCAAGGCCGATGGCCAGCGTGACGGCGCCGCCCAGCATCAGGGTGGGCCCCTGGATGCCCGAAGCCTGCACCACAGCCGTGTAGAACAGCCCCGCGATCGAGCCCGCGAGAAGGAAAAGCGAGAACGGCAGACGGAAACGCCAGAAGATCGCGCCAGCCGCAATCGCCGCCGCCGCAAAACCCGCATAACCCATACCCGTGAGCACCTGGAACGGATTGAAATCGCCGCGCGAGCTTCCCGAGATCACCATCTCGTCGGGAATGAGGAACGTGGCGAGGCCAGCCGCCGCAATGGACGACGCCCACACGATGAAGCCGCTCAGCGCCATCGACGGCAGCAGCAGACGCCGCTTGCCGCAGAAATACTCGGCTAGCAGCCACGCCGCCACGATCATCGGGATGGGCGCAAGCAGCACCACCATCTTGATCTTGCCCGCAAACGCGGTCGCTTCCTGCAGTGTTTCCGGATCGGTCATGCCCGGCAGGCCCATCAGGTTGATCATCGAGATCGCCGACAGGAAGCCGAGCCCCGTCATCAGCACGACGATGCCGATGGTGAGGAACACGTCATTGAAGTTGGTGAGGAAGCGCAAGTTCTCCGGGTCGAGCATGCGCTCGGGATCGTTGCGGGCTTTGAGGAAAGCTTCGAAGCGCTTTGCGCCCTCGTCGCTTATCGCGCCGGCCTCAACGGCCGCGCGAATGTCAGTGCGGTCAAACATCCAGTGTCTCCAACACGAAGTTGCTGTTTGTGTAGACGCAGACTTCGGCCGCGATCGTCATCGCTTTGCGTGCGATCTTTTCGGCGTCGTCTTCGTACTCATACAGCGCTCGTGCGGCGGACAGCGCATAGTTGCCCCCTGAACCAATGGCCGCGATCGGATGCTCCGGCTCCAGCACGTCGCCCCTGCCCGTGATGACGAGCAGGGACGTCGCATCGCCCACGATGATGAGGGCTTCCAGATTCCGGAGGTATTTGTCAGTGCGCCAGTCCTTGGCGAGTTCCACGGCGGCGCGCTGAAGATTGCCGGGGAATCGTTCGAGCTTCTGTTCGAGCCTTTCAAAGAGCGTGAAGGCGTCCGCGGTCGCTCCAGCGAAACCTGCGAGAATCTCACCCTTCTCGCCGATACGCCGGACCTTCCTTGCGTTCCCCTTCATCACCGTCTGGCCCATCGACACCTGCCCATCCCCCATGACGACGAGCTTGACGAGCTTGTGGCCCTTCTTCACGGCGAGAATGGTGGTCGAGTGCCAAGTGGGTTCGTCGGACATGCACGTACTTTCCTGACCGTTGCGCAGTCTATCTTGTGCGGACCGCGCCAACAAGCAAATTTATCGAAAGTCGATAAAGTACGGTTCGAGGTGTTCGCTGGCGGCGGACAGCCGTGCTATAAACCCGTCATGACCCTCACCAAGGAAAACAAGGATCTTCTCGCCCGTATCGCGGTGGAACCCGGAAAGATGGGTGGTAAGCCCGTTGGCCGCGGCCGGCGCATTACGCCTGCGATGGTGCTCGCGATGCTCGCCCGAGGGGCGACGCGGGATGAGGTTCTGGAAGCCTACCCGGCGCTGGAAGCCGCCGATATCGACGCCTGCCTCCTCTACGCAGCGCGTCTGGCCGAGAAGACGGACGCGGACGGCCTCACCGTCGCAGCCGAATAGGTGAGGCTCTTCGCAGACACGAATGTTGTAGCCCCCGCGGTGCGCGCGCTTCGTCAGGACGGCCATGATGTCGTATACTCGGCTGAGCGTCCGTCCGATCCCGGCGATGCCGCACTTCTGGCTGAAGCACACGCCGATGGCCGTGTCTTCATCACCACGGACCACGACATTGGCGCGTTGGTGTTCCGCGACGCCGCTCCACACGCAGGCGTCCTGCTCCTCGACGATCTCGCCAGCGTGGCGGGCGAAACCGATCTTCTACGTGCGTGCGTAACATCTCACGGCGAGGCGTTGACAGCTGGCGCGTTCGTCCGTGCAGACGCCAACAGCGTCCACGTAGTCAACCGCTAAGCCGCAAACCGGTCCGCCGGCCGCGGCCTATAGCTCCGCACGAACGCATCGAACTCCGCGGCCGGCAGCGGCGGCGAGTAGTAATAGCCCTGCCCCGGGCGCATGCGGGTCGGTCGACAGCGCGCGCACGAATTGCTGGTCGATCTTGAACACGTCGAACGGCAGGCGCGTGATCGCCGCGAAGTTGGAATGCCCGGTGCCGAAATCGTCGATGGCGAGCCGCACGCCGCGATTGCGCAGCGGCCACATGGTGCGGGCAACCCGGTCAGGATCCGCCACCGCTGCGCTTTCCGTGATCTCGAGCTCCAGCAGGTTCGGCGGCAGGCCGGATTCATCCAGCGCCCGATAGACCGAATTCACGAAATCAGGATCGTCGAACTGGTGCGGTGACACATTGACCGCAACCGAGGAAACGATCCCCCGCCTGTTCCATCCCGCCGCCGCGAGACACGCGTCCTGCATCACCTGCTTGCCCAGCTTGGCGATGAGGCCCAGCTCCTCGGCAATCGGAATGAACACGCCGGGCGAGACCACCATGCCATCCGGCCTGCGCCAGCGCGCCAGCGCTTCGGCGCCCACCAGTTCGCCCGTTTCCAGCTTTACCTTGGGCTGGAACACAGCAACGAACTCGCCGCGCTCAAGGCCCTCGCGCACTTCTTCTTCCAGCCGTGTCTGCGCCCGCGCACGATCGAGAAGACGCTGGTCGAAGAATGCGTATTTCTTGCCCGTCTGGGCGCCGTAGTGGCGCTTGGCTTCCTTCAGCGCGATCTCGGCCTGCTTCGACAGGTCGGCGCCAGTCGCTGCATCGCGTGGGCTTGCGGCGGCCCCGAACGAGGCGGTGACACGCAGCGTTTGTCCTTCCAGCACCAGCGCATCGGCGATGGAGGCTTCCATGGTCGAAATGAATGTCTCGACCGACTCTCGACTGCCGCCTGGAAAGATGGCGCCAAACTGGTCAGCACCGATGCGCCCGATGAAATACGGCGCCGATTGCGTCTGCGAGGCCGCTGCCCGCAGGCGCTCGGCCACCACGCTCAGCGCCAAGTCTGCAACGCGCGGGCCGAACGTCACGTTCACCTGCCTGAACTTGTCGAGATCGCAGATCACGAGGAACACTTCCGCTCCCCCGCCAGCGGCAACCGTCATGTCCAGCTTCGACATGAAGCGCAGCCGGTTCGGCAGGCGCGTCACCGGATCGGTGTACGCCATGGTCAGCGCGCGCCGCATCGCGGCCTCGGACCTTTCATGCACCTCGTCGATCGCCGTCAGCAGCGGCTTCAGCAACCGGTCATCGGATGAATCGGCCAGCTTCGACTTGTCCTTGGGATCGCGCATGCGGATCCCGCGCTCGAGATCCGTCACCGGCTTCAGGGCCTGCTTGGCGAGCGGGAAAAGGAAAAACGCCGATACGACCAGCGCGAGCACGAGGAGGAGGACCGAGTAGACCAGAACACCAGTCCACAGCCCAACCAGCGTCTTGGGTGTCATCGACAGGATGGCGGTGCCGATCCGCTGGCCATTGCGATCGATGACCGGCTGGAGGCCGATGAAGGTTTCGCCTTGCTGGATTATCGCGCCGCCAGGCTTGTCTGCGAGCTTGAGATCGAATGTGCGGGCGAGATGAGCCCCGCCGGCGGTCGAACCGATAATCGCGCCGGTGGCGTCAACGATCGCCGCCTCCCCGCCCGGCAGCGGCTTGGCCATCCCTTTGGTCAGCTCATCAACGCGCTGCAGGTTGTTGTACTGGAACGGCCCGACGACGATGAGCGCGAGCTGCTCGGCAGCGCCGTTGGCGTAAGTGAGGCGGGCGTTGTCGAACGAGTTGCGCAGCAGGATCGGCGTGACGACCCACTGGACCACGTTGACGAGCACGGCGGCGCCCAGCGCAATCAACGCCACCCGGCCAGCGAGGCCGAGCTTCTTGCCCGCTTTGGCGACCGCCTTCGGGAACGTCTTGGGAGCCTTGGCCCCGTTTGCCCCTTCCCTGGGAATCTTGGCCTTGGCTGTCCTTGCGGTCATCAGCGCGAATCCGGTGGCGTTCCAGGCGGCCAACCCCTAAATGCGTCACCACATTCAGGATTCCTCGACCGTTCGTGGGCTAAGCTAGGTTTCGTTAGCGAACGCACGGTTAATGCGGAGGCCCGTCCCCTTAAGGCGGGTAAAAGATATGGCGGAAAAAGCGCGCAAGGCAGAGATCGTCCGCGAGACGAAGGAGACCTCCATCAAGGTCTCCGTCGACGTCGATGGCTCTGGAAAATCAAGGATTTCCACCGGCATCGGCTTTTTCGACCACATGCTGGAAAGCTTCGCCAAGCACTCCGCCATGGACATTAACGTGGAGGCCAAGGGCGACCTCCACATCGACCAGCACCACACCATGGAAGATGTCGGCATCGTGCTGGGCCAGGCGTTCAAGGACGCCGTCGGCGGCTATTCCAGCGTCGTCCGCTTCGGTCACGCCTACGTGCCGATGGACGAAACCCTCGCCCGCGCCTCGGTCGACCTGTGCAACCGGCCCTACCTGATCTGGAAAGTCGCCTTCACGCGCGACAAGGTCGGCACGGTCGATACCGAGCTGTTCAAGGAATTCTTCCAGGCCTTCGCCATGAACGCTGGCGTCTGCCTCCACCTCGAACTGCTCTACGGCGAGAACTCCCACCACATCGCCGAAGCCAGCTTCAAATCGCTCGCCCGCGCCCTCCGCATGGCCGCCGTCCGCGACGACCGCCTCAAGGGCCAGGTCGCCAGCACCAAGGGCTCGCTTTAGCCGCCAGCGTAGCTCTTCCCCCGTTTACGGGGGAAGTGGATCGCGGACGAAGTTCGCGAGACGTTGGGGGCGAGCCTCAATGCAATTGGCTGAACGAATCCCATTGAGGCTCGCCCCCATCCCGACTTCGCCGTACTTCCCCTGTAGACGGGGGAAGACGTCCGGCAGACTCCCGTGTAAACGGCCTGCATGACCCGCCTTGCCATCATCGACTATGGATCGGGCAATGTCCGTTCCGTC
>NCEM01000055.1 GCA_002280725.1 Alphaproteobacteria bacterium 32-64-14
CACCGCGTCCCACGACATGCCGGAGCGCAGCCAGCGGATCACCACCGACAACAGAATGGCGCAGGCCGCCGCAAACTGGGGAAAATCGGACGAGGTCATCGCAGATATGTAGGGATGCCTATCCCCTGTTGGGAATGGCCGCCCAGTAATCGAAGTCCAGAATCACGTCGGGAAGGTGTTTCCCCTCGGCGTCCTTGTAGGGAAATTCCCCGCACGGCAGGTTCTTGGTGGCCACCAGCCGCAGGCGCAGCGCGCCCAGCCCGTCGCCCAGGTCCACCTTGTCCAGCACTTCAGACCACGCAAACACCGTGTCGCCAGACCCCAGCGGGTTCACATGCTGCCCCGCATTGATCGCGATGATCTCGGCCGCATTGGCGAGACCATTGAAGGCGATTGAACGCGCCAGCGAGATCACGACGCCGCCATAGATGAGGCGCTTGCCGCGCGGCGTCTGGCTCTGGGCGTACTGGTTGAAGTGAACCTTCGCTGTGTTCTGGTAGAGCCGTGTCGCGATCTGGTGCTCGGCTTCTTCCACGGTGAAGGCGTCTACGTGATCAATCTTCTCGCCGATCTGATAGTCCTCAAACCCGAAGGGCGAACCGGCCAGCGTGAAATCATAATCGCCCAGCGTGTAGCCGCGCTTCGGCAGATCGCGCGGATCAACCGCCGCCGGCAGCTTCGGCACGACAGCTTCCGGCGCGGGCTTGGAATGGTCTTTCTTGTTGACCATCACCCAGCGCACATAGCTGAGCACTTCCTCGTCTTCCTGATTGTAGCCATGCGTGCGCACATAGACGACGCCGGTCTTGCCGTTCGAGTTCTCCTTGACGCCGATCACTTCGGACACAGCCCGCAGCGTGTCGCCGGGAAACACCGGCGCAAGGAAGCGCCCGTCGGCATAGCCAAGGTTCGCCACCGCATTCAGCGAGATGTCCGGCACCGTCTTGCCGAACACGACATGGAAGGCCAGCAGCGGATCGATCGGCGCACCGCCGAGCCCGATATCCTGTGCAAACGAGTCTGCCGAGTAGAGCGCATAACGCGACCCCGTAAGGCCGGTGTAGATCGCCGCGTCCGCCTCCGTCACCGTGCGCGGCGTTGAATGGATCAGTTCATCGCCGACGACAAAATCCTCGAAGAAATTGCCGGGATCGGATTTGAGGGTCATGGCGGGTCCAGGGGAAGGTGATGATGTCACCAGACTCCCTTACCGCCGCGTCCACTGCCAAACAACGGCGCGGCGCGAAATTGCTTCCCGCCGCGGCGGCCTGATAGGATGCACCAGCAAATCGGTCCGCGCGGGGGAGGCGTGTTCGGCGATGAGGATCTCAACGCTTGTTCTTCTGTTTCTGGCAGGTTGTGGCGGACCAGCCGCCGCGCCATCCCCACAGGAGCCTGTGGCCAGCGCGGCGCCGGACGTCCCGCTAGCCAGCGAAATTCTGAATTACTCGCTTGAGCTTGCCATTGGGCATCGGATGGATTTCTCCGGCAATGTCGAGGATCAGGACCGGTTCAACTGGCAGGATGCCTCGGGCGCGACACACACTGTCGAAGCGCCCGCCGAGCTCAAGCCTTTGCCGGAAGGGCTTTGCATCTATCTGGTCGCTGGCGCCGACAACAAGCCAGTTGTTCCCCTCAAGGTCGTGCAGATTGGCTATCTCGAATACTGCATGGTTGGTCCCGGTCCGAAGGTGTTTTCGGGTACGATCCGGGAAGAACGCGAGACGACGCTGATCAAGGACGGGCAGCGTGTTTCGCTGAAGTCCGTCGATCTCATGCTGCAGCCATCAGCCGAGCCGGATCGCTGAACGGGTCGGAAGGTCGCGATCAGGACAGCTGCAGCTCTCCCTTATAGCGGGTCAGCCGTCCCAACAACGGCGCAGCGATTGGCACGTCGAATGTAAAGACGCCGTTCGCATTGACGCTCTCGTGCGCCACCGAGCGCGGCGCAAGAAAGGCGGGCAGGGGCAACTGCCCCATCCGCCAGCCAACAATGCCCATGGTCAGGCGCTCGGGCGTCGCCTTCAGCATACCGATCATCGGCCAGATCGAGATAGTCCACGCCCGCCGCAATACAGGCTCGCGCAAAGCCCAGATCAGCGCCCTGGAACGGCCCCACCGCCTCGATCGCCAGATCAACGGATAGCTGCCCGATGTCGTTCGCGCTTGCCTTGCCGCGATCCAGCGCCACCGCGCCGGCGGCCTTCACCTCGCGCGCGACCGCCTGCGCCTTGTCGAGGCTGCGCCCCGCGATCAGCACGTCTGCATCAACCGTGTCAGCAAGCCCGTGCGCCAGCCGCGAGCCGAACACACCCGCTCCCCCCACCAGCAGGATGCGCTTGTGCGTCATGCGCGCTTCAAGGTCAGCCGTTCGCCGCCTCACGCGCGGCAATCGCCTCGGCCACCGCGACCATGCGCTTGGCCTGCGCGAGGTGCAGCAGCTCGGTCATCTTGCCGTTGACCTTCAGCACGCCCTTGCCGCCATTGGCCGGATCGGCGAACGCTGCGATCACATCCTTCGCCTGCGTCACCGCATCGGCGGCGGGCGCAAAGATCGTGTTGCAGGGCTCGACCTGGCTCGGATGGATCAGCGTCTTGCCATCGAAGCCGAACGCACGCGACTGCTTCGTCTCGGTCACAAATCCCTCCGCATTCGCGATGTCATTATAGACGCCATCGAACACGAGAATATCGAATGCGCGCGCCGCCGCGATCGCCAGCGTGTAGCAAGCGGCCAGGTTCTCGCGGCCTGGCATCGGCTCGGCGCGGAAATCCTTGATCAGGTCGTTCGAGCCCATGACGAAGCCCGAAAGCCGCGTCGTCTTCGCCGTGGCCGCGATCTCCTTGATGTTGAGGATCGACAACGGCGTCTCGATCATCACCCACAGCTGCAGGCTACGCGGTGCGCCCGCTTCCGAGATCGCCTCGTCGAGCCAGCGCACATCGTCCGCGCTGGTCACCTTGGGCGCGAGAATGCCATCGGGGCTGGCGTGGGCGGCTGCCTTGATGTCGGCCTTGCCCCATTCGGTGTCCTGTCCATTGACGCGGATGATCAGCTCGCGCGGGCCATAGCCGCCGGCCTTCACCACATTGGCCACCCGCTCGCGCGCCTCGGCCTTGGCCTCGGGCGCCACGGCGTCTTCAAGATCCAGAATCAGCGAATCCGCCGGCAGGGTCTTCGCCTTCTCCAGCGCGCGCTCATTGGCGCCGGGCATGTAGAGAACGGAACGGCGAGGACGAATGGCGGACATGGGACGAGCCCCTCTTGGCTTTATCTGCCGCAGCGTGATGAAGGACAGCGGCTCCAAGATCAAGCTGGAGCGGTTCGCAGGCTGGGTTAATGTCGGCAATTCGCCGCGCGCGAACATGATACGGACAGAGCATGCCCCTTGTGCTGGTGATTTCATCCTATGTCGCCGCTTCCCGCGTTGGCGGGGGCATAGCGCCCTACGTGCTGGGCCCGATGAAGGTCGATCCTGTCCATGTGCCCACCTGCCTGTTCGGCCGCCATCCCGGCTGGGGGCCGCCGGGCGGAGGCGCCGTCGGCGCAGACGTGATGGCGCAGATGCTGGAAGGGATCGCCGCGAACGGCCTGTTCTCGCTGGTCGATGCTGTGGTCACGGGTCATTTCTCGCATCCCGAGCAGGTTGCCGTAGCCGCGGAGGCGATCGCGAAGGTGCGCACCGCACCGCGCGGCAAGGCTCACAGCCACGCGCTCGAGCGGCCAATCATCATCGTCGATCCGGTGATGGGCGATGAAGCGCCGGGTCTCTACATCAAACCGCAGGTCGCCGAAGCGCTGGCCGCGCGCCTCGTGCCCGAGGCAGATGTGCTCGCCCCCAACCTCTGGGAGTTCGCGCGTCTGACGGGCGCGGATCTCTCGACATTGCGCACGGCGGAGGATGTGGCGGCGGTTGCCCGCGCGCGGGGAGGCCGGTGGCTGATCTCCTCCGTGCCCTCGCCACAAGGCATCGGCGTCCTCCATGTCGATGGCGGTGTGGCAATGCTCGCGGAAACGCCGCGCGTCGCGGGCAAGATTCCCAACGGGACGGGCGACATGCTCACGCTGCGCTTTGCCGGTGGCCTCGTCTCGGGTTTTGGCGCGCAAGGCGCGCTTGCCGACGCAATGGGCGCTACGCATGAAGTGATCGCGAAAACGGCGGACTGGCAGGGACCGGAGCTCAACGTCGCCGCCTGCAGCGACCGTCTCGCGCAACGCTTCGCCGCCCCCGTGCGCCTACTCGCGTGAACGCGGATAGACCGGGTTCACCGCTTTCTCCTCGGTGTCGAACACGCCCTTGCCTGGCACGTAGTTGATCTCCAGCCGCACGCCGTCCGGATCCTCGAACAGGATCGAATAGTATCCCGGCGCCCAGCCATCTTCCTGCGGCGCGCGGATGATCGTCGCGCCAAGCGCATTCAGGAAAGCATGCGCCTCCTCAATGTCCTCGCGCGAGCGCGCGCGAAAGCACACATGATGCAGGCCGACGCGCTGCTGCACAAAACGCTCGCCCTCGTGTTCGGGCGCAGGCTTCGAGATCAGCACACCCGTTCGGCCGCCAACACAGTAGTAGCCGTATTCATTGTCGAGCACCTGGCTGAGCCCGAGAAACGGCAGCAGCTTGCAGTAAAACGCCCGCGCCAGATCATAGCGGCCCGCCGTGATCTGGATATGCGCGATACCGTTGATTTCCATCCTTGGTCCTCCCGGAGCCAGTTGAGCCGACATGGAGCTCTGCCGCAACTTGACCATTCGCGAAGTCCGGCAGATGTCTCGCGCATGAACACGACTGGATTCACCGCAGCGGGCTTCGACAAGGTCCGCGAGGCATTCGAGCAGAATTTTGCCGAAGGGCTGGAGCATGGCGCAAGCTTTGCCGCCTGGCTTGGCGATGAACTCGTCGTCGATCTGCGCGGCGGCCATGCCGATCGCGCTGCAACCCAGCCATGGGCCGCCAACACGCTGTGCCCCGTCTATTCCGCAACCAAGCCCATCGCCGCCCTGATCGTCGCCCGCCTCGTCGAGCGCGGCAAGCTCGACTACGACGCGCCTGTTGCGGACTACTGGCCCGAATTCGCCGCCAACGGCAAAGGCGCTTTCACAGTCGCCGAGGCCCTGTCGCATCAGGCCGGCGTGCCCGGTTTTCCCGACGCCATCGACCCCGCGCTCTGGCTCGATCCGCCTGCGCTGTCGGCTGCGCTTGCAAAGCTGCCGCCCATGTGGGGCAGGGGCGAAGGCTCGGGCTATCATCCGCTTACCTGGGGCTACATCGCCGGCGAACTCGTGCGCCGCGTCTCGCCGCGCTCGCTGGGAACAATGCTGCGCGAGGATATCTGCGCCCTGCTGGATATCGATTTCTGGATCGGCCTGCCCGAAAGCGAACATGGCCGCTGTGCTGAACTCCTGAAGCCAAAAGCCGCCGCCGAATTTCCGCACCGCAATGCCGAAACACGCTCCGCTTTCCTCACGCCATGGGCCGCCGCCCCGCGCGGCACGACTGAATGGCGCAAGACGGAAATTCCCTCCGCCAATGGCCACGGAACAGCGCCCGCGATGGCGCGCCTCTACAGCGCCTTCGCGCAGAGAGGCCGCATCGGCGACACGCGGGTGATTGCGCCCGTCACGTGGGACGAACTCACGCGCGAGCGCGTTCAGGGAGAGGATCGTGTTCTGCCTGGCAAGGTCGCGTTCGGCGCCGGCGTCATGCGCAACCTGCCGCTGATCTACGGCCCCAATCCCGAAACGCTCTGCCATTCAGGCTGGGGCGGCTCCGGCGCGTTCGGCGATCCCGACACGGGCCTTGCCGGCGCCTACATCATGAACCGCCAGGGCACGCACCTGCTGGAGGATGCGCGCCGGTCCCGCATCATCAATGCGCTTTACGACTGCCTGACGTGATGCATAATGAGATCGTGAGAAGCTGATTTTCAGCTTTTGATTGGGGGACATCAATGCCTGCGGCGAAGTATCAGTTCAAAGAGCCTGAGCACCACGAAATTGTAATCGACAAAGTTGGTACGCTGCGAATCAAGCCATCCACGATCTTGTGGAAGCCTGCGGGCAAGCATGATTTTCTGAGCGTGTCGGTTGATGCGTTCGGTGAGTGGATGTGCGGAGACGCTTCGGGCGCTAAAAAGGTCTCCAAGTAAGTTTAGCGGAGCGTGTGCACGCTCTACGCCTGCCTCTAGCTGCCGCGCAGGAATTGCGGCGCTTCGCCGTCCTTCAGCATCACCGCCGTCAGCGGCCCGCCAAAGCATGCGCCCGTATCGACATTGATCCGGTGCGGGAAGTTCTCCGGCTGATAGCTGCGCGGCGTATGCCCGTGCACCACCAGCAGGTTCTTCAGTTCCTCGCGCTCAGGCCAGTTGGCATGGTCGAAGAAACGGTCGGATCGCGTCCACAGACGCACCGCGTCGGCGCAATCGGGGAAGCTCGCCGGCTCGATGCCCGCATGCACGAACGCGATCGCCCGCTCGCGGTCGAATACAATCGACTCCAGCCCACGCATCCAGCTGATGTGCTCGGGCGGAATCGTCTCGCGCCAGTCCTGCCCGGCCAGTCCCGATCCACCGGCATAGCTGTCGGCGGCCTCTGCGCCGCCCTGAGACCACCAGCCGCCTGCGTCCGCCGTGCGGTCATAGGCATCGAGCATCATCTGCTCGTGATTGCCCTTGAGCGATGTCACGCTGATGGAGGGATCGTTGGCAAAGCGCGCCTCCAGCGCCATCACGCGCTCGATCACGCCCTTGGTGTCTGGGCCTCTGTCGACATAATCGCCAAGGTGGATGATCCGCGCAGGCGCGCCCTCGAACGCGATGTGCTCGAGAATGGCCGCGTGCAGTTCGCCGAGCTTGCGTGACTCGCCGTGCACATCGCCGATTGCAAAATAGATCAGACCCGCCATCGCGCGCCTCGGCCTCCACCATTCGGGATGGAGGATCAGCCATTACGACGTTTTGCGGACGGAGCAAGTGCCGCTCCGTATCGGCGCCAGATCAGCGTGAGATCAGGCGTGGATCGACGCTAGCTTGGCGATTACGGCAACGCCGGCCGGCCCGCCTTCGCCACGCACATCCTTGGCATGCAGGGCAACCAGCGCCGCCAGATGCGCCTTGGCGACCGTCAGCATGCGCTCGTCCAGCGGATTTGCGCCCTTGCGCAGCGTCTCGATCAGGCCGCGCGCGATCTTGCCGAGCAGGGGATAGCCCAGCACGCCGGCAAGGCCCGCCATGTCGTGCATCGGCGCGTAAATCGTCTCAAGCTTCAGCGAGCCGGGCGATGCGCCGTTGACCGCCTGCTGAAGGCGCTCGAGTTCGCCTTTGGTTTGCTGCCACCACTCAAGGCGGGCGGCTTCCCATTCGGGTGACTCGGTCGGATCGATCGCTGCGCTCATGTCCTGCCTCAACCTCGTAAATCTACTTTACGCCCCCACGGCGTGGTCGCCGCTGTAGATCACACGCAAGGTTTCCCGCGCGTTATTGGCGGCTGCAGTATTCTCCCGATAGGGCGGGAAAATGCATAACGTCTCCAAGCTGTCCGATTGTCGGGCAGATTCGTTAAAACACCCTTCCCGATCTGGGGCGCGGTCACGAAACTACAGGACTCTTCCGGTTAATGACGGGCCGCCTGCGCGGCGCGTTGCTTGCGACCGGTATCGTGAATTCGCTCTTCGCGACTTCGCATGGCAACCTTCGAGCCCCGCACGTTCAATCGTTGCGGGGCTAATTTTTTCAGTCGGCCGTTGCGGCCACCCGCGGTTGCCGGCCCGCCAACGTGAACAGCAGCACGCCCGCCCAGATCAGCGCGAAAGTCACCGCATGGCCGGTGGTGAACGGCTCGCCCATGGCCAGCGCGATCATGAACTGAACGCTGGGCGCGATGTATTGCAGGATGCCGATGGTCGACAGCTTCAGCCGGCGCGCGCCCATCGCGAACAGGATCAACGGCAGCGCCGTCAGCGGCCCCGCCAGCATCAGCAGGCCGATAAAGCCCGGCTCGCCCGATCCGAACACCTGAACCCCAGCCGGCAGGAAGAACGCCAGATAGAGCAGGGCGATGGGCGAAAGCCACAACGCCTCCAGGCCAAAGCCGATGCGGCTATCCACCTGCGTCGTCTTGCGGATCGCGCCATAGATCGCGAACGAGATCGCCAGCGACATGGACACCCACGGGAACTGACCTACCACCAGCGTCTGGTTTAAGACGCCAAGCGCTGCAATGCCCACGGCCACGATCTGCAACGGCCTGAACCGCTCGCCGAAGAACATTGCGGCGAACAGGAAAACGAACAGCGGATTGATGTAATAGCCAAGGCTGCCTTCCAGCACGCGATGGTTCGTCACCGCCCAGATATAGATCGTCCAGTTGGCGGCGATCGCGATGCTCGAAATCAACAGCGTGAACAGCAGGCGCGGCTGGCGGAACACGCCAACGAAAGCGCTCCACTTGCCTGCCGCCGCCACAAGGATCAGCGCCGTCGGCGCCGACCACAGGATCCGGTGGGCGAGGATCACCAACGGCGGCGTATCTCCCAGCAGCTGGAAATACAGCGGCAGGAAGCCCCACAGGCCATAAGCGGCCATGGCGGCGAAAAGGCCGCTGCGTATCTCTGCATCCTTCGGCATGGGCGCTAGATAGGCCCGTTCGTCCGGCGGCGTAACCGGCCCGCCGGACGATAGTTTCTCAACCACCTCGGAGATTTTCTCCTAGCCGGTCGGAGGTATCGGGTTGCGAAAACGTCAGGCGGGCAGCGCTTTCGAGAACGCGCCGCGATTCTGCAGCTGCTCGACACACTGAACCGCCAGCATCGCCGCGCCATTGCGGATGTCGTCCGCCACGATCCACATGGCAAGACCGTTGGCGACCGTCGGGTCGTCGCGCACGCGGCAGACATAGGTCGCCCACTCGCCCACCGCGCCGATCGGCGTCTCGTAGCCGTCTTCCTCCTCGCGCCGGTCGATCAGCAGGATGCCTGGAGCCTCGCGCAGGATCGTGCGCGCTTCCGACGCGGGCAGGGGCTGGGCCAGCTCGATGTGCACCGCCTCCCCAACACTCACGAAGGTCGGCACGCGCACGCACGTCGCAACCACCTGGATGTCGTTGTCGATGATCTTGCGCGTCTCCGCCGCGATCCGCCATTCCTCTTCGGTGAAGCCATCGTCCATCACATCGTCGATCGAGGGGATGACGTTGAAGGCGATCTGGCGCGGAAACTCTTTCGGGTCCGGGGCCTGGTTCACATACATGCCCTTGGTCTGCACCCACAGCTCGTCGATGGCGCGCTGGCCTTCGCCCGAAACCGATTGATACGTCGCCACCACCACACGTTCGACGCCCGCCGCATCGTGCAGCGGCTTCAGGGTGCGTACCAGCTGCGCCGTCTGTCCATCAGGCACCGACACGATGTTGCGCTTCGTATAACCCTCGATCGCGTCGGCGTTCACTTCGGGCACCACCAGCGGCACTTGCGGGTCCATCCGGAAGGCCCGCGAGGTGTCGATCACCACGCAGCCCGTCGCAGAAATCGCCGCGCCATACTTGCGCGCGGGTGCGTCTCCCGTGGCCATGATGCACACATGGACTTTGGTGAAGTCGAACCCGTCGACGTCCTTCGCCTTCAGCGTCGAGTCGCCATAGCTGATCTCCGTGCCCATCATCTTGCGCGAGGCCAGGGCGGTCACGTTCGCGGCCGGGATGCCCCGCTCGGCCATGATGTTCAGGATCTCGCGTCCGGTCATGCCGGTTGCCCCGAGAACTGCGACCTTTGGCGCCATCGAAAATACTCCCTGCCGGCAAGCCGCCGGTCGTCATCTCGTCACATTCTCGCGGTTACTTCGCCGCAACGCCCCTTCGCGACTCATGTGGTATCCGCGCCGGATCAAATCGGCGGCGTCGATTGAGGGGGCCAGTAGCGTCTAATGGGCGTGCGGCTTCCGCGCCAGCCCCGCCATTGACCGAAAACAGCGCGATCCGCGCCCACAGGAGATGACATGTCCAACATTGCCGCCATCGTCCGGCGCTATGTGGAACACTACAACGCCAACAACGTCGACGGCATGCTGGAGTGCTGCGCCGACGATGTGGTGTTCGAAACCGTCAGCAATCCCGGGGGCGCGATGCGTTTGAACGGCAAGGACGAGATGCGCGAAGTGATCGAGGCCACCACCCGCGCCTTCCGCGAGCGCCGGCACGAGCTGGTCAGCATCCTGGTCGATGGCGAGAAAGCTGCGGCGGAAACGGTGTTTTCTGGCGTCGCGGCGGCGGAACTCGGCAACTATGTCCGCTCCGGCGAACACGTCTCGATCCGTGGCGCCACCCTGTTCGAGACGCGCGACGACAAGCTAACGCGGATTTGCGACTACAGCTGATCCCTACGTCTCGCTCCACACCGCCATCTCATTGCCGCCCGGCTCGCGGAAATGAAAGCGCCGTCCGCCCGGAAAGCTGAAAGGTGGCTGCGTGATCACGCCCCCCGCCAGCTTCACGGCCTTCTCGGCCTCGGCAAGATCATCCGTCTTCAGGATCACCAGCGGCGGCTTCAGCCCATCGTCCGCGCTCGCGAAGACGCCGCCATCAATCCCGGCATTGGCGAAGGCCTGATACTCCGGCCCGTAATCCGCAAACGTCCAACCAAAGGCTTTCGATAAGAAGCCCGTCGTCGCGCCGATATTGCGGCTGCCAAGTTCCACATAGTCGATTCTGAGATGCGTCATCGCTCGCTGTCCTGCGTATGTTTGTTCACGATTTGTGCTATACGTCCTTGCCTGATGCAAGGCCATTCCCACCCGATCATTGCGCTATCTCGGCCACGTCGAGGCTGAAGCGCAGTCCATTCGACAAGTCTGGGAACGAACCCCCGTCCCAACGCTTGGTGTGGGCGATCCCGGAGAATCCATGTCCTTCCACCAGCTCAACCCAACCATTCCGGTCACCGTTATCGGGAAGGGCGATGGTTATGCCGTCGCCGTGATCGATTACGGCCAGGAGCACAACCTGATCTGGGTTACCGCGCTGAACGAAAGCGCCGAGATCTGGTGCGCACCCAATCCTCTCGTGAGGATGAAGGGCAACTGGACCATGGGCCGCGAGCGGCCTGCATCTGTCTCTTACAAGCCTGCTGCGCCCGACCGGGTCAAACCCCAAACAAGTCAGATGGGATAACCGCCATGACCGGTCAGTGGAAATTCTCACAGATCATCAGCCTCTCGTTCATCGGCCTCATCTTCATCGCCGCGATCATCAGCATCATGGGCCCATCCAACACGCTCATGTCCGACAGCGTCGTTCAGACGTCCATGAAAGTCACCTCGACCCAGGGCGCTCTTTGACCCGCAGGCGCCCTGATTCAAACACCCGGCGCGTGCGCCTGTCACGCTAACAACACGGCGCGCTAGCGATTTCCAGCCCAGAGATACCAACCTCAGAGATGCTTCAGAACCGCATCCGTCATCTGGCGCGTGCTCATCGACCCACCGAGATCCGCCGTGCGCGCCCCGCCCTGCAGCGCCTTGTCCACTGCGGCAAAGATGCGGTCAGCCACATCCGCGTGGCCAAGACTCCAGCGCATCACCATCTCAAGCGACAGGATCGCCGCGATGGGATTCGCGATGCCCTTGCCCGCGATATCCGGCGCTGAGCCGTGCACCGGCTCGTAAAGCCCCGGCACGCCCGGCTCGCCCAGCGAAGCAGACGGCAGCATGCCGATCGAGCCCGTCAGCATCGAGGCTTCGTCGGACAGAATATCGCCGAACAGGTTGTCGGCCAGCAGCACGTTGATGTCCTTCGGCGCGCGCACGAGGTGCATGGCAGCCGCATCCGCCAGCATGTGGTCGAGCTTCACGTCGGAATACTGTTCGGCATGAAGCTTCGTCACTTCCTCGCGCCACAGCAGGCCTGAATCCATCACGTTGGATTTCTCGCATGACAGCACGCCAGCGAATTTCGAGTTGCGCCTGCGTCCCCGCGCCAGCTCGAACGCCCGCGCCGCCACGCGGCGGATCTCGCTCGTCGTATAGCTCTGCGTGTCGACGCCCCGGCGCTCGCCATTGGGCAGCGTCTCGATGGTCTTCGGCTGACCGAAATAGACGCCCGAGGTCAGCTCGCGCACGATCATGATGTCGAGGCCTTCGACCAGCTCAGGCTTCAGCGCCGATGCGCCGGCAAGAGCAGGGAAGCAGAAGGCCGGGCGCAGGTTGGCGTAGACATCCAGCTCCTTGCGGATACGCAGCAGACCTGCCTCCGGCCGCAGGCTGCGCGGCACGCCATCCCACTTGGGTCCGCCCACCGCGCCCATCAGAATCGCGTCCACCTGTTTGGCCCGCGCCATCACCTCGTCGGTCAGCGGCGTGCCAAAATTGTCGTAGGAGACGCCGCCAAAAAACGCCGATTCAATCGCCAGGTCGGGCGCCACATGGGCCGCGACGCGGCGGGCTTCCTCGGTCACTTCCGGGCCGATCCCGTCGCCGGGCAGAAGCAGCAGGGTTTGCGGGGTCGTGGTCATGCGCGCGTCCATCTCAGGTTGTGCGCGTCTTAGGCCTTTTCCGCACGCCGCGAAACCCGGGACGCGCCAATATCCATCGTCTCTTTCGCAACTTCACCGATCACCTTGCGCACCCACGCCAGAACCGGGTCCGCCGCCCGCACATGGCTCCACACCAGCGTCAGCTCGAGCTCGATATTCGGCAGTGGCGGCTCCTTCAGGATCAGCCCGAACTGCTCGGAGAACCGGCTTGCGAAAACGCGGCTCATCGTCGTCGCCATGTCGGTCTGCGACACCGCCGCCAGCGCCGCGATGAAATGCGGCGTCACCAGCGCCATCCGCCTGTGCACGCCCACCTTCGCCAGCTGCGCGTCCAGCTCCGATCCTGCGTCTCCCAGGATCGAAATCCCGACATGCGAGACCTTGCCATAGTCCTCGATGGTCCACTTTCTGTTCGCCATCGGATGGCCGCGCCGCAGGACCAGCACCAGCCTGTCCTGCGCATAGCTCTCGCTGCGCGCGCCCGGCGGCAGCGGTGTTGTCGAGGTCGCGAAGGCCATATCCAGCCGCCCGGTCTCGACCCGCTCCACAAGGTCCGGCCCATAATTCTCGAACCGGATATCGATGCCCGGCGCTTCCTGCGCGAGCCGCGCCATCAGCGCCGGCGCCAGCAGGATCGTGTGCGTGTCGATGCCCGCGATCCGGATCGTCCGCTGCACCCGCGCCGGATCAAAGCTTGGCTCGCGGAACACCGCCTTCACATGATCCAGCGTCGCGATAAGCTGCGCCGATAGCGTCTCGCCGCGCGGTGTCAGCGTGTATCCGCCGCCCGGCACGCGCACCAGCAGCTCGTCACCCAGCACGTCTCGCAGTCTTGCGAATGCCCGGCTCATCGCCGGCTGGCTCAGCCCCACATCCTTCGCCGCCTCGCTGACATTGCGCCGCTTCAGCAGCGCCTCCAGCGCCGGAAGCAGGTTGAGATCGAGGCCAGCTAGATGCACTTCGCGCATATCAATAATACCAACTATGCATTTCTGATATGATCATCCCGGCCGTATGTTGCTGTCAACGGCAAAGGAGACAGCAATGACCTCGCCCACCAACCTCATCACCGTCTTCGGCTACGGCCCCACCGGCAAGGCGACGGTCGATCTCCTCCACGCCCGCGGGCAGGCCGTCCGCGTCGTCCAGCGCAAGCGTCCCGCCGATCTTCCGCCCGGCATCGAGTTCATGGCGTGCGACGTTCTCAAGGCCGACGATGTGAAGCGCGCACTCGCGGGCGCATCGCAAGCCGTCGTCACCATCGGCTTCGACTACACCGGCAGGATCTGGAAGGCCGCCTGGCCGAAAGCGATGGCGAACCTGCTCGCCGCCGCCGAAGCCGCCAACGTCCGTGTCATTCAGATCGACAACATGTACATGTACGGACCGCAGACCGCAGCCCTGCACGAGGACATGCCGCTGACATCTTATGGCGTGAAGCCCGCTGTCCGCGCCGAAGTCACCCGCCTATGGCAGAAGGCGGCGCGCGAACGCCGCGTGCGCTGGGCCGCCCTGCGTGCGCCGGATTTCTACGGCCCCGGCGTGCGCAACTCCCACATGGGCGACACCGGCCTTGTGCAGGTCGCGCAGGGCAAGCCCGCCCAGCTTCTGATGGCGCCCAACCTGCCGCACGCCTTCGCCTACGTGCCCGACATCGGCCGCGCCGCCGTCAGCCTGATCGATGCGCCGGACGATGCGTTCGGCCAGGTCTGGCACGTCCCCTGCGCCCCCGCGATCACACCGCGCCAGATGCTGCAGATCGGCGCCGATGCCGCCGGCGTCAAACTGCAAGTGATGGCGCTGCCATCCTTCATGCTCCAGTTGCTCGGCGTCTTCGCCCCGCCTATGCGCGAGCTCTCCGAAATGCGGTTCACCTGGAACCGCCCCTACCATGTCGACGCCGCCAAGTTCGCGCGCCGCTTCTGGTCCGACGCCACGCCGTTCGAGATCGGCATCCCCGCCGCCATCCGCAGCTATCCCGCCGCTGCGCCCGCAAAAACAAAAGAGAGCAGGGGACAAACCCCTGCCGCCACCGCCGCCCGATAAGATCGCAAGACAACGGGCGTTCCTCCCCACCCGGCAGGCGGGTATGCTCCGCCTGCCGGCAATGGGAGTCGTGGATGCAGCTATTCAATTTCGACTACAAGGAAAAGCCGCTGGCCTCTGCGGGACGGTTCGCCTCCCGCCTGCTGGTCAACATCCTCGCCGCCTTCGTGCTGGTGTTAATCGCGCTCGGCATCGGCATGTGGGGCTACACGGCGACAGAGCAGATGGCGCCCATCGACGCCTTCCTCAATTCAGGACGAGGACGTCTGACCCCTGACGGTTACGGCTCGCTTGGCGGCGCGGCCTCGGGTGATGTCTCGGGCTCAGCATCCGCCGGCGCGCCGCCGTCCATCCGCGCCAGCGCATCCTTTGCTTGCGTCGAGCCAACGGCGACAGCCCGCTCATACCAGCTGCGCGCCTTCGTCGTGTCGTGCATGTAGGCGTCCTGCTCGTACATCTCGCCGACCGCCACCATCGCCTCGATGTTCCCGCGCCGCGCCGCGCGCTCCATCATCATCAGGCCCTCGGCCGCCGCCTCCATGTCCTCGAAGCCGCCCTGCTGCAGCATGAAGTCGTGGCTCTTCACGCGCTCCAGCGCGCGATGATGCAGCGCCCACGCATTCCCCGCATCCGCCAGCTCGCTGACCTTCAACGGATCGCCGGTCGCCAGCGCCGCGTCGAAAGTGGGTTTCAGGGCTGCAAGCTTGTCCGTCTCTTCCTTGTCCTTCGCCGCCTCAGCCGCAGCTTTGGGATCGATAGCCGCCTCTGCCGCAGCTTCCGCCTTTTCCGACTCCGCAGACGGCCCCTCGACTGCGCCACCACATGCGGCGAGGGCCAGTGCGAGCACAGCAACAGGAAGGATGCGCATCAGCTCAACCATGGCTGCGAAAGCTTCCGATTCTTCTCGAACGCGCTGATCTCGCTAGAATGCTGCAGCGTCTCGCCGATGTCGTCGAGGCCGGCCAGTAGGCTCGCCTTGCGGCCCTGGTCGATGTCGAAGCTGTGCACCTTGCCGTCCGGCGCCGTCACGGTCTGTGCGGCAAGGTCGATGTTGAACACATGGTTCGGCCCGCCCGCCTGCGTCATCAGCTGGTCCACCACATCGCGCGGCAGCACCACAGGCAGAAGCCCGTTCTTGAAGCAGTTGTTGTAGAAGATGTCCGCAAAGCTCGGCGCGATCACGACGCTCAAGCCCTGATCCAGCAACGCCCACGGCGCATGCTCACGCGAGGATCCGCAGCCGAAATTCTCCTTCGCCAGCAGGATCGAGGCCTTTGCATAGGCCGGCTTGTTCAGCACGAAATCCGGATTGGGCGATCCGTCCGCCTTGGTCTTGAAATCATAGAACAGCCCCTTCGCCAGTCCCTCGCGCGAGACGGTCTTCAGGAACTGCTTGGGAATGATCTGGTCGGTGTCGACATTCGCAATCGGCAGCGGGGCCGCGGTTCCGGTGAGGGTCGTGAACGGTTTCATGTCGCTGCTATCGCACGCTCAAGAGGGAGTAGGGAATAGGCAGTAGGCAATAGGGAATGCTTACGGGCGCGCAATGCGCGGCAAGCGACTGCCGACTGCCTATTGCCCACTGCCCGCGAAGCTACGCTTCCGCCGAAATCACCAGCGTCGGCACGCCCATCGTTCCATCGCGCACGGTGAACACCTTGGTTCCCGCCCGCCGCCCGGCACGGATCGAGGTCACCGAAAAATTAGCCGACATCAGCCGCTCGTGCGCCGCCTCGATATCCGGCGCCTTCCACGACAGGCCCCACAGCTTGTCCGGCTGGTTGCCTGCGCCGCCCGAAATCTTGTGCGCCAGCTCGATCGTCAGCCCGCCAACGCGGAAGAACATCAAGCGCATGTCCCAGTCGGGGTTCGACCGGTCGAGCGCCAGCCGCAGGCCCAGCCGCGCGCCGAACAGGGCCACGGCCCGCTCGGGGTTGGTGGTGTTGATCACCACATGGTCCAGCCCCGAAATCGCATTCGCCGCCGCCGGCTTGTAGACGAGCGGATCGGACGCCTTCCTTGCCAGAGCAAACATGCGCACACCGTTGGTGGCTTGCTCGTCCAGCCGGAAGCGTGTCCACGAGCGCGACTTGCCGGCATAGGGATCGGCGCTCTCGCCCGGCATGATCTCGTCCGGCTTCAGCGCGCGGCGGTCGAAGGCCGCGCGATCGTCCGCCAGATTGTCGGAGGCAAAGATCAGCGACTTCAGCCCGGCGCCGTCCTGCTCGATCATCGCGTGCAGCCGGCGCGCAAGCGGTCCGCCGCCCTGCGGCGCCATGATCTCGAGCGCGGTGTTGTCGAGCTGGAAGATGACGGTCGACGTCCCGCCCGGATCGGTCGAGCGCCAGTCCGGCTCGCGGCCCAGCAACGCCGAATAGGCATGCTCCGCCTCGTCGATGGACGTGCACACAATCAGGACATGGTCGAGACCGGTGATCATGGTGATCCGCCGCTATGCCGTGCGGAACGACTCAAGCGTCCGCTTCTGCGAACCATCCTTCGCAAAATTGTCATCGGCAAGCCAGTGGCCCAGCGCCGCATACAGGGCAGGCCATTCCACGTCGGTAATCGAAAACCAGACCGTATCCCGCGACTGGCCTTTGGTCACCATGTCGTTCCGGAATATGCCTTCAAATGTATAGCCAAAGCGCTCCGCCGCCCGCTTCGAGGCCAGGTTCCCGTTGTTGCACTTCCACTCATAGCGGCGATAGCCGAGGTCAAAGACATGTCCCGCCATCAGCGCCAGCGCCTCCGTCGCCTCCGCCGTGCGCGCCAGCTTGGGTCCGAATGCAACGCAGCCGATCTCCCGCGCGGATCACCATCGTGCGCCATCCTTCGCGCTCGCGGGCGTTCGTCAAAAAGCCCTGCAGCGCGTCCGGTTGTAAAAACGGCCCCACCGGCATCCACGTCCAGATCCCCGCATTCGCCTCGCCGCCCACCGCCGCGAAGACGCCCGCGCCGTGTGTGTCCCAGTCCAGCGGCTCCAGCCGCACCCGCGTCCCCGCCAGCGTCTCTGCGCCGGGCGTCCGCCGTGCTGTCCAGTGTAAAAGATCGGTCATGCGCCCGATTATGCCCGACCTCTCCGCGAGGCAAGCTGGCGTGAGATAAGCTGAGAAGCCGCGACAGAGCCCCCTCTCCCTCTTGTGGGGAGAGGGACAAGCCCTCGCAAACGCCCAAGGGTGTCGATCCAGGCGACAGCCGTTTCAACCATCCTATCTTTTCGGCTCTTCCAGCTTCGGACGCTCGGACGGCGTCTTCGTCCCCTCATCCGGCAGCGCCGGATTCCTGATCCTGTCCTCCGGCGGCGGCGCATCCTCCCAGCCGACCTTCTTCTTCAGCTGCCCCAGCCCGAACATCACCACCAGCACGATCACGGTCGTCAGCCCGGCTATCGCATAGGCGCCGGTCCCGCACGCGACGCCAATCGCCGCCGCCGTCCAGACGCCCGCGCCGGTCGTCAGGCCGTGCACCTTTGCGCCCGACTGGAAGATGATCCCGGCCGCGAGGAAGCCAGCGCCGGCCGTCACTGCCTCGATGATGCGGATCGGGTCGCCCGTCGCCGGCTGCTCGATGGCGCGGATGTGCTGGTAAAGCTCCCACGAGACCAGCGTGAAGACGCAGCTGCCCATGGCGACCAGGATATGGGTGCGTACCCCCGCATCGTGCCGCCCCAGCTCCCGCTCCAGACCGATCAGCCCGCCCAACAGACAGGCAAGGCCCAACCGGATGGCGATCACCCATTCGGGCGTCCAGCTCCTGAGAGAGGCGACGAAGGTGGATGTCTCGTCCATGCAGCAGGGGGAAATAGCGCGCCGCTGGTTCCGGGAAACGCCCGTGAGACAACTTTCGCGCGCCACGTGGAATTGCCGCATCCGCGTCATCGCTTTTCCGGCGAGGATGTGCCGATCCGGCAAATTGCACCGATCGCCGACAGCCGATTTCAACCAAGCTGCGGTATCGTTTGAATCGAGTTCGAGATGAGCTGCGATCTCATCGGAACGGGCAGTCGCATCCTGTCGCGAAGTTCAGGAACAGCTGCACGGAAGACACACTCTGCCGTCTAACCGCGCTCAAACTGAACGCGGGTTCAGGCTGATGGCAAAAGCGTTCCTACATGAAGGTGGTCCGTATGCGGTTCGCCGCAATCGGGTCCTACTCGCGCCAGTGTTGTCTGGCGTGATGCTCGCATCGGAACCGACGAGTCGGTCCGCACATTCAACACCAGGCCCCAGCCAAGAAGGGCAGTTTGAGATGAGCACACACGTTTCCCTCTCCACGGCCGAGGCGGTTGACGCCTACTGGTACCCGCAGTCGCGCCGCGCCTACTGGCTGGCCGACGTGATCGTCCATGCCGTCGGAATCGTGCTCGCCATCGCTGGCTGTATCGTCCTTGTCTCCACGGCCGCCGCTTCCGGCAGCGTCAAGCTCACCGCAGCGCTGGTGATCTACTCCGCTGGCCTTCTGGCCATGCTGGGCTGTTCGGCGCTCTATAATTCGAACACCAACCAGAAGATCAGCCGCGTCCTCGAACGGCTCGACCTGTCCGGCATCTTCCTGATGATCGCCGGTTCTTACACGCCGTTCATGCTGGCCAAGCTCGACGGCCCGCTGGCGTGGACCGTTCTCGCCATCGTCTGGGTGGTCGCCCTGGCCGGCATCGCCATGAACCTGCTGGTCCGCCGCAACGCGCCGCGCCTCTTCATCATGCTCTATCTCGGCCTCGGCTGGGCGGTGCTGATGATCATCGACCGCCTGATCCACTCGATGTCGCCGGTCGGTCTCGCCCTGCTGGCGGCGGGCGGCGTGCTCTACACGATCGGCGTCATCTTCCACGTCAACAAGAAGCTGCCTTTCAATTCGGCGATCTGGCACGGCTTTGTCGTCGCCGCCGCCTCCTGCCACTTCGCCGCGATCTATCTCGACATCGCGGCGGTTCCGATCGTCTGACCGGGACAGCCCGGCAAACGGATCAGGGGCCGGGCAGCGATGCCTGGCCCTTTCGTTTTTGCGGCCCCTGCCGTAAGCCTCCCGCCATGGATGGAAACGAACTCGTCAGCCTGGCCCGCAAACTCTATGTCGACCAGCTGGTCGGCTTCCTGCGCAACCAGTTCGCCAAATATCCCGGCGGCTCGGCGGAGGTAATGACGACCCGTCCTTCCAATCCGAACCTGCACGGCGCCCACTACCGCGTGGATTTCCTTACGGGCGCGCAGGCAAATGAGAGCGGCTCGGTCGCCGTCGAACTCGTGCCCGATAACCGGCTGGCGTTCGCGCCGATCGAGGGCGTGGCCAGCGCCGCCCGCGTCCGCATGGAACGGCTTGACTGGGACGATGTGGAGATCACTCACGATCTCACGCGCGACATGGGCCAGCTGCTCCAGCCCTGGTTCGACCACTGGTACGATCCGGACGACAAGCGCGTCTCCGCCCCCGGCCAGCCCCCGCCAGACGTGATCCACTCGCTCGGCATCTATCCCGATGCCCTCGTCATCGATTTTGGAACGGCGTCGCCTGACGCTTTCTGGAGCCTGATCACGCTCCTGCGCGACGCCGGTGCAAAGCAACTCACCGTCCGCGCCACACGGCAGACCCCGCCCAAGGGCTAGCCAGCTCTTCTCCTGTGAGCGCAAACCCATCCCCGCTCATCCCGACGAAAGTCGGCATCCAGGAACGGTTGGGCGCCTTGAACGGGATTGAAGCTGCAAGCCGGGAACAAGCCTCGCCGTCGCCCCTGAATTCCGGCTTTCGTCAGGATGGGCGGTGGTTAGCGAAAGAGCGGGAAAAGGCTGCCGCCTATTCCATCGACAGGATCACCGACCGCACGGTGGGATAGATCTGGTTCTGCCACTTGCGGCCCGAGAACACGCCGTAATGGCCCACGCCCGGCTGCAGGTGATGGCTGCGCAGGTGCGGCCGCAGCTTTGTCGCCAGCTCGTGCGCGGCTGCCGTCTGGCCCACCGCACAGATGTCGTCGCGCTCGCCCTCAACCGTCAGGATCGCCGTCTTGGTGATCTTCGAGCAGTCGACCAGCTCGCCGCGATGCTTCAGGCGTCCGGTCGGCAGGCGCATCTCCTGGAACACCCAGGCCACCGTCTCGATGTAGAATTCTTCCGACAGGTCCAGCACGGCGAAATACTCGTCGTAGAAGGTCTTGATCTTCTCGGCCTCGTCGTCCTCGCCCTCGACCAGATGCTTGAACAGCGTCTTGTGCTGCTCGAGATGGCGCTCAGGGTTCATCGCCATGAACGCCGTCAGCTGCATGAAGCCCGGATAGACGCGCCGCCCCCAGCCCGGAAGCGGGAAGGGCACCGTCGAAATCAGGTTGGACTTGAACCACTCGATCGGATGATCCGTCGCCAGCTTGTTCACCGACGTCGGATTGATGCGGCAGTCGATCGGCCCGGCCATGAGCGTGAGGGAGGCCGGCGTGCACGGATGCTTGCGCTCCGACATCACCGCCGTCGCCACCATCGCCTGCACGCAGGGCTGGCACACCGCCACGATATGCGCGCCGGGTCCAAGGTGCTCCATGAACTTGATCAGGTAGTCGACATAGTCCTCGAACCCGAACCGGCCCTGAACCAGCGGCACGTCGCGCGCGTTCTTCCAGTCCGTGATGTAGACGTCATGATCCTGCAGCATGGTCTTCACGGTGTCGCGCAGGAGCGTTGCAAAGTGGCCAGACAGCGGGGCGACGATCACCACCTTGGGCTGCGGGCTGTCGATGTCCTTCCGGAAGTGCAGCAGGCGGCCGAACGGCAGGTCGAACGCCACCTCCTCGACCACCAGCGACTCGCGGTTTTCCACCATCACCGACTTGATGCCGAAGGGCTGGGAGACATGCGTGAGCTTCGCGCGGCTGGCCATCTCCAGCGCGGCCATCATCTGGCGCATGCCGAGGCCGTCGCCTGCGCCATTCAGCGCCGGTCTCATCTGGAGGGCGGCCAGAGCAGCAGCGCGAAACGGCGCTGAAGCCTGCATCTGGGCCTCGTAAATGTGGTACCACATATCCAGGGGCGCTCTATTCCTAGGCAGATGCGTGGCGGCGAAGGCTTTTCTTAACGAAGCCTAGTTCCACACATGTTGCACTGCGACATACGATTGCATAGACACATTAAGGGCAAGGAAAGTGCCGACATGGCGGGCGCTAAACTCACGATTTCGAGCAGGAATTACTCGTCCTGGTCGCTGCGGGCCTGGCTGTTTTGCCAGCTGGCGGAGCTTAAGGTCGAGGTTGAGAGCGTCTCGAACGACGATCCGGGCAACCGGGCCGAGCTTCTGCTCCTGTCCCCCACAGTCCTGACGCCGAGGCTGGATCATAACGGCGCCAGCATCTGGGACACTTTCGCCATCGCGGAGTATCTCGAAGAGGAATTCCCGAAAAAGGGGCTTTTGCCGCTTGAGAAGAAGGCCCGTTCGCATTCCCGCTCCATCATCGGCGAGATGCATGGCGGCTTCTACAACATGCGCTCTGCGCTCCCGATGAACCTGCGCGCCCGCTATCCCGGCTTCCGCGTCTTCACCGGCGCCAAGGGCGATATCCGCCGCGTACTGACGATCTGGGGCGAATGCTTCGACAAGTATGGCGGCCCATTCCTCTTCGGCGACACGCCCACGCTGGCCGACGCCATGTACGCCCCCGTCTGCACCCGCTTCGTCACTTACGACGTGGCGCTCGAAGGCAAGGCCGCCGAATACCGCGACCGCATCATGTCCTGGGCCCCGATGCAGCAGTGGGCCGAAGAAGCCAAGGCCGAACCTATAGAGATCGAAGAACTCGACATCGAGTTCTGACAGACCGCCGGGCGCCCGGCAACTTCGTCAACCCACACCCCCTTTGTCATCCCGGAAGCGCCCTTCGACGCCGCCTGCGGCGTCGCTCAGGGTAAACCGAGGCGCTATCCAGGGATCCATTCATCCAGTCCGACAGCCTTCCGATGGATCCTGGGTCTCGCCTCCGGCTCGCCCGGGATGACAGCCTGCGAAGCCGCGACTGTCGGAAACAGAAAAATCTTCACCCACACTCTCAAGGCGCTCGCCTCGAGATTTGTGTGAAACACAAAAAATCTGCCCCCCAAGTTTTCCCCGGGTCTGTCCCGGCAGCGTATTCTCTCCGCCATGACACCGGCGCGATCTCACGCACATGGCCTTGCAAGCCCTTCGCTTAGTCAGCTCTCGCTGA
>NCEM01000056.1 GCA_002280725.1 Alphaproteobacteria bacterium 32-64-14
GGTCTTGCCGACGCCGGCGCCGCCGAACAGGCCGATCTTGCCGCCCTTGGCGTACGGGCACAGCAGGTCGACGACCTTGATGCCCGTCGGCAGGATTTCCGGCACCGGCTTCTGGTCCACGAAGGCCGGAGCAGGCTGGTGGATGCCGCGCAGGACGGTGCGGTCAACCGGACCAGCCTCGTCGATCGGCTCGCCGATGACGTTGAGAATGCGGCCCAGCGTGGCCTCGCCCACCGGCACCGAGATCGCAGCGCCCGTGTCGCGGACTTCGTGACCGCGCGTCAGGCCTTCGGTCGAGTCCATCGCGATGGTGCGCACGGCGCCTTCGCCAAGGTGCTGCGCCACTTCCAGCACAAGGCGCGTGCCGTTGTTGGTAGTTTCCAGCGCGTTCAGGATCGCCGGCAGGTGGCCGTCGAATTCGACGTCGACCACGGCGCCGATCACCTGGCTTACGCGGCCCTTCACGTTGGTGGCGGATTTCGTGTTCATGTCTGGCCTCTGCTCGGTCGTAGTCTGTTTCGTTAGAGCGCTTCAGCGCCCGAGATGATTTCGATGAGTTCTTTGGTGATCTGTGCCTGGCGGGCGCGGTTGTAGCGCAGCTGCAGGGATTTGATCATGTCGCCGGCGTTGCGCGTGGCGTTGTCCATGGCCGTCATCTGCGAGCCCTGGAAGCCGGCTTCGGTTTCCAGCAGCGCCGACAGAATCTGCGTCGACAGGTAACGCGGCAGAAGCGCCTCCAGGATCGCCTCCTCGCTCGGCTCGTAGATATACCGCGCGCCGCCAAGGTCGATCTTCGGCGCATCCGCCGGAGCCTTCGCCGGGATCAGCTGCATCGCGGTCGGGATCTGCGTCAGCAGGTTCTTGAAGCGCGCAAAGATCAGCGTCGCAACATCGAACTCGCCCGCGTCAAACCGCGAGGTGACCTGTTGCGCGATGCCGGCCGCGCTCGCGGCCGTCACGGAACGCTCGCCGCGGCGATCGACATGGCCGACGATCAGCGAGCCGAACTGGCGCTTCAGCGCGTCCGAGCCCTTTTTGCCGACGGTCACGATCTTCACGGTCTTGCCGGCAGCTTGCAGGCGGCGAATTTCCGTGCGCGCCAGCTTGACGATGTTGGTGTTGAAGCCGCCGCACAGGCCGCGCTCCGAAGTCATCACCACCAGCAGGTGAACCTGGTCCTTGCCCGTGCCCGCGATCAGCTTGGGTCCGCCGCCTGCCGCCGCGCCCGAGGCGAGGTTGGCGATGACGGAGGCCATGCGCGTCGCATAGGGGCGCGCGGCTTGCGCTGCTTCCTGCGCACGCTTCAGCTTGGCCGTGGCGACCATCTGAAGAGCCTTCGTGATCTTCTGCGTGGATTTCACGCTGACGATCCGGAGACGGAATTCCTTCAAGCTCGGCATAGGCTATGCCTTGTCCTCAGACTATCGGGGTTACGCGAACGTCTTCGAGAAGGCTTCGAGCGTCGCCTTGATCGCGTCTTCGATCTTGCCGCCGTCCTTGCCGTTCTTGGAGATGTCCTTCTGGTCGCGGATGTCGGCCAGCAGGGCCTGCTTGTCGGCGCGGATGTGGCGCAGCAGCTCGGCCTCGTAGCGCACGACCGCGTCGGTCGGGATCTTGTCGAGATAGCCGCGCGTGCCGGCATAGATCACCACGACCTGCTCTTCCATCTGCAGCGGCGAGTATTGCGGCTGCTTCAGGAGCTGGGTCAGGCGCGCGCCGCGGTTCAGCTGGCGTTGCGTCGTTGCGTCGAGGTCCGAACCGAACTTCGCGAAGGCGGCCATTTCCCGATATTGGGACAGCTCAGACTTCATCGTGCCGGCAACCTGCTTGGTCGATTTCACCTGGGCCGAACCGCCCACGCGCGACACCGACAGGCCGACGTTCACGGCCGGGCGGATGCCCGAGTTGAACAGGTCCGTCTCGAGGAAGATCTGGCCGTCCGTGATCGAGATGACGTTGGTCGGGATGTAGGCCGACACGTCGTTGGCTTGCGTCTCGATGATCGGCAGCGCCGTCAGCGAACCAAGGCCATGGTCCTTGTTCAGCTTCGCCGCGCGCTCGAGCAGGCGCGAGTGGAGATAGAACACGTCGCCCGGATAGGCTTCGCGGCCCGGCGGGCGGCGCAGCAGCAGCGACATCTGGCGGTAGGCGACGGCCTGCTTCGAGAGATCGTCATAGATGATCAGCGCGTGCCGTTGTCGCGGAACCACTCGCCCATCGTGCAACCGGTGAACGGCGCGATGTATTGCAGCGGGGCCGGCTCCGACGCCGTCGCGGCCACGACGATCGTGTACTCAAGCGCGCCGCGCTCTTCGAGCGACTTCACGACCTGGGCCACGGTCGAACGCTTTTGACCGATGACGACGTAGATACAGTAGAGCTTCTCGCTCTCATTGCCGCGGGCGTTGATCGCCTTCTGGTTGAGGATGGTGTCGATCGCGACGGCGGTCTTGCCCGTCTGGCGGTCGCCGATGATCAGCTCGCGCTGGCCACGGCCGATCGGAACCAGCGTGTCGATGGCCTTGATGCCGGTCGACATCGGCTCGTGCACCGATTTGCGCGGCAGGATGCCCGGGGCTTTCACGTCGACGCGGCGGCGCTCGGCCACGTTGGTGATCGGACCCTTGCCGTCGATCGGCTCGCCAAGCGCGTTCACGACGCGGCCGAGCAGGCCCTTGCCCACCGGGGCGGCCACGATCTCCTGCGTACGCTTGACGTTGTCGCCTTCCTTGATGCTGCGGTCGTCGCCGAAGATCACGACGCCGACATTGTCGCGCTCGAGGTTCAACGCCATGCCTTTGACGCCGGACTCGAACTGCACCATCTCGCCGGCCTGCACGCTGTCGAGGCCGTGAACGCGGGCGATGCCATCGCCCACCGACAGCACCTGACCAACGTCGGAGACTTCGGCTTCAGCGCCGAAGTTCTTGATCTGGGCTTTCAGGATGTCGGAAATTTCCGAGGCGCGGATGTCCATGAGGCTAGGCCCCCTTCATGAGGTTCGTCAGGTTGTTCAGTTTGGTGCGGATCGAAGCATCGACGAGCTTCGAGCCAATCTTCAGCTGCAGGCCGCCGAGCAGCGCGGGGTCGACCTCGACCTCGACCGTAACGGTCCGGCCAAGCGCCTTCGACACGGCGGATTCAAGATCCAGCGTCTGTTCCTTGGTGATGTCTTTCGCGACCCGCGCCACAACGCGCGAAGAGCCGCGATGACGCGCGGCTTTTTCGGCGAACGCCTTGGCCATGCCCTGGATGTCGCCGGCGCGGCGGTTGAGCGCGGCAACGCCGACAAAGCGGCGCGCGAGTTCGGTCAGCTTCAGCTTCTCGCCCAGCTGCGCCAGCACGGCGGCTTTCTCTTCTGACTTGTGCAGCGGCGACTTCAGCGCGCGCGACAGCGCGGCATCGCCATCGATGGTTTTCGCCAGCGCGGTCAGGCCAGCGTCAACGGCGTCCACTTCGCCTGCGGTGATCGCGAGGTCGAAAACGGCGCCAGCATAGCGCTGTGCGGCTTCGCTTACAGAACCTGTCGGTGAACCGGCCAAATCGCTCGCCCCAAGCGCTTCGAATCCCCCGTCCGGGCCGAAGCAAAATCTGTTGTGAAATCAGCCACATAGACACGGGTGGCGTCCGGGTGGACTATCGCGCGGGGTGACTAACACGCGCCAGTGCCATGTGACAACTGAGGCCCGTTCTCAATTTCACCTGTAATCACGGGCGTTTCGTCGCGGCGCGGCAGGATCCCTCGCAGCCCATGACGTAACGTCAGAAACACCGGCCGCAGACGCCCCGTCCGCCCCAAAATCCGGGCGGTCGCCTTAAGCCGCCCTTTGTCTCACCCCGTTACGCTTCCGCGAAATGCCCGCGCCACACGTCATCCGCAACAACGCCCCGATCATCGGCTGGGTCTTCGCCTGTCTGTGGTTCGGCATGCTGCTGAACTTCACCACGCTTTATGTGCGCGAGGGCGGCTTCGGCCAGTTCCCGCCCGCCATCGAGGCCGGGATCATGCTTGCCTTCTGGCTTGCCGGCGTCGCGGGCCTCGGCCCCATGCTGCTGACGCCCCGCACGCGCCTGACGCTGCATCGCGGCTACGCCACGCTCCATCGCGCATGGCTGGTCCGCCGCCGCGAGCAGCGCCTCTCGGGCGACACCCTCGCCACCGCCATCATCGTCCACGACACCGATTCAGACGGCGACCCCTGGTACCGCCTCTCCCTCACCCTCCCCGGCGGCGACGCCATGTCGGTGAAGGAGTCGAACGACCTCTCCTTGCTGGAAGCGCTGCACGCACAGCTGCTCAAGGCCAGCTGACGCGGCCTCCAAAATGCAACCGGCCGGACCCTTGGGGGATCCGGCCGGCGCCATTCACTGATTGAAGAGCCCGGTCCGCGTTAGCGGCCCTGCTGCATCTGCTTCATCGCCGCGCCGAGTTCTTCCATCGAAAGACCGCCATCCTTGTCGGCGTCGATCGCTGCGAAGTTCGCCTTGAACTGCTGGTGCAGCGGGGCAATGCCGTCGCTGGTCACGTTCGCCGCGCCCTCTTCGGATTCGATCCGCAGTTCGGCGTCCTGAAGTTTGCCGTCGCGATTGTCGTCCGCCATGGTCAGGATCTGGGTCTGCTGCAGCGCGGCCTGCAAGTCGTTGCGCGGATTAGCGGCTGTCTCGTCCTTCCAGCGGAACTGGATGGCGGTGAACAACATCTCCTGGAAGGACTGGTCGCCCCAGAAGATCTTCTTCGCCGGATTCGTGTGCGGCGTGGTGTTGGCCCCAAAGAGCGCCTTGTTGTTCGCCGAGTTGTCATACCAGTAGTCGGCGACAAGCTTCGTTCCGGCCGGAATTTCGATCAGATCCTTGAAGATGTAGTCGCGCTGCCAGTTGAAGTCGTAGTGCGGCATGTTGAGGAGGATTTCCTCCTTGCCGTCCGGATAGATGGCCGTGAGCTTTGAGGCATAGCCGCGATAGTGCGCGTGCACCTGCGCCGCATAGATCTGCGCGTCGGCCGGGAACAGCACGTAGGCCGTCTCGTGGTGGCGCGCCGTGTTCGCCGCGATCGTGATCGAGGGGTCAGCGATCACCACCTGGCGCTTCATCATCCCAGGCGCTTCGTCCTGGAAGTAGAAGGCGATCTTCGAGTCGTCGGTGAAGGCCTTGCCGATCGGCGTGTAGTGCATCTGGAACGAGATCGCTCCGCCCGCTGGCACCCACGTCGCCCAGTTGTCCGGGGCCACGTTCGATTCATTGCCCACGGCATAGCCGCCCATCGAGATATCCCAGTCGAATCCGCGGCCATTGGCCGGCATCTTCGGCAGCCATCCGGCAAGGATGTGGTGCACGCCCTGGCGGTTGCCGGGCTTGAAGGTTGTCGCCTTCAGCCACTTGCCTTCGGTCAGCGGGCTCTTGATCGCCGGGATCTGGTAATCGACCACGCCGGCAGCCGGAACGTCATAAGCCGGGATACTGACGACAAGGTCCGGCTCGCCCAGCGGCCAGTCCGGGCGCCCCGCCACGCCCTTCACCAGCGGATCTTCACCGCCCTCGGCAATGTCGCTCGGCGCGCCGGCTTCGATCCAGTGGATCAGCGTCTTCGTTTCATCGGCGGACAGGTTCTCGCTCTTCGCGAACGCGCGGTAGTGATTGTCGGCGTCGAACGGAGGCATCCGGTCACGGCGGATCGCTTCGCGGATCATCGGCGCGAATGTCTTGACCTGTTGGTAGTTCGTCATGTGCCACGGCGCGATGCCGTTCGGCTGGTGGCAGTCAACGCACTTGTCCATCAGGATCGGCACGACATCGTTGGTGTAGGAAATGTTCGAGAAGTCCTTGCCGCGATCGGCAAAGGCCAGCTTCGTGCCTTTCGCTTCCGTGTACTCCGCCGTCGCGATCTTGCCGCCAGCGGTGAATTCGGTCAGCGCCGCATCGACCTTGTCGGCCGGTCCGTGGAAAACGATCTCCCACGTCTTCGGATTCACGATCACCGCTTCGCCCGCATAGGTGAAGCCCAGCGAGTTGCCGATCAGCTGGAACTCGTCGTCCAGCAGCGGCAGCGTGATGCCCGCTTCCTTGGCTTCGGCCGTGATGCTCTCGCGCGTGTCCGTCTCGCTCGAGTTGATCAGGTGGACGACAACGCCCGCATGCTTGGCCGCGGCGTCCTGCAGCGCCTTGGCCGCCGTGCGCGAACCTTCATCGCCATTGAGGTAGGACACGAGCACCACGGCCGGCGTCAGCGTGTCGTACTTCAGGATGTGACCCATGCCGGTCTGATCGACCAGCATGTAGTCGTCGACTTTCTTGCCGACGAGCGTGGCGGCCGACTCGCCTGAGCAGGCCGCAAGGCCGAGGAAGGATGCGCTGGCCAGGAGAGTGGCGAGCATGGTTTTGACGCGCATGGCGTTTGGACTCCCGTTTCTTGTTTTTTGCTTTTGTCTTGGTCCCGATTCCGCCGGAACCTACCGCAGATTGACACTGTCAACAATGACATGCCCCTGCGGCGCCCACGGATAATTTGCGTTCATCTCATCGGGATCGGGCCCGGAACCGGCACCAAACCATACCGATCCCTCGAATCTGGCCGGCAGTGGGCGATCCTTCGCTGTGCGTGAGGTGCATTGATCTCAAGGGGGTCCGGCTTGTCATCACCGATGCCTCGCATCTCGTAGGGTGCATTGAGCAAAGCGAAATGCACCAATGGCGGTTGTGTCGAGAAGGCGCATATGGCTTCGCTCAATGCACCCTACGCAACGCGATGCGAATGAAACGTCCTACCCTTCGGCGATGTGCACTGTGCTGACCATCGTTGCCCCACCCGCAGCAGCCTCCTGCACAGGCTCGGACGTCGCCGCGCGAAAGAAGGAACTGAGGCCCACGATCCCGAGAACGGCAATCGCCGCCCACAGGAGCCACCACGCAATGTCGTGATGGCGGTCTGGCTTGTCGTCGTGGTCGTCCATGGGCGTGGTCCGGGTATGCGTACGGCACGAGCCATAACAACCGGCAGACCTGTCGAACGATCCCGTCCGCATGCGGATTTCGCAGCCGGTGGAACAGTGGGCCCACGCCGCGAAAGACCCTGCTTGGCCTGCGCGATTGCACGCGGACTAACATGCATCATGCGCCAGAAGAGTACTGCGAAAACTCAAATGAAGATTCGTCGCGATAGCCCCCACGTGCTATGAACACCTCATCGCTGGCCGACTGTTGGGGCGCTGGCGGCTGAGAGACACGCTACGCTCCCGCTCGCACACGGCAGGGATACTCTTGTGTCGAACGCTTTCAGGGTTTCCTTGCTGGTCGGTCTGTCCACGCTGGTCATGACGCTTGCCGCCGTGACCGTGCTGCCGAGCTTCTTCTGAGGCGCCCCTTCTGCGTCGCATAAGGCGCTCAAACTAGCGGTCGGCTTTTTCCACCCCCTATGTTAGTGTGCATGATCCGCAGACCGTTCGCCGTCAGCCCCGATGCGCCCGCTGGCTTGGGCCGCCACTTTGCCAAGACGTCACGTCCTCGACCAAAAAGCCCTCGAACACAAAGGCCAATCCAGTGAGCACTCCCCCGCGCCAGGCGGAACGCAAGCGCGTGCCTGCCTCCCCCGATGCCGACACGTCCAGCTCTGTCCTCACCAAGGAACCCTCGCTGGCCGAACGCCTGCCCGGCATGAGCGATTACAAGCTCAGCGCCTACAAGGCCTCCGCCGCCCGCATCGGCGCGGACCCCGCCCATCCCAAGAACGGCGCCGCCCGCAAGGCGATCCCGATGATCGAGGCCGAACTGGTGCGCCGCGCCGGCGCCAAGGCGAAGTAGCGGCGCCTCACACGGTCAGCGGCGCGCATGGCTCGGACATCCGCGTCGCCCTGATCTGCCGGTAGACCTCGACGCCCAGCGTGATCGTCCAGATCAGCGCACCAAACCCCAGGACGACAAGGAAGACGCCATCCACCAGCTGTAGCGCGCGCTCCAGCTCTTCCGGGCTCGTTCCCGGCTGCGGCTGCACATCCACGAACGGCCGCGACTGGAACAGCACCCACACCACGCCAAGCCCGCCCGCATACCCCGCAATGCTGAGGCCTGAGCGGAACCTGTTCCACGCCGGCCGCACCATGTCGTGCAGGTGCCCCGCCGCCGCCATCATCGCGAGCGCCAGCACCGGCCAGTAGACCGCCGCCCACGCCGGCGACAGCGTCACCGCCACCGATGCGCCCTCGCGCAAAGGCAGCTCGTTCGGAAATTTCAGCAGGCTCGTCCAGAACAGGATGAACACGATGTCGAAGAACACCGCCACCGCGCTCTCGAACAGCGACCGCGGCTTGCGGATGTATTCGCGCGGCAGGTCCTTCGGATTCCACCGCTGCGCCCATGTCATGTCGAGCTTCTGGCGCTCCGCCGCGATGAACAGCGCCGTCACCACGCCGAACGCGATCAGCGCCGCCTGCAGCGCCCCGCCCACGCCGCGGAACATCGCCGTCACCGGCTCCTCCGATCCCAGCGCGCGGATGGCCACGACGCCGAAGCTGATCGCGACCGCAAAGCCCACCGCAATGCGCTGCACATGCCAGAACCACGGATAGTAGTCCGGCCCGATCACGTAATCATGGCTCGCATAGCGCGAGGCCACCACGACCGGATGCCCATAGTCCTTGATGATCGCCGCCGTCTCATCCGCGCTCAGCGCGCGCCCGAGCGCCGCCGCACGCGCATCGACCTTCGCGCCGAGCGCCTCGCGCAGCTCCGCCACGATATCCTTTGCCGTTGTCTCCGGCAGGCGCCGCTCGACCGACGCGAGATAGCGTTCGACAAGATCCGTCATTGTCCCCTCTCCTTGAGAGCAGAAGTCCCGAGAATTGAATCAAGCGCCGCGTTCATCGCGCGCCATTCCGATGCAAGAAATTCCAGCGCCGCCGCCCCGTCGTCCGACAGCCGATAGAAGCGCTTCTGCCGCTTGGCTTCCTCGCGCCATTCCGACGCCAGCAGCCCCTGCGTCTCCAGCCGCCGCAGCATCGGATAGAGCGCGCCCTCGTCGATATCGACGCCCGCCGCCGCCAGCTCCGTCTTCAGCGTGTAGCCATATTTCTCGGTCCGAAGCGTCCCCAGCACCGCCAGGATCAGCGTCCCCCGCCGCAGCTCCAGCCGCAGCGCCTCTATAATGTCCGCCGCAATGGGCATTCCGCTTCCCTGTACCCCATACAGTGTGTGTCACACAGTATGTAGCGCACAGGCCGGGATGAGGCAAGCCGAATCTTCCGCTTCACCCACCGCTCATCCCGACGAACGTCGGGATCCAGGGCTACCGGAGAGGCTTGTTCCAGCTTGCAGCTTCAGGCCTGCGCCCGGGACGCGACCGTTCCTGGGTCCCGACGTTCGTCGGGACGAGCGGAGCCAAGTCTCACTGCCCCGCCCCACCTGCCCGCCGCCCCGCCCCGTGCTATCCTCCCCCCGCATCATCCTGAGGGGGACATCATGCTCAACCGCGCCATCGCCAGCCTCGCCGCCATCGCCTTCGGCCTCGCCGTCACAACGCCGCCCGCCTCGGCCCAGGTGATGAACTACCCGCCCGGCCAGTTCTTCATCGGCGGCTATCCGTTCACCTGCGGCAACGCCACGGTCAGCGTCGTCAACGGCCTCGGCGACCTCGGCAAGGCTTCACCCGGCCAGCTCCTCGCGCTCGACGCCTCGCTGAACAACTACCCCGTCGAAGTCATCGGCTTCGTCTTCGCGCACGAGTGCGCACACTTCATGGGCCAGATGAACGAAGACTCCGCCGACGCCATGGCGATCCAGATGGGCAAGCAACAAGGCTGGATCTCGCCCTACGGCCTCCAGCAGATCTGCGCCTCGGTCTACTTCTCCGCCGGCAGCTGGACCCACTTCCCCGGCCCAATGCGCTGCCAACGCCTCATGCAGTTCTACAGCAGCTACTAGCCGCACGCGCCACACCGACGAGGCTATCCAGCACGCCTCATGGTGAGCCTGTCGAACCACGAGGCCCGCCCGGCAAAGCTGGGCGGATCACCCCACACCCACACCTGTCATCCCGGAAGCGCGCAGCGCTATCCGGGACCCACCGTCCCACCCCGACACCATCAGAATAGATCCCGGGTCTCGCCCTCATCCTGAGCCTGTCGAAGGACGCTCGCGCGAGATAACACCCCGCAACGCACGAACACCTCGCACGACAGCGCCTCATCCTGAGCAGGCGCGCAGCGCCGTCCGTCGAAGGACGAGGCGCGCCCCTCTCCGAACCGTTTCAAGCCTTGCCAGCCGCTTCTCCACGATGCGACATCACACAGTGAACGGTCGGACGCTTGCGGCGTCTTGCAGGTGAGCTAGCCAAACGTGCGATCGCGTCCAAGGGGGAGACATGGCCTACCGACTGACTAATCAGTCCATTGAGCAGGCGATCGCACACATATGCAGGTTTGGTGACACCGACATCTTCCCGCATTTACCCGAGCTTGCATTCCTCGCAGACGCCAAAGCCAAGGTTGTCGCTGAGCTTAGCCAACTCGATTTGGACAGCTTCAACCCATCTGGAGCAACAGAATGCCTCGCCCCCAAAAGCAAGCTCGGCTTTCGTATTGCCCACCAACTTGGTCCAATTGACACTGTCATATTGTTGGCTTGCGTGATCGAGCTTGGACCTGCGATTGAGAAGCGACGCCGGCCCGGCGCCCGAGCATTCTCTTATCGCTTTCAGCCCGGCTCAGACGGCCAGCTTTTTGAACCGAACCACACATACCGTAGATGGCTGGTAAATCAGGAAGCGACTATAGAAAAGCACGGCAAGGAAATCGAACATGTTCTGTGGACGGACATTTCTGATTTCTACGCACGGATCAACTTTCATCGGCTTGAAAATTATCTGGATGAATGCGCGCCGGGAGCGGGGGCCGCTCGGTTCATAAAAAAACACATAAAGATCATACGCGCAAAACAGTCGTTCGGGCTCCCCGTCGGAGGGGCCGCTGCTCGCTTACTTGCTGAGCTTTCGCTGTGCGACACTGACCGGTTGCTTGAGGACAACGGCATCGACAGCACGCGCTATGTAGACGACTTCCGCTTGTTTTTACGCAAAGGACAAGAGCCATACGACGTACTCGCCTCACTAGCTGAACAGCTAGGAATAAACGAGGGGCTTTCGCTAAATGTCGCCAAAACCATCGTCTACAATCGCGACGAGTTCGAGGAAAAACTCAGTTCACTCCTCGTTGACCCAACTGAAGACGCCGGCCACGCCGCTTTGGAAACGCTTACGTCAGACATCTATTCGGATGGCGATCCGGATGAAGAAGACATTTCCAAACTCAGAAATCTAAACCTGATTGAATTCCTACGCGAGGAGCTTGCGAAGGACCAATGGGATGTTGGTCGGATCAAGGTCATCTTTCGTGCGCTCAAAATCACTCGAAAGGAAGAATCCATCGAGTTCATCATTGATGAATTTGAGTCGCTTCTGATTTTTGCGAAGGAATTGGTCCTGCTCATGCAGGCGCTTGAACTGGGCGACCGGTGCTGTTTCGACGTACTGCTGGAGCGCGTCATAAAGGCGGTCCTGCGGCCACCGGCTGCATCGGTACAACTAATCCAAGCGTGGCTTCTTGAACTTTTTGTACGAGACGTGATCACGCTGGAACACAAACATATCAATGAATTCACCAGCCTCGCGTCGCCAATTCACAAACGCCAGCTGCTTCTCATTCGAGGACGACTGGGTGACGTGAACTACTTCCGATCAGAAAAGACAGCGATTGATCAGTTTTCAAATGTGGAACAAACGTGCCTGGTTTGGGGTGCCGCATGCTTACCCGACGACGAGCTGAAGAACTGGCTGCCCGCCGTCAAAGGAAAAATGACAGGGCCGTGCAGCGCACTGTTTTGCGATTGGGTTTTCGAGAACAAGAAGGCGATAAACAAAAGGCTCGGGGCACCGCCTGAGGAGCACGCCGAGTAAGCTAACAGCTATCGACGCCCCGCACCACGTAGGGTGCATTGAGCGCAGCGAAATGCACCATCGCGCCACACGCACCAAAGGTGCATTTCGGCCAAGGCCTCAATGCACCCTACGGCGCCGCAAGCGCATCACTCCCCCAACTTCAACCCCGGCAACGCAATCGCCTGCTGCGCATTGAACGCCGCTTTCTTGAACCCCACACGCACGCCGCTGTCGGCGCTGAACTCCATCAGCTGGTCGCCCTCCTTCGTGTAGGCGGGCCATTGCGCGCAGGCGCGGCCGGTCTTCGCGAAGGCAGACCAGCAGGCGTGCATCAGTTCGGCCACCGGCTTGTCGCCCTCGCCCACATCGCCGACCGGCGAGGTCCACATCTTCCACACATACGGAATCTCGGTGGCGTGGCCGGCTGACTTCGTCGTGGGGCGGTACGCCTCCGCGATATAGGAGAAGTGGTAGAGGAAGGACGGCGCGCCCTCCGCCGTCTCCGCCGCGACCCAGCGGGCCGAGCCGCCGAACAGGCTGTCGGTGAAGATCACGCGGGCCAGCGCTTCATCGCCCTGCGCGGCCTCCGCCGGATAGACCATCTTCGCGATGGGCGGGATCTGCGCCAGCGTTGCGGCGGGCAGCGGGCTCGGGCCCATCAGCGTGTCCTCGCCGGAATTCCAGCCGATCATCAGCGGCACGTCGGGGAAGCGGCCGCGCGCGATCGCCTGGCTCGGCGTTTCGGGCATCAGCACACCGTCCGGGTACGGACCATAGCCGCCGGCGAGCCCGCCCAGCACATCGGCCGGCAGCGCGCGCAGCTGCTGCGCGGTTGCGTCGGGCCCGAGGCCCGTGGGCTTGAGGATGGCGATGCCCTCGTCCTCCTTGAACTTCACCGTCTGCGGCGGATACCAGCCGCCACCCGACTGAACGATGGCTTTGTTGTAGAGCCCGCGCGCGGAGGGAACGGACAGCACCGCCATCGTGCTGAGGCCGCCCGCGCTCTCGCCGAACAGCGTGACGTTGTTCGGGTCGCCGCCGAACTGCGCCACATTGCGCTTCACCCATTCCAGCGCCGCGATCTGGTCCATCAGCCCGTAATTGCCCGAGCGCTCGCCCCCATTCTCCTTGCTTAGGGCCGGATGCGACAGATACCCCAGCGCGCCGAGGCGGTAGTTCATCGACACCACGACGATGCCGTCCTTCGCGAACTCGGTCCCGTCATAGAACCAGCCCGCGCCCACGCGATGCGAGCCGCCATGGATCCACACCATCACCGGCGCGCTCTTCGCTCCCACCGGCGCGAACACATTCAACTGCAGGCAATCCTCCGACGTCGGCCCATACGCCCCGCCCGTATTCGCCTTGCCATCCGCGCGCATCGTCTGCGGGCACGACACGCCATTGGCGCCAGCATCGCGCACGCCGTCCCATTTCGGCGCACGCTCGGGCGGGGCCCAGCGCAGGTCGCCCACCGGCGCCGCCGCGAACGGCACATTGCGCCACACCGCCACGCCCTCGCTCACGCGCCCGGCGATCACCCCGCTCTCGACGCGCGCCTGCGGATCGCCCCCCACCGGCGCCGACGCACACGCGGCCAGCACGACAGCCGCAACAGCTCCCAGTAAAGTCCGCATCATGACTTCACCTTCACCGCGCCCACGCGCACCAGATACTCGCCCATCTTCTCGTGCAGCTTGTTGATCGCCTTCAGCGGCCGCACCATCACCTTGAACCGCGTGATCAGCCCGGCATCGTTCCATTCGATGATGTCGACGCCGTTGATCTTCACGCCATCAACTTCAGAGAAAAACTCCAGCACAGCCGAGCGCGCGCCATACCACTCCCCGCCATAGCGGAAGTGCTCCGTGTTCAGCACAGCCAGCGCCCCGCGCAGATACGCCTCCACGATGGCGCGCCCGTGCTGCGGCGTATGCACCACCGGGCTCTCGAACACCGCATCCTCCGCCAGGATGCCGCCAAGCTCCTCCGGCAGATTCTCCAGCGCGATGCGGTGCCAGCGTGTGATCGTCTCCGGTGCGGCCTGCGCCATCTGTCTCTCCCTGATCAGACGCCACGCTACTTCAGATGCTCCACATCCGCATCCCCCAGGCTCCTTCTCCCCGCCACCTTCGGATCGGGCTCCACCTCCACCTTCAGCCCCTCCAGCCGGTGGAAATTCTCCACCCCCGCCAGCCGCCGCTCCAGCTCCCCCAGCGCCCCATCACCCTCCGCCAGCAGCCGCACAGCCTCGCGCATGAAGTCCACCATCCGCGCCCGCAGGGCCTGCTCCGCATCCGCCGCGCGATTGCCCGCCCGGATCGTGAGGATCGTCGCGCGCGTGATCTCCTTGTTGCGCTCCATCTCGAGGTCTTTCTTGCGCCACCCCCCGCGCAGCGCCCACCCCGCCAGCGTCTGCGGATGCACGCCCAGCCGCCGCGACACCTCCGCCCGGCTCTCCCCCATCCGCACCAGCCGCTCCGCCTCGAATTCGAGGCCCATCATCTCCGCATAAGCTCTCGCCATGACGCACTCCTCCGCGCGCCACTATCGAGTCAGGTCAAAGGGGTGTGGGAAAACTTTTTTCCGCGCCGCCCACCGGCGCCGTCCTCCACCGGCAAAGCCGGGGGAGGTGGCAGCCGCGCCCTAGCGCGGCTGACGGAGGGGGCTGCCCGGCTTAGCCGGGCGGATCGCGCCACCAGCAAGCCGCCCCTCCTCCCCCGCCACAACAAACCGCAACACCGTCTCCACCACCCCATCCTCATTCCCATACACATCGGCATTCCACACGCGCACCACCGTCCACCCCGCGCGCTCCAGAAACGCCGTGCGCACCGCATCCCGCCGCCGTTCGAAATCGCGCCAGTGCGTCTCCCCATCGATCTCGATCAGCACGCGCGCCTTCACGCACGCAAAGTCCGCGATGAACGGCCCCACCGGATGCTGCTTGCGAAAATGAAAGCCAGAGAGCCGCCCGCGCTGAAGCCCCATGACACTCAAGAATGGCACACGATCACTTCAGCCCGCGTCATCGGCCAGCGCAGCGCCTTGGCGCGCGTACGTGTGCGGCGATGAACCCGCATTCCCCCACCCATCGATCCGGTCGCTATCGCGACCAGCCCCTTCCGTCTCGGCGCTACGCGCCGATCCACCTTCCCCAGCAAGCTGGGGCAGGACCACAAACCGCGCAACCCCCACCGCCGCGAGTCCTCCACCGCGCAAAGCGCGGGGGAGGTGGCAGGCGCATCGCGCCTGACGGAGGGGGCTGCCCGGCAAAGCCGGGCGGATCGCCCACACGGCGAAGTCCTCCCCAAGCAAAGCTGGGGGAGGTGGACGCGAAGCGGACGGAGGGGGCCGGCCGCAAAGCGGCCGGATCGCGCGGCAGGTACAAGTCCTCCACCGCGCAAAGCGCGGGGGAGGTGGCAGGCGCATCGCGCCTGACGGAGGGGGCAGCCGCGCAGCGGCGGATCGCGCTCCAACCACCAAGCCTCATCCTGAGCCTGGGCGTGTTGCTTTTTGTGGCTGTTGCATGGGTACCGCATCTAGCCGGAGCCAAATCGGCTTCGCTTGAAGTACTAAACTCCGAATTCGGCTCGGCGCTATTTCTCGCGGGCGCACTTTCTTTCATCGCTTCGGCTGCGTCGCAGTACTGGCGCTTTCTGGATGCCCGGAGACAATACTACATCCTAAGTAACAGAGAGCAGGCAGAAGCTGCGGCTCGCGCCGAGAGACTCAAAGCTGACGAGATCGCACGCGCAGAGAGGCAAAAGGCAGATCAAGCCGCTCGTGATTACAGGGCAAGAGAACGGATGCTAGAGGCATATCAATGGCAGAGGTCCACGATTCAGGGCTACAGTTTTTGGATGTATCAAGCGCAGCGATCCATCGGCCTGGAATCCGGAGATCAAGGTCTGCAGCGGCTCGCAAATTTGTTGGTTCGAATCGCGATCGGTCCCGACCGCACATTTGAAACGGTGACGTCAGCTGATGTTGATCGGCTCGCCGCGTTTAGAGGATACTTTGTGAGCAAACAGCTCGACGAATTCGCCAATGCGGTCATAAAACAAACCCCGGAAATCGGAGAGCCCACAAAGGCAAAGATAGCAAACCTATTCGCTCCGCCGGCTGTAAGGACTACCGAAGCGACGACAGCATTAATTTCAGAGCTGCTACTCGAACTGGAAGCACTGGAAATTCAATAGGGACGGTCACTCCCTGAGCATCCGGCCTTCGGCCAGCCCCCTCCGTCTCGCCTCCCTACGCCTTTGGCTTCGGGAGACGATCCACCTCCCCCGCGCTCCTCCCTGCGCCCTTCGGCTCCGGGAGGCAGGTCGCGCGGTGGAGGACGTCGCGCGTCGTCGCGATCAATCCGCCGGCGGCAGCACGGCCTCGACGCCGATGCCGATCTCCACGTCGCGCAGTTTCTTCACCTCGTCGCGCAACCTCGCAGCGGTCTCGAACTCCAGGTTCGCGGCGGCTTCGCGCATTTCCTTTTCCAGCGTGTCGATGACGCGGGTGAGGTTGTGGCCCTTGCCGATGAACTCGAAGCCT
>NCEM01000057.1 GCA_002280725.1 Alphaproteobacteria bacterium 32-64-14
GAGGCGTGGGGGCCGATCCCGGAGACATTGCTGAAACTATGGGAGGATGTGACCGACTGGCCTGCGCCGCCCGAGGCGTGTCTCGTCAACTGGTATGAGGCGGGCACGAAGCTTGGCCTGCATATCGATGCGGACGAAGACGCGAAGGATGCGCCGGTCGTTTCGGTGTCGCTCGGGTCTCGCGCGCTGTTCCGGTTGGGCGGGCTGGAGCGGAACAGCCCGACGTCGTCGATGCGGCTCGCATCAGGCGATGTGGTGGTGCTGGGCGGCGCGTCACGGCGCGCCTATCATGGTGTGGACCGGATATGGCCGGATAGCTCGACGCTGATCCCGGGTGGTGGACGGATCAATCTGACTTTGAGGCGGGTGACGCGGGCTTGAGGCGTCTCTCGCAAGCAATGGTGTCATTCCCGCTGGAGCGAAGCGGAGCGCGGGAACCCAGGGGCTGCGGGGCCGGTGTGTGTAGCTCCTAGGTTCCGGCTCGCACGCTTTCGCGCGCGTCCGGAATGACACAGTGGGTGTTCACGAGCTCTGCACTAGCCGTTCGTGTTGTATGCGGCGAAGGCGGCGAGGTTGACGATGTCCTGGGCGGTTGCGTCGAGCTGGGCGATCTGCACGCTGGATTTTAGGCCCACGAGGAGCGGGCCCAGAACGGTGACGCCGCCAAGTGTCGCTGCGATCTTGGTGGAGATCGCGGCGGAGTGGATGGCGGGCATCACCAGCACGTTGGCGGGACCCGTGAGGCGGCAGAAAGGATAGAGCCTGCGCGCTTCGGGGTTGAGCGCCACGTCGACGGCCATCTCGCCATCGTATTCGAAGCCGACATCGCCCTTCGCATCAAGCAGCGCCACGGCGTCGCGGACTTTCGCCATGCGCTCGCCCGGCGGGTTGCCGAAGGTCGAGTAGGAGAGGAAGGCGACTTTCGGCGTGAATCCGAGCTTCTGTGCCGCCTTTGCAGCCGAGACGGCGATGTCGGCAAGTTCTTCGGCGCCTGGCATTTCGGTGACGCTGGTGTCGGCGATGATGATCGGGCCGGTCTTGCCGATGATGATCGAGACGCCGATAGGGCGCGTATCTTCGCGCTGGTCAATCGCCTGCAGCACATCCGACAGTGAGGTGGCGTAGTTGCGGGTGACGCCGGTGACCATGCCGTCGGCGTGGCCGAGGGCGACCATGGTGGCGCCGAACACGTTGCGGTCCTGGTTAATCATGCGCTGCGCGTCGCGCTGCAGATAGCCTTTGCGCTGCAGGCGTTTGTACAGGAACTCGGTATAGGCCTCGTTGTTGGCCGACACACGGGCGTTCATGATCTGCAGCTCGCCGGCGGGAATGCCGAGCAGCTGCATATTGCGCGTCACCTGCTCGTCGCGGCCGACGAGGATGGGTTCGCCCAGCTCCTGCGTCTTGAACTGCCAGGCGGCGCGGATCACGGCGGGCTCTTCGCCCTCGGCAAAGACCACGCGCTTGGGCTTCTCGGAGCGCACCTTGCCGTAGACGCGCTGCAGGAACGAGGCGGCGGGGTCGAGGCGCTGGGCCAGTGAATCGCGATAGGCGCCCATGTCGGCGATGGGCTTGCGGGCGACGCCTGTATCCATCGCGGCCTGCGCGATGAACGGCGGCACATACCAAATAAGGCGCGGATCGAACGGGGCGGGGATGATGTAATCGCGGCCGAAGGTGGGGCGCGCGCCTGCGTAGGCGGCGGCCACTTCATCCGGCACGTCTTCGCGCGCGAGCTGGGCGAGGGCCTTCGCGGCGGCGACCTTCATCTCTTCGTTGATCGTGCGGGCGCGCACGTCGAGCGCGCCGCGGAAGATGTAGGGGAAGCCCAGCACGTTGTTGATCTGGTTCGGATAGTCAGACCGGCCCGTGGCGATGATGGCGTCCGTGCGGACTTCGAGGATTTCTTCTGGCGTGATCTCAGGATCGGGGTTCGCCATCGGGAAGATCATCGGGTTCTTCGCCATGGATTTGACCATGGCCTTGTTGACCGTGCCCTTGGCGGAGAGACCCATGAAGACGTCGGCGCCTTCGAACGCTTCAGCCAGCGTGCGCTTCTTGGTCTTCACGGCGAAGGCGGACTTGAACTGGTCCATACCGTCGGAGCGGCCCTCGTAGATGACGCCCTGACGGTCGACCATCAGGATGTTGTCTCGCTTGACACCGAGATGGCGGATGAGGCCCGCGACGGAGAGGCCGGCGGCGCCGGCGCCGGAGATGACGACCTTGCAGTCGGAAAGCTTGCGGCCGGTGATCTCGCAGGCGTTGATCAGGCCGGCGGTGGCTATGATCGCCGTGCCGTGCTGGTCGTCGTGGAAGACCGGGATGTCGAGCATCTCGCGCAGCTCGCTCTCGATGATGAAGCACTCGGGCGCCTTGATGTCTTCAAGGTTGATGCCGCCCCAGGTCGCGCCAATGGCGCGGACACAGTCGATGAATTTCTGCGGGTCTTTCTCGTCGACCTCGATGTCGATGGAATCGACGTCGGCGAAACGTTTGAAGAGAACGGACTTGCCCTCCATCACGGGCTTCGACGCCATCGGCCCGAGATCGCCAAGGCCCAGAATGGCGGTGCCATTGGTGATCACGGCGACCATGTTGCCCTTGGAGGTGTAATCGTAGGCCAGCTCGGGATTGGCTGCGATCGCAAGCACGGGAATGGCGACGCCCGGGGAATAGGCCAGCGACAGGTCTTTCTGTGTCGCCATCGGCTTGGTCGGCGTTACCGACAGCTTCCCCGGCTGTGGATAGCGGTGGAAGGCGAGGGCTTCCTCGTCTGTGAAGCTGGGGCGTTTCGATGTCATCTAATCGGACTTCAGGCTTTAGGACTTGAGGGCGGCGTCGCGTGTCACTAGGCAGGGCCTCGCCGAGGACGCAGGTGTCTGGCGGGGCAGGCGGGCATTGAGCCGCAAAAGGGGTTCGAATCAAGCGTGAAAGGGCCTGCAACCCCTTCAGAAGAGCAAGAAGTTGCTCCCACAGCGCCCTCCACCGAGGGCGCGACGCCTTTCATGGCGCAGTACCTCGAGATGAAGGCGCGGCATCCCGACGCGATGCTGTTCTTCCGGATGGGCGATTTCTACGAGCTGTTCTTCGAGGATGCGATCACGGCGGGTCAGGTGCTGGGCATCACGCAGACGCATCGCGGCCAGCATAATGGCCAGCCCATTCCGATGGCGGGCGTGCCTTATCATGCAGCCGAGGGATATCTCTCGCGCCTGATCAAGGCGGGCTATCGCGTGGCCGTATGCGAGCAGACCGAGGATCCGGCTGAGGCGAAGAAGCGTGGATCGAAGGCCGTGGTGCGGCGCGAGGTCGTGCGCGTGATGACGCCGGGCACGATCACGGAAGAGGCGCTGCTGGAGGCGCGCTCGGCCAACTGCCTTGCCGCCATCGGAGTTGGCGGCGGTGGGCGCGAGGCGGCGCTGGCGATTGCGGATGTGTCGACAGGGCGGTTCGAGGTATTCGCGCTGGCGCCGGAGACGCTGGAGGATGTGCTAGGCGCGATTGCGCCGCGAGAGGTGCTGGTTGCCGACAGCGTGATGAGCCAGCCGGATGTCGCGCGAGCGGTGCAGGGGCTGACGCTGACGCCACGCCCCGATGCGCGGGCGGATGCGAAGCTGGGCGAGCGGCTGTTCCGCGAGGCGTTAGGCGTGTCGACGCTGGACGGGTTTGGCGTGTTCAATAGGGCCGAGCTGATCGCGTGTGGCTTGCTGTTCGATTATCTCGCGGTGACGCAGGCGGGCGGGCAGGCGCGGCTTGATCCGCCGATCCGCACGGCGCCGGAGACGTTCCTTGCGATTGATCCGGCGACGCGGACGAGCCTGGAGATCGAGCGGTCATCGCGTGGGGCAAGGCAGGGGTCGCTGGTAGCGGCGATTGACCAGACGGTGACGTCTGCCGGCGCGCGCCTGCTGGCGCATCGCATCACACGGCCATCGCGCGATGGCGCTGAGATCACGCGCAGGCTGGATGCCGTCGCGTTCTTTCTTGATGCGTCGGACCGGCGCGAGTTTGCGCGCGATGCGCTGAAGCGGGCGACCGATCTGGAACGCTCGCGGATGCGGCTGGGGCTGCGGCGCGGCGGGCCGCGCGATCTCGCGGCGCTGGCGGCGTGCCTGCGCGTGGGGGAAGAGATCTGCGCGGACTTGTCGACGCACGATGATCCGCCGGCCGAGATTCATGCGGCCTGTGATGCGCTGACGCTCGCGGACAAGCCGAAGCTTGGCGCGTTTGCGCAGCGGGTGTCGAGCGCGCTAGCGGCGGAGCTTCCCGTGCAGGCGCGCGATGGCGGGTTTGTTGCGGCGGGGTTTGATCCGGCGCTCGATGAGGCGCGGTCGCTGAAGGAAGATGCGCGCGGCGTGATTGCGCGGCTGGAGGCGCAATACAACGAAGAGACCGGCATTTCGGGTCTGCGCATCAAGCACAACAACGTGCTGGGCTTTTTCATCGAAGTGAACGCCAAGTACGGCGACCAGCTGATGAAGCCGCCGCTGGCGGCGACCTACATGCATCGCCAGACGATGGCGAACGCCATGCGGTTCTCGACGACGCAGCTGGCCGAGCTTGAGGCGAAAATCTCGCGCGCGGATGGAGAGGCGCTCGCGCGGGAGCTGGACATCTTCAACCGGCTCGTGAGCGATGCCGATGCGCTGGGGCCGGAGCTGGCGCGCGTTGCGGATGGGCTGGCGCGGATTGATGTGGCGGCGTCGAACGCAGAATGGGCGGCGGAGGTCTCTGCCGTGCGGCCCGAGATTGCCGATGCGCCGGTGTTTGAGGCCGAAGGCGCGCGGCATCCCGTGGTGGAAGCGGCGCTGCGGGCGCAGGGGCAGGGTTTCACGGCGAACGATTGCCGGCTGGATGCGCGTGGATCGTCGGGTCCGCGTCTCACGCTGATCACCGGGCCGAACATGGCTGGTAAGTCGACTTTCCTGCGCCAGAATGTGTTGCTGGTGATACTCGCGCAGGCGGGCTGCTATGTGCCGGCGCGGAAGTTCCGGCTGGGGCTGGCCGACCGCGTGTTCTCGCGCGTGGGGGCGTCGGACGATCTTTCGCGCGGGCGATCCACATTCATGGTCGAGATGATCGAAACGGCGGCGATCCTCAACCAGGCGACGCACAATTCGATCGTGATCCTCGATGAAGTTGGACGGGGAACATCAACATGGGATGGGCTTGCGATTGCGTGGGCGGTGGTCGAGCACCTGCATGAGATCAACAAGTGCCGCGCGCTGTTCGCGACGCACTATCATGAGCTGACGGGGCTGGCCGATACTCTGGCGGCCTGCAGCAATGCCAGCCTGCGCGCGCAGGAGTGGAAGGGCGATCTTGTTTTCCTGCACGAGGTGAAGCCGGGGCCTGCGGATCGTTCGTATGGCGTGCAGGTGGCGAAGCTTGCTGGATTGCCAGCTGTTGCCGTGAAGCGCGCCGAGGCGGTGCTGAAGAGGCTGGAAGCGAAAGAGGGCGGGGCAAAGCGGCTGGAAGAGTTGCCGCTGTTTGCCGCGTTCGAGGCGCGCGCTGAGCCCGAAGTGCGTGAGCTGTCAGAGGCGGACAAGCTGCTGGCCGCGCTCGATCCCGATACGCTGACGCCGAAAGAGGCGCTGGAGCTGGTTTATCGGCTCAAGTCCGGAGCGAAATCAGGCGCCTGACCACCGCAAGCCGGTATTCCCGAATTTCGGGCATGGCGCGGGACTGACTGACGCCTGGCTTGTTTGTTCCGTAGGGGAAACTTCAGGCGTGCGGCGGACCTGCTGCGCCGGCCGCCAAGAAAGGCCCCAAGACGATCACGCAGCTCGGCCGCACCCGCGAGGACGTGTATCAGTGGATCAAGGACGATCGCTGGCAGGAGATACTCAAGACCCGAGCATCCTCAAGCAGGACGTGCGCGAGTATCTGACGGCGGAGAACACCTATTTCGACGAAATGATGGGCGGCACGACAGCGCTTCGCGACAAGCTGTTCGAAGAGATGAAGGGCCGCATCAAGCAGGATGCCCGCCCTGACTGACCGCTCGGGCGGGCAGTACGTTTTCAGATGCTGTTTTCGCCACATCGATGGTGAAATGCGCCACTCACATGGCGAGCGCCGCCGTGCATGTGTGAACACCGAAACACGGAAATCCCAAAAACAGAACAAAAACAGAGCCAATCAGAGTTAAAGAAAACTGGCACGGGGGTTGCAGACAAGTCTGCAACGGCGAGGCCCACCAAGAGGCGCAGCCGATAAAAACAAGAAACGGAGAACTTCCATGAACGGTCTGATCAAACAATCGAAGCTCGAAGCTGTGAACCTGGTTGCCTCGTTCGGCATCGCCTTCTTCACCCTGGCTTCCGCCATCGTCGCCTTCGCTGGCCTCGGCGGCATCGCCTAAGCCTCCCCGACAAGACTTCCCCTCAATCCGTGAGGCGGCAAAGCCCGGCAGAGGCCGACCCGCCAAGAACAAGAAAATAAGAAGCGGAGACGAAAATGTACGGTCTGAACAAAACCACGAAGCTCGAGAGCGTGAACCTGATCGGCTCCCTCTTCCTTGGCCTCCTCAGCGTTGCGGCTGTGTTCCTGATGTTGGCGACGGCCTTCATCGGCGGCGGGGTTGCCTGAACCCTCCCCAAAGCAAATGCGTTCCAGCCAATGACCGGCCAGCTGCTCCCCCAGCTGGCCGGTTTGGTTTTTGGGGTTGGGTCAGCGCCTAACGTTGGTCGCGCGAAGCAGGTTGTCGATTGCTTCTACCGCGATCGTGCGGCGCTGTTCGGGCGTTCCTCGCACGCGGACGAATTTGACGCCGCGCGAGACGAGTTCGCGTTCGGTGGCGCGGTGGAAATTGCGGCGGACGGCGGGGTCGTGGAAATAGCGGGTGCCATCGTCGACCCAGGGCAGGTCGATGTCGCAGAAAAGATAGAGGTCCGGATAGTCGCGATAGGCGTCGAACCACGGATCGCGCGAGCCGGCGAGGGTGTCTGACCAGACAGCGGTGAGGACGGGATCCGTGTCCTCGATCAATACGCGATTGGCGCGCAGGCTGGCGGCAGCGACGCCGGCCAGGTGGCCCATCACGATCTGGCGCATGTCTTCGGGCGACGTTGCGCCAGAGCCGAATGCCTCGGTGTGGAAGCGGCCGTATTCGGGGGCGACGATGGTGTCATAGTGGCGCGCGAGTTCGGCTGCGAGCGATGTCTTGCCGGTCGATTCCGCGCCGACCAACGTGACGCGCTTCAGATAATAGGGTCGCACCGGGCCAGGCAGGAAACGCCAGTTGCGATAAGGGTCGTTGCGGATGGCGGTTGCCGAGATGGGGAAGGCGGTGCGCGCTTCATCGACAGGCACGAAACGCGCGCCAGCTTCGGCGGCAAGTCGATGGCCGTACGTCTCGGAGGCGAAGACGATATCGATCGGCTCGGGATGGTAGCGCTTGAGAATGTCATGCCAGATCGGCCAGAAGTTTTCCGGATCGTCTTCGGGTTCCTGCGGCACGATTTCGGGACAGTGCACCACGCGCGTGCTCGGAAACATCTCGCGCATCCACTGCAGGCGCAACTCGCCGGGGATCGGATCGTCGGGCAGGGAGCAGACGAGAATGGTCAGCTCGTCGACATAGGCGCGGCCGAAATCGCAGAGGTAAACGTGGCCCGCGTGCGGCGGCATGAACTTGCCGAGAACGAAGCCGCGTTTCGGTTTGGCGAGGAAGCTCATGCTGCGCTTTCGTCTTTCGCGGAGTCTACGCCAGCGCCGTATGACAGCAATTCCTTGCGCCATTCCCACCAGCCCCAGAACGCATTGAAGATGAAGAAGGCGTAGAGGACGGTGTAAAGCCAGAGCCCCTGGCTGGCGTAGACATAGACCGACAGGATGTTGACCACGACCCAGACCGGCCAGTTCTCCACCCGCTTCCGGTCGAGCAGGATCTGGGCGACGATGCTGAGGCCGAAAATGGCGGCATCCGGAACAGCCATCTGGGCGTCGGTGAGTTGCTCGAGCGCGTAGGCGGCGCCGATCGCAACGCACAGGGCGGCGAGGCACACGATGGCGACCAGCCAGGGGTCGGTAGAGCGGATGCGCGGCTTGTGACCCTTGTCGCCCCGGGTCCAGTACCACCAGCCATAGACCTGAACGACGATGAAGAAGGGCTGCAGGAACGCGCTGGAATAGAGCCCGGCGCCCCAGAACACGAAGAAGCCAAGCGCGGTGCCCAGAATGCCGGTCGGGAACTGCCACAGGCTGCGTTTGACGGCCAATAGAACGCATATCAGCGTCAGGACCGTTGCGGCGATCTCCAGCGGATCAGTCATTTCCGGCCCCGGCCATGTTCGGGCGAACCTGCCGCGCTGCGCGGCCATGGGCAACCGCTATGGGGCAACCGCTATGGGGCGACCACGGCGGGGCAACCGCGACAGTACGCCCGGCTCACGTGGTGACGCCTGTTGCGTTGGGGCAAAGGCGGATAGACATCTCAGTCATGAATGACGCCGCAACCCCAGCTGACGACCGGGACGACCTGCCGGCGCCCCGTTCGGGCCCGGTCAAACCTGGTCCCTGGCGGATTGCCGATATCGTCGATGGGCGGAAGCTGCGTATCCAACTGACGGCGGCGGCGCTGGACAATGGTTCCGACCCGGTGGCGCAGCGCAAGCGGGCGCTGGACCTGATCCATGCCGCGCTGTTCCGCGGCCGCATGATTGCGCAGGACAGGCTGGAAGAGGGGGCGGACGGGCTCGACACGGCGAACCTGCTCTCGGCCGTGATGGATGAGGCGCTGTCGGCGCTCTACGACTTCACGGTGGTCCACATCTTCCGCGCCCACAACCCGACCGAGGCCGAGCGCATGGCTGTGGTGGCGGTGGGTGGATACGGGCGCGGCGTGCTGGCGCCGTCCTCCGACGTCGATCTCCTGTTCGTGCGCAACTACAAGCAGACCGCGTGGGCGGAGAGCGTGATCGAGTACATGCTCTATGCGCTGTGGGACATGGGGCTGAAGGTCGGCCATTCCTTCCGCACGATCGACGAGTGCGTGCGGCTGTCGAAGGAAGATGTGACGATCCGCACGGCGATCCTCGACAAGCGCCTCCTGTTTGGCGACCAGACTGTTTTCGACAAGCTCTCGGAGCGCTTCCAGAAGGATGTGATCGCAGGGCGTGGCGCGGAGTTCGTCGCCGCCAAGCTTCAGGAGCGGGACGACCGCCACGCGCGCGAGGGCGATTCACGCTACCGCGTCGAGCCCAATGTGAAGGACGGCAAGGGGAGTTTGCGCGACCTGCAGACGTTGTTCTGGCTGGCGAAGTACATCCATGGCGGCATCAAGCTGCAGGAGGTTCTCGACAACTCGACGTTCACGCCGGGCGACAAGGCGATCTTCTTGCGCGAGGCGCGCTTCCTGTGGACCGTGCGGTGTCATCTCCACTTCCTGACGGGGCGCGGCGAGGAGCGTTTGTCGTTCGACCTGCAGCCGGAAATGGCGGCGCGCATGGGCTATACGGCGCGCGGAAATGTGACGTCGGTCGAGCGCTTCATGAAGCGCTACTTCCTGGCGGCGAAGGAAGTCGGCGCGCTGACGCGCGTACTGTGCGCCAAGCTGGAAGTGGACGAGAAGAAACGCCCCGGCGGGCGGATGCGACTGTTGCCTGCGGCGGCGGCCAAGCCGCTGAAGGAGGCGGGCTTCTCGATCGATGGCGGGCGGCTGTCGATCACCGATCCCACCATGTTCGTCACCGATACACGCAAGCTGATGCGTCTGTTCTGGCTCGCCAACGAGCGGCAAATGGACATCCATCCCGAGGCGCTGACGGCGGCGCGCAGGTCTCTGTGGGCGGTGACGCGGCAAGCGCGCACGGACGAGGATTCACGCGCCATGTTCCTCGACATCATCGCGGGCAAGAACCATCCGGGCATCGTTCTGCCGCTGATGAACGAAGCCGGCGTGCTGGGGCGTTTCGTCCCGGAGTTCGGGCGCATCGTCGCGCAGACGCAGTTCAACATGTATCACCACTTCACGGTGGACGAGCACACGCTGATCGCCGTCAACACGATCCACGATATCGAGCGCGGCACGGAGAAGGAGCTGCATCCACTGTCGACGGAGCTGTTCCCGAAAGTGCAGAACCGGCGGGCGCTTTATCTTGCCATGCTGTTGCACGACACGGGCAAGGGGAAGGGCGACCAGCAGATCGAAGGCGCCAAGCAGGCGCGCGCTGCGGCGCTGCGGCTTGGGTTGCCGGAGGACGAGGCCGATCTCGTCGCGTGGCTGGTCGGCAACCATCTCGAGATGAGTGACACGGCGCAGCGGCGCGACATCACCGATCCGCAGACGATCACGCGCTTTGCCGCGCGCGTGGGAAACCTTGAGCGCCTGCGCCTGCTGCTGATCCTGACAGTCGCGGATATCCGTGCGGTGGGACCGGGCGTATGGAATGGCTGGAAGGGCCAGCTGCTGCGCGATCTTTATCACGCGACGGAAGCGGCGTTGCGCGGCGGGCGGACGGACGATTTCAGCGTTCGCGCACAACTTGCCGAGCGGGCGGAAGCGGCGCGGCAGGCGCTGTCGGATCGTGTCGGGCCGACACCGCAGCTTGCGGCCATCGAGGCGGCGTACTGGGTAGGTTTCAACACGGAGACGCAGGCGCGACACGCGGCGGCGCTGGCGAAGGAAACGGGCAAGCCGATCATCGTCGCAGCCCATGTCGATGGCGGGCGATCGGCGACCGAGATCGTCGTGTCGGCGCCGGACCGGCCGGGACTGTTTGCCGATCTCTGCGGCGCGTTGAGCGCATCGGGCGCGAACATCGTCGCGGCTCACCTTTATGATGCGGGCGCGGGCCGCGTGCTCGACGTGTTCGACGTGCAGGATACGCGCGGGCAGCCGCTTGGAACGGATCATCCTCATGCGCTGGAGCGGCTGATTGCGGACCTGCGGACAGCAGCTGCGGGCGGCGAGGGTGTGAAGCGCCCGGGCAAGGCGCCGGCGGCCAGCCGCCGCCATGCGGCCTTCATCATCTCGCCGCTGGTGCTGATCGATCGCGAAGCATCGATGGATCGCACCATCATCGAAGTGTCGGGCCGCGACAGGACGGGGCTGCTGTACGATATCGCGCGCGAACTTGCGGATGCGAAACTATCCATCCGCTCGGCCCACGTTGGCGCCTATGGCGAACGGGTGCATGACGTCTTCTATGTCGAGTCGCTGGGCGGAGGACCGATGCCAACAGACATGGATCAGCCTCTGACCGAGAAGCTCGTCGCCGTGCTGCGGTCACACTCGCCCAATGCGCCGCGCATTCCGGCCCATACGCTGGCGCGTGCGCCGGCATCGTTCGACCGCTGATCCGGATACGCAATGTCACTGGCGCGCAACGTTTTCGTGCAGACCTTTTTCACGCTTGGCAGCCGGGTCTTCGGCTTTGCCCGCGATCTTGCGCTCAATGCGCGCTTTGGCGGAGGCGCGTCGGGGCCGCTGATGGATTGCTGGGCGACGGCGCAGATGCTGCCCAATCTTTTCCGCCGCCTGTTTGCGGAAGGCGCGTTTGCGCAAGGCTTCGTGCCCGTGTTCGCCAGCGTGCGGGCAACCGAGGGCGAGGAGGCCGCTGACAAGATGGCCTCGCAGGCCATGGCTTTCATCCTGACGGTCGTGGCGGTTGTCACGATCGGTCTTGAGGTGGCGCTGCCCTGGCTGATGCCTTTCCTGCTGTCGGCCTATATCGGCGATCCCGAGACCCTGGCGATTGCGACGCTGATGGCGCAGTTGGCGATGCCGTATCTTGTCTTCATGACGCTCGCCTCGTTGCTGTCGGGCGTGCTCAACACGCTCGGGCGTTTCGCGCTGACGTCGGCGGCGCCGATCTTCCTCAACATCTGCACGATCGCTCCGCTCGTTCTCATTCCAGATCGCATCGAGGCTGCCAAATGGGCGGCGACGGCTGTGTCGATATCCGGCTTGCTTCAATGCACGCTGCTCTGGTGGGGCACGCGCAAGCTTGGCGTGAAGCTGCGTATCAATCTGCCGGTGGTCAGCGGCGGCGTGCGCAAAATGCTCGCCATCGCCGTGCCGGGCGCGATCGCGGGCGGGGCGCTGCAGGTGAGTTCGATCGTGACGCAGCTGCTGTCGGGATCGGACGCGGGCGCGCGCAGCGTGCTCTACAATGCCGACAGGCTTTACCAGTTGCCGCTCGGGCTCATTGGCGTTGCCGTGGGCATGGCGCTGGTGCCGCGCCTGTCGCGTCATTTTGCCGACAATGATCATACCGGCGCCAGCCGCACGATGGACGATGGCATCGGTCTGTCGATGGCGTTCACGCTGCCGGCTGCGGTGGCGATTCTGGTGATGCCGTACTTCATCATTGATGCGACGGTGACGCGCGGAGAATTCACCAGTGCAGATGCGTTGCGCACGGCGGAAGTGCTGCGCCAGTTTGCGTGGGGCATTCCGGCCTTCGTGCTGGCCAAGGTGTTCACGCCGCCCTTCTTTGCTCGGCACAAGTCGAAGCGGCCGATGCAGTTCTCGCTGGTCTCCGTGGCGATCACGATGTTTGTGGGCGCTGGCCTCTGGTACTGGCTGCCGACGCAGAATCTGGACGGCGCGATCGGCCTTGGCTTTGCGACATCGCTGGGCGCGTGGGTCAACGTCTTCCTGCTGGCGTCGACGCTGGCGCGGGAAGGCGCGTACACGATGGGCAAGCCGGTGTGGACGCGCATGGTCCGCCTGATGATTGCGAGCGCGCTGATGGGCGCATTCGCGGGCGTCTGCGCCTGGCAGTATGAAACGCTGTCGCAACTGCTCTGGCGCAAGGAAGTCGCGGTTCTGGCTGTGATCGTCATTGGCGTGGTGATCTACGGCGTCGCGGCGTTCGCCCTACGCGCGGCCACGGTTGCCGAGATCAAGGGCGCGTTGCGCCGGGAGAAGGGCGTTGCCGGGGTTCCGTCGGACGGCGAGGGCTGATAAAGCCCCGCCCATGTCTGAGCAGAAATCATCCGAACAGAAACCGGCCGAGTATTCCGGGCCGCAGCGTGTTTTTTCGGGCGTGCAGCCTTCGGGAAGCCTGCACCTTGGGAACTATCTCGGCGCGCTGGTGAAGTTCGTCGCGATGCAGGACCAGTATCCGTGCATCTTCTGCGTGGTGGACCTGCACGCGATCACCGTGCCGCAGGATCCGAAACTGCTGGCGGCGCAGACGCGCGAGATCGCGGCGGCCTATCTGGCGGCGGGCGTCGACCCGAAAAAGGCGATCATCTTCGCGCAATCGTCCGTGCTGGCGCATGCGGAGCTGGGGTGGATCTTCAACTGCGTGGCGCGCATGGGCTGGGTCGAGCGCATGACGCAGTTCAAGGACAAGTCGTCGGGCAAGGATGCGGAGAATATCTCTGTCGGCCTGTTTGATTATCCGGTGCTGCAGGCAGCCGACATTCTGGCTTACAAGGCGACGCACGTGCCGGTGGGCGAGGATCAGAAGCAACATCTTGAGCTGAGCCGCGACATTGCCGCGAAGTTCAACCGCGACTTCAACGCGCCGGGATTCTTCCCGCTGCCCGAGCCGATCTATCAGGGGCCGGGCGCGCGCATCATGTCGCTGAAAGACGGCACGAAGAAAATGTCGAAGTCCGATCCGTCGGACGCCTCGCGCATCAACCTGCTCGATACGGCGGACGACATTGCAAAGAAGATCAAGCGCGCGACGTCGGACAGCGACCTGCTGCCCTCGGACGTGAAGGGTCTTGCGGGCAGGGCGGAAGCGGCCAACCTCGTGGGTATCTATGCGGTGTTGAACGGGCAGAGCGAGCAGGATGTGCTGAACGAGTTCGGCGGGCATGGCTTCGGCAAGTTCAAGCCGGCGCTGGCCGATCTTGCCGTCGCCAAGCTCGGGCCCGTTGCGGATACCATGCGCCGCCTGATGAACGATCCGGGTGAAGTCGACCGCGTGCTGAAGAGCGGCGGCGAGCGCGCGAACGAGATTGCCGCGCCCGTGATGGACGAGGTGCGGAAGGTGATTGGCTTCTGGCGTCCTTAGGGCGCATGTCGCTGGCGCGGGCTGGCGGCTAGACCTGTGACGCGCGGAGGACTCCCATGAGGATGGCAATCGCTGGTCTGGCCCTGACGCTCGCGGCCTGTGGCGGCACGACGACGAGTCTCACTGTGGATGACGCGACCTATCGTGCGCCG
>NCEM01000009.1:0-26841 GCA_002280725.1 Alphaproteobacteria bacterium 32-64-14
GTTCGTCCCGCGGCGGAGCCGCAATCAATTCGAACCATGAGGCGGTGGGCGCGTTGTCCTCCCTCGGCTGCGAAGCAGGCGGGGGAGGTGGCGCGCCGCGTAGCGGCGTGGCGGCTTGCCGCGCCGAAGCGCAGCGAAGGCGGGAGGGGGCTGGCCGCAACGCGGCCGGAGCACGAGCACCACCCATCTTCGATGTCCGTCTGAATCAAACAACCCGCCTCGCAGGCTTCACCTGCGAGGTCGCGACCCGTTGCGCCGCGCCGCAAACCTTAACCACTTGTTTACGAAAAACTTCCGCCAACGATCTTGCGTGAGAACAAAAAGGGAATACAAACGAGAAAAGAACGGAGCAAGAACATGGCAACGCTGAACACCGGAACGGCCAACTTCTGCGGCGCGAACGGCGCCTCCTACCAGTTCACGCGCATGGGCGCCGAGCAGGACTGGGCGAAAGTCCCCGGCGTCGTGCTCTTCGCCGCTCCCGAAGGCAAAGGCTGGCGCGTCATCCGCGTCGCCGATCAGGGTGGAACGGAGGGCGATGTCTCCACCTTCTGGCGCTGGCGCGAAGCTCGCCGCTATGGCGCCACGGCCATCTTCATCCGCCGCAACATGGATATCACCGCGCGCCGCCGCGAAGCCGCCGATCTCGCCAATGGCCTCGACCCGGTCTTCGCCTCCGGCAGCGAGCTTGAGCTCGAAACGATGGCGATCGCCGCCTAAGGCGCGCGCCTCAACAGAACCTCGTCATTCGGTGTGCGTGGGCGTTCAGTCTCCGCTGGTCTCCACACCGATTGCCTGACGGGAAGCGGGCCCCGCGGATCACTCCGCGGGGCCCGACTCTTTGTGGGCGCGACTATTTCGAGAAAGACTACTGCCCCACGCCGCCACCGGCCGGCTTCAACGCCTGCTGCGAAGCCGCCGATTTCGCAAGACGGGCCAGCTGCACAAACTCGGCGCGATAGCCGAATTCATCCTTGCCCTTCGCGCCATTGGCCAGCTCGATCACCTGATCCCAGCTGAACGTCTTCGCAAGGTAGGGATCACCGCGCATCAGCGAGCCATACGCTGCAACCGACGTCGCAAACCGCGTCGACTCCGGCGCGCTCGTCAGACTGCTGACCTGGTCCGCCGCCGTGATCGGCCGGTTGATCAGTTTCGAGGTATCCTGCCCCGGCATCTTGTAGCGGATCTTCAGGAAGGCGAACTCGTTCGCAGTCGCTTCCGGCATCGGCTTCGGCGCCTGATAGCGGCTCGGATCGTTCAGCACGGCTTTCGATCCGACCGGCGTGATCTCATAGATCGCCGTCACCGAAGCGCCCGCGCCGATCTCGCCGGCGTCCACCTTGTCGTTGTTGAAGTCTTCCTTGTTGAGGATGCGGGTCTCGTACCCGATCAGGCGATACTCGGCCACACGCGCCGGGTTGAACTCCACCTGGATTTTCACGTCGTTTGCGATGGGGAACAGCGATCCTGAAAGATCGTCATTCAGAACCTTCCGTCCCTCGCTTAGCGTGTCGATGTAGGAAGCCATGCCATTGCCGGCCTGCGCCAGCGTCTGCATCAGCGCGTCGTTGTAGTTGCCCCCGCCAAAGCCGAGGATGGAGAGATAAACGCCGCTCTCCCGCTCGCGGCTGACGAAGTCTTCCAGCGCGCGCGGATCGTTGATGCCCACGTTGAAGTCGCCATCGCTGAGCAGCATCACCCGGTTGACGCCTTCCTTTTGGAAGCTCTGCTTGGCGAGGCTGTAGGCAAGACGAAGCCCTTCGCCGCCCGCGGTCGAGCCGCCGGCTTGGAGCCGCTCCAGCGCCGCAAGGATCTTGGCCTTGTCCGAACCCACAGTCGGATCCAGCACCGCTCCGGCCGCGCCCGCGTACACCACGATGGCGACGTGATCCTTTTCCGTCAGCTGGTCGATCAGCAGCTTCAGCGATTGCACAGCCAGCGGCAGCTTGTTCTGGTCCGACATCGACCCCGACACATCGACCAGAAGCGTGAGATTCAGCGGCGGCCGCTTGTCCGGCTTGATGTCATACCCCTGGATCGCGACGTGCATCAGCTGCCGCCCCTCGGCCCACGGCGAGGGCACGATCTTCACCGTCGTCTCGAACGGCTTGTCCTTCGATTTCGGCAGTGCGTATTCGTAGTCAAAGTAATTGATCATCTCCTCGATGCGCACCGCGTCCTGCGGCGGCAGGTAGCCCTGGTTGAGCATCCGGCGGACGTTGGAATAGCTGGCCGTGTCGACATCGATCGAGAAGGTTGAAACCGGCTCTTCCGCCACCACCTTCACAGCGTTGATCTCGACGTCCCTGTAGGTGTCGCGGTTGACGTCGCCCGGCATCGGCTGTGGCGCAATCTGGGCATAGGGCGCAACCGTCGCCATCTTCGGCGCGGCCATGCCGACCGGCGGCGGAGGCGCGTAGAGCGGGGGCGGCGCTGGAGGCGGCGGTGAAGGCGGGGCGACGAGCGATCCGGTGACAACCACGTTGTCGCGCTCTTCCGAGGTGATGCCCGTGACGGCCACGGCTGCATCCTGAGCGGTGGCGCCCGCGCCGGCCTCTGGCCTGCCGTCATTGGGCGGGTTGCTGGTGCAGGCGGCGACCAGCGCGATGGTGGATGCGGCGGCAAGCGCTGCGATGTGCAAGCGAGTCATGGCTGATGTCCCCTGTCTGATCAGTATTGATTCAGTGGGACGATCAGGCTTTCCGAATAGGGCGGGTTTACGTCGGATTACAGACGTAACCTAGGTCATTCGGCTGGCGGCTGCGGTTTCCGAGATATCACCCACTCCGCGATATCCGCTTCCAGAACGGGCAGGGGCCGCGCACCGGGATCGAGGATCGCCGCATGAAACGCCTTGAGATCGAAAGCCGTTTTCAGCTCGCGTTCCGCGCCTGCGCGCAACCTGCGGAGTGTTTCGCGGCCGGCCATGTAGGAACAAGCCAGCCCCGGCCAGATCGTGATGCGATCGACTTCAAGCTCAGCATCCGCCCGGCTGATGCCCACCGTGGTCTCAAGATAGCTGACTGCCTGATCGCGCGACCACTTCTCCGCGTGCACGCCCGTGTCAGCCACAAGGCGGGCTGCGCGCAGCAGCATGGCCTGCAGGTATCCCACCCGAGCTGGCTTGTCCTCGGAATACGCGCCCAGTTCCGCCGCCAGATCCTCCGCATACGTCGCCCAGCCTTCGCTGAAGGCAGGAACGCTGAGGAAGTAGTTGATCGTCTGCTGGCCCGTGCGTTCACGCGCCAATCCTGCCTGGATGTGATGTCCCGGCACGGCCTCGTGAAACGCCAGCGTCGGGAGTGACCATGTGGGAAAGTCGAGCGTCGAGCGCAGGTTCACATTGAAGATCGCGGGTCGCGAACCATCCAGTGAAGCCGCTTTGTAGAAAGCTCCCGATGCGGAATCCTGCGTCAGGCGGGCAGCCTCGCGCACGACCACATTCGCTTTTGGCTGCGCCGGCAATATGCGCACCGCCGCCTTCTGCGCCCACGCAATCCGCGCAGACAGCTGCTCCAGCAGCGCCACGCGCCCCTCGGGCGTATCCTGCAACAGATAGACGGGATCGGCCGCCAGCGTGCGCAGCCGCGCGCCGGTCGCGCCCTCGGCAAGACCGATCTCGGTGAGCAGCGGGTCGACCTCGGCCGTGAGATCAGCCACCAGCTTCAGCCCTGCGTCGTGCAGCTGCCTTGCCGACAGGGCCGTTGTGGTGTGAAGGCGCAGGGCGGCTGCATAGTAAGCTTCGCCGTCTTTCAGGCGCCAAGCGCCGGGATCGTTCGAGGCTGTGGCGAGCGTGGTCTCGAGAAGTTTGATCAGCAAGCCGTACTCGGCCTTGATGTCGCCGCCGACCAGATCGGCCGCCTTCTTCACCAGCGTTGCGATCTCTTCCTCGGGAATGTCGGGGATCTGCGCCAGGCTCTCGACGAAATAGGTGACCAGCGCGTGGTCGCGCGGGTTCAGCGGCGCAAGCTGCCTTGCCTTGTCCAGCGTCCGGCGCAGCACGGCTGCGGGCGGCGCGGCGCCCTCGGAAATATCAACCTCGAAGCGCCGCCGCTCGTCGCGCAGCGCCTCGTCCATGCTGTCCAGCCGCTTCAGCCAGTCATTGGCGTCCGCCCGTGAACGGACCGGCACATGCAGCGTCATGAACTTGGGAAGATCCGTATACGCCCCGTCGGCAAAGCTGATGAGGTAAGGGCTCGCGCGGCCAAGCTCGGCGCTGCCATAGCCGTGCGTCTCCACAGCGGCGACCGCGTCCAGCATGAACAGCATGGAGTCCCGCGTGCGCCGGGGTGCGGGGCCCAGCGTCGCCGGGTCGATCGCTTCCAACCGGGCCAGGAAATCCAGCCGCGAAATGCCATTGCGCTCGGCTGCCGCCATCGAACGGTCGTCCAGCAGGTCATTATAGGCGCCGCCAAACAGGCTGTCGGGCAGGCCCATTGTTTCGGCCGCCTCGGGCCGCCGATGGGCTTCAGCCTCGCCAATCTGGCCAATCAGGGCCTGAAGCTGTGGATCGGAATTGACGGCTGACGGCGAACAGGCCACCAGCGACATGCCGAAAAACCCCAGAAACAGGGCTCTTGCTGAAGATTTCCGATCCCTGAAATTCATACGATTCGCTTTGGTTGAGGCAGCCGAAGTTTTCCGATAAGCACCGCGCAGCATCAAGTCAGGAGCTAGTTAATGAGCACTCCAGCCCCAGGCGGTCAGCCAGAACTGACAGGCCAGGTCATGTTCTACCGGCGGCCGGAGCCTCTCTCTCTGGAGAAGCACCGGGATCTGGGCGTCAAGCAGATTTCTGCCCCGTTCTCGTTCCTCAAAACGGCCCATGCGGTTCCTATCACGGTCAGCGAGTTTGGCGTCGCCGCCACTTGCTACCCGATCATCTTCGTCGGCAACGACAAGACGCCGGTCGCCGTGATGGGCGTTCGCCAGAACGAAAACGAGTACATCGACGCCACGGGCCAGCCCGATCCGGACACCTATCTGCCGGCTTTCGTGCGCCGCTATCCGTTCGTGTTCGCCTCCGACCCCAAGAGCGACAAGCTGCTCCTGTGCGTCGATACGGAGGCCCAGATGGTCTCCAACACGCCGGACGTGAAGTTCTTCGATGGCGACCAGGCCTCGAAATTCACGCAGGACGCGATCGAGTTTTGCAAGGAATTCGAACGCCAGCGCCGCGCCACGGTCGAGTTCGTCGAACTGCTTGATAAAGCCTCGCTGTTCGAGCAGAAGTCGGTCGCCTTCACCCCGCGTGACGCTCAGGGCAATCCGGGCGAAACCCAGAAGATCGCTGACTACTGGGCGATTTCGGAAGAGGGCCTCAATGCCCTTCCGGACGCCAAGTTCCATGACATCCGCAATACGGGCGCCCTTGCGGCGATCTATGCCCACATGGTGTCGCTGATGAACTGGCAGCGCGTCATCCAGCGTACGATGCGCCGCCTGTCTGCGTCCCCGACCGCGTAGGGTTATTGCTCGCGCCCACCCGAAAGGTGGGCGCGCAAGCCCTCACGATAGCGGGAGGGGGGTAGACCTTCTCCCTACACGCACCTTACTTCCGATATATAAAGGGCCGCAGCCGAATGATCGGTTGCGGCCTTTCCGGCTTCGCCTAGCCTCGGTCCCTTGTCGGCCGTTAGCAGGGCAGGCGGTTGTACAACGAAGGTGTCGATTGCGGGCGCTAATTCATCGGTACACCAGGTCACTTGCCGCACTGGCGCTGGCGATCGTGTTGCCCGTGCTTCCGGCTTCAGCGCAGGCGACGGCAAGCAGCGATCATGCGACCGGCACGCTGCTGGTCGAGCGCTCGGCGGCGACGCCTGGCGACACGTTTCTCGGCGCACTTCGGCTCAAATTGGCCGATGGCTGGCACGTTTATTGGCGCAATCCGGGCGACAGCGGCCTGCCGCCGACGGTGGAGTGGAGTTCCTCTCCAGCCGTGACAGCGGGCGAATTCCGTTTCCCGCCGCCGCACGCCATCCCGCTCGAACCGCTGATGAACTATGGTTATGAGGGCGAGGTCGTCCTTCCGTTCGAACTCAAGATCGCGGCCGACGCCAGACCAGGCGACCAGCTCACCATCAGTGGCCTGTTCGACTATCTCATCTGCGCCGATGTCTGCATTCCCGAGGCGATTACGCTGTCGATCACGCTGCCGGTCGCTGCAACGCCTTCGGCTGATGCTGACGCCAGCGCGGTCATTGCCGCAACGCTGACGAAGCTTCCCGCCAATCTCACCGGCCGCGCGGCGATCGAGCGGACCGATGCGGGCTTCCGCATTGGCGTGGCCGATCCTGCCGTTGCCGCCGCGCTGGTCGATGCTGCGGACGTGCGCTTCTTCCCGAACGGCCCGGAAATTCTCCACCCCCCGCTGCAGCCCGCCCGGACGGGCCCGGAGGGTGTCGTTCTTGAACTCCAGGCCTCTGACTTCGTCACGCCCAACAGTGTCATCGCCGGCCTGCTCGTGATCGAAACCAAGGACGGCACGCAGAAAAGCTGGGAAGTCGCGCCGACGCCTGGCCCTATGCCGGACGGCATTTCCGCGACTGAGTTTGTCCGCACGGGTGTTGATCCGGCCAAGGCCGCCGCCGCTGCAAGGGCGTCGGCGCCTGCCGCCCCGCTGGATTTCGGCGGCGCCGTTGTGCTGCTCGGCCTCGCATTTCTCGGCGGGCTGGTTCTCAATCTGATGCCCTGCGTGCTGCCGGTGTTGACCATCAAGGCGGCGGGTCTGGTTCACACGGCGCATGACCCTGTGCAGTCGCGCAAGGACGGGTTGGCCTATCTCGCCGGCGTCGTGATCTGCTTTGCAATCGTCGGGGTGATCCTGGTGGCTCTGAAGGCGGCGGGCGATACATCGGTCGGCTTCGGCTTCCAGCTGCAGTATTCCTGGGTCACCGCGTTCTTCGCGCTGCTTATGTTCGCGGTCGGCCTCAATCTTCTCGGCGTGTTCGAGATCGGATCATCGCTGGGCGGCGTCGGCGGCAACCTCGCAGACAAGGGCGGTACATCCGGCGCGTTCTTCACCGGCCTGCTCGCGGCTTTCGTCGGAGCGCCCTGCGTTGGCCCGTTCATGGCGCCTGCCGTTGGCGTGGCGCTAAGTCAGCCAGCGGCGATGATCCTCGCAGTGTTTGTGGTGATTGGCCTCGGCATGGCCGCGCCCTTCGTGCTGCTGAGCTTCACGCCGGCCTTTGCCAAAGTGCTGCCCAAGCCCGGAAAATGGATGGAAACGTTCCGGCAAGTGCTGGCCTTCCCGATGTTCCTTACGGCGCTGTGGATGCTGTGGGTGCTCGCAACTCAAGCTGGCCCGGATGCCATCCTGGCGGTGCTGGCGGGCGCTATCGTGCTCGCCTTCGGCATCTGGCTGGCCGGTAAGGTGGGGCAAGGTATGGCGGGCCGCATTGCGGCAGCGGTTGTCGTGATCGGCGGGTTTGCGACTGCGCCTATCCTGATGAACCTGCCGAAGGAACAGTTGCTGGTTGAAGGTCAGCCCTGGTCGCCGCAACAGGTGTCATCGTTGCGCGCCGAGGGGCGTGTGATTTTCGTGGATTTCACGGCGACGTGGTGCATCACATGTCAGGTCAACAAGAAGACCACACTGTATTCCGCGTCGGTGCAGCAAACTTTTGCCGATACAGACACCGCGTTCCTTATCGCGGACTGGACCAATAAGGACAAAGTGATCGCCGAGGAGCTTGCGAGGCATGGCGCTGCGGGTATTCCATTCTATTTGGTGTATCCGGCCTCCGGCGGAGAGCCGCGCAAGTTTGATGGGCTGCTTTCGCCCGGCCAGATCGAACAGGCGCTCCGCGAGGCGGCAGGGTCAATCTGATCGGCGCACGAGCCGCAAGGTTCCAGCGCGACAAAGGGAGAAGCAGCATGGGTATCTTCCGTGACCGTTTGCCGGTCGTCCTTGGCGCTGGCGCCGCTGCGGTGCTGACGGCCGCCGCGCTGGTCGTGTCGAGCGCAAGCGCCGCCCCTCCGGGCAACGCCGCGCCTGCCTTCACCGAAGTGAACACGGCCGGCAAACCCATCTCGCTCGCGGACTTCAAGGGCAAGACCGTGATCATCGAGTGGACCAATAATGGCTGCCCGTTCGTGCAGAAGCACTACAACTCTCAGAACATGCAGAAGACACAGGCCGCCGCCACCGCCGATGGCGTGATCTGGCTGTCGGTCATCTCCTCGAAGCCCGGTGCGCAGGGCCACGTCACGCCCGCGCAAGCCGACAAGCTGACGGCTGATCGCGGCGCGAAGCCGACGCATGTGCTGCTGGACCCGGATGGCTCCATGGGCCGCGCGTACGGCGCCAAGACGACGCCGCACGTCTACATCATCACGCCCGATGGCAAGATCGCCTACAACGGCGCGATCGACTCGATCCAGTCGAACAAGGTCGAGGATGTGCCGAAGGCGACGAACTACGTCACCGCCGCGCTCGCCAATCTCGAAGCTGGCAAGGCGCCCGATCCGGCACTGACCGTGCCGTACGGCTGCGACGTCAAATACTGATTAGAAGTCTCTGCTGATCTCGCATTGCTGCGCGGCTGCGGACCTTGCGTTCGCAGCCGCTCTTACTTGTGCAGGCCCGCCAACCGCAGGCGCGATCAGTACCGCATCGCTCAGCATGTGATTGAGCCGCGAAAGCGCTTTTGCCTGTGCCGCGCCATTCGTGGCGCCGGACGCCGCCTTCAGCTGGTTGTCTGTCTCCGCCGCCATGCCGCGGAAGATGCAGCGCAGGTCTTTCGGTCCACCGGCCTTGTCGATCTCGCCGGAGAGGCGCACGGCCGCCAGGCCAAAACGCTGGAGGTCTGCGACAAGCGCCGGCGAAAGCGGAGCAGGCCTGGCGGACGGCTTTGCATTGGCTGCAGCTTCGGCGGACTTCACCTGAAGCAGCAGGCGGCTGGCCTCTGTCTGGATCTGCTGGGCCAGCGTATCTGCCGCCGCCGGGAGGGCGAGCAACGCGGCGAGGGCAAAGGCGGCAAGAATTCGCTTCATCCGGCCAGTCTGGCAGGCCGCCGTTAAGGCTTCCCCAAGCCGCAGCTTATGTTTGCGGTAGAAAGTTGCGGCCCGGGCGCCCTTGCGCTATCCCGCAGGCCCCTATCCTGTTGGGTTTGGGGCCGGATGACCATCATGTCGAAAGACGAGCAACAGCAGCGGCCAGAGGCGCGCAAGCCTCGCGGATTTCCTGATCGGACGGCGGCGGTCATCGCCGCCGAACGCAAGCTCGTGGACTCGATCAGCACGGTTTACCAGCGCTGGGGGTTCGACGCCCTCGACACCGGCCCGTTCGAATATGTCGATGCGCTCGGCAAATTCCTGCCCGATACCGACCGTCCCAACAGCGGCGTCTTCGCGCTGCAGGACGATGACGAACAATGGATCGCCCTGCGCTACGATCATACGGCTCCGCTGGCCCGCTATGTCGCCGAGAACTGGGACCGTATCCCCAAGCCTTTCCGCCGCTATTCGGCGGGGCCCGTGTGGCGCAACGAAAAGCCCGGCCCGTTCCGCTTTCGCGAGTTCATCCAGTGCGATGCCGATAGCGTGGGTGTTGCTGGTCCCGCCGCCGACGCCGAGATGATCGCCATCGCCGCAGAGGCGATGGAGGCCGCCGGCGCCGCCAAGGGAGAATACATCATCCGTGTGAACAGCCGGCAGATCCTTGATGGCATCATGGAAACGGCCGGCGTGGTCGATCCCGCGCAGCGGGGCGCTGTGCTCCGCGCGCTCGACAAGTTCGACAAGTTTGGCGTCGAAGGCGTCACGCTGCTGCTGGGCAAGGGTCGCAAGGACGAGTCCGGTGACGTGACCCAGGGCGCGGGCCTTGCCGCGAACCAGATCGACGTGCTGATCGAATTCATCACGGCGCGATCCGTGACGCGCGCCGAGACCGTGCGCAAGCTCGCAAACGCGACGGGCATGACGCGATCGGGCGCGCAAGGCGTGGCTGAGCTGGGCGAGATCGATGCCATCCTGAGTGCGTTGGACATCGGCGATGACGCCGCGTCATTCGATCCTTCAATCGTGCGCGGCCTTGAATACTACACCGGACCGGTGTTCGAGGCCGAGTTCCTGCGCGAGTTCCGTGACGCCGATGGCAATGTGATGCGCTTCGGCTCGGTGGGCGGCGGCGGACGATATGACGGTCTCGTCGCGCGCTTCCGTGGCGAACCTGCGCCTGCGACCGGCTTCTCCGTTGGCGTCAGCCGCTTGGCCGCCGCGATGGCGGCGAGCGGCGAGGAAAAGGTGCAAGGGCCCGTGCTGGTGCTTGTGCTCGACAAGGATCAGTTGGCTGACTACGCGACGCTCGCCTCCGACCTACGCAAGGCCGGCGTCCGCGCCGAGATGTATCTCGGGTCGTCCGGCATGAAGCCGCAGATGAAGTATGCCGACCGCCGCAACTCGCCTGCCATCGTCATCGTCGGCGGCAATGAGCGCGAGAAGGGCGTCGTCACCATCAAGGATCTGAAGGCAGGCGCCGCCGCCGCCAAGACCATGACCGACAACGACGCCTGGCGCAGCGAGCGCCCGGGCCAGTTCGAATGCCCGCGCTCCGAAATGGTCGCGCGCATCAAAGCCATCACGGGCGTGTCGTGATCCTGTCTGCACAGGCCGCAGCAGCTCTGGCGCGCATCGCCCGTGCGAGCGGCGTGCGCGCCGAGCCGCAGACGCTGATCCCGGCTGAAATCGTGCTGGAGCTTTCCGGCGAGGCTGTGCGCTCGCGTCTCTGCACCTTCACCGACGCAAGCGGCATCGAGCATTGCCTGCGTCCTGATCTGACGACGCCGATCGCCCAGATGGTCGCGTCCGGTGCGCTGCCGGTGGCGCGCTATCACGAGTCCGGCCCGGTCTATCGCCTGCCGCCGCGCGGGTCGGACGAGCCGGTCGAGCATTTGCAGCTGGGCTTTGAATGGTTCGGCAATGGCGGGTCTGCCGCTGAAGACGCCGAAGCGCTGGCCGTTGCGCTGGAGGCAGCGCAGGCCGGCGGCGTGCGGGCAGGGCAGGTGCGCTTTGGCGATGTCGCCATCTATCACGCGCTGCTCGGCGCGCTGGCGCTGTCCGACCAGTGGCGCGATCGCCTGCGCCGTGGCTTCTCGCGCCGCAAGGGCCCGAGTGAATTGCTGGCCGATGCCGGCGCGCGCGCTGGCACTGCGGCGGACGCAGCCGTGCGTATCGGTGCGCTGTCTGCCGTCGACGCGGAGAGCGCGGTGCTGGCAGAGCTATCGACGCTGGGTGTGGAGCCGGTTGGCCGCAGCGCGCGCGATATCGCTGACCGGCTGCGCGAGAAGGCCGCTGACAGGGCTCCGGGCACGGCGTCATCTGCGGCAATCCTCGATTATCTCGGCATCACAGCGCCTGTCGCTGAAAGCGCCACCGTTCTCCGTGGCTTTGCAAAGGTGGCGGGTCTAGATCTGTTGCACACGCTGGAGGCGTTCGAGGAGCGTCTGGCGCTGATCGCTAAGCTGAAACCGCCCTACTGGCAGGATGCCGTGTTCAGCGCCGAAGCTGGTCGCCGCTTTGAATACTATGATGGCTTTGTCTTCGAGTTCGGCCGGGCCGATGCAACGGATCGCCCCATTGTGTCGGGCGGCCGTTATGACGGCCTGGTCACGCGGCTGAGCGGTGGCGCGCATTCCGCCAGCGCCATCGGCGCGGCCCTGCGTGCGGATCGCCTCGCGGAAGGGAGCCGCGCATGAGCACGCTCAAGCTCGCCATTCCCTCCAAGGGCCGCCTGAAGGAGCAGACCGAGGAATTCTTCGCGAAGGCCGGTTTTCGCATCGAGCCGCTGGGCGGCGCGCGGGGCTATTTCGCCCGTATTCCTGACCTTGCGGCCGTAGAAGTTCGCTTGCTGTCAGCCGGCGAGATCGCCGCCGGCGTCATCGCGGGCGACGTCCATGTCGGCGTCAGTGGTGAGGATCTGCTGCGTGAGCAAGCCGGCGATCTCGATCGCGTTGTGCATCTGCTTGCGCCGCTCGGATTTGGCCGGGCGGATCTTGTCGTAGCGGCTCCCAAGAGCTGGCTTGATGTCGACACCATGGCGGACGTCGATGACGTGGCAGCGCGCATTGAAGTCTCCACCGGCCGCAAGCTGCGTGTTGCGACGAAGTATGTGCGCTCGACCCGCCGGTTCTTCACCACAGAGGGCGTGGGGCACTACCGCATCGTCGAAAGCGTCGGCGCCACGGAAGGCGCGCCGTCGGCTGGCGTGGCCGAACTTGTCGTCGACATCACCACGACGGGCGCGACGCTCGAAAGCAACGGGCTGAAGATCCTGCGCGATGGCGTGATCCTGCGCAGCCAGGCGCAGCTTGCCGCCAGCCTCGCGGCGGACTGGACGGACGGTGCGCTCGCCGCGCTGCGTGGATTGGCAGAGGGGATTGCTGGAAGCGATCCTTCAGTTCCCTCGCGATTTGACGGTTTTGTGGCGGCTGTCCGCAAACTCAGGGGCTGACCCGGAAATCCGGCGATTCCACCCGGTATTAGGCTAGGCGCTCAATTGTTGCGCATGCGAACAGCATCAGGGTGAATTGTTCCAGCAAGTTCAGCAATGCGGGTCGGAAAGGGCCATTACCTGCTGCCGATCTGTTACCAGACCGCAACTTCATGCTTGACTCTAGCGTACGTTCGCGAGAGTGTGATGACGAACTGCTTCGGCGGTTTGGCGTTTCGGGGAGGAAACGCTCGTATCAGACCCTTTTAGTGGCGGCGCGTTCATCGCGCCGCCCTTTTTCTTTGTTCTGCGGGCATTTCTGCTCGCGAACCACCGTCGCTCACCCAAGCTGACTGGGCGATGAACAGGCGCAGGTTCGACTCGAAAGAGTCACCCGGCGCCAAGAGATTCAGCATGTACGGGAATCGGCGGCCAGAATGCGGTCGGGGCGGCCCGTTTCCAGGCCGCCCCTTTTCGGCATTCTGAAGTTCTTTTGTAGCTTGGACCGCCCGGGGTCAGGATGGGCGCTCCTCGAACTTCTCGATAATCAATAAATCAATATCGACTATCAAGCAACCCAGCGGGTGACCCTTCACAGCTGAATATGCAGATATTTCCCTGGCGGCATTCTTTGTCGCCAAGAGGGCGAGTTCGGGAAGGGCATGCCCGCGCGTGAGATATCTGACGGATCAGATTCTTCGAAACTGCCCCTAACTGCCGAACTGCCCCAACGTCGCCGAGCGAGTTCACGGGTTCGTGAGCGGTATTGCGCCGTCCCAAACGCAAAGGAGGCGGCCCGTTGAGGCCGCCTCCCTGCAGTTCGAGTCGCGTTGAGTCGGATGGACTAGAAGTCCATGCCGCCCATGTCCGGCATGCCGCCGCCCGCGCCGTGGCTGTGGCCGGCGTCTTTCTTCGGCGCGTCAGCGATCGCAGCTTCCGTCGTGATCAGCAGGGCGGCCACCGAAGCGGCGTTCTGCAGAGCAACGCGAACCACTTTCGCCGGGTCGATGATGCCCATCTCGACCAGGTCGCCGTATTCTTCGGTCTGCGCGTTGAAGCCGAAGTTCTTCGTGCCTTTTTCCGAGCGGATGCGGCCGACGACGATCGAGCCTTCAACGCCGGCGTTTTCGGCGATCTGGCGAAGCGGGGCTTCGAGCGCCTTGCGGACGATGTCGATGCCGGCTTGCTGGTCGTCGTTCTCGCCTACGGACTTGATGGCGAAAGCGGCGCGGAGGAGGGCGGTGCCGCCGCCGGCGACGATGCCTTCTTCGACGGCAGCGCGCGTGGCGTTCAGGGCGTCGTCAACGCGGTCCTTGCGCTCTTTCACTTCGACTTCCGTGGCGCCGCCGACCTTGATGACGGCAACACCGCCAGCGAGCTTGGCGAGACGCTCTTGCAGCTTCTCTTTATCGTAGTCCGAAGTCGTTTCTTCGATCTGCTTGCGGATCTGGGAGATACGGCCTTCGATCTCTTTCTTCTTGCCGCCGCCGTCGACGATCGTGGTGTTCTCTTTCGAGATCTGCACGCGCTTGGCTTTGCCCAGCATGTCGATGGTGACGTTCTCGAGCTTGATACCGAGATCTTCAGAGATCACCGTGCCGCCCGTCAGGATAGCGATGTCTTCCAGCATGGCCTTACGGCGGTCGCCGAAGCCCGGGGCTTTGACAGCAGCGACTTTCAGGCCGCCGCGGAGCTTGTTCACGACGAGCGTCGCGAGAGCTTCGCCTTCAACGTCTTCCGATATGATGATCAGCGGGCGCGCAGTCTGGACAACAGCTTCCAGCACCGGGAGCAGCGGCTGGAGCGAGGCCAGCTTTTTCTCGTGGAGCAGGATGAGGGCGTCGTCGAGGACAGCTTCCATCTTGTCGGCGTTGGTGACGAAGTAGGCCGAGAGGTAGCCGCGATCGAACTGCATGCCTTCGACGACGTCGAGTTCGGTTTCGAGCGCCTTGGCTTCTTCAACCGTGATGACGCCTTCGTTGCCGACTTTCGCCATGGCTTCGGCAATCATGTCGCCGATGGCGGTTTCGCCGTTGGCCGAGATCGAGCCGACCTGGGCGATTTCCTCGTTGGTCGTGACCTTCTTGGACTGCTTCTTCAGGTTCTCGACGACTTCGAGAACGGCCTTTTCGACGCCGCGCTTGAGGTCCATCGGGTTCATGCCGGCGGCGACGCGCTTCAGCCCTTCCTTGACGATGGCCTGGGCGAGGACGGTGGCGGTGGTGGTGCCGTCACCCGCGACGTCGTTGGCCTTGGAGGCCACTTCGCGGATCATCTGGGCGCCCATGTTCTCGAACTTGTCGGCAAGCTCGATCTCTTTGGCGACGGTGACGCCGTCCTTCGTGGTGCGCGGGGCGCCGAAGGATTTCTCGATGATCACGTTGCGGCCTTTCGGGCCGAGCGTGACTTTGACGGCGTTGGCGAGAACGTCGACGCCGCGCATCATGCGCTCACGTGCGTCGGCGGCGAATTGTACGTGCTTGGCTGCCATGTGGCTTGTTCCTAGCTAGCTGAATTGGGGGAATGGCGAAGGGCCTGAAGGCCTACTTCTTCGCGGCAGGGGTCTTTTCGACGATGCCGAGGATGTCGCTCTCTTTCATGATGATGAGTTCCTCGCCGTCGATGGTGACTTCGCTGCCCGACCATTTGCCGAACAGAACGCGGTCGCCGGCCTTTACATCGAGCGGGGTGACCTTGCCGTCATCGCCACGGGCGCCAGCGCCAACAGCGACGACTTTGCCTTCCTGCGGCTTCTCTTTGACGGTATCGGGGATGATGATCCCGCCCTTGGTTTTCTCTTCTTCCTTGACGCGCTTAACCAGCACGCGGTCATGGAGCGGACGAAAGCTCATGATTTTCCTCAACTTTTCCAGTGTCTGGAGCGGCTGAAGCCGCCCTTGCGGATGTGTTGGCAGTCTCGCGCAGCGAGTGCCAGCAGCGAGGCCGAGGTATGGACAGCGCAGCGCGCTGTCAAGGTCGGCGGGCGACCTATCGGGAGAGGCAGGCGGCTTTCCGGCCTGTGGATAACGATCCGAGAGGCCGGCAGTGCTCGAAACCTGGCGATCAGTCTCGCGCCCTGAAGCTTTCCGTAGGGCGAATGGCCTTCCAGGCCAGCACCTTGGCGGCAACCTTGCCGTTCGGGAGGCGCCATTCGGCTTCGACATAGCCGGTAGTCTTGCTTCTGTTAACCAATCGAGCCTCGATCTCGATCTCCGGGCCGCTGACCGGGCGGAAGATTTTCACCTGCAGGTCCTGCGTGGTGAAGCCTTCCCCCTCTTCCAGCGCCGTCGCCATGCACATCGAGACGATGTTGTCCGACAGGGCTGCGATCCAGCCGCCGAAAACGCGGCCGCCGCCGATGTCGCGCGAGCCATCATTCGGCCAGCGGAAGAGAACGCGGCCGACTTCGGCCTCCTTGCACCAGAGATCCGGCCGGATGCCCATGTTGCGGTGAGCCGGGGGCAGGTTGCCGGACATGAAGGTGGCCATACGGGCGTTCACGTGCGGCGGCAGGTCCGGAAATCCATCGAAACTCATATCAGCCGTCCATCGAAGTGCTTCAGGCTATGGTCGCTAGCCGAGAACAGCGTTAGCCGGAAGGGGAAGGCTGGCCGCAGCCAGATGCGAGCCGGCAGCAATATTGCAGCCTTCAGCGCGTTACGGGGACCAAGTCATGCGTATCGTTTTTGCTGTCACAGCCGCCGCCACGCTGGCCGCGTCCATCTTTGCCGCAGCGCCGGTTCAAGCGCAGGGCGGCAGCTTCATGTGGTGCCAAGCCATGGCGAGCAACGGATCGGACTCGGACGCCTATTACTCCGCGTTCTTCGCGGCTGGCGCGTGGCAGGCCGAAGCCAAAGCGAAAGAGTTCAAGGGCGCGGTCGAGGACGAGATCATCAGCGCGGCGAGCGTCACGGCCAAGTGCACGCTGGGCGCCGACTACGACGCTGCCGTCGCTGGCCGCAACGCTGCGATGAAGGCCGCGCCCGGCACGATCCTCGCCTGGGAAGGCTGAGCCTTATTCCTTCGGCTTGAAGTTCAGCGCCACACCGTTGATGCAATAGCGCAGGCCCGTCGGCGGCGGACCGTCCGGGAAGACGTGGCCCATATGGCTTCCGCACGTGGCGCAATGGACTTCGGTGCGGACCATGCCGTGGCTCTTGTCCACGGTTTCGCCCAATGCCCCCGGAATGGGCGTGGTGAAGCTGGGCCAGCCAGTGCCGCTCTCGAATTTGACCGTATTGTTGAACAAGGCCGTGTCGCAACCCGCGCAGACGAAAACGCCGTGGCGTTTCTCATACAGCAAGGCGCAGGAGCCGGGACGCTCGGTGCCGTGCTGGCGCATGACGGCGTACTGTTCCGGCGTCAGGCGCGCGCGCCATTCGGCATCGGTACGGACAACGGGAAAGTGGTGCGTGCCGGCCATGGGGTTCTCCTGTCACCCGCCAATATGGGGGCGGCAGGAGAACAAGGCGAGGGGTGTCAGACGGCGGTGACGCCGCCATCGACCACGATGTTCTGGCCCGTGAGCCATGCGCCTGCGCGCGAGGCGAGAAACACAGCGGCGCCCGCGATGTCGTTCGGCTCGCCGATGCGGCGCAGCGGGGTTTCTTCCTCGCGCTGTTCCTTGGTCTCCGGATCTTCCCACAGCGCCTTGGCGAAGTCGGTCTTCACAAGGCCCGGCGAGATGCAGTTGACGCGGATGCCATGCGGCCCGAGTTCGGCGGCAAGGTTGCGGGCCAGCTGAACGTCAGCGGCTTTCGAGACGCAGTAGGCGCCGATCACGGTCGAGGCGCGCAGGCCGCCGATCGACGAGATGATGATCACCGCGCCGTCCTTGCGCTCTTTCATCTGCGGCGAGACCAGCGTGGTCAGCGTGTTGTTGGAGATGATGTTGTTCGACAGGATCTTGGCGAACGCCTCATCCGTGATGCCCGCCATCGGGCCGTAATACGGGTTCGATGCGGCATTGCAGACCAGGATGTCGATCTTGCCGAAGGCGGCATTCGTCTCGGCGACGAGGCGCGTCAGATCATCCTTCGAGGAGATGTTCGCCGGGCAGGCGATGGCCGTGCCGTCGCCATGCTTGGCGTTGATCGCAGCGGCGACTTCCTCGCACGGGCCGGGCTTGCGGGAGGAGATCACGACCTTGGCGCCGTGGAGCGCATACTGTTCCGCGATGGCCTTGCCGATGCCCTTGGTCGATCCGGTGATGAGCGCGACCTTGCCTTTGAGGTCGAACAGGGTTTCGGGAAGCTGGGCCATGAGGGTGTTTCCTTTGTTCCGGCCTTTTGGCCTGCGGGGCGCGGGCCCCGTGTTTCTGACGCAACGATCCCGTGTTCATAGCGTGGGATATGCGAATTGGAAGCCGGGCCGGCGTGTGTGCGCTCGCGGCTGATTGATTTGCGTCGCCTGCCTTGCGCCACTGGCAGAAGGCGCAGTCGGCTTTATGGTCGCGCAAGGGAATCCCGGAGTTGAAGATGACGGTCAGGCAGTTTCTAGTGGCGGCACTTGCGGGGGCGGGCGCTATTTTTGCGCATGGCGTCGCCTATGGGCAGGCGTCGTCGTGCGCGGTAGAGTTCGTTCTATCCGACAGGGTGGGCGCGCGTGCATCCGCGGATATCAGGGATGGCGGTCTCGATCGGCTGTTCGTCGAGATGGGCCCAGCGCGCGTGGCGATGACGACCAAGGGCGCAGGGGTCAGCGGCGCCTATGAGGCCCAGTCGCCCGACCTGATGTTCTGGAACTACATGAGCATCTATCAACACGCACGGGAATGGCTCTCGCCGGGCAGCGTGCGCCTGGACTACTCTGGATTCCGCATCGGATGGCCGGCATTCAAGTCAGGCGGCAACCCGGTCACCGCCCTCAGGCTGACGATCACGCAGGGCGAGCGGTCGATGACTGCGGATGTCGGCGTGGGCGCGGATGGATCCCCGCTGAACAACCGGGTGTTCGCGATCGATTTTGAAACGATGCTGCCGGGGCCCTATCCAGCACAGCGCGTTGATGATCACGCGGCATGGCGCGCGGTCGCTGAAACGGCGCTTCCGATGTCAGTGACGCTTGTCGATCCGGCCAACGGCAAGGTTGTGGCGAGGGCGGAGGGGCCGCGCCTGGACGCCGAAATCCTGCAGCCACTCCTGAGCGGCGGCCTCAATGCGTTGCGCGAGAAGTTCAAGGCTGGCGGCTGCTCGTAATCAATCTAGCGCCGGCAGTCGCGCTCAGACCGGCGGCTTGTACGGGTTCTGTTTCACCCAGCGCCAGCGCGCGACGATGACGAACACAAACAGCGCCCAGCTCAGCACCAGGATTCCGATGCCGGTCCACAGCGCCCAGTCCTGCACGGCGGGATCGAGCTTCCACCAGACGACGAGACATGCGCCGAGCACGACGCCAACCAGCCCTAGTATCCGCTTGCTGTGATGCAGCCGCCGCGCCTTGCTGAGCCAGGCGAGGCGTGCGGCGAGTTCGGGATCGGGTGTGTGCTCGGCGCTCATGCCGTTACTTCGACCTGTCAGTCAGCGCGTCATAGGTCGCGCGCGGCGAGATGGAACGCAGCGGCGGCGTACCGCCGGTCGGCGTCGAGCCATTCAGGTTCTGAATCATGCCGACGAAGACGAGATCGTTGGTCGGGTCGATCCAGAACCACGTTCCGAACGCGCCGCCCCAGTAGAAGGTGTTGAGCCCCTGCGGCGTGCCAGCCTTCTGCGGGTCCATCACGATCGCGAAGTCCATGCCGAAGCCGATGCCTTCCTGGTTCGGGCCGTAGAGATCGACCTTTGCGGTGGGCGCGATGACGTTGGTGCGCATCAGCTTGACGGTTTCTGGCTGGAGCACGCGCGCGCCATTCAGCTCGCCGCCATTCAGTACCGCCTGCGCAAAGCGCCAGTAATCTTCCGCCGTGGACATAAGTCCGCCCGAGCCAGCGAGGAAGGAGGGCTTGGCTGTCGTGACGCGGTTCTCGGCCGGTCCCTTGATCACGCTGTTCTCGTACGTGTGCACGGCGACAACGCGGCTGGCTTTCGCTTCCGGCATCCAGAAGCCGCTATCGACCATGCCGAGCGGCTTGAAGATGTGTTCGTCGAAATAGACGTCGAGCGATTGGCCCGACAGCTTCTCGACGATGTAGCCCTGGATGTTCACGCTGGGGCCGTAGTCCCAGTTCGATCCCGGCTGCGTTTCCAGCGGCAGCTTCGCCAGCTTGTCGATCATGCCTTGCAGGTCGGTCGCGCCCAGATTGGCGTCGTTGTAGACCGCGCTGACGCCGAAGCCCGCCGTGTGGCTCATCAGCTGCGCCATCGTCATCGGCGAGTTCTGAGCGACCAGCGTGTTGTTCGGCCCCTTCACTTTCAGGTTGGCGAACTCGGGGATGAACTTCGATACAGGGTCGGAGAGCTTCCACTTGCCCTGTTCCCACAGCTGCATCATCGCAACGCCCGCGATCGGCTTCGTCATCGAGGCGATGCGGAAGATGCTGTCAGGCTTCAGCGCGTCTCCGGTCGTCGCGTTGGCGGCGCCGTACGTGTCGAAGTGCACGACCTTGCCGTGGCGCGCGACCAGCGTGGTGACGCCTGCGAGTTTCTTGTCATCCACCAGCTTGCGGAACTCAGCCGTCAGTTGATCGAGGCCTGCCTTGGTGAAGCCCTGCGACTCGGGCGAGGCCGTCGGCATGCCGAGCGCACGCGCAACTTCCGAATGCGGCGTCACGGTCGAGCCCATCACATCGCTGACCATCGTGCAGCTGGCGAGCAGGGCGGCGGCTGCAGTGGCGGCGAGCAGCTTTGCGGATACGCGGATCATCGGACGTCTCTCCCCTTTGAAGCCGAATTCCGTGGCCTGGATTCGGCTTGTTGTGTTGTGGATGGGAGCTTTCTACGCCCAATCACCCTCCGTCAACGCACGCCGGGAGAGCGGACCTACAGATCCCAGTCCTTCGCCAGCGTCTGGATAAGGGCGTCGCGGCGGGTCTTTACGTCGTCAGGCGTCCAGCGTGTGCGGCCACGCAGATCTTTGCTGAGAGCGAAGGATGCCTGTCCGCTGCGGAAATAGATTTCCAGCTTCTCCTGGAACGATTTCCTGTCGGCGGCCTGGTTTTCGGCATGAGTCAGCAGGGTGAAGTTGCCGATGCATTCCGTCAGCTCTTCGCGGTCGCGGGCGCGCGACCATTCCTCGAACCAGTCCGAGCCCCGTTGCGGCGTGCGCGGCAGGATGTGCTCCACTGTGCAGTCGGTGGCCGGACTGAGTGCTTCGGCGCCGTCGACGCTGCCTGAGATGCGCATCAGCAGGGCGCGGCGCTGCTTGAAGTTGGGGAAACGGCCGCGCAAGCGCTCGAGCAGATCCGATTTCTCACGTGCCGTCAGGTCGAGCGGCGATTCCGTATCGAACAGCGTGCCTTTCTCCATGGCGTCCAGAACGCGGCGATAGCGCTTATGGCGATACTCGCGGTCCTTCACCGAGTACTGCAGCGTGTAGGCAAGGCGCTCCAGCGCCCAGAAGAAGCGGTCGGCATTGTCCGGGTCGTAAGGATACTCGACCAGGAACATGATCGCGGGCGCGCGCCAGCTTTCGTGATGGATCGAGCGCAGGTAGCAGATCCGCCGCCGGGCCTCCTCGCTGAGCTTGATCTGCACCTCGGAGCCGTTGACCACGGCATTGTAGGCCTCGACGAAACGCGGCATCCGGCTGTTGAGGAACTCACCGATGGACGAGCGCGGGATGATCCCCGCGATCAGCGCTGAGACCATCTCGCCTGCGCCTTCGCGATCGTAGAGCGAACGGATCTGCTTCCACATGTCGGCGAACCCACGGTCGCCGAGTTGCGTAGTATAGCCGTTCCAGCGTTCGGATTGCTGGGCGGCCTCCTGCGTGGTGAAGCCGGCGCGCTCGAACAGGGCTGACTTCAGGATGTCGTGATCCGACAGCGGTTTGCCGCGATGGTTCAGCGACTGGAACACCTTGTAGGCCACGGCGTATTCGGACACCCGCACGCGCACGATGGAGACTTCATCGAGCAGCCACGTCGCAAACCGCGCGCGTTCCTCGTCCGTCATGTCGGTCATGAAGTCGTAGACCTGCGCCACGGCGGCTGCGATGCGCGCCTGGCTGGGCGAATGATCGACGCGCACGGCTTCCATCATCGCGTCCTGGCTCTTCGTGCCGCCGCGTTCTTGCACGAAGCGGCGGAAGAACGGCGTGTCGGACCGGTTGAGCGTCATCCGCCAGTGGTGGCCGCCGCCGAAGACCATCCCCATGGTCTCGTGGCCGATCATGTTGTGCAGTCCTTCCTGTTCGCGCGCCGCCGCGAGGTCGCGCAGCACGGCCAGCATGATGGTGAGCGTGGTCAGGCGCTGCTGGCCGTCGACCACGTCGGACGGACCCTTGTTCTTTGGGCGGATGACCACGATGGCGCCGAGAAAATAGACCGTGCCAGCCCGGAAGGCCTCCAGCAGGTCGCGGATCATCACCTCGGTTTCCTCGTCCTCCCAGGCATAGGCGCGCTGGAAGGGCGGGACGCGAATGTCGGCGCCGGGGCTGAAAACGTCGCGAATCCGCTGGACCTCTGCAGCGATTGACATGGACGCACGCTTCCCGAACTGAACTCTACCTAGCTATCCATAAGTAACGGCGCGGTCCAATCTCCCCGCCAGACTGTGAACAGGTGACTCATGCGGCTCTGTGTTTTCGAGGCAACGAACCATGCCGGTCCGGGCGTCGTGATTGGCGAGGAAGTCGCCGATCTGCGTGCTGCAGCGCCGCATCTGTCTTCCAATCCTGTGGATATTCTGGCGGCAGGCGCCGCCGGGGCAGAGACGGTCGAACGCGCGCTGAAGTCCGCGCCACGCTATCCGTTGAGCAAGGTGAAGCTCCGGGCGCCGGTTGGCCGGCCCGGAAAGATCCTCGGGATCGGCCTCAACTATCGCGATCACGCCAAGGAAACCGGCCGCGAGCCGCCGACGACGCAGATGTGGTTCAACAAGCAGGCGACCTGCCTGCATGGGCCGTTCGATCCGGTGCTGATGCCCGCCGTCTCGACGGCGCTGGACTATGAGGTCGAGTTGGTCGTCGTGATCGGCAAGCATGGCCGGCACGTACCGCGCGAGCGGGCGCACGAGATCATCGGCGGCTACATGACCGGTTGCGACTATTCGGTCCGCGATTGGCAGCGCGCGACGCAGACCATGATCATGGGCAAGGGCTTCGACACGCATGGCCCCGTCGGTCCGTGGATCACCACGACGGATGAAGCTGGCGACGTTGGCAATTTGAGCCTGAAGTGCTGGGTGAATGGCGAGCTGCGGCAGAACGGCAATACGGGCGACATGATCTTCGACGTGGCCGCGCAGATCGAGCACCTGACCAAGGCGTTTGCGCTTGAGCCGGGCGATCTTCTCTTCACCGGAACGCCGGCCGGCGTCGGCGCTGCATTCACACCGCCAAAGTTTGTGAAGGTGGGCGACAAGGTGCGTGTGGAAGTCGAGCGGCTTGGCGTTATCGAGGCTATGATCGCGCAGGAGACCGCGCAGACGCGGATCGGCTGAAGCGTGCGCCGGGATCTCCTGCTGTTTGGTCTGCTGGCGATTTCAGCTGTCGCCGGTGGCTGGTGGTTGCTGTCGCATCAGCCGGGCGGTGCGGTGGAGGCCTATCGTGGCGACGCGCAGGCGCGGGCTGCGTGGGCGAAGCCCGTGCCGGTTTCAGCGGACACCTTCCGCGCGACGATGTGCGGGCAAGCGCGATGTGCGCTCGTCGAGGCGGGCGGGATGGCCTTCCTGTTCGGCGCGGGTGAGGGCGCGGCGGACAGCCTGCGCAGGCTTGGCCTGTTGCGGTCGGACATCGACCTTGTGCTCGTGCCCGAGGCCGAACTCGTTTCGACGGCGGGACTTCCCGGTCTGGCGCGCGCCTTCAAGGCGGCGGGGCGGGGGGATGGACTGAAGATCAATGGTCCGCAGGGTATCGTTGCGGTAGTCGATGGGGCCAACCTGCTCGCGTCGTCCGATGCGGCTGTCCGGATGTCCGTTGCGCCCGATGGCGAGGATCAGGGATTGGCTGGCTGGATCGTATTCGATTCCGGCGTGGTGGTGATCCGGACGTTCGCGGGGGCGGATGCGAAGGGACGGCTCTATCGCGTCGACTTCGAGGGCAAGTCGCTGATCCTGGCCGGATGCCGGGCCGGGACCGAAACGATTCTGGCGGCGGCGCGGGGGACGCAGACGGTGGCAGGTGTGCTTGCGAGCGGATCAGAAGCCTTGGCGCCCGGCGAGGGGGCGTGCCCGGACATCGCGGTCGTTCTCAAGGCAAAGCAGGGCGTTTGGCAGATGCCGGGCCCTGAAACGACAGGCGGCGGTTCTGACCCTCGCCAGAACCGCCGCGCTCCCCGGTCGCCCCCGTCGCCGGCCGTCTTACCTCTGCGTGAGGTCCCCCGGGCCGGCGCGTTCGATTGTGGCGATCTAAGGGCAAGACCTCGGCACTTGTCCATCGCCGAAAGCGGCAAGGCGATCAGAGACCCGATGCCTGTGACCCAAAGACAACATCAGTTGAGGGGGCAGTGCGGTATGAACAGGCGCAATCACTGCCAAATGCAGAGCAAGTTGAGGGAACCGCCAGAATGCGTTCCGACAGCAAGCAGGCGCCTGTGCGGTGCGGTGCAGCGCCGCGACGTTCTTCACTTGTCATTCGGCGCGGATGCAAACAGAACCAAGGGTGTGGACGAACACGTCCGCAACCTGAGGGGCTGCTCCGGTTACAATGCCTGTTATCGCCCACATCATGCTGGCGCTCGTTTACATTACGGCGTCGACGGTCGGTGCAGTTGCCCTGCACCTGTACCAGGGGTTCGACGCCGTCACGGCGGCGATCATCGGGGCCACGTGCTCGCTTGCCCTCATCCAGCTGCACATGGCGGTCTCGCGCGGCAACAAGAGCGCCAGCGAGAAGGACATCTATGATCTCAAGCAGGAAATCCGGAGGCTGACCTCCCGGGTCGCCCAGGCCGAGGACAAGAACGTCGAGCTGCAGGCCTCGTTCGCGAACGAAGTGGCCGCCCGCCGCGAGACCATGGTCAAGGAGATGCGCGACCTCGAGAGCACGATCCAGGGGCTCTCCAAGCGTCTTGAAACCCGCATCAACAGCGTGCGCGCGCCGGCCGGGCCGGGGCCTGCCGAGTTCACCGCCGACAGCGCCTCTATCCTCGATGCCGTGAAGGATGCGCTGCGCGAGAACCGCGTCGACCTGCACCTGCAGCCGATCGTGAACCTGCCCCAGCGCCGCACCTGTTTCTACGAAGGCTTCACGCGCCTGCGCCGGGCCGATGGCCGCGTGATCATGCCGACCGAATTCCTCGCGGCGGCCGAGCGCGCCAACCTGCTCGGCGTGATCGACAACCTGCTGCTGTTCCGCTGCGTGCAGATTGTGCGGCGTCTGTCGGAGCGGGACAAGCGCATCGGCGTGTTCTGCAACATCTCGATGGCCTCCCTCGAGGACGATCAGTTCTTCTCGACCTTCATCGACTTCATGCGCGAGAACCGCGATCTGGCGCACGCGATGATCTTCGAGATCAGCGTGCGCTCGTTCCGCTCGCGCTCTGATGTGGCGGCGCGCAATATGGGACGGCTGAAGGAGCTGGGTTTCCGCTTCTCGCTGGACAAGGGCGATGGCCTGAACTTCGACCTGCCGGAGCTGCAGGGCGCGGGCGTGCGTTTCCTGAAGATCCATGGCGAGCGTCTGCTCGAGGAACTGACGCCGGGCGGCGAGCGGCCGATCTCTTCGATCTCGCGCGATGTGGCGCCGGAAGATGTGCCTGCGCTGTTCGTGCGCTATGGCATCGACCTGATTGCCGAGAAGGTCGAGACGGAGAAGGCCGTTATCGAGATTCTCGAGTTCGAGATTCCCTACGGCCAGGGACACGTGTTCGGCCTGCCGCGGCCGATCAAGGGCTCGCTGCAGGACGAGACCGCGCCGCCGGCGGATTATGTCCGGCGTGTATCCGCCAGCGCCATCTAGCGCGATGGCCGTCTCCATTCCGGGTCTGTCGGGCATCGCGAACAATTACGATGCGATCCTCTGCGATGTCTGGGGCGTGATCCACAACGGCCGCGAGTCGTTTGCCGAGGCGTGTGTGGCGCTGCGCAAGTTCCGCGAGACGCGCGGGCCAGTGGTGTTGATCACCAATGCGCCGGTGCCGAAGCATCGCGTGACGGGGCTGTTCCCCCAGCTTGGCGTGCCGATGGATTGTTTCGACGACTGCGTCGCCTCGGGGGACGCGACGCGCAATGAGCTGAAGCTGCTGGCGCCGGGGCCGGTCTATCCGATCGGCATTGCGGGCGATGATGCGGTCTATGCGGGGCTGGGGATCGAGCTGACGGATGACCCGGCAAGCGCGAAAGTGGTGTGCTGCACCAGCCTGCGTGATTTTCCGAACGGGACGCCGGAGCCTTATCGCGCGGAGTTGACGGCGCTGGCGGCGCGGGGGCTGCCGATGATCTGCGCCAACCCCGACGTTCAGTTCAAGCGCGGCGACCGGCTGATCTGGTCGGCGGGGTCGCTCGCGAAAATCTACGCCGAGGAAGGCGGGCAGGTGATCTATCCCGGCAAGCCCGATGCGCCGATCTACAGGCTGGCCTTCGCGCGTGTCGCGGAAATCCGGGGCGCGGCCGTGACGCCGGCGCGGACGCTGGCGATCGGCGATGGGCCGGCGACCGACATGCTGGGCGCGAACCGGCAGGGCATCGATGGGCTTTTCATCGGCAGCGGCATTCATGGGCATGGCATGGCGTCGGGCGAGGGTTTTGAGACCTGGGCGCGGGGCTTGCTGGCGGGCGAGGGTGTGAGCGCGCGGTATGCGATGCCGGATCTGGTCTGGTGAACGGGTCGCGACCTCGCAGGTGAAGCCTGCGAGGCGGGTTTCGGGATTTGCGAAGGCATCGAAGACGGGTGGGGCTCTGGCGCCGGCCGCGTTGGCAACGGGGGCGAGCACGCGCTCGTGGTTCGACGGACGCGCGGCCATGGCCGCGCTGCTCACCATGAGCGCTATCTGGGTTCTGAGGATTCCAGCAACGCCCACCGGCTCATGGTGAGCAGCTGCGCGGAGCGCGGCGTCCGTCGAACCATGGGCTTCAAGCCCGAGCGGATCGGCCTCGCGTTCGCGCTTGAGGCGGATGGCCTGGAGCTGTGCGAGGCGTTCGATATCGGCGCAGTCTTTGGCGAGGATCTGGATGCGCTTGACGAGGTCGACGAGCGAGCGGGCGCGTGCCGGGCGGTGGAAGGATTTCCTGCCGGGAATGAAGCGGAGCTTCGCGATCTGGTGGGCGCGGGCCGCGATGGTGAGGCGCAAGGTCGCCTCGTAATCGATGAGGGCGGCTTCGAGGGCGATGCGCGCGTCGGGGTTGCTGGCCAGTTCGTCGAGCGCGTCGTCA
>NCEM01000009.1:26862-189606 GCA_002280725.1 Alphaproteobacteria bacterium 32-64-14
CAGTCCATGCGCTGAGTATGACCTCAGCTTTTTGCCCGGCCGATTCAAAAGGGCTGCGTCCTACAAATTGCGTGGCTAGAACATTGAGTTTGCAGGAGCCGTCGGAAAGTTTTCCTACGGATTGGGGAAGGCTGTTTCCCCGGTTTTGGCATCCTCGCGGTGTCATTCCGGACGCGCCGCAGGCGCGAGCCGGAAGCCAGGGGCTGCGAGGGCGGAGTGTGTGGCTCCTGGGTTCCAGCTCTACGCGGCAGCGCCGCTTCGGTTGGAATGACACTGCTGGTGATGCCGGGCTGGTAAGCACGACCTCGTGCGTCGACAGGCTCAGATTGCCGGGCGGGCGCGCGGCTGTCCGGAAAGCAAAAGGCCCGCTGTTTCCGGCGGGCCTTTCTTGGTTGGGTCAGCTTTGCGCGCGCCGCGCTGCGCTAGGCGAAGAGGGCGTCGATGTCGTCCTGGGAGGTGGCGGGGCCGTTCATGGCGGGGCCGTTGAGGATGAGTTCGCGGTTGCGTTTTTCCTCGGCGGTTTCGGCAGCGGAGCTGTCTTGTACGCCGAGCGCGCCGGCGAAGCGGGAGACGCGGTCTTCGATATGGCGCAGGGTGGAGATGACTTTCCGGATGCGTTGACCTGTCAGATCCTGGAAGGAGCAGGCTTCGAACATGCGGAGCATGGCGGCGTCGACTTCGGCCTTGTAGCTGGCGAGGTCCGTAGGCTCGCGGTTCATCACCATCTCGGCTTCCGACATGATGGTCTCGGTGGCGCGTTCGGTGTCGCGCACCACGGCGTCGAGTTGTTGCGAGGCGTCGGGGATGCGGGCGTTGCCGATGTCGTTCGGCTGCAGGCCCGAAATCTCGTCGCGAGTTTTCTGGATGTAGTTGGCGATGTACTGGAACTCGCTGATGATCGAGCGATCCAGCGAGCCGAAGAAGGCCTGCATCGCATCGGCCATCTGGTGCGAGAGGCCGAGGACCTCGACCAGCGGCCGCTCGCGTACGCCGGAGGATTTCAGCGTGTCGATGGCGGTACGGATCTTGAGAGCTGCTTCACTGGCCGCCATCAGAAGTCACCCAGCACGGCCTTGACCTTGCTCTTCAAGGTTTCGGCGTTGAACGGTTTCACGATGTAGTTGTTCACGCCGGCCTTCTTGGCCGCGATGACGTTTTCGGTTTTCGATTCCGCCGTGATCATGATGAAGGGCGTGGCCTTCAGCGCCTCGGAGGCGCGGACCTGCTGGAGCAGTTCGAAGCCGGTCATCGGCTCCATGTTCCAGTCGGAGATGACGAGGCCGAACTTGGCGCCGTGCATTTTTTCGAGCGCCTGGCGGCCATCCTTGGCCTCTTCGATATTCCTGAACCCGATCTGGGTGAGCAGGTTGCGGATGATCCGGATCATCGTCTGGTAGTCATCGACGACAAGGACGGGCATGGACAGGTCTACGGCCATAGGCGGGCGGCTCCCAGTAAAGTGCTAATAGCAACATATGGACAGACGCCAAATAATTGGTGAATCAGGTTCGGGCGCGCCGAAAAGGGCCTGTTGGGACCATCATTTCCCGGGGAAGCCGCATGGGAACCCCGAAAACCGGTTCCCACGCTTCGGCCGGATGGACTATGGAGCCCGGTTGTTGGGGTGCGCCGGATTCGGCGGGGAAGTCTGAAGTCGTAAGGAAGCGGGTATGAAACAGGGCAAGACGTTCGCGGATCTCGCCATCGGGATGCAGATCGCGATCGAGAACACGGTCAGCGAGCAGGACGTGACCGATTTCGCGCGCGTGTCCGGCGACTACAACCCGCTTCACATGGACGAAGCGTACGCGAAGACGACCCAGTTCAAGGGCCGTATTGCGCATGGCGCGCTGAGCGCGAGTTACATCTCCGCGATCCTGGGCAACGACCTGCCGGGGCCGGGCGCGGTGTTCATGGAGCTGAACCTGAAATTCGTGCGGCCGGTCCGCATTGGCGACACAGTGATCTCGACGGCCGAAGTGATCGAGATGATCGAGCGCGGCTATCGCGTGCGGCTGGCCGTGAAGGGTGAAGTCGACGGCAAGGTCTGCATGAAGGGCGAAGCGCTCGTCATGGTTCCCTCGGGAAAGGCCGAATAGGCGGATGCCCAAAAGCCCCGTGCAGAGCGGCGCGGCGATAGCGCTGGGCAATTTCGACGGACTGCACGCCGGGCATCGCGCCGTGATCGAGAGCGCACGGGCGGCGGGCAAGCGCATTGGCGCGCCGCTGGGCGTTGCGACGTTCGAGCCATCGCCACGCCGGCATTTCCAGCCTGACGCGCCGCCGTTCCGGCTGATGACGCCGTTGCGCCGGGCGATCCTGCTGGAGGCGATGGGCGTGGAGCAGGTGCATTTGCTGAAGTTCGATGCGGCGATGGCGGCGATGACGGATCGCGAGTTCTGCCAGCGCGTGATTATCGATGAGATTGGTACGCGCAGTGTGAGCGTGGGGTTCGACTTCCGGTTCGGGAAGAACCGGATGGGGGATGCGGCGGCGCTGCAGCGGCTGGGCGCGGAGCTGGGGTTTGGCGTCGATATCGTGGCCGAGGTGAAGGATGGCGGGGAGAAGGTGTCGTCCTCCCGCATCCGCGAGGCGATCGAGCGCGGCGACATGGACGAGGCGAAGCGCGGGCTGGGCGACTGGTGGACGGTGGACGCTATTGTCGAGCATGGCGAGAAGCGCGGGCGGACGCTGGGCTTTCCGACGGCGAACATGCAGCTGGGCGAGATCGTGCATCCGGCGCACGGGATCTATGCGGTGCGGACGCTTCTGGAGGGGGAGGAGGACTGGCGGCCGGGAGTCGCCAATTTCGGGCGGACGCCGACGACGGGGCTGCGCGATCCGCTGCTGGAAGTGATGGTGTTCGATGTGGTTGGGGACTTCTATGGCAAGCGGATGCACACGGCGTTCGTGAAGCGCCTGCGGCCGGAGCTGAAGTTCGACACGCTTGAGGCGCTGGTGGACCAGATGCATCGCGACGTGGCGGATGCGCGCGCCGTCCTTGCCGGATAAAGCCCGCCGCTGCTATGACCCGGGGAATGGCCAAGGTGTGGATCATCATGGGTATCGGGCGAATTATGGGCCCGGCGGGCGCGATCTAGCGCGTTTACCGCCGGGAAAGTCGTATCCGCCCAAACACTTCCTTTGATCAAGCGACGCCCATCATGACCAAGCCCGAAAAAGACGAGTCAGCGAATCCCTACCCCAATCCTTATCGGGACACGCTGTTCCTGCCGAAGACCGATTTCCCGATGCGTGGCGGCCTGCCGACGCAGGAGCCTGAGCGGCTGAAGACGTGGGAAGCGGCCGACATCTATGGCCAGCTGCGCGCCGACGCGAAGAAGCGGAATGCGCCTGCCTTCATGCTGCACGATGGCCCGCCGTATGCGAACGGGCACATCCATATCGGCACGTCGATGAACAAGATCCTGAAGGATCTGGTGATCCGCACGCGGCAGATGATGGGTTATGACGCGGACTACGTTCCGGGCTGGGACTGCCATGGCCTGCCGATCGAGTGGAAGGTCGAGGAAGAATTCCGCGCCGCCGGCAAGCAGAAGCGCGATGTGCCGACGGCGGAGTTTCGTTCGGCGTGCCGCGCCTATGCGCAGAAGTGGATCGACACGCAGCGGACGGAGTTCAAGCGGCTGGGCGGGGCGGGCAACTGGAGCAATCCGTACCTGACGATGGCGTATTCGTCGGAAGCGGCGACGGTGAAGGAATTCCTGAAGGTCGCGACCAGCGGTCAGCTGAAGCGCGGCGCCAAGCCGGTGATGTGGTCGCCGGTGGAGCAGACGGCGCTGGCGGAAGCGGAGATCGAGTACGCCGACCGCAAGGCGAACATGATCTGGGTGAAGTTTCCGGTGCTTGATTGGGGTCGGAGCGAAGGCGACCTAACGCTGCTGAAAGAGAAGCCGGTTAGCGTCCTGATTTGGACGACGACTCCGTGGACCATTCCCGCAAACCGAGCTGTGTCTTTCAATCCCGCGATTGCCTACGCGGTGTTCGAAGTCAGCGAGGTCGAAACCGGCGGCGCCTTCACACCTTGGGCGAAGGTTGGGGAACGTATTGTCCTCGCCGAGAAATTGGCGCCCAGCGTTGAAGTGGCCGCTAAGGCCAAGCTCACCAGAGTCGCGGGTGTGGTTTTTGGAAAGTTCCCAACGCTTCACACCAATAGCGGGGTCAAGGACTACGGCGTCACACTCGCTCATCCTCTGCGCAACGCTGGCATCGACGGGTATCAGTTCGACGTGCCGATGCTGGCTGGCGGTCACGTGACGGATGATGCCGGAACGGGCTTCGTTCACACGGCGCCAAGCCATGGCGAGGACGACTATGAGGTGTGGCTCGCGGCGGGCCATAAGAATTCGGACATCCCGAATACCGTGGACGAGTTCGGGCGCTACACGAAGGAATGCCCCGGCTTTGAAGGCCTCGCGATCATCGAGCCGGAGGGCAAGAAGCGCGGGCAGGATGGGCCGGCGAACAAGGCGGTGATGGAGAAGCTGATCGAGGCTGGCAATCTGCTGGCGCGGGGCATGACCACGCTGCGCGATGCTCACTCGTGGCGCTCGAAGGCGCCGGTGATCCGGCGGGCGACGGCGCAGTGGTTCATCGCGATGGACCTGCCGCTGAACCATCTGAAGGGCAAGGAAGGCAAGACGCTGCGCGAGCTTTGCCTTGAGGCGATTGCTGCGACGACGTTCACGCCGGAGCGTGGACGCCAGCGCATTCAGGCGATGGTGGAGGAGCGGCCGGACTGGCTGATCTCGCGCCAGCGCGCGTGGGGAGTGCCGCTGACGCTGTTTGTCGATCGCGAGAGCGGCAAGATCGTGAACACGCCGGAGATGAATGCACGCATCGTGAAGGCGGTTGCCGAAGGCGGCGCCGATGCGTGGTTTGGCGGCGATGCCGGGGAGCTGTTCGGGCCCGGCTATGATCCCGCGAAGATCGAGAAGGTGAACGACATTCTCGATGTGTGGTTTGACTCAGGGACCACGCACGCCTTCACGCTGGAAGATCGCGGGCTGAAATGGCCGGCGGATATCTATCTCGAAGGGTCGGACCAGCATCGTGGCTGGTTCCAGTCGTCGCTGCTGGAAAGCTGCGCGACACGCGGGCGTGCGCCGTATGATGGCATCGTCACGCACGGTTTCGTGCAGGCCGAGGACGGCGAGAAGATGTCGAAGTCGCTCGGCAACGTGATCTCGCCGATGGAAGTCTGCGACAAGTTTGGCGCGGATATCCTGCGTATCTGGGTGGCGTCGTCTGACTATGCCGACGATCCAAGCTTTGGCTGGAACCTGTTCGGCGCCAACAGCGACAGCTATCGCAAGCTGCGCAACACGATGCGTTACCTGCTGGGCGCGCTTGACGGGTTCACGGAAGCTGAGCGCGTGGCCGTCAGCGAGATGCCGAGCCTGGAGCGGTGGGTGCTGCATCGTCTGGCCGAGTTGGATGAGGTCGTTCGGAGTGCCTACAGCGCCTACGACTTCAAGAAGGCGTTCCACGAGCTGATGAACTTCTGCGTGGTGGACCTGTCGGCGGTCTATTTCGACATCCGCAAGGACAGCCTCTATTGCGACGCGCCGTCGTCGGTGCGGCGGCGCGCGGCGCGTACCGTGATGGACGAGGTTTTCACGCGGCTGGCGATCTGGTTTGCGCCGGTGATGGTGTTCACCTGCGAAGAGGCCTGGGAACAGCGCCATGCCGGTAAGGAAATGGCCGGCAAGGCGTCCGTCCACCTGCAGCAATTCCCGGTGACCCCGGCCGGATGGCGCGATGAGACGGTCGCTCAGAAATGGGACGCGATCTTCAAGGTGCGCAAGGCCGTGACCGAGGCGCTGGAAGTCGAGCGGCGCGAAAAGCGCATCGGCTCCTCGCTTGAGGCGGATGTAACGGTCACTATCGATGACGCGGCGCTGCGTCAGGCGTTCGACGGGGAGGATGCAGCCGAGGTATTCATCACATCCGGCGCGAATCTCGCCGCTGGAGGGGATGGTGTCGCAGTTGCATGTTCGCGGGCCGCTGGTTTGAAATGCGCGCGGTCGTGGAAGTATTTCGATCCGGCGAGCGCAGATCCTGAGTTTCCGGATATAACCCCGCGGGACGCCTTGGCGGTCCGTGAGTATCGAAGGTCTTGAGTATGGCTGTGACGATGGACTGGCTTTCGCGCGAGAAGATCACTCGGGCCTGGCGCTGGGCGATTCCGCTGATCGTCCTGATCGTGGCGCTCGACCAGCTGTCGAAAGCCTGGGTGCTGGCGACGCCGGACTTCAGGGCGCTGGAATGTCTCGACGTCCTGACGCGCTGCGGGGGTATCGAACTGTCGCCAGTGATGGATTTCTCCATGACCTGGAACCGGGGCGTCAGCTTTGGCGCCATGCAGGCGGATGGAATCGCCCGCTGGATACTGTTCGGCCTGATCTCGGTGGTTGCGGTCGGGTTCACGATCTGGCTGCTGCGGGCCGAGCGGAAAACCACTGCGCTGGCGCTGGCGCTGGTGGTCGGCGGGGCTGTGGGTAACCTGATCGATCGCTTCATTTTCGGTGCGGTCGTTGATTTCATTGACTTTCAGGGCCCGTGGTTCGGTCTGGACCTGTTCGGCTGGCCGGTGGGGTTCCCGTGGATTTTCAACATTGCAGACGCCGCCATCTCTATTGGCGCCATATTTCTGCTGGTGGATCAGCTTCTGGTCGGACGCAAACGGGCAGGCTAGAAGGCTGCTTGAGAATGTCCGCTGACCGCGACAGGAGAATATCAGTGAAGCGTTTCGCCTTGATCGGACTTGCCATTGTGGCCGTGGGCAGCACGGCTGCCTGCAGCACGGCGAGCGGTCCCAACGAATTCCTTGTGGTGGCGAAGCCCCTGCTGACGGTTCCGCCGGAATACAACCTGCGCCCGCCAGCTCCCGGCCAGGCGCGTCCGCAGGAACTCTCGCCCGAGGCGCAGGCCCGCGTCGCGGTGTTCGGCGTCGATTTCGGTCAGGCCGCGAGCGATGGCGAGAAGCTGTTCATCCGCGCAGCCGGCGGCGGCGCGACCGAGCGCACCGTGCGCAGCCAGGTGGATTTCGATGCGGCGCAGCTCGTCCGCAAGAACCGCAACTTCGCGGACATGATCCTCAACTTCGGCGCCGGCCCCGGCCGCGAGCCGATCATCGATCCGGCTGCCGAGGCCGAGCGTCTGCGTGCCGAAGCTGAAGCCCTGAAAGACGTGACGGGCGCCGGCAAGGTTATGATCCAGCCCAAATCGACGAGCAAGCTGCCGGGTCTGTGATACGCGCGTTCGTCTCCGTTATCGTTCAGGCGGCAAGGCGTGGCGCGGTTGCGCTGTGTCTTGTGGCCGTGACGGGAACGGCGGCCGGACAAGAAGCGGGTGAGTGGAAGCCCGAGACGTTCACGCTCTCCAACGGAATGACAGCAGTCATCCTGCCGGACCATCGCGCGCCGGTGGTGACGCATGTGTTGTGGTATCGCGTGGGGTCTGCAGACGAGGTGGCGGGCAAGTCGGGCCTCGCGCACTTTCTCGAGCATCTGATGTTCAAGTCGACGAAGACGATGCCTGCGGGCGAGTACAACCGCGTGGTCGCGCGCAATGGCGGCCAGATGAATGCGCGCACGTCGTACGACTACACGAACTATTTCTTCCGTGTGGCGCGCGACCGGCTGCCGCTGATGATGCAGCTGGAAGCGGACCGCATGGTGGCGCTGGCGCTGAATGACCGCGAGGTGTTTGCCGAGCGCAGCGTCGTGCAGGAAGAGCGCCGGCAGGTGGTGGACAGCAATCCCGGCGCGATCCTGGACGAGCAGGTGTGGGACAAGCTGTTTGCAGGGCATCCTTACGCCGTGCCGGTGATCGGGCGGATGGAGGAAGTGGCGCGGCTGTCGCGCGGGGACGCGGCGGACTGGTATCACACCTGGTATGGGCCGGAGAATGCGCTGCTGGTGGTGGCGGGCGATATCACGGCGGGCGAGCTGAGGCCGCTGGCCGAGAGCACGTACGGGCAGATCCCGCGGCGGGGCGACCTGAAGGTGCGCGCGTGGCCGGCGGTGACGCCGCTGACGCAGTCTTTCGAGCTGACGCATACGGACCCGAAAATCCGGCAGGCGACCTGGACGCGGAACTGGATCGGCGTGCCGATGGGCCATGAGGATGCAGAGGCGCTGCAGGTCGCGATGCAGATCCTGGGTGGCGGGCGCACGGGGCGGCTCTATCGCGGCATGGTCGAGGGCGGGCAAGCGGTGGCGGCGTATGGTTACAGTTCGGAGATGGAAGCGCCGGGCATCATCGCGGTGTCGGTGCAGCCCTCGCGCGGCGTGAGCATCGCGGATGCGCAGAGCCGCGCTGCGGCGATCATCGCGGATTTTGGACGCGAGGGGCCAACGGCGGAGGAGCTGTCGCGCGCCAAGTCCATCATGGCGGCGTCTGCCGTGTTCAGGCGCGACAACCAGCAGCGGCTGGCCGACTGGTACGGCATCATGCTGACGGCGGGCGTGCCGCTGGAACGTATCGAAGTCTCCGGCGACCGCATCGCTGCGGTGACGCGCGAGGACGTGATGGGCGTGATCACGCGCTATCTGGTGCGTCCGCAGCACGTCGACGCCATTCTGCTGCCGGGGGACGAATGATCCGCCGGCTTGCATCCCTGTGTCTGCTTGCGCTGGCGGCCTGCCAGTCGCCGGGCGAGCCGGCGCAGGAGGGCGTGCCCGCGCTGTCGCCCGGCCGTTTCGAGATGTCGGACGTGCAAGTGGTGGTGTCTCCCGGCGGCGTGACGGCCTGGCTGGTGGAAGAAGACTTCGTGCCGACCGTGGCTCTGGAAGTTGCCTGGAAAGGCGGCGCGACGGCAGAGCCTGAGGGCAAGAGCGGGCTTGGTTGGCTGCTCGCCTACATGATGAACGAAGGCGCGGGCGATCTCGATACGGCGGCGTTCGGCGCGCGCATGGAAGACCTCAGCATGGACTTCGCCTGCGCGGTCGGGCTCGACTGGACCAATTGCAGCTTCGCGACGCTGACCGAGACGGCGGATGAAAGCTTCGAGATGCTGCGGCTGGCGTTCGCCAAGCCGCGCATGGACACCGAGCCGTTCGAGCGCGCCAAGCGTGAACTGATTGTCGGGCTCAGCGAGTCCGAGATGGACCCCAAGACGCTGGCGAGCCGCGCGATGAACGAGGCGCTGATCGCGGGCCACCCCTATGCGCGGCACCCGACGGCAGAGTCTGTCGCGGGCGCATTGAAGGACGACGTGCGCGCGCTGATGCGGCAGCTGATGACGCGGGACAGGCTGATCATCGTGGTGGTCGGCGACATTTCGGCGGAGGAGCTGAAGCCGCGTCTGGATCAGGTGTTCGGTTCGCTGCCGCAGACGGCGAGCCTGCCGGCGATTGCCGATGCTGTCGCCAGACCTGCCCAGGCCAATCCGATCGTGAAGGGTCTGCCGCAACCGCAGACGCTAGTGATGTTTTCGGGGCCGGGCATCACGCGCCAGGATCCGGATTTCTATGCGGCGTATTTGCTCAACTATATTCTTGGCGGCAACGGCATGTCGTCGCGGCTGGCGGACGAGATCCGCGAGAAGCGCGGGCTGACCTACGGCATTGCCTCGGGCCTCAGTATCCAGCCGCACCTGTGGCGCTGGACGGGCTCAAGCTCGACCATGAACCAGACGGCGGGCGAAGTGATGCGGCTGGTGCGCGAGAACATTACGCGGCTGGGCCGAGATGGTCCGACCGAACAAGAGATGCTCGACGCCAAAGCCTATATCACAGGGTCGTTCCCGCTGGCGTTTGACTCCAACTCCAAGATCGCGCGCAACCTGCTAGGCTTCCGGCAGGATGGGTTGGGCGTGAATTATGTCGAGGAGCGCAACGGCCATTTCGAGGCCGTGACCATGGAAGACCTCAAGCGGGTCGCCGCCCAGTACATGAAGTCCGAGAACTTCACGTTCGTGATGGTGGGCGAGCCCCGGATCGACTGATCTGGCGGGATATTGCTCCAAAACCTGTGAGAAGCTGCTGTCAGACCGCCTGCAACGGAGGCGCGGCGGCCTTATGTTCAAGGCATGGCCGAATCAGCTTTCAGCACATCGGGACGCATCCGACGGCTTCCGCCGGCAGCGGTGAACCGCATTGCGGCGGGCGAAGTGGTGGAGCGTCCCGCGGCCGCCGCCAAGGAGCTGATCGAGAACGCGCTGGATGCGGGCGCGCGGTCGATCCGCGTGCGCATCGAGGGCGGCGGGCTGACGCGCCTGATGATCGAAGACGATGGCCACGGCATGAGCGCCGATGAGCTGCCGGTCGCCATCGAGCGGCACGCGACATCGAAGCTGACGGCGAACGAAGATGGCGATGTCGACCTGCTCGATATTCACACGATGGGATTCCGGGGCGAGGCGTTGCCCTCGATCGGATCGGTGTCACGGCTGTCGATCCTGAGCCGCGCGCGGGATGCGGATGGCGCGTTCGAGATAACGGTGGATGCGGGGCGCGTGGACGGGCCGAAGCCTGCGGCGTGGAGTGGGCTGACGAGCAATGGCACGCGCGTTGATGTGCGCGATCTTTTTTATGCGACGCCTGCGCGTCTGAAATTCATGAAGACGGAACGCGCCGAGGCGCAGGCTATCGCAGATGCTGTGCGGCGTCTCGCGCTGGCGCGGCCGGATGTGGCGTTTCATCTGGAGTCTGACGAGCGCACGATCCTGAAGCTGCAGGCCGAGCAGGGCGAGGATGCGCGGCTGAAGCGCTTGGGCGCCGTGCTGGGCAAGGAGTTCCGCGAGAACGCTGTGGAGATCGAGGCAGAGCGTGAAGGCGCGCGGGTTTCGGGCTTTGCGGGGCTGCCGACATTCAATCGCGGAAGCGCGCAGCACCAGTATCTGTTCGTCAATTCGCGGCCCGTGAAGGACAGGCTGATTGTCGGCGTGATCCGCGCGGCGTATCAGGATTTCCTCGCGCGCGACCGGCATCCGATGGCGGTGCTGTTTGTCGATCTTGATCCGATGCTGGTGGACGTGAACGTGCATCCGGCGAAGATGGAAGTGCGCTTTCGCGACGCGGCCAATGTGCGTGGGTTGCTGATCGGCGCGTTGCGGCATGCGTTGGCCGCAGCGGGGCATCGGGCGAGCACGACTGTGGCGGGGGCAGCGTTGGGCGCGGCCACGAGCCATGTGGCGCCGAGCCTGCCGTGGAGTTCGGGGCAGGCGCGCTGGTCGCCTGCGCGGCCCGTGGTGGGCGGGCAGGCGTATGCCGATCCGTATGCTGGCATGTCGGACAATCGGCCGGCGACGTTTGAGGCATTTGGCGATGCGCCGAGTGCGCGGGTTGAGCCGGCGCCGGAGCAGACTGTTGGAACACCGCCGCTGGGGGTGGCGCGGGCGCAGGTGCATGAGACCTACATCATCGCCCAGACGGCGGATGGCATGGTGATCGTGGACCAACATGCAGCGCATGAGCGGCTGGTCTATGAGCGCATGAAGGCGCAGATGGCGGGCGAGGGCGTGCGGCGGCAGGCGCTGCTGATCCCCGAGATTGTCGAGCTGTCGGAGGAAGAAGCCTCGCGCGTGCTGGAGCGCACGGACGAGCTTCTGGAGATGGGGCTTGAGGTCGAGCCGTTCGGGCGTGGGGCGGTGGCTGTGCGGGCGACGCCGGCGATCTTTGGCGAGATGGATGTGAAGGGTCTGGTGCGCGATCTCGCGGATGATTTCGCAGAGTATGAGGCAGGGCTCGCGCTGAAGGAACGGATGGAAGAGGTGATGGGTAACATGGCCTGTCGCGGCTCCGTGCGGGCGGGGCGGCGGCTGACGGCGGATGAGATGAACGCGCTGCTGCGCCAGATGGAAGCGACGCCGCATTCGGGCCAGTGCAATCACGGGCGGCCGACTTATGTCGAGCTGAAGCTGGCAGATATAGAGAAGCTGTTTGGAAGAAGGTAGTCGCGTCCCTTCGGCTTGACTGGCGCCGTTTTGCGGCTGCCCCCAAGGCTACCGGTCCGCGCGAGGCGGCAGTATGGTTGGCAGCGGCTCGGTCCGTTCTCCGCGCTTGTTGCGCATGCGATATCGGCTCTGGTACTCGCGGCGCTGTTTGGCGACTTCGTACAGCACGATGCCGGAGCTTGTGCCAAGGTTCAGGCTCTCGATCATGCCGAACATGGGCACTGACACGCACATCTCGGCTCGTTCCACCGCTCTGTCGCTGATGCCGGTTGCCTCGCTGCCGAACCAAACCGCCAGCTTGGTGTAGGCCGTGTAGTCGCCTTCGTGCAGGTAGATGCTCGTCTTGCCTTTGACATGCGGGGACGTGACGATGGACGTGAAGTTATTGCCTTCAAGGTAGTCGAAGCATTGATCGGTGTTGTCGAACCGCTTCACGAAAGTCCACTTCACAGCCGAAACAGATGGGCCGGAAATGTTGCGCTGTTCGCGCATATCCTGCCAGTCGTCCGGCAATCTTCGGTGAGGATCGACGACGTAGGCTTTTTCAACGCCCAAAGCGTTCACGTTTCGGATGACAGTGCCGATATTCTTGAAATCGGACGGGTTCTCGATCACCGCAATCAGATTCTTGCAGCGGAACGATTTGATCTCGTTGGCCCGTTTTCTGACGGCCGGTTTGGGTTTCGGTTTTTCGTCCACAGTCATGTCAATGCTCGGGTATTGTTCGAGGAAACAGGATGCGTGGATCAGTCTGGCGGGCAAACCGCGCCGCGTCCATCGTTGGGCGCCGCGCCAGCCCGCGCTCAAACGGCTTCGTGGTCGCTGCCAGTTCGGACGAAGGTAGGTGTTCTCAACGGAGTCATTCTCGGGCTTGACCCGAGAATCTTGGTTCACGCAAAACCGGGAAAGTCCCGACGAGGTTGGAACAACGATTCTCGGGTCAAGCCCGAGAATGACTCCGTGGGGGTGGCGCGAGATGTGGTCGCGATTGGAGTTTCAGCCGCCGAGCATGTCCCGCACGGGCGCAAACGTGCGCCGGTGGGCTGGGCTGGGGCCGAGGCGGCGTAGCGCTTCCATGTGGGACGCTGAGCCGTAGCCTTTGTGCTGCGAGAAGCCGTAGCCGGGATATTGGGCGCAAAGATCGACCATGAGCGCATCGCGCGAGGTCTTGGCGAGGATGGAGGCGGCGGAGATGGCGGGTTCTAGCGCGTCGCCACCGATGATGCAGGTGACCTTGCAGGACAGGGGCGGCGGGTCCTTGCCATCGACCAGGGCGTGCGTGGGGGCGAGGCCGAGCCCCTTGAAGGCGCGCTTCATGGCGAGGAAGTTGGCCTGACGGATGTTGTATTCGTCGATTTCCTCGACGCTGGCCCAGCCAACCGCCCAGGCGAGCGCTCGCTCGCGGATCAGCGGGGCGAGGGTGTCGCGCTTTTTTTCCGAGAGCTGCTTGGAGTCGTTGAGGCCCGCGACGGGGCGGGAGGGATCGAGCACGACGGCGGCCGCGCAGACGGGTCCGGCGAGCGGGCCGCGCCCGGCTTCATCGATACCGCAGATAATCTCGACAATGGCTGGCTCGAACAAGTCCATGGAAGGGGTTAGATACGAGTCTGGCATTCGCCGGCAACCGTGTGAGGGTTCCATGTCCACAGCAGACGTCGTCCGCATCCACAGCCATGGCGGGCCCGAGGAAATGAAGTTCGAGACCATGGAACTCGCAGCGCCGGGGGCGGGGCAGGTTCGGCTGAAACAGACGGCGATCGGGCTGAATTTCATCGATGTGTATACGCGCACGGGGCTTTATCCGGGGCCGACGCCGGCAGTGCTGGGCGTCGAGGCGGCCGGGGTGGTCGAGGCGCTGGGCGAGGGCGTGACCAGCCTGAAGGTGGGCGACCGGGTGGTCTATAATGGGCTGGGCGGCGCCTATGCCTCGCACCGCAATGCGCCGGCGGACAGGATGATCGTGATCCCCGAGGCCGTGAAGGATGAGGACGCGGCGGCGGTGTTCCTCAAGGGGCTGACGGTGTGGATGCTGATCTTCGAGATCAGGCGGCTCAATCCCGGCGAGACGATCCTCGTCTGGGCGGCGGCGGGCGGCGTAGGGTCGATTCTGGTGCCGTGGGCGAATGCGCTGGGCGCGCGGGTGATCGGCGTGGTGTCGACGCCGGACAAGGCGGTGCTGGCGAAGGAATACGGCTGCTGGGAGACGATCCTGGCAAGCGAGGATGTTCCTGCGCGCGTGAAGGAGCTGACGAGCGGCAAGGGCGTGCCGGTGGTTTACGACAGCGTGGGCAAGACGTCGGCCGAGCCGAGCCTGCGGTCGCTGCAGCCACGGGGATGGTTCGTGACGTATGGCAATGCGTCGGGGCCGGTGGATGCGATGCCGCCGGCGCGGCTCAATCAGGGCGGGTCGCTGATCATGACGCGGCCGGGGCTGTTCCATTTCACGAAGGAGCGCGCGGATCTTGAGCGTGGATCGGCGGCGCTGTGGGGCGCGATGCGGTCAGGCGCTGTGAAGGCGGATGTGCGCCAGCGTTTTGCGCTGAAGGATGCGGCGGATGCCCACCGCGCGCTGGAAGGTCGCAAGACCAGCGGCGCGACGATCCTCACCCCATGAGTTCTGGCGCCGTGAACGCATGAGCGAGCATCCGTTTCATCAATGGGTGGAGGCGGCGCGACCAAGGGCGCAGCTGTGGCGCACGCTGGCGGGGTTTGCGCTGATCTTGGTGATCTGGACGGCGTGGACGGTGGTGTTGGGACTGATTGTCGTGAGCGGGGGATTGCTGAGACCGGAGCTGCTGAGCCCGGCGGCGACGGGGCAAACGGGGTTCCTGACGTTCACGGATGTCGCGCTGACGATGGGCGTGATGCTGGTGACGTTCTGGGGGCTCTGGCTGGGCGCGTGGATCGTGCTGAAGGTGTTGCACCGGCGCGGGCTGTCGAGCGTGATGGCGCATGATGGGCGGCTGCGGCTGGGGCAGTTCGGCATCGGGATGGCGGTGGCTGTCGCGTATCTGGGCGCGGGGCTGATCTACAATGTGGTGATGGGCAGTGCGCCGGCGCAGAGCGGCGTCGAGATGGGCGAATGGCTTGTGGCGTTTGTGCCGCTGGTGGTGCTGGTGCTGATCCAGAGCGCGGGCGAGGAAGTGGTGTTTCGCGGATATCTGCCGCAGCAGCTGGCGGCGCGGTGGCGCACTCCGTTCGTGTGGGGCTTCCTGCCGTCGCTGGCGTTCGGGCTGGCGCACGTTCTCAATGGCGGGGCGCTGGACGCCTTCGCGCTGTACTATGTCGTTGCGGCGACGATGCTGGGCCTCGTGATGATGGCGATGGTCTGGCGCACGGGGTCGCTGGCGGCGGCGATGGGGTTTCACTTCGCCAACAATATCGGCGCGCTGCTGATGATCGGGATTGCGGGCATCGGGCCGCCGGTGTCGCTGTTCGTCTGGCTGCCAGGGGAGGCGTTGGCGGGGGCTTCAGCGGATCTGCTGATGCTGGGCATCCTGCTCGCGTTCGTGCTGTCGCCGTTTGCGCCGTTGCCGAAGGGTCAGGCTCTGCGCAGGAACGAGACGCGGGCGGCGCCGTAGACGCGCGTGTCGATTATCTCCCAGCCGGGCGCCATGAGCTCGGCTTCGTTCGATCCGGTTTCGGCCATCACGATGGCGCCGGGCGAGAGCCATTGGCCGGAGGCGAGCTGGTCGAGCGCCAACGGCACGAGGCCGTGACGGTAGGGCGGGTCGAGGAAGGCCAGATCGAAGGGTGCGCCGAGGCCGGCGGGCTTGGGGCCGAGGTCTGTCGCCGAGCGGCGGTGGATGCGGGTGTTTCCGAAAAGCTGGAACGCCTCGATGTTGTCGCGGATGCAGCCGCGCGCGGCGGCTTCGGTTTCGACAAAGAGGCAGAACACTGCGCCACGCGACATCGCCTCGAAGCCCAGCGAGCCGGACCCCGCGAAGGCGTCGATGACGCGGAGCCCTTCGAACGCGGGCGCCCATTCGGCGTGGGCGAGGATGTTGAACAGGGACTCGCGGGCGCGATCGGACGTGGGGCGCGTGCCCTGGCCGTCCGGCGCGCGGATGGTTCGTCCCTTCAGAGTGCCGCCGATGATGCGCATGCCGCCCCATAGCAATTCACCCGCCAAATGCTAGATCGGCGGGCATGAGCGCGGCAATTGATCTTGAGATGATGCAGCGGGCCATGGGCCTTGCGCGCGCAGCGGCCGAGGCAGGCGAGGCGCCGATTGGCGCTGTTCTGGTCGATCCCGCGACGGGCGAGGTGGTGGCCGAGGCGCACAACCAGCCGATCGGGCTCAACGATCCTACCGCGCATGCCGAGGTTCTAGCGATGCGGGCGGCGGGCGTGAAGCTGGGCAACTACCGGCTAACGGGGCTGACGCTGTACGTGACGCTGGAGCCGTGTGCGATGTGCGCGGGCGCGATAAGCCATGCGCGGATCGGGCGGGTGGTCTACGGCGCGGACGACGCCAAGGGCGGCGCGGTGGCGCACGGGCCGCGTTTCTTCGAGCAGCCGACATGCCATTCGCGGCCGCAGGTGAGCAGTGGTGTAATGGCCGGTGAGGCGTCGAGCCTGCTGAAAGAATTCTTTCGCGCGCGGCGCTAGGCGGCGGCTCAGATCTCCGGCAGGTCGGGCGCGGCGCCGGCGAACAGGGCCTTGAATTCCGGTTTCAGATCCTCGGCGAAGACATCGTGCTGGATGACGATCTGATACGGGCCTTCGGCGTAGGAGCCGACAGCATACTGATCGAAGTACACGTAGATGCCACCGAACTTGCCCTCAACGGTTGAGGGCGCGAGCGCGATGTGGCCGTCTTCGAGTTTCACGTTGGCGTTGGGGCCGGCGCAGACGATGGGCTCGTCGAACACGGTGGCGCTCTGGATGCGCTCCATCTTTGCTTTCTTCACGGCCTCACACGCCGCGATGACGAGAGCGGGTGAGACGGTCTTGCCCATGCGCAGCATTGAGGGAAAGTCGGTTTCCGCGCCGGTCTTGATGTTGGCAAGCCGGGTGTCGGTGCTGGTCATGCCGTGGGCGCCGCCGCTGAACTCGTAGAGCGTGCCGACGAGGCTGACGAATTCGCCGGAGCGGGCGAGCGCGGACCAGCTGACCTGGTATTCCCAGGCGATGGCGGCGTGGCCGTCGGCCTTGGCTTCGGCGTGGAGGTCGCGCGCTTCCTTTAGCCTAGTGGCGTAGGCGTCTTCGGCTTCCTTGCGGAGTTTGGCGACGATCGGGCCTGCGTCGGCTTCGGAGGGAAGGTCGAGGCTGAAGGCGAGTTCTTCGGACTCGTGGGTGATCGCATTTGCGGACGGGGCAGCGGGAACGGGCGGTTGCGGCGTCTCGGGCGCGAACTGGGCCGAGACGAGCGGATCGGCGCCTTTGGCTGTGGCGGCGGTTTCGGCCGGAGCGGCGTCCTTGTCCTTGTTGCTGGTCGAGATGAAGACCGCGAACAGGGCTGCGCCGATGGCGACGGCGGGGCCGGCGATGGCTACCGGATGGACGCGCTTCTTGTCGGCCGGCTTGGATTCTTCGGTCAATTTCGACTCCCGCATTTCCCCATGCGCGGGAAGTATCCGCTAGAACGGCGCCGCAATGAAGGCCCATCCTGCAAACAACAGCACGCCTGCATCTCGATTTGCCCGGAATAACACGAGGGCGAGCGCGCCTTTCGCGGCGTCGGTGCGGATTGCCTGTTGGACGAGATGCAGGGCGAAGGGGAGAGTGACGATGATTCCCATGACGTCGCCCGCGAGATATCCGGCCGCCGCGCACAGGATGATGCAGGCGGCGTAGATGACCGAGACCGCCGGGCGAACGGCTGAACCGAAGCGGCGGGCGGTGGATTTGACGCCGACGAGCGCGTCGTCTTCGAGATCCTGGATGGCGTAGATCGTGTCGTAGCCAAGCGTCCAGAGGACGAGCCCGGCGTAGAGGACGAGATCAGGGGTCTCGATGCTGCCGCGAACCGAGGCCGCAGCGACAAGAACGCCCCAGTTGAAGGTGAGGCCGAGCCAGACCTGTGGCCACCAGGTGATCCGCTTCATCAGCGGATAGAGCGCAACCATCGGGATGGCGCCGAGGGCGACGAGCTTTGCGAAGTCCGGCAGGCAGAGAAGAACGCCGAGACCGATGCCGCACTGGATGAGGAGCCACGCCCACGCCTGTTTCGTGGTGACGGCGCCGGAGGGAAGCGGGCGAAGGGCGGTGCGGGCGACCTTCGCGTCGATCTTGCGGTCGAGGATGTCGTTGTAGGTGCAGCCGGCTCCGCGCATGGCGATGGCGCCGATGGCGAACAGCAGCCCGAGGAGCGCGTCGTTGGCGACGAAGCCCGTCTGGGCGCGGGCGAGGGCAAGGCCGATGATGCAGGGGAGGCCCAGCAACCAGAAGCCCACCGGCCGGTCATAGCGCGACAGCTGCAGGTAGGGCCGGATCGCCGGGGGCGAGCGCAGGACCCACGAGCCACGGACGGCGTCGGCAGGGGTGGCGTGGGCGGCGGGTTCGGTCACGGATGATCCCAAAAGTCGGCCAGGCAAGGGGTCGGCTTGGCAGGCAGGTTTGGCCGGTATAGCGCAGGGGCATGAGCGCGACACCCCGGCTTCATGTCGCCCCTGACCTCGCGGCGGGGACGACCATCACGATCGATGGCGATCAGGCGCATTACCTTTCGCGGGTGATGCGGCTGGGGCCGGGCGATGCGGTGCGGGTGTTCAATGGGCGGGATGGCGAGTTTGCGGCCACCATCTCCGAGGCGGGCAAGAACGCGGTGCGGGTCGCGCTGGCGGAACAGACGCGCGAGCAGGTGGCGACGCCGGACCTGTGGCTTATGTTTGCGCCGCTGAAGAAGGACCGCACGGATTTTGTGGTCGAGAAGGCGGTGGAGCTGGGCGTTGCCGAGATACGGCCTGTGATCACCGAGCGGACGAATTCAGATTCGGTGCGGGTGGATCGGCTGGGGCGGATTGCCATCGAGGCGGCGGAGCAGACGGAGCGGCTGGATGTGCCGCCGGTGCGCGAGGCGCAGAAGCTGTGGGCCGCGCTGGAGGGATGGGCGGAGACCCGCACGCTGATTTTCGCGGATGAGGCGGGTGACGACACGGGCCGGCCGTGGGGCGGCGAGTCGGGGCGGGCGCTGCCGCTGGATGCGATGCTGCGCGGGCTCCGCGATGGACCGGCGGCTATTCTGATTGGACCCGAGGGGGGATTCTCGGCGGCGGAGCGTACACGGTTGCGTGGGTTGCCGTTCGTGAGGGCCGTCGGACTGGGGCCGCGAATCCTGCGCGCGGAGACTGCGGCCGTTGCGGCGCTCGCGATCTGGCAGGCGATCCGGGGCGACTGGCGCGGATAGGTCTGCTTACCGAGTGGATAGTTTTCCTGCACCAATTGAACATTTGACGCCCCTCTCTGGCGTGCCTAAGCGGGCGTACCTATGTGGCTGGTGAGGACCAGCCTGGACGCAGCGCATGACGACACCCACTCGTGACATTGACGAGTCCGCGCCGCGTATCGCTGGCAAGCGCGAGCTTGTTGAGCGGCTGGCGGGCGGATCGAAGCCCAAGGCGCAATGGCGCATCGGCACCGAGCACGAGAAATTCGGATTTACAGAAGGCACGCTGCGGCCCTTGCCGTATGACGGACCAGCCTCGATCAAGGCGTTGCTCGAAGGGATCGCGACGAAGTTCGGCTGGGAGCCGATCCTTGAAGGCGCGTACATCATCGGGCTCAAGAAGAACGGCGCCAGCGTGAGCCTTGAGCCCGGCGGGCAGTTCGAGCTTTCGGGCGCGCCGGTTGAAGACATTCACCAGACCGCAGACGAGATCGCCAGCCACATGCGCGAGGCCCGCGCGGTGACGGGGCCTATGGGCGCGGATTTTCTGGGTCTTGGATTCTCGCCGCTGTGGTCGTTCGACGAGACGCCGTCGATGCCCAAGGGGCGCTATGGCATCATGAAGGCGTACATGGAGAAGGTGGGCCGGCTCGGCCGCCAGATGATGTACCGCTCGTGTACGGTGCAGACCAATCTCGATTTCGGGTCTGAAGCCGACATGGTGAAGAAGCTGCGGGTGAGCCTTGCGCTGCAGCCGATCGCGACGGCCCTGTTTGCGAATTCGCCATTCGCCGAGGGACGCACGAACGGCTTCCTCAGCTATCGCTCGCATGTGTGGATGGACACCGATCCGGATCGCACGGGCATGCTGCCGTTTGCTTTCGAGCAGGGCTTCGGCTTCGAGCAGTATGTGGACTTCGCGCTCGACGTGCCGATGTATTTCGTGCGGCGCGAGGGCAAGTACATCGACGCATCGGGCCTGTCGTTCCGCGACTTCATGGCGGGCAAGTTGCCGGTGCTGCCGGGCGAGCTTCCGGCGATGGACGATTTCGACGATCACCTCTCGACGATCTTCCCGGAGGTGCGCCTCAAGACCTTCCTCGAAATGCGCGGCGCGGATTCAGGGCAGGAGGCGATGCTCTCGGCGTTGTCGGCGTTCTGGGTCGGGGTGCTTTACGACGAAGTGGCGCTCGATGGCGCATGGGAACTGGTGAAGGGCTGGAACGCGGCGGAGCGGCAGTCGCTCAGGTCCGCAGTACCCATGCTGGGTCTCAAGGCGCCGATGGCCGGGCGGACGGCGCAGGACGTGGCCAAGGATGTGCTCGCGCTGTCGGCGGCTGGCCTCAAGCGCCGCAAGCGGCTGGATGCGAAGGGCGGGGATGAGACGCGGTATCTGGCTGACCTGATGCAGATTGCCGAGAGCGGGGTCACGGCCGCCGAGCGGCTGCTGGCCGCCTATCATGGGCCTTGGAAGCGCGATCTGCGCCGGGCCTTCGCGGACGTGCGCGTCTAATCAGGTGCCTCTGGCGCCTCCATTCCTCTCAAAAGGCACAAACTTGCTCGCTCTCAGCGATTCCGGGGGTTGAGCATGTTCGTTTCGCGTGTTGATCATCGCCCATACCCGTTAAGGGATTTGGCCCGCTAAGGGCATTTGGGCGAGGACTACATGGATATCGTTGTCGCGATCGGGCTCGTGATCACCGTGATCACGGGCATCCCGGTCATCATGCAGTTGCGCAGCCAGCCCAAGGGCCTGCACATCATATTCTTCACCGAGATGTGGGAGCGGTTCTCCTACTACGGCATGCGGACGATCCTGTTCGTCTACATGACCCAGCACTTCCTGTTCTCGGATGAGCAGGCGTCTGGCCAGTACGGCGCGTACACCTCGCTGGTGTACCTGCTGCCCCTGATCGGTGGCATGTTGGCGGACCGGTATCTGGGAACCACGAAGGCGGTCGCGTTCGGCGCGCTGTTGCTGGTGGCGGGCCACCTGACGATGGCGATCGAGCAAGAACCTGCGCGTAACGTGCTGCAGTACAACGGGCAGAGCTATCAGATCGAATCCGAAGGCCGTCAGGACCAGCGTCAGGCGTGGGTCGTTGTCGAGGGCCAGCGCTATGAGTTCGGGCCTGCGCCCAATGGCGGAATGGAGATCAAGGGCTTTGCCGGCACGCCGGCGCTTCCGAACATCATTCCGATCGACGATCCGGAGACCGCAGCGGTCGAAGGCTATCAGATGACGGTTGAAGGGCAGCAGCCCTTCTTCATGGGCGCATTCTTCCTTGCGCTGTCGCTGATTATCATGGGCGTCGGGTTCCTGAAGGCGAACCTCGCCACGCAGGTCGGCCAGCTCTACACGAAAGACGATCCGCGCCGCGATGGCGGCTTCTCACTCTACTATTACGGGATCAACCTCGGCGCGTTCTGGGCGCAGGTTCTCTGCGCTCTGGTCGGCGCCAAGATCGGCTGGTGGGCGGGCTTCGGCCTTGCGGGCATCGGCATGCTTCTGGGCTGGCTGGTGTTCGTTCGCCGCCGCATGCTGTTCTTCACGCCGGGCCCGGCGCAGCTTCCCGCTGACCTCGGCCTGCCGCCGAATCCGGTGTTGCTGAAGAAGCCGATCCTCGGGCCCATCAATCGCGAATGGCTGATCTACATCGCCGGTATTCTTGGCGTTGGCGTGATCTGGCTGCTGGTGCAGCGCGAGCCCATCGTGAACACGGCGCTGACCCTCGCGTCGATCGGGATGCTCGTGTTCTTCGTCTACTATATGATCACGAAAGCGACGTTGGCGGAGACGGGCAAGCTGATCCTTGCCCTGATCCTCGTGCTGGCCTCGGTCGTGTTCTTCACGCTGTTCGAGCTTGGAGGGTCGGCTCTTTCGCAGTTCTCGGAGCGGTCGACACAGCTTCCAACAGAAAGGCTGGCTGACGGATCGACAGGATTCTGGACCGTGTCGTCAGGCCAGACGCAGAGCTTCAACGGCGGCTTCATCCTGATCTTCGCGCCGATGTTCGCGGCATTGTGGACCTGGCTTGGCCGGCACAAGAAGGATCCAGGCGATGCCTTCAAGTTCTCGCTCGGCCTGATCCAGGTTGGCGCGGGCTTCCTCGTGCTGGTGTGGGGCGCGCAGTATGCCGACGCGAGCTTCAAGGTTCCGCTGATCTTCCTCGTGCTGCTGTACCTGCTGCACACCACGGGTGAACTCTTCCTGTCGCCGGTCGGCCTGTCAGCGATGACCAAGCTGACCCCGGCGCCGATTGCGGCGACGATGATGGCGACCTGGTATCTCGGCTCCTCCATCGCTCAGGCGGTGCAGGCGCAGATCACCAAACTGACGGCCCAGACGACCGTGGGAGGGCAGGTGCTTGATCCGGAGCTGGCACTGAAGACCTATGCCGAGGTGTTCACGAATGTCGGCCTCGCAGGCATCGGAATCGGTGTCGCCATGGGCATAGCGAGCCCGTTCCTCAACAAGCTCGCGCATCTGCAGGACAAGCCGAAGGATGGCTCGACGCCTACGCCGCAGGTGGCGGAGTAGGTAGGGCTGCCGGGCTTCGGCTCGGCAGTTGTGGGGAGTCTGCGGATCGATCGCGTTGCTGACGCAACGCGCTGCCGGGCGGGAGCCCGGCGGTCCAATCAGCCGCCTGCGCCGCCGACCGTGATCGAGTCGATGCGTAGCGAGGGCTGACCAACGCCGACGGGGACGGACTGGCCGGACTTGCCGCATGTGCCGACGCCGTCGTCCATCGCGAAGTCGTTTCCGATCATCGAGATGGAATTCATGACCGTGGGACCGTGGCCGATCAGGGTTGCGTTCTTCACGGGCGCGCCGACCTTGCCGTTCTCGACGAGGTAGGCCTCGGTGCATTGGAACACGAACTGGCCGTTGGTGATGTCGACCTGGCCGCCGCCGAAGTCGACAGCCCAGATGCCCTTCTTGATCGAGCGGACAATCTCGTCCGGCTCGTGCGTGCCGCCGGTCATGAAGGTATTGGTCATGCGTGGCATGGGCGCGTTGGCGTAGCTTTCGCGGCGGCCATTGCCGGTGGGGGCGACGCCCATCAGACGCGCGTTCTGGCGATCCTGCATGTAGCCGACGAGGCGGCCGTCCTCGACCAGCACGGTGCGCTGCGTTTCCGAGCCTTCATCGTCGAAGGACAGTGAGCCGCGGCGTTTCGAGATCGTGCCATCGTCCACGATGGTGACGCCCTTCGACATCACCTGTTCGCCGATGCGGTTGGAGTAGACCGACGAACCCTTGCGATTGAAGTCGCCTTCGAGGCCGTGGCCGACAGCTTCGTGGAGCAGCACGCCTGTCCAGCCCGGCCCAAGCGCCACTTCCATCTCGCCGGCAGGGGCGGGGACAGCCTCGAGGTTGATCTCGGCCTTGCGCAAGGCGCGCTGGGCGAGCGCCTTCCAGCGATCAGGGTGGATCCATTCCTCATAACCGTCGCGGCCGCCGGCGCCAGCCGAACCGGTTTCGCGGCGGCCATCCTTCTCCAGCGTGACCGAGATGTTGATGCGCACGAGCGGGCGCGCCTCGGCGATGCTGGCGCCGCCAGAGCGGATGATCTCGACGGTGGTGTGCGAGCCGGCGAGGGACGCGGAGACCTGCACGACGCGCGGATCCTGCGCGCGGCACCAGGCGTCGATCTCGGCGAGGAGGTTGGTCTTGGTTCCGAAGTCGGGCGAGGCGGTGGGGTCGATATCGTCGTAGAGTCGGCGATTGGTGGGGGTTGGCCCGAGGGCGAGCACCCCGCCACGGCCGCGCTTGGCGGCGGAGGCTGCAGTGGCTGCCCGGCGGAGGGCGGCTTCGGACAGCTCGCTGGCGTGGGCGTAGCCGGTGGTCTCGCCCGAGACGACTCGCAGGCCAAAGCCCTGGCCCGTGTCGTAAGAGGCCGATTTCAGACGGCCATCGTCGAACAGGAAGCTCTCCGAGCGGACCGACTCGATGAAGATTTCGCCGTCGTCGGCGCCCACCAGAGCCTCGTCCAGGATGCCGGCGGCACGGGATATCCCGACGCCGGCTTGGTCGATCAGGCTGTGTTCGGTCATGTCCGGGCTCCGCACTGCATTCTTCGACGCCGAAACTCTAGATAGGAGCTGGCCGCTATGAAAGACAGGATGAAGCGGGCGAGAGAGATCACCCGCCCGCGGGAACAACCGTAAAGCGGTCCATCTGGCTGGCAGCCATCGTGAAATCCGGATTCAGCCGCAGCGCCTCCCGGAAGTCTTCATAGGCGCGCTGCAGGTCGCCCAGCTTCTCGTGGGTCAATCCGCGATTGTAGTGGGCGACGGCGCGGGCTTCGGTGTCTTCGGTCGCGACGCCGAGGTTCAGGGCCGCAAGGGCCTCAGGATAGCGCTTCAGGTTGTAGAGCGCGGCGCCCACATTGACCCGGGTTTCCTGAAGGTCAGGCATCATGTTCAGTCCGCGCTCGTAGTCCCCCAGCGCGCGCGTGTTGTTACCCATTCTCATGTGGAGAATGCCGCGATTGGTGTAGGTGGCGGCCTTGTCGCGCCGCTTCATCGTTTCCGTCTCCAGCGCCATGGTGCAGAGATCGAGCGCCTTCGTGACAGGAATCCGGCCATATTCAACGGCCTCGTAGCAGTCCTGCGCCATGCCGCCGCCAACCACCGTAACTGCGCCCTGCGCGTGTGCGGGAAGTGCGACAGCTGCGGCAACGACGAACGTGGAAATCCCCAATCCAAACCGGGTGTTCATCTTTCCAACTCCCAATGCCTCTGATAGCGACCACGCGCCACCCAGTACGAATCGACCCGCCTGCGACACTATGCACCCGGCGGGGCGAAATGGAGTGGTGGCGACTTAGAGCGTATCACGGTAAAGCCGCGATTTCACGCTTCTGGCTGGAGGATGTGCACCACATGCGCAGAGAGGCTTGGAAAAGCTGGGGGGCTTGGAAAAACTGGGCGCTTGGCGCCGCTGCCAGTCTGCTGGGCGGCGGTTCGGCCTGGGCGACTCCGGTCAACGGCGGCATCGACTTTCAGCGCCCGGTCACGGAGACCGCGAAGCGCGTGCAAGCGTTCCACACAGAAGTGCTGATCATCATCACGGTGATCACGATCTTCGTCACGGCGCTGCTGCTCTGGGTGATGATCCGCTACAACAAGAAAGCGAACCCGGTTCCGAAGAAATTCAGCCACAACACGATGGTCGAGATCATCTGGACGGTGGCGCCTGTGCTGATCCTCGTGTGGATCGCCAAGGGCTCGTTCCCGCTGCTGTACGAACAGGACGTGATGTTCAACGGCGAGCAGGTGGAAGAGTCCGAGGTCGTGGACATCAAGGTCTACGGCAACATGTGGTACTGGGACTACACGTACAACCAGAACACCGACAAAGAGTTCATCATCGAATCCCGCATGCTGAAGGCTGGCGATGAGGCGCGTCCGCTCAAGCCGGAGCGTGGCGACATTGGACAGCTTTCCGTCGACAACCCGATGGTTGCCCCGGTGGGCCGTTATGTTCGCCTGAAGATCTCGGCCAAAGACGTGATCCACGCCTGGGCCATGCCGCAGTTCGCACTCAAGGTTGACGCCGTGCCGGGCCGCCTGAACCAACTCTGGTTCAAGGTCGACGAGCCGGGCATCTACTACGGGCAATGCTCGGAACTGTGCGGCAAGGATCACAGCAACATGCCGATCGAGCTGCGTATTCTTCCGCAAGCACAATACGACCAGTGGCTGGCCGCCGCTCAGGCCGACCCGACCAATGGCGGCCGGGCCTATCTCGACAGCCTGCCGCGCCCGAGCGCGACGCAGGTCGCCGCGGCGCAGTAGATCAGGGAGCCGTTCCATGGCGAACGAAGCCAAACACGCTGCCGGGCACGATCATTCGCATGATCACGCCCACGACGATCATAGCCACGATCCAAAGTGGTACAGCCCCGCGCGGTGGCTGTTCTCGACCAACCACAAGGACATCGGGACGCTGTACCTGATATTCGCGATCTGCGCGGGGATCGTGGGCTTCGTGTTCTCGGGCTTCATGCGCGCCGAGCTCGCCGAGCCGGGCCTGCAGCTGTTCAACGGAACGGCGTTCGGCGGCTTCTTCGGCACCGAGCACAACTACAACGTCATCACCACGATGCACGGCCTGATCATGATCTTCTTCATGGTCATGCCCGCCCTGATCGGCGGCTTCGGCAACTGGTTCGTGCCGCTGATGATCGGCGCGCCGGACATGGCGATGCCGCGCATGAACAACATTTCGTTCTGGCTGCTGCCGGTTTCGTTCTTCCTGCTGGTCATGTCGATGTTCGTTCCGGGTCCGCCGGGCGGCAACGGCTTTGGCGGCGGCTGGGTTCTGTATCCGCCGCTGTCGAGCACGACGGGCCACCCGGGCCTCGCCATGGACCTCGTGATCTTCTCGCTCCACCTCGCGGGCATGTCCTCGATCCTCGGGGCGATCAACTTCATCGTGACGATCCTCAACATGCGCGCGCCGGGCATGACGCTGCACAAGATGCCGCTGTTCGCCTGGTCGGTGCTCGTGACGGCTTTCCTGCTCGTTCTTGCTCTCCCGGTTCTGGCAGGCGCGCTGACCATGCTGCTGACTGACCGGAACTTCGGCTCGAAGTTCTTCGAGGTCTCGGGCGGCGGCGACCCGGTCATGTTCCAGCACCTGTTCTGGTTCTTCGGCCACCCCGAAGTGTACATCATGATCCTGCCGGGCTTCGGCATCGTCAGTCACGTGATCTCGACGTTCTCGCGCAAGCCGGTGTTCGGCTATCTCGCGATGGCGTACGCCATGGTCGCGATCGGCTTCATCGGCTTCGTCGTGTGGGCGCACCACATGTACACGGTCGGCATGGACGTGAACCTGAAGGCTTACTTCGTGGCCGCCACGATGGTCATCGCGGTGCCAACGGGCGTGAAGATATTCTCCTGGATCGCGACGATGTGGGGCGGCTCGATCGAGTTCAAGGTGCCCATGCTCTGGGCGATCGGATTCATCTTCCTGTTCACCGTGGGCGGCGTCACCGGCGTCGTGCTGGCGAACGCGGGCGTCGATCACTCGCTGCACGACACGTATTACGTCGTGGCGCACTTCCACTACGTGCTGTCGCTGGGCGCCGTGTTCACCCTTTTCTGCGGCTGGTACTACTGGTTCGAGAAGATGTTCGGCATCAAGTACAATGGCTTCATCGGCGGTCTGCACTTCTGGCTGATGTTCATTGGCTCGAACCTGATCTTCTTCCCTCAGCACTTCCTCGGCCTGCAGGGCATGCCGCGCCGCTACGTGAACTACGCGGATGCCTTCTACGAGTGGCACCACTGGTCGACGATCGGCTACTGGGTCGCCGCCGCCGCCACGATCGTGTTCTTTATCGGCCTGCTGGAAGCGTTCGTCCGCCGCCGCAAGGGCGAGGCCAATCCGTGGGGCGAGGGCGCCACCACGCTCGAGTGGACTCTGCCGTCTCCGCCGCCGTTCCACCAGTACAACGACCTCCCAAGGGTCAGGTAACAGGGCGCAAGGCAGCCCGGGCCCCCGCTTACGAAACTTGGGGGCCGGGCTGTCGCGCAAATCACGATGTCCGACGCGACCTTCGTCAGCACATCCCCCGCCGCAGCTCCCGCGAGCGCGATGGATTATGTGCGCCTGATGAAGCCGCGCGTGATGTCGCTGGTGGTGTTCACAGCATTCGTGGGTCTGGTCGCGGCGCCTGTCGCGATGAGCCCGTTTGCCGCCGCCTGCGCGGTGCTGGCCGTTGCGCTGGGTTCAGGCGCGGCTGGTGCGCTCAACATGTGGTACGACGCCGATATCGACGCGAAGATGGCGCGCACGGTCACACGCCCGGTTCCTGCCGGTCTCGTGCGGCCTGACGAGGCGCTGAGCTTCGGCCTCATCATGTCCGCCATCTCGGTGACGCTGATGGCGCTGGCGGCGACGCCGCTGGCTGCGGCGCTGCTGGCGTTCTCGATCTTCTTCTATGCAGTCGTTTACACGATGTGGCTGAAGCGCTCGACGGCGCAGAACATCGTGATTGGCGGCGCGGCCGGCGCTTTTCCGCCGGTGATCGGCTGGGCGGCTGCTACGGGCGACATGCCGGTCGATGCCTGGCTGATGTTTGGCCTGATCTTCCTCTGGACGCCGCCGCACTTCTGGGCGCTGTCACTGTGGACCTCGAAGGAATATGCGCGCGCTGGCGTGCCAATGTTGCCGGTGACGCATGGCGCGACCGAGACCCGCCGCCAGATCCTGATCTACACGCTGGTCGTCACACCGTTTGCGCTTCTGCCCGTCGCGACGGGCCTGGGCGGCGCGATCTATGCGGTGGTCGCCGTCCTTGGCGGCGCTGCCTTCATCTACAACGCTCTCCGCGTCTATTTCAGCCGGGCCGGGGATGCCGACGCGCCGAAGGACCTCGGCCGCGCCAAGGCAATGTTCGGTGTTTCGATCGTCTACCTGTTTGCGCTGTTCGCAGCGCTGCTGGTCGAGCGTGTTCTGCCGCTGCACTTCTCTCTCGTTGGAGGTGCGTGATGCTGGACAAGGGCCAGATCAAGGATTGGGACGGCAAGCCGGAAGACGGCGACAAGCCTGCCGCGCCGGCCGCCAAGGCTGATATCGCGAGCATGATCTTGGCGCCGCGCCAGGCGGTTGCGACGGGCGAGCGCGTGACGCTGACGCCTGAGCAGGTGACTGCACGCAAGCGCCGGGGCCAATGGATTGCGCTGGCGCTGTTTGCCTTCGTCATCCTCGTGTTCGTGCTGACGATGACCAAGCTTGGCGCGAACGTGATGGTGCGCGACCTGTGAACAAGCGCGCGAAGCTCACCACGGGAATCCTGACCGCCGTCGCCGTCGGCATGCTCGGCCTGAGCTTTGCGGCCGAGCCGCTGTATTCGACGTTCTGCCGGATCACAGGTTTCGGCGGGACGACGCAGGTCGCCGTCGAGCGCCCGAAGGAAGTTCTCGACCGTCAGGTTCGTGTCGCGTTCGACGCTAATGTGGACCCCGCAGCGCCGCTGAAGTTCAAAGCGGTTCAGGCGCACGTGGACGTGAAGCTGGGCGAGACCATGATGGTCTTCTACGAGGTGACCAACATCTCCTCCGAGCCGGTGAAGGCGATGGCGACGTTCAACGTCGTGCCGCACAAGATCGGCCGATACTTCAACAAGATCCAGTGCTTCTGCTTCGTGGAGCAGACGTACGAGCCCGGCGTGACTGTGCAGATTCCCGTGGTGTTCTTCGTGTCGCCCGACATGGCCAAGGACTGGCAGGCGGACGACGTGAAGGGAATCACGCTTTCGTATACGTACTACCGCGCCGCTGGCCCGCAGGCCGACGCGCGGCGCGAAGACGCATCCTTGACCTACTAGGTCACGGCTAGGAAATTGGAGACTGCGGGGAAGGGCGTCACCTGACCCCGGCAAGATAAGGGACTGGAGCCATGGCTGGCGACGTCAAGCACGACTATCACTTGGTAAAGCCGAGCCCGTGGCCTCTGCTGGCCTCGCTCGCGATGCTCACGATGGTGCTGGGCACGGCCGGTTCCATGAAGGGCTTGTTCTTCATCGAGCAGGGCAACTGGTGGGGGCCGGTTCCCGGTTTCATCGCGCTGGTGTTCGTGCTCATCGGCTGGTGGGGCGACGTGCTCAAGGAGAGCCGTGGCGGTGACCACACCGAGGTTGTCCAGATTTCGCTGCGCTACGGCATGGTTCTGTTCATCGCCTCGGAGGTGATGTTCTTCGTCGCGTGGTTCTGGGAATTCTTCGAGATGGCGATTTTCCACACGCTGCGCGCCAATCCCGCGCACTCGGATCTCGCCAACCCGGCTGTTGCGCCGCTGCTGACGTGGAACGAATGGCCGGTCGGCCAGGTCGATGGCCATGCCGTGAAGCCGTTCGATCCGTTCCACCTGCCGCTGATCAACACGCTGATCCTGCTGCTGTCGGGCACGACCGTTACGTGGGCTCACCACGCGCTGCAGGTGAACGATCGCAAGGGCGCCATCACGGGCCTCGTGCTGACGATCATCCTCGGCCTCTCGTTCACGGCCCTGCAGGTCGTCGAGTACATGGAAGCCGGCTTCTCGTATGGCGGCTCGCTGTATGGCTCAGCCTTCTTCATGGCGACGGGCTTCCATGGCGCGCACGTCGTGATTGGTACGCTGTTCCTGATGGTTTGCCTCGGGCGCCTGCTGGCGGGCGGAATGAAGCCGCAGAAGCATCTCGGCTTCGAATTCGCCGCCTGGTACTGGCACTTCGTGGACGTGGTGTGGCTGTTCCTCTTCGCCTTCGTCTACGTGACGCCGCACCTCGTGTGGGGTTCGGGCGCGCCTGGTCTTGGACACTAGCAGGTAGGAGCTGATGACCAGGAAGACGGGATTCATTGCCTTCCTGGGCATTCAGGCGGTCGCGGTCGTCATCTGGCTGATGGCGCTGCTGCCGTTGATGCGCGAGGGCAGCGCGCCTTTCATCAGCACGGTGCAGGAAACCTTCACGGGCCGGATCTTTTCTGCGCTGTCGTTCAATTTCCGCTCGGGCGAAACCTCCGTTATCTCGGCGCACTTCGACCCCATGGGGCCGCTGCTGTGGGCGACGCTGCTGATGCTGGCCGCTGGCGCAGCGGTTGCGGCTGGCTTCGTGATGTTCCAGCGTAATCGCACGTGGATCAGCGTTGGGCTGGTTGTTGCGGGACTGCTGCTGGGCCTTGGCGGCGCTTGGTTCATCGTTGAGCAGTGGTCGGGTGACACGACGTTCCCCGTGGGCTCGGTTGGGCCGCTGTGGCTTTACGCGATGGCGCGGGCGTTCCTGCTGCAGCTGTTCATCGGGTTTGCGCTGCTGGCCCTGTCGACAGTGGCGGTCATCGCGGGCTTTGCGACCACGGAGAAGCCGTTTGGCTTCCACGTTGTCGCACTGAACTGGCTGGTCGTTGCGGCGGTGTGGGTCGTCTCCTATCTCGCCCTGTATGTTGCGCCCGTGGTGTTCGCCGGCGCCTGATGCCTTTCGAGGTCGATCATGGCCGTAAGCGCGCTGTCCGCCGGTCTGCGGAGTAAATGTCCCAACTGCGGCGAAGGGAGCGTCTTTGACGGATATCTGAAGTTCAAGACCCGGTGCGACGCCTGCAATGCCGACCTCACGATTGCAGACGCTGGCGATGGTCCGGCCTTCTTCGTGATGTTTGCGGCCCTGATCTTCATTGTGCCATCGGCCATGTTCTTCGAGTTCGCGTTCCGTCCACCCGGGTTCGTGCACGTCCTGATCTGGCCGCCGCTGACGCTCGGTTTCTGCATGTTCCTGCTTAGGCCCGTGAAATCGCTGCTGTTCGCGCTGCAGTGGAAGCACAAGGCTGGCCAGGCCCAGTTCGAGGACCACGAGTAGCCGCCGGGGCTCCAGCGGGGTAAACCCACGCCATGTATTTCCGGCCGTTTCCAATCCTGACGCTTCTGGCGGTCCCCATCCTGGCGGCGCTCGTCGCGCTTGGCGTCTGGCAGGCGCAGCGCGCCGGTTGGAAGGCTGGCGTGATTGAGGCGTTTGCCGAGGCGGCCAAGCAGCCCCCGCTGACGCATGAAGCGGCCTGCCGCGCGGGGCTGGCCGAGGGGCAGGTGATTACGCCGCCGCAGGGGCAGGGGCCGAGCCTGCGCATGTTCGGTCACAATGCGTTGGGCGATGCCGGATGGCGCGAGTTCCAGGCGGCGGAGTTTTGCGGCGGGCATGTACTGGCCGAGACCGGGTTCGAGGCGCTGCAGATCGGCGGGCCGGGCGCTGTGCTGCCGCCGGGCGCGCGGGCCCAAGCGTTGGTGGACCGCTTCATCGTGGAGCCGTGGCCCGAGAAGTCGTTCATGACGGCCGCGAACTCGGCGACGCGCAATGAGTGGCACTGGTTCGATGAGCCCGCGATGGCGCAGGCCGTTGGTGCGCCCGACCTTGATGCGCGGTTCATCGTGACGCCCCATGCCGGCACGCCGGCCTTCCTGACGCGGACGCCACCGGAAACCCATATCGGCTATTCGGTGACCTGGTTCGGGATGGCGGCTGCGTTCGCGGTGATATACGCGGTGTTCCACGCGCGGGCGGGCCGCCTGCGCTTCGGCAAGGCGAAGACATGAAATACGTTTCCACCCGTGGACAGTCGGACCCTGTCGACTTCCTGACGGCGAGCCTTGCCGGTCTCGCGCCGGATGGCGGGCTCTATACGCCGACCGTGTGGCCCACGATTGCGCGGCCAAAGCGCGGCGACAGCTATGTCGAGACGGCGACGCGCGTGCTCTCTGCATTCGTGGGCGGCACTGTGCCTGATGATGTGATCCGCGAGCTGGCGACGCGCGCCTATGCGCCGTTCGCGCATCAGTCTGTTGCGCCACTGGTTGAGGTGGCGCCGGCGCGCTGGATGCTGGAGCTGCATCACGGGCCGACGCTGGCGTTCAAGGACGTCGCGATGCGCCTGATCGCGCAGCTGTACGACTATGTGCTCGAACAGCGCGGTGAGCGGATGACGATCCTGTGCGCCACATCCGGCGACACGGGCGGGGCTGCGGCGTCCGCCTTCGCCGGATCGAAGCGTGTGGACATGGTGATCCTGCACCCGCTGAATCGCGTGTCGCCGACGCAGCGGCTGTTCATGACGGCGACGGGCGCGAACAATGTTCACAACCTGGCGCTCGAAGGCGACTTCGACGGGACGCAGGCGATCCTGAAACAGCTGCTGGCGGACGATCAATTCCTCCGCCGCACGGGGCTTGCCGCCGTCAACTCGATCAACTGGACGCGAGTTGCGGCGCAGAGCGTCTACTTCGCACAGGCGCAGGCGCAGCTCGGCGCAGATACGCCGATTCACTTCGTGGTGCCCACGGGCAATTTTGGCGATGCGCTGGCGGCGTATGTCGCTTCGCGCACGGGCCTGTTGCAGGGCTTCCGCTGCACGGCGGCGGTGAACGCCAACGACACGATGGCGCGGTTACTGTCTGGCAAGGCGCTGACCAAGGGGGCGACGGCGCCGACAATCAGCCCGGCGATGGATATCCAGCTGCCGAGCAATTTCGAGAGGCTGTTCTTTGAAGCGACGAGCCCGGATCTGGCGCCGGGCGCGCGCGATGGGGCGGTGGTGGCGAAGGCGTATGCCGATCTCGCATCGAAAGGCGAGGGCGCTATTCCGGCTGAAGTGGCGCAGCGCCTTGCCGCCGCGGGGTTCGATGCCGAGCGCGTCAGCGATGCGGAAACGCGCGAGGAGATGAAGCGGACGCTGGCGGAGACGGGCTGGGTTGTCTGCCCGCACACGGCGGTTGGTCTCGCGGCGGCGCGCCGAGTGCGCAATGCCGATAGCCCTATTGTCTCGCTGGCGACGGCGCATGCCGCGAAGTTTCCAGAGACGGTGAAGGAGACGCTGGGCATCGACATTGGCCTGCCGGCTCGTGCGAGCCCGTTTGTGTCGCGCCCTGAGAAATTCGAGACCGGGCCGATGAGTGCGGATCATGTTCGCAAGCGCATCGAAGACGTGATCGCAGGAAAACGCTGATGGCGGATGCACGCGAAGTCGTCACGCTGAACAATGGCGCGCGCGTCGTGTTCGATCCGATGCCGGGCCTACGCACGGCGGCGGTGGGCGTGTTCCTGTCGGCGGGCGCGCGGCATGAATCGGATGCGCGCAGCGGCCTCGCACATTTTCTGGAGCACATGGCGTTCAAGGGCGCGTCGGGACTTTCGGCGCAGCAGATTGCCGAAGCGGTCGAGGCGCGTGGCGGCGTGATCAACGCGGCCACAGGCTATGAAATGACGAACTATTTCGTCCGCTGCCTGACGCCGGATGCGCCGGACATGCTGGACCTCGCACTCTCCATGGTGTTCGCGCCGGATCATCCCGAGGCCGAGATCGAGCGCGAGAAAGGCGTCGTGCTCCAGGAGATGGGCGAGGCGCTGGACCAGCCGGACGATCTCGTTTTCGAGTTGATCCAGCAGGCCTGCTATCCGGGTCACCCGCTTGGACGAGCAATCCTTGGCGAGAAGGATACCCTGAAGTCGATCGAGCGGAGCGATCTGTTCGATTTCGCGCGGCAGAACTATTCGCCGCGCCGGACGGTTGTGTCCGTCGCCGGTGCGTTTGATCGGGATGCTATTCTGGCGCGCGCGGAGCGTTGGCTCGGTGATCGACCGGATTTGCCGACGCCGGCGTCGGAGGCGCCTGCAGCGGCGGTTTCCAGCGTGCGCGGCGACGTGCGCAAGCTTGAACAGTGCCATATCGTGCTGGCGCGGCCGACCGTGTCCGCCAAGGCGCCCAGCCGGTTCGCCGCGCGCATATTCGCTGAAGTGCTTGGCGGTGGAATGGCATCGCGGCTGTTTCAGCAGGTGCGCGAAGCCAGAGGGCTTGCCTACACGATCGACGCGGCATGCGAGCAGCACAGCGATGCCGGTCGTGTGTCGGTGTACGCAGGATGCGATGCCGGTGACGCAGCCGATGTCGCGAAGCTGACGGCAGACATCTGGGCGGATCTTGCCAATGCAGGGCCGACGCAGGCTGAGCTGGATCGCGCCAAGGCGATCGCCGCCGCACAATTTGCCATGTCAGCCGAAGCGCCCGCAGCGCGCGCCGGATCGGCGGCCTACGAACTTCTGACGTTTGATCGAACGGTGACGGTTGAAGAAACGCTTCGCCATATCGCAGCCGTAACGATTGCGGATGTCAGCCAGGTCGGGCGCGACATGCTCGCGGGGCCTGCGCTGGCCAGCGCAGTCGGGCCGAAGGCTGGACTTACCGCCGCAGAGGCGTTTGTGTCGTCCAGCTGATTCGCTGGGGTTTCATGGGCTATCTCGCAGCCGACAAATCCGGTTCTTCCGCGCGCGCGGCTTTATGGTCGTGGAGTGCGGCCGAGGGCGTGCTGGTGATCCGCGCCGATCCCGGCGGGCCGCTGGCGCGGCTGGATGGGCGATGGACGCTGCAAGCCTTGCTGGATCAAATGGACGGGCTGGCGCGTGTCCGTATTTCCACGCCGCTGAGGCAGGGGCGGGCAGGCGACCCGATCGACATCCGCGTGACGCTGCTCGATGGACTGCCGGCGCACTTCTTTGGCGCTTTTCACGATGTGGGTGTTGCGCGGGGGCTGCTTGTGCCCGCCGAGACTGGCGAGCGCTTTGTGTATGGCGAGAGCAACGTGGAGCCGGTGTTCCAGCCGATCCGCCGCCTCGACACGTTGGCGGTTGCGGGCTTCGAGGCGCTTGCGCGCTTTCGTGCGCCGGATGGAAAGCTGGTCGGACCCGATACACTTGTGGGCATGGGCGGCGACACGGACTGGTCTGCGATTGCCCCGGTGATGCTCGCGAAGTCTGCAGATGCGCTCGTCGCGTTGCGGGCGCAGGGACATGACGTGTTCATGCAGGTGAACCTCTCGGCGGCCGAGATCGCGCAGCCGATGCTGGTCGAGGAAGCCGCCGCCATCATTCGTGATGCGCAGCTGCCGCATGGCGTGTTGCGCGTGGAGCTAACCGAGCAGGCGGCGCTGCGGGATTTCGAGGGCGCGTTGGGCGCGCTGGCTGCGTTCCGGGCGGCGGGCGCGGGGATCGTGCTGGACGATTTCGGCGCGGGGCACTCGTCGTTCGCGTGGCTCGCGGAGATCCCCGCCGACGGCGTGAAGCTCGATCCGCGGCTGTGCCGCATGATCCGCCAGCCGCGCGCCTGCCGGATCGTGACCGCGCTTACGGGCCTGATCCGTAGCCTCGGCATGACGGTGACCGCCGAGGGCATTGAGGACAAGGTGATTGCGGAAGAGCTGCATTCCATCGGCTGCGATTTCGTGCAGGGCTATGCATACGACATGCCGCTCCGCCTGCCGGATATCGGCGTGGCGTTTGATCCGCCGGCTGCCTGATCGTTGCGATGGGGTGACGCCGCGTCGGAACCCCGCTAGAAGCCTCAAATCACCCGAACTGAGGACGCTATGGCAGACCGCAAGCCCTATCTGATTTCAGGCCGCACCGGCGACTGGGAAGTCGTCATGGGGCTCGAAGTCCATGCGCAGGTGGCCTCGAATTCGAAGCTTTTCTCGGGCGCCTCGACGACCTTTGGCGCGGCGCCGAACACCAACGTGTCGCTGGTTGATGCGGCGATGCCGGGCATGCTGCCGGTGATCAACAAGTTCTGCGTCGAGCAGGCGGTGAAGACCGGCCTAGGCCTCAATGCCGAAATCAATCTGGTCTCGCGGTTTGACCGCAAGAACTATTTCTATCCCGACCTGCCGCAGGGCTATCAGATCTCGCAGTTCAAGTCGCCGATCGTCGGCGAGGGCAAGATCGATGTCGAATCCGAAGAAGGTTATTCCTTCACGGTCGGCATCGAGCGGCTGCACCTTGAGCAGGACGCCGGCAAGTCGATCCACGATCTCGATCCCAATGCGACCTATGTCGATCTCAATCGTTCGGGCGTCGCCCTGATGGAGATCGTCTCGCGCCCGGATATCCGCTCGCCCGCAGAGGCGGCGGCTTATGTGAAGAAGCTTCGCTCCATCCTGATCGCGCTCGGCACGTGCGATGGCGACATGGAGAAGGGCAACCTCCGCGCCGACGTGAACGTGTCGGTGTGCCGCCCGGGCGGCTACGACCACTACAAGAAGACCGGCAGCTTCGAGAAGCTCGGCACGCGCTGCGAGATCAAGAACGTCAACTCGTTCCGCTTCATTCAGATGGCGGCCGAATTCGAGGCGCGCCGGCAGATCGATATCCTCGAAGACGGCGGCAAGATCGATCAGGAAACCCGCCTCTACAACGCGGACAAGGACGAGACGCGCTCCATGCGCTCGAAGGAAGACGCGCACGATTATCGCTACTTCCCCGATCCTGACCTGCTGCCGCTCGAACTGACGGGCGCCTATGTCGAAAGCATCCGGGCAAAATTGCCGGAACTGCCTGACCAGAAGCGTGCGCGGTTCGTGAAGGACTACGGCCTCAAGGACTACGACGCTGGCGTACTCGCCGGTGACGCAGACCGGGCGGCGTACTTTGAAGTGGTCGCCAAGAACAGCGATCCGCGGATCGCCGCCAACTGGGTGACTCAGGACTTGATCGGCTATCTCAACAAGGAAGGCCTGGAGCTGTCGCAGTCGCCGATAAGCGCCGAGCAGTTGGGTGGTCTCGTGGCGCTGATCGCCAACAACACGATCAGCGGCAAGATCGCCAAGGACGTATTCCAGAAGATGATCGCGACCGGCGACAAGGCCTCGTTGATCGTCGAGCGCGACGGCCTCAAGCAGGTCACGGACACCGGCGCGATCGAGAAGGTGATCGACGAGGTGCTGGCCGCCAACCCGACGCAGGTGCAGGAGATCAAGGACCAGCGCGCGGCGGGCCACGAGAAGCCCAAGACGCTGGGCTGGATGGTAGGCCAGATCATGAAGGCCAGCGGCGGCAAGGCGAATCCTGCTGCCGTGAACGAGATCCTGACCCGGAAGCTGGGCCTCTAGACCCGGCCATTCCGCCCGCAACTGCGCGACATTTCCCCTGGCGGGAGAGTTCGACGCCTTTTGTGTTGCCTTGGTACATCACCGTGTGCTTTGTTCGCCACACTGTGTTGCTCTGCCGCCTCACTTGGGCTGGCTGGCATCACGTAAGGTGATGGTGGTTTCCGCGATCAGCATGCTCCCACTTGGCCGTGGGAGGGCAGGCGATCCGGCCGATAGGTAGAGTGAATGGCGCAAACGGCTGACGCCACGACGGAGGCGAGGGTCCGGCTAGGCCGGGCAACCTCCAACCTGTTCAAGCTCCTGTTCGGGCTGGCGGTGGTGATTGCCGCCGGCGCGACCTATGTCGCCGTCACCGACAACAGCCCCAACGCTGCCGCCCAACCGGGCCTGTTCTGGCTGCTCATCGCCAACCTGATCCTCATTGCGAGCGTCGCAAGCGTGCTTGGCTTCCGCGTGTATCAACTCGTCCGCGAAAATCGCGAGACGCATGGCGGCGCGCGCTTGCGCCTGCGGATTATCTTCCTGTTCTCGCTCGCCGCCGCCATTCCGACCATCATCGTCGCCGGTTTCCTTGCGGTGGCCATCAACCGTTCGGTCGATCAGTGGTTCTCGACACCGGTGACCAATATCGTGCAGGGCGGCAAGGAAGCGGCGCGCGCCGCCATGAACGATCTGCGGCTTGAGGTGGAGCGGGAAGCCAAGAGCATCCATAGCGATATTGCGGCCTCGACCCCGCCGCCGGACGGATCGCAACCACCGATCAATGATCTCGCGAACTACATGCAGCAGCGTCAGGCGCTGCGCGGCGTGTTCGGGCGCGTGCAGGGGTTCGATAGTTCCGGCGCCTCGCTGTTTGAGTCAGCCGACCTCGATGGCAAGGCGCCGCCGGTGAAGCCGCCGACGGAAAGCGACTGGGGCGCTGCGCGCGGCGGCTCGATCAATGTGCGTGAAGAGGCTGACGGCTCCATCCGGGCCTTCTTCAAAGTGCCGCTGTTCAACGATGTTTTCGTGCAGGCCTCGCGCCTCATTCCGGCGCCGGTGATGGAGCGGTTCGCGCAGGCGGATGCGTCCAACCGGGCGTTTGAGGAAGCGCAGACCAGGCGGCAGGCGCTGAGCGTCGTGCTGGTGCTGTCCTATGTCGAGGCGGCGGCGCTGATGCTGCTGGGGACGGCGTGGCTGGGGATGACGGCGGCGGCGCGTATCGCCATGCCGATCGGCGCGCTGGCGGGCGCGGCGCGGGCGGTGCGCGACGGCGACCTGTCTGTGCGCATGCTCAGCCCGACGCATCGCGACGAGATTGCGGATCTGGCCGACGCCTTCAACGAGATGACCGACCGCCTTGCGCGCCAGACGAGCGCGCTCGATCGCGGGCGGATCGACGCCGAGACTCGCTCCAACTTCATCGAAGCGGTGCTCGCGGGCGTCGAAGCGGGTGTCATCCGCGTGGACAAGGCGCTTAACGTCGAGATTGCGAACACATTTGCGCAGACGCTGCTGGGCTTTCTGCACCGGCCGGGCGAGGCGCCGGCGCTGGGCGATATCGCGCCCGAGTTCGTGTCGGCGACGCGCCGTGCAATTGAAACGGGGCAGTCGGTGGACACAAGCTTCCGCCGGCCGACAGATGGCGGGACGGTCCACCTGCAGGTGCGCGTGGCGCCGGAGTATCAGGGGGCGGGCGCCGTCATCACCTTCCACGACATGACGCGGCTTATCATGGGCCAGCGGCAGGCGGCCTGGCGCGACGTCGCCCGCCGGATCGCGCACGAGATCCGCAACCCGCTGACGCCGATCCAGCTTTCGGCGGAGCGCCTGAAGCGGCGGTTCTCCAGCCAGATCACCAGCGACCGCGAAACGTTCGAGCGTTGCACCGACACCATCACGCGGCAGGTCGCCGATATTGGCCGGATGGTTGAAGAGTTTTCGGGCTTCGCGCGGATGCCCAAGCCGACCTTCGGCAAGTTCAACCTTGGGGACATGGTTCAGTCCGTGGCCTTTGCGCAGCGGATGGCGACGCCGTCGATCGCCGTCACGGTGACGGGGCCGGATGAGCTCATCGAGATCCTCGGCGATGAGCGCATGCTGGCGCAGGCGCTGACCAACGTGGTCAAGAACTCCGCCGAGGCCGTGGAGCGCGCGCTGGAAGCGGGCGATGCCAAATCCGGCATGGTGGCCATCGAAGTGTTCGCCGATGGCGACGAGGCGCAGGTGACGGTCCGCGACAACGGTCCTGGGTTCCCGGTCGAGGATCGAGACCGGCTGCTGGAGCCCTATGTCACGACCCGCAAGAATGGCGTTGGCCTTGGTCTCGCCATTGTGTCCCGCATTGTCGAGGACCATGGCGGACGAATCTGGCTTGGCGACAATGAGCATGTGGCGCGCGGCGCGCGTGTCGACGTGCGCGTGCCCTTGCAACCGAACGTTGTTGAAGAACCTGTAGCGTACGCTGGTGAAGGAGTAGCCTGATGGCGGCTGAGATCCTTGTTGTCGATGATGAAGCGGATATCCGCGAACTCGTCGGCGGAATCCTCCAGGACGAAGGCTTCGTCGTGCGAACGGCGGGCAATTCGTCCGATGCCCTTGCGGCGGTGCGCACGCGCGCGCCACGACTTGTGGTGCTGGATGTGTGGCTGAAGGGGTCGGAGCTTGATGGGCTCGGCATCCTATCCATGCTGAAGGAGATGGACCCGCTGTTGCCCGTCGTCGTGATCTCGGGTCACGGCACGGTCGAGACGGCCGTCGAGGCGATCCGCCGCGGCGCTTACGATTATCTCGAAAAGCCCTTCAAGGCCGAGAAGCTCATCGTCACCGTCCAGCGCGCGCTCGAGAACGCCGCCCTGAAGCGCGAGAACTCTGCGCTACGTACACGCTCGGCGTCCTCGCATGAGCTTGTCGGCCGCTCTAGCGCCATGATCCAGCTTACGGGTAGCATCGAGAAGGTGTCGCCCACCAACAGCCGCATCCTCATCTCGGGCCCGCCCGGGTCAGGCAAGGATCTCGTAGCCCGCCTGATCCACGAGCGCTCAGGCCGCGCGAGTGGGCCGTTCGTCGTGGTCAACGCAGCCTCGCTCGATTCCGAGCGGCTCGATGTGGAGCTGTTCGGCGAGGAGACCGGCGAGGGCAGGGCGCCCAAGATCGGCCTGTTCGAGCAGGCGCACGGCGGCACGCTGCTGCTGGATGAAATCTCCGACCTGCCGCTCACGGCGCAGAGCCGCATCCTGCGCGTGCTGGTCGACCAGCGCTTCCGCCGCCGCAATGGCCGCGAGGATGTGGTGGTGGATGTGCGCGTCGTATCTTCGAGCGCGCGCGATCTGCGCGCCGAGATCGCCGCGAGCCGCTTCCGCGAGGATCTGTATTACCGCCTCAACGTGGTGCCGGTGGATGTGCCGGCGCTGGATCGCCGCCGCGAGGATATTCCCGAGCTGGTCAACTATTTCGTCCGCCATGTCGCCAGTGCGACGGGCCTGCAGCCGCGTCATTTCTCGGATGACGCGATTGCCGTCCTGCAGGCGAGCGAATGGCCGGGCAACGTGCGCCAGCTCCGGAACGTGGTGGAGCGCCTGCTGATCCTCACCAATGGTGAGCAGCCGGGACCGATCACGGCCCAGCACCTGCCGAGCGACGCCCAGTCCAGTGGGGCGGGGGCTGCGGGGTCGATGCAGATGATCTCGATGTCGCTGCGGGATGCGCGCGAGCATTTCGAGCGGGAATACCTTGCGATGCAGATCACCCGCTTTGGCGGCAACGTGTCGCGCACGGCGGCCTTCATCGGAATGGAGCGTTCGGCGCTGCACCGGAAGCTCAAGGCGCTGGGGGTTGATACCAGCCTGGGTATCAAGGAACCGCAGGGTTGATCTGATTGTGACAGTCAAAAGGCCGTCGGGCGCCGAGCGGGCAGGCTGATCCTGCCCTGTTTGGCGCGACTTCCGGCGGCCGCGCCCGGGGTTTACCCGCGGCTAGGTCAGCCATTGCTCATTCCGCCTCCGAAGCGCTAAACGTTGGGCAAGGCCCCAACACAGAAGGCTCGGTACACACATGTCAGCTGACAAAAAGCAAAACTTGCAGGACATTTTCCTGAACGCCGTCCGGAAAGGGAAAACTCCCCTGACCGTTTTCCTTGTGAACGGCGTAAAGCTCCAGGGCATTGTGACCTGGTTCGACAATTTCTGCGTGCTGCTCAAAGGCGAGGGGCGTCCGCCCCAACTCGTCTACAAGCATGCCATCTCGACCATCGCGCCCAACGCGCCGGTCAATCTCTTCGAGAATGAAGACGAGGACTGATTGCCCAGAGACCTGATCGATCGCCGGCCGCCCGAAGATATCGCGGCTGTCGTATTGCCAGTGATCGCAGGGGCTGAGGTCGCGCGGTCCAGGCTCGAAGAGAGCCAGGGGCTGGCGGAAGCTTTGGGCGTCAAGCTCGCTTTCACCGAGCAGCTGAACGTGCGCGAGCCGCACCCGGCGCGGCTGTTCGGTTCAGGGCAGCTCGATGCGCTGGCCGAACGGTTCAAGGCGGACGGGGTGACCTTGTTCGTCGTCGATGCCTCGCTGACGCCGGTTCAGCAGCGCAACCTTGAGCTTGAACTCAAGCTCAAGGTCGTGGACCGGACGGGCCTCATCCTCGAAATCTTTGGGCTGCGCGCGCGCACGGCGGAGGGCCGCCTGCAGGTAGAGATGGCGCGTTCGCTTTACGAGCGCTCCCGGCTCGTGCGCACATGGACCCACCTTGAACGCCAGCGCGGCGGCTTCGGCTTCCTCGGCGGTCCCGGTGAGAGTCAGCTGGAGACTGACAGACGCTTGCTCGACAAGCGGATCGCGGGTTTCCGGCGGGAGCTGGATGATGTGCGGCGCACACGGCGGCTGCAGCGCGAGGGCAGGGCGCGGCGGGGCGCGCCGGTGGCGGCCATCGTCGGCTACACCAATGCCGGCAAGTCGACCCTGTTCAACCGGCTGACATCGTCAGACGTGCTGGCGGCCGACATGCCGTTCGCAACGCTCGATCCGACCGCGCGGGAGATCGTCGCCGCCTCGGGCCGGCGGATTGCGCTGGTGGATACCGTCGGCTTCATCACAGACCTGCCGACTACGCTGGTGGCGGCCTTCCGCGCAACGCTGGAAGAGGCGATGGAGGCGGACCTGCTGGTGCATGTGCGCGACATCGCCCACCCGGACACCGAGTATCAGGCCAACGACGTGTACACGATCCTCGAACAGCTCGAAAAGGAAACGGGGCTGGATCAGCCGCCGTTGATCGAGGTCTGGAACAAGGCGGATGCGCTGGACGACACCACCCGCAGCGTGCTCGCGACCCGCGCCGCCGGCCAAAGCCCGCCGGCCCTGATGGTGTCGGCGCTGGTGGGGCAGGGGGTGGACGAGCTTCTGTTCGCCATCGAACCGGCGCTGTTCCGCAACCGCCGGCCGAGGCGCGTGACCATTCCGGCGGTGGACGGAAGGCTGCATGCCTGGTTGCACCAGAACTGTGAGGTCACATCCGAGATGCTGGAGGGCGAGGATCGTGTGGCGCTCGAAGTGTTCATGACGGACGAGGATGTGGCGCGGTTCAGGGCGACGTCGCCGGAAGTCGAGGTACGCGAGACCTGAGCGGGATGGTGCTGCCGGGGAGGATTGAACTCCCGACCTCAGCCTTACCAAGGATGCGCTCTACCACTGAGCTACGGCAGCATCCCGCTTAAGAGGCGTCCGCATAACGGAAACCCCCGGGGATTGGAAGGCCCCTCCCGGCGCTGGACATGGTATAGGCAGGAATGTCGCAGAATCCCCCGGAAAAGCAGGAAAAACCGGTCCGTAAGCCCCTCACGGCGGCCGAGCAGCGGGAGGCGAGGCGGGCGAAGGCCCTGCGGGCGAACCTGCGCCGGCGCAAGGCAGCGTCAGGCCCTGATAGCCCATCGCCCCCGGGAAAGCCGGAAGACGGCCCCGAATAGTCGGTTCCGCGCCTTGTCGCCGCCGAATTCGGCCTCATAACGATGCCCTATGGATAAGCTCTCGATTCTCGCGAACGGCCCCCTCCAGGGCAGCATTCCCGTTTCCGGCGCCAAGAACTCGGCGCTGAAGCTGATGGCGGCGGCGTTGCTGTGCGAACAGCCATTGGTTCTCACCTCGATGCCCAACCTGGCGGATACGCGGTTCATGGCGCGTCTGCTCCAGAGCCTGGGCGTCACGGTTGAGTGGCCCACCGGCGAGTCGCTGTGCCGCATGCATGCCGCCGAGATCACGTCCTCGGTCGCGCCTTACGATCTCGTCCGGAAGATGCGGGCGACGTTCAACGTGCTCGGACCTCTCCTTGCGCGCGTGGGTCACGCCACGGTTTCGCTGCCGGGCGGTTGCGCCATCGGCGCGCGACCGGTTGACCTGCACCTCAAGGCCTTCGAGGCTATGGGCGCGGATATCGTGATCGAGCAGGGCTACGTGAAAGCCGCGGCGCTGCGCGGCCTCAAGGGCGCGCACATCAACTTCCCCTTCGTGTCGGTCGGTGCGACCGAGCATGCGATGCTGGCCGCCGTGCTGGCTGAGGGCGAGACAATCCTGGAGAACGCGGCTTGCGAGCCGGAAATCGGCGACCTCGCTATCTGCCTCAATGCGTGCGGCGCGAAGGTCTCTGGCTACGGCACCCCGACGATCCGCATCCAGGGCGTCGCGAAGCTGACCGGCGCGCGGCATGACGTGATCGCGGACCGTATTGAAGCTGGCACATTCGCCATCGCTGCGGCGGCGACCGGCGGAAACGTGTTCCTTGAAGGCGCACGGGCCGAAGATCTTGGCGCCCTGATCGACGGCCTGCGCAAGGCTGGCGTCACGGTTGAGGTTGAACCCAAGGGCTTGCGGATCAAGCGTGATCCCGCAACGCCGCTGAAGGCCGTCGACATTGACACGCGCCCCCACCCGGGCTTCCCGACCGATCTGCAGGCGCAGTTCATGGCGCTGATGACGATCGCGGAGGGCACGAGCACCATCCGCGAGAACATCTTCGAAAACCGCTTCATGCACGCCCCGGAACTCAGCCGGCTTGGCGCCAACATCGCTGTGCGCGGCAATGAGGCCATCGTTAAGGGCGTTCCCAAGCTGCACGGCGCGCCCGTGATGGCCACCGACCTGCGCGCCTCCGTTAGCCTTGTCATCGCGGCACTGGTGGCGGACGGGGAAACGGTCGTGAACCGCATCTACCACCTCGACCGCGGCTTTGAGCGTCTCGAAGAGAAGCTCGGCCGGTGCGGGGCGAAGATCGAACGCCAGGGCGATTCAGCCTGATTTCCCAGGCCTGTGACCCGCTTCTCGGGCGCGCTGGAGCCCCGGCGGATTCTGGTCTAGTGGAGGGCTGTTCCGGCCGGGTGCGCACCCGCCGCCGGACCGCCGGGAAGGCGATCTATGGCTGTGGAAAACCTTATGGCGGGTAACGCCCTCAGATTGCTGGCAGAGGATGCCGAAGGCCTCGCCATCGTCGCGGCGGCTGTGCAGGACAGCCTCGTGAAGCCGCAGGACATCAAGTTCGATGCCCGCTCGCGCACGTTCGGGTTGGAGATCAACCGCTTCCAGTGGGAACGCGCCGGCAAGCGCATGCCGTTCTTCCGTTCGCGCGCGGTGGTGGGCATTGCCGCCGTCGAGGCCGTGCGCAGCCGGTCGGTGTCGCGCGATATCGATGCGGTGCATTCGCTTATGGCGATCAAGTTCGAACCGGCCGCCGAGCCGCCGGGCGGGACGGTGACGCTGGTGTTCTCCGGCGAGACGCAGATCCAGCTGCAGGTAGAATGCATCGACGTGACGCTGGCCGATCTTGGTCCGTCGTGGCCGACGCGGCGCAGGCCCGACCACGAGAAGCGGCGGCCATGAGCATGCGGCGGTTCGATGCCCAGGCTCCGGACTTTGCGGAGGCGTTCGGAAAGTTCCTGTCGCTCCGCCGGGCGCAGGGCTCGGAAGACGTGTATGCGTCGGCTTCGGCCATCGTGCGCGATGTGCGCGCGCGCGGCGGCGAGGCGGTGGCCCAGTACACGCAGAAGTTCGATCGTCTGGCGATTGATGCGGGATCGCTTCAGGCAGACAGCATCGACCTTCAGCGGCTGGCGGTGACCTGTCCGAAGGACGTGCAGCAGGCGCTGGATTTCGCGGCGGGCCGCATCGAGGCGTATCACGCCGAGCAGCGGCCGAAGGATCACACGTTTGAGGACGGCAAGGGCCTTGAACTTGGCTGGCGCTGGTCAGCGGTTGATGCAGTGGGCGTCTATGTGCCGGGCGGGCGGGCCAGCTATCCAAGCTCCGTGCTGATGAATGTCGTGCCGGCAAAGGCTGGGGGTGTGAAGCGCATCGTGATGGTCGCGCCGGCGCCGGGCGGCGAGCTCAGTCCGGCGGTTGCGTATGCCGCGGTTCGCGCGGGCGTGACGGAGTTCTATCCGATCGGCGGGGCGCAGGCTGTAGCGGCGCTGGCCTATGGGGCAGGGCAGTTGAAGCCTGTCGACAAGATCGTTGGCCCCGGCAATGCGTGGGTTGCCGCCGCCAAGCGCATCGTGTTCGGCGATGTAGGCATCGACACCATCGCGGGCCCTTCCGAAATCACCGTCGTTGCCGACAACCAGAACGATCCGGCGTGGATTGCCGCTGACCTGCTGTCGCAGGCCGAGCATGACCCGCTGGCGCAATCGATCTTGATCACCGAAGACGCGGACTACGCGGCGCGCGTGTGGGCGGCGGCTGAGGCGCAGATCCCGAAGCTGTCCACGGCGAAGGCGACCGAGGAGTCGTGGCGAAATTTCGCGGCAGTCGTGATTGCGCCGCTCGCGATGGCGGCGGAGATCGTGAACCAGATCGCGCCCGAACACGTCGAGCTGGCCGTGGCCGATCCGGACGCTATCGCAGTGGGTATCCGCCATTCCGGCGCTATCTTCCTGGGGCGCTGGGCGCCGGAAGCGCTGGGAGACTATGTCACCGGCTCCAACCACGTTCTGCCCACATCAGGCGCAGCGCGCTTTGCTTCCGGACTGTCCGTGCTCGACTTCATGAAGCGCACATCCGTGCAGCGCATATCCGAGGCGGGCTTTCGCCATCTCGCCGCCGCCGCCGAAACGCTGGCGGCATGCGAGGGGCTTCCCGCGCACGGTCTTTCCGTCAGCATCCGCAGGGGCGGGGCGTAATGACAGAACAGAAGCGCGCGCGGATTGCCTCCATCGAGATCGACGAGAAGAGCCTGGCGGCAGCCGGGCCAGACGCCGACCATGAGCGCAAGGTCGCGATCTTCGATCTGATCGAGGACAACAGTTTCCGCGTGATCGGACATGATGGCGGGCCATACAGCGTCGTACTGTCGCTGGCCGACAACCGGCTGGTGTTCGACATCAGCGAGGCGGATGGCTCGCCTGTCCGGAAGCTTCTGTTGTCGCTGACCGCGCTGCGCCGGGTGATCAAGGACTATTTCATGATCTGCGACAGCTATTACGACGCAATCCGCAGCGCCACGCCTTCCCATATCGAGGCCATCGACATGGGCCGCCGGGGCCTGCACAACGAAGGTTCCCAGGTGTTGACCGAACGGCTGGCAGACAAGGCGGAGGTGGATTTCGACACCGCCCGCCGGCTGTTCACTTTGGTCTGCGCGCTGCACGCAAGAAGCTGATTCCATAAGGAATCGACGAATCCCGGTGAAACCGTGTATACGGGCGCCGCAAAAGAACCGGCTGCGGCCGAAAAGGGAAGTGCATGGCGAAGGAAGAGCTTATCGAGTTTGAAGGCACGATCGTGGAATTGCTCCCGAACGCGACCTTCAGGGTGAAACTGGCCAACGATCACGAGATCATTGCCCACACGGCCGGGAAGATGCGCAAGAACCGCATCCGCGTTCTCACGGGCGACAAGGTGCTCGTCGAGATGACGCCTTATGACCTGACCAAGGGGCGCATTACCTACCGGTTCAAGTGAGCATCCCGCTTCCGGGTTCAGCTCACGGTGGCGCCAGCCCGCTCGCGGCGAGGCTGGTCCTCGCCAGCGCTAGCCCGCGCCGCCTTGCCTTGCTTCAGCAGATCGGCCTGACGCCGGACGAGATCGTTCCGGCGGAGATGGACGAGTCAGCGCTGCGCGGCGAGCGCCCGCGCCAGCTTGCCCTGCGGCTGGCCGTTGAGAAGGGTAGGTCAGTGGTTGCGCGAACGGCGCCGGCCTTCATTCTGTCGGCAGACACCGTGGTGGCGGTTGGCCGCCGCATGTTGCCGAAGGCGGAGCAAGAGAGCGAGGCGCGCGCGTGTCTGTCGCGCCTGTCGGGGCGCAGCCATGATGTGCTGACCGCGATCTCCGTGCAGGCGCCCGACGGCCGCTCGGCGCAGCGGGTGGTCGAAAGCCGCGTCACGTTCAAGCGTCTCTCGCATGTCGAGATGGAGGCCTACATCGCGTCGGGCGAATGGCGCGGCAAGGCGGGCGGCTATGCGATCCAGGGTTTCGCTGCTGCCTTTGTTTCCGAAATTTCCGGCTCTTACTCCGCCATCGTCGGCCTGCCGCTGCATGAGACGGCGGCCTTGTTGGAGGGACTTGGCTATCCGGTGGTTCGCCGCTGGGGAGGCCCGGCTTGAGGGCGCGGCTGTGCATCGACGACGCGGTGGGCGAAACGCGGCGCGTGCTTCTCGATGCGGATGGCCGCCCGTTTCGTCTTGAAATCGAACGCTGGAGCGAGCGAGGCAAACGCGCCCGGCTCGATGACGTATTCTGGGGTCGCGTGAAAGCGCGGATGCCCGGTAACCGCGGCTGGTTTATCGATCTGGGGCTTGATCGCGATGGCGTGGTCGAGCCGACGCGCGCGGCTGCGGTGACGGAAGGTGCGCTTTTGGCGCTGCGCATCAAATCGGAAGCGTGGAGCGACAAGGGACCGGTGTTAAGCTTGGCCGACATGTCTGCGTCTGTCGCAGCGCCAGATGCGCCGGGACTGCATCAGGCCGCTGGCGAGGATGTTTTTCTGCGTGGTGTCTCGGTCATCGAGACGCTGGCAGGGCCGGCGGCGCGGCGCGAAGTCGATGCGGCGCTGGATGAAGCCTCCACGCGGATCATTGCCTTGCCCGGCGGTGGCGACATCGCGGTTGATGTTGCACGTGGTCTTACGGTGATCGACGTTGATGCTGGATCGCGCATTGGCGAGCAGGATGCCGGCGCCTTCGCCTGCAATCTCAATCTCGCCGCCGCGCGTGAGGCGGCGCGCCAGATCTCGCTGCGCGGGATTGCGGGCCTGCTTGCTGTCGATTTCACGCGCATGGATCAACGGCGCGACCAGCGTTCGGTGGTCGAGCGTTTCCGCCAGTCGCTGGCGGGGTATCTCGGCCGCGCCAGCGAGGTGCTGGAATTATCCCAGCTTGGCGTCTGCGAGGCCGCTATCGCGCGCCGCGCTCGGCCTGTCGCCGATGCGCTGGCGGTTCCGCCGGCCGAGCGCGAGGCGCTCGAAGCACTGCGCGAGATTGAAAGCGTGGGTATCAACGCGCGCGCCGCCAAGATCCATGCGCGCATTTCGCTGGCGGCCCAAGGGTGGCTCGATGCGTCCGGCATTGGCTGGCAGGATGCGCTGGCGAACCGTGTGGGCGCGCGCTGGGCGTTTGAGCCCGGCGACCCATCGCGACTTGGCAAACCTGAAGTGTGGAGCGCCGCATGACCTGTCCGATCTGCGACAAACCTGTGGTGGCGGCCTTCCGCCCGTTCTGTAGCCGCCGCTGCGCCGACATCGATCTCTCGCGCTGGCTCAAGGGCAGCTATGTGATCCCCGGTCCTGTGGGCGGGGAGAATGGCGAACTGCTCGGCGAGCCCGGCCCGGATTGGCAGGACGGCTCTGAAAACGGCTCAAATCCATCTGAAAACAGCCGTGTGAGCCGTTCGGACAAAGGCATGGACAGGGAATAATCGTTTCCCTATACATCGCGGCCTCATCGCTTTCCGGCGGTAAGCCCAGGTAGCTCAGTTGGTAGAGCAGCGGATTGAAAATCCGCGTGTCGCTGGTTCGATTCCGGCCCTGGGCACCAGGGTCGAAACGGTGTTGTCACTGTTGGCGTTGCGGATTCAGCGTGAGGAGGCCGAGAAAATGGGGACTGCTTTCAAAGCGGGCGATTTCGTCCAGCACCTCGTCACAAAAGAATATTGGAAGGTGACAAGGGCGGACGGCGACTGGATCGAATGCAAATCGACATCGCCAGGACCTACGATCGAGGCGAAATTTTTTCCTGACAATCTTCAGTTGTTCGATGTGTCACGGTTTCGCGTCGATATGCCGAACCAAGGTTTCGCCTAGAACTCTGGATCGATTTGGCGCGAGGCGGCGTCCCTACTTGCCTTTGGATTCGCGGACCATGGTCCACATCCATACGCACACGCCCAACACCAAGATAAGCGCGCCCCCAGCCAGTCGTTCGAGCTGCTGCCCCGCAAAGTAGCCTGCGACAAGGTTTCCTGATTTCTCAGGGTCGTATTGTATCACCAGCAATCCGCCGATGACCAAGAGTGTTCCGACGGCTTTGAGAACCAAGGTCATTCTTTCGGTGCTCCGCATGGCAATCCGAAATGGCAATCTCAACTCCAGAACTTAGAACGGCCGGGAGGTGGTTGCAAATCGAAGCTCGGGCACTCTTTCCCGCGAGACTTTTATGCTTTCAACAAGCCCACTCTCTCAAGTGTCCAGTAGAGCCCAACCAAAGCAATGATCGACGCGACCGGTATCACGAAGGCGGGGCGGTAGAGGTTGGGGCTGCGGGCCGATTTGAGGCCGAGCTGCACCACGAACGACACGAGGCCGGTCGCGACCAGCACCAGCAGATGCCCCAGCTCCACGCCGACCGTAATGCCGACGAGACCAGCGGACATGTCGGCGGTCTGCAGAGCGCCGGCCATCTGTGACCCGAAGCCGAGGCCGTGAAGCAGGCCAAACGCAAAGATCACCGGCAGCCGCCAGGCGCTACGGCCCTGCCGGAACAGGATCGCCTCGATCGCCAGAACCACGATGGACACGGCGATCAGCGGTTCGACGATCTCACCCGACACGCTCACCAGGCCCGTGGCGGCCAGCGTCAGCGTGAGGGTGTGGGCCAACGTGAAGGTTGAAACCTGAAGCAGCAGCGGGCCCCAGCCGCGCGCATCAGATAAAGCGCGATGACGAACAGGACCTGGTCCGGGCCATTGGGAATGATGTGCTGGAAGCCGTACGCGATGAACGTGCCAACATTCTCAAACCACACGAATCTTCCTGGGTGAACGCTGGATAGAGTGGCCTGGCACCCGAAGTCTTATCGGGCAAGAAATCGCTTCTTCGCAATGGCTTTGCCTGATCCGGTCTTGAAGTAGCGTTCCAGCTCGCGCGCTTGGGTTTCCGTTTCTACGGCGGCATAAGAGCGGAGCTGCAAAGGACGGAAAGGGCGAGTTGAGGCGACTTCCCCACGCTCATGCGCGGGCACCCGCGCCTTGAGATCTGAAGTCGAGCCCACGTAAATGTCGTCGTTCGCGAGTTCGAGAAAGTAGACGTACCACATCGCGCTTCCCCCAAGCGGTTGTGAACGGGTGGCCTCCCTGCGCCAAGGCTTCGGGAGGCAAGAGTACATTACGCCCTGCGGGCTTCGCGCTTCAGCCCACACTCCGTGTGGCCTGCCACACGAAGCCCGAAGGGCGTAGTGTGGCGGAAAGGGTGGGATTCGAACCCACGGTAGAGTTTCCCCTACGACGGTTTTCAAGACCGTTGCCTTAAACCACTCGGCCACCTTTCCAGAGACACGACCTCTATTCGGGGTTTGCGGCAAAGAAAATGGTTTACCGGCGATCAGGGCCGGGCAGGGCGCCGTTCGGACGGAATGCCGCAGTCGCAGGGATTCCGGCGGTGGAACCCGCAAGGGCCGGTGAAATTGGGCTTCCGTCGCTAACGAAGGCGGCCATTCCCGGCAATTCGATGAAAATCCAACGATCCGGTTTCAGCCCGTGAAAGCCAGTCGCGGCTAAGGTTAGCGCAACTGCAAAAAGCGGTGCGGACAGCCAAAATGGCGTCCGGTCTCGAAAGGGATGATGGGCATGGCAGGTTTCACGGCGGCTCCCCGCGGAGATGCGCGCGTTGTTGGCAGCGTTTGCATTCTTGCGGCGTTCGTTTTCAGCGCGTCGGTCGATCCGGCGCAGGCGCAATCCCCTGCACCCATCGTCTACAAGTCCACCGCCCCGGCACCCGTGATGATGGCCTCGCTCGACCGCCTTCCCGAAGGCCGTTCGGACTCGATGAACCTCAACGTTGCCCCGCAAGCACCCGTGCCGTCCTTCTCGAAGGTTCCCGCCGCGCCGCCGGTGCAACTCGCCAGCATCGGCCCCGTGCCGCCGGTGATCGCGCCTTACGAGCAGTCTTCGTCGCTGCGCACGATTGCGCCGCCGGCCTCGCCCGCCATGGCGACGCCCTATGCCGGTCCGGCTTATCAGGTCGATGGGAAATGGTACGTGCCAGCCCACGAGCCAAACTATAATGAGGTCGGCATCGCTTCGTGGTACGGCCCCAACTTCCACGGCAAGGACTCAGCCTCCGGCGAGCCGTTCGACCAGAATGCGATGACGGCAGCCCACCCCACGCTGCCGATCCCCTCGCTGGTGCGTGTCACCAACCTGCAGAACGGCCGCACGGCGATCGTGCGCCTCAACGATCGCGGCCCGTTCGTGGATGACCGCATCATCGACCTGTCGCATGCCGCCGCCGGCGCGCTCGACATGCATGGTCCGGGCACGGCGCGCGTCCGCGTCGAGTATGTCGGACCTGCCCCGGCGCTTCCGAATTCCGCCCCGATGGTTGCCCAGCAACCCGCAGGGCAGGGCATTGTGAGCCGTCCGCTCGCCCCGGTGGCCGCGCCTCCGCCGCCGGTCCAGACTCCGTTGGTACCGGCTGCGGCCAGCCAGGCCACGGGCGAGGCCTTCTTCCTGCAGGCCGGTTCGTTCGCCGATCTGGGCAACGCCAACAAGCTCCGAGACAGCCTTCGCCCGCTGGGAACAACCTCGATCAAGGCCGTCATGGTCAATGGCTCGGAGTTCTACCGGGTCATGCTGGGCCCCTGGTCCAGCCGCGAGGAAGCCGACCGGGCCGTCCACAGCCTTTCGGGCTCCGGCGTCAAAGCCATTGTGGTCGCCGGAAACCGTTGATCGGCAAAGACAAAGCAGGCGGTTGACGGGATGGGCCGAAGCGCCTTCATGTGACCAGATTCCCACCGGAGTCTGAGACCATGCGACTTCTTGCCGGAGCTCTTCTTGCCGCCTCGCTGGCCGCTGTGGCGATTGCCCAGCAGCCGACTGCGCCCCCGCCTGCCGCGCCGCCCGCGAGCCCGGCCGGTCAGATGGCGGCCGACCCGCTCAACACCGATGCGCGTTATGCGTTCATCCTGGATGGCGACACGGGCGTGCCGCTCTACTCCAAGGCCGGCTACGAGCCGATGATCCCGGCTTCGATGTCGAAGCTGATGCTCTACTACATGGTCTTCGAACGCCTGAAGGCGAAGCGCTTGACCATGACGGACCAGTTCTCGGTCAGCGAGCACGCCTGGCGCACGGGCGGCGCAGGAACGGATGGCTCGACCATGTTCCTGCCCCTCAACTCGAAAGCCAGTGTAGAGGATCTGCTGCGTGGCGCCGTGATCGTTTCCGGCAACGATGCCTGCATCGTTCTCGCCGAAGGCATTTGGGGCAGCGAGGAAGCGTTCGCCCGCGCCGCCACCGCACGCGCCAAGGAGCTTGGCCTCACAGCCTCCACTTTCGCGAACGCAACCGGTCTCGATGATCCCGGCCATCGCATGAGCGCTCATGATATCGCGGTGATCGCCTACCGGCTAATCAAGGACTTCCCGGAATACTATCCGATGTTCAGCGAGCCGGAGTTCACGTTCAACAAGACACGCCAGTACAACCGCAATCCGCTTCTGCGCGAACTGCAGGGATCGGACGGCGTGAAGACAGGACACCTCGGCGTCTCGGGCTACGGCCTCGTCGGGTCGGCGGTGCGTGACGGCAAGCGCCGGATCATCGTGCTCAACGGCCTCGCCAGCGAGACGGCGCGCAAGACGGAAGCGCCGCGCGTGATGCGTTCAGCCTTCCTCGATTTCGAGACGGCGACGCTGGTGAAAAAAGGCGCGCAAGTTGCCGTCGCGGATGTCTGGATGGGCGAGGAAAAAACCGTCGGCCTTTTGGCGACCGAGGACTATGTCGCTGGCATGCATGCCGATGGCGTGACCGGCATTCGCGGAACGGTGGTCTACAAGTCGCCGCTGATGGCGCCCATCAAGGCGGGCGATATTGTCGGCGAACTCGTGCTGTCGGCGCCGGGCGTCGCCGAGAAGCGCGTGCCTGTCGCGGCGGCCAAGGCTGTTGGCGAGGTCGGCTTTTTCGGCAAGGCGATGATGGGCTTGCGTGGCCCCGAAGATGAAGAAGAACCGACAAGCGAGAAAGACTGACGATTGGCGCAGCGCGGACGGTTCATCACGCTTGAAGGAGGCGAGGGCGTCGGGAAATCCACTCTGACTGGCGCTGTCGTTGCGAGCCTGTCCGCGCGTGGAATCGAAGTGATCCGCACCCGCGAGCCCGGCGGCACGCCCGGCGCCGAGGCGATCCGCAGCCTGATCCTCAAACCGCCCGCCGAAATTGGCGCGTGGCAGGCGCTGGCCGAAACACTTCTGTTCTACGCCGCGCGCCGCGACCATCTCGACAAGCTGATCCGCCCGTCGCTGGAGCGCGGCGCCTGGGTCGTGTGTGACCGTTTCTCCGATTCAACGCGCGCCTACCAGGCAGCGGCCGGCGGCGTGTCGTCAGCCGATGTCGAGGCGATCGACCGCATCTGCGTTGGCGACACGGTGCCAGATCTCACGCTGGTGCTCGACCTTTCCATCGGGATTGCACGCAAGCGGTTGACGGCGCGAGCCGGTGAAGCCGATGCGATTGAATCGCGCAGGCTCAACTATCACCAGGCCGTTCATCGCGGCTTTCTCGAGATTGCGCGGGCGAACCCGCAGCGCTGTGTTGTGCTTGATGCCTCCATGGATGCAGCGAAGCTGGCCGCTGCCGCGATGGTTGCAATAGATGGCCGCCTTGGCGGAGGCCGCTGATGCAGGTCGATCCGTCCGAGCTTGGCGCCGTCATCGGACACGAGGCGGCGAAGCGCGAATTTCTTGAAGGCGCGGCGTCGGGACGGTTGCATCATGGCTGGTTGCTGCGTGGTCCGCGCGGCATCGGCAAGTCGCGGCTGGCGCTGCAGTTCGCGATGCACCTGCTGGGCTCGGGCGATGGCTCGTTCTCAGCGAACGAAAACTTCGCTGTCGGCAAGCTGATTGTGGCAGGCAGCCATCCGGATCTGCGCATCATTCGCCGGCCTGTGGATGACGCGGGCAAGCAGAAGGCGGAAATTCCCGTCGACAGTGTTCGTCAGCTCTCCGAGTTCTTCTCACTAAAACCGGCCATGGGCGGCTGGCGTGTTGCGATCATCGATGCGCTGGACGAGCTCAACCGCTTCGGCTCCAACGCCATCCTGAAGACGCTTGAGGAGCCGCCGGCGCGCGCTGTGCTGTTCCTGATCTCGCATGGCGAGCAGTTGCTGCTGCCGACAATCCGCAGCCGTTGTCACGAGGTGCGGCTTGTCGCGCTCAGCGAAACCGAGACGATGTCGGCGCTGGTGCAGTCGGGCCGCTCGACTGGCGAAGCGGAAAAGATGGCGCGGCTTGCGCCGGGCCGTCCAGGCCGCGCGGTTCAGCTCGAAGGCGATGATACGCTGTCGGCCGCGAGTGCGGCTGTGGATGCGCTGCGCGGACTTGGTTCGGACGGGCGCGCATTTCACGTCGCGTTGATGCAGGCCGGCAAGAGTGATGCGGCGCTATCCGCCGCGCTCGAGTCGATTCGCAACGGCCTGCAGGTGCGCGCCCGGCGCGAGCTTGATCCGGTGATGGCTGGCGGCTGGGCGGATGCGGCGCTGCAACTGATGCGAGTGGAAGCCGAAGCGCGCGGGCTCAATCAGGACCGTGCGCAGACCGTGGCGGCGGCGCTCGCGATCGCTGCGCCGCTGGTGCAGTCCGGCGGAGGTTGACCGCCATGCTGTTTGATACGCACGTCAACCTCCACGCCGAGCAGTTTGCATCCGAAGTCGAAGACGTGCTGGCGCGTGCGCGGTTAGCCGGCGTCACGCGGTTCGTCTCGATCTGCGACCGGCTTGACCGCTATCCCGCCGTGAAAGCCATCGCGTCCGCCAACGCTGACATCTGGTGCAGCGTCGGCGTGCATCCGCACTACGCGAAGGACTTCTGGACGCTGGAGGCCGAGACGCTGGTGCGCGAGGCGGCTGATCCTAAAGTCTGCGCGATTGGCGAGACCGGTCTCGACCAGCACTACGGCTACAGCGACATCTTTCTGCAGGAGCGCTCGTTCGTCGAGCACATCCACGCAGCGCGCGAGACCGGCCTGCCGCTGGTCGTGCACACGCGCGAGGCCGACGATCTCACGGGTGACATTCTGGAGCGCGAGTACAAGCACGGCGCGTTCGCGATCCTGATGCACTGCTACACCGGTGGCGCACGTCTGGCGGCGCGCGCGCTCGATCTCGATGCGCGCTTTTCGGTGTCTGGCATCCTGTCGTTCAAGAGCGCGAAGGATGTCCGCGAAGTCATGGGCGCGGTTCCGCTGGAGCGGATCATCCTGGAAACCGACTGCCCATACCTCGCGCCGATGCCGCATCGCGGACGGCGCAACGAGCCCGCCTTCCTGGTGGACGTGTGTCGCGCCTTCGCCGAACATCGCCGCATGACGTTCGATGAAGCCGCAAAGCTGACGACGCAGAACGCGCTCGACCTGTTCAGGCGGGTGCGTTGATGGCCGGGGGCAGGTTGCAGGTCCGGATTCTCGGCTGCGGGTCCTCGGGCGGCGTTCCGCGCATCGGCAATGACTGGGGCGTCTGCGACCCGTCCGAACCCCGCAATCGCCGGTCGCGCTGTTCGATCCTGCTGCGCTGGGCCGAGCCAGGCGCCGCCCAGCCGACAACGGTGCTTGTGGATACTTCGCCGGACATGCGCGACCAGCTTTTGGCCGCCAATGTCACCAGGCTCGACGCCGTGCTGATGACGCACGAACACGCCGACCAGTGCCACGGCATCGACGACCTGCGGGCGCTGGTCCTGATGGCCCGGAAGCGCATCCCGGTCCACATGGACAAGCCGACCGCCGACATCATCGGGCGCCGCTTTGCCTACTGCTTCGAGGGCGCGGGTTCGTACCCAGCCATCCTCGACCTTCACGTCGATCTGGAGCCCGGCAGGGCGATCGAGGTGGCGGGGGCAGGTGGTCCCATGCCGGTTGTCCCGCTCAGGCAAGATCACGGCTCGACGCCGTCGCTTGGCTTCCGGATCGGGAGCTTCGGCTACTGCAACGATGTGGTCCGGCTGCCGGAAGAGACGCTGGCCCATCTTGGCGGGCTGCACACGCTGGTAGTCGATGCGCTGCGCTACAAGCCGCATCCGACGCATGCGTCCGTCGCTGAAGCGCTCGCCTGGATCGCGCGCCTGAAGCCGCGCCGGGCCATCCTGACGAACCTGCATGTCGATCTGGATTATCGGACGCTCAAGGCGGAGCTGCCGGAGGGCGTCGAGCCCGCCTTCGACGGCATGGAGCTGGAAATCACGCAAAATGGCTGATTTTGCTGCATTCCAAATTGCCCATAATGTTGATTATGCGACTTGTGTATATGGGGAGCGAGGCGATGGCTGATCCAGCCGCCGGCAGGCAGGCGGGCGGCGACGCCGCCAACGAGGGGGGCCGTGCCCTCCCCTCTACAGGGGACGCATGGCGCGATCTGGTGACGTTAATGGCCAGGCTGCGGACGCCCGGCACGGGATGCCCGTGGGATATCGAGCAGACGTTCGCGACCATCGCGCCGTACACGATCGAGGAAGCCTACGAGGTCGCCGACGCGATCGAGCGTGGCGACATGGGTGAGCTCAAGGGCGAGCTGGGCGACTTGCTGTTCCAGTCAGTGTTCCACGCGCGCATGGCGGAGGAAGCTGGAGCCTTCACCATCGATGACGTGGTCCGGGGCTTAGTCGACAAGATGGTCGACCGGCACCCGCACGTGTTTGGCACGGCCGCCATTGACAGCGCCGAAGCCCAGACCGGGGCCTGGGAGGTCATGAAAGCGGCCGAGCGTGCGAAGAAGGCCAAGGACGGCCCGGTCAGCGCCGTGGATGGTGTGGCGCTGGGATTGCCGGCCCTGATGCGCGCCGAGAAGCTGACCAAGCGCGCCGGGCGGGTTGGCTTCGACTGGCCCGGTCCTGAGCCGGTGCTGGACAAGCTGCACGAGGAGATCGGAGAGCTGCGGCAGGCGATCGGGGCGCCTGTGGTCGATCAGGCGCACGTCGCCGAGGAGTTGGGCGACATCCTGTTTGTTGTCGCCAACCTCTGCCGCAAGCTCAGCGTCGATCCGGAAGTTGCACTTCGCAATGCGAACGCAAAGTTTGTGAAACGCTTTCATGGTATGGAGTCGCTTGCCCGGGACAAGGGCATCGACTTCGCGAGCCTGTCTCTCGACGAGCAGGAAGCCCTCTGGGTCGCCGTGAAGATCGAGGAGCGCCGCCGCAAAGCGACAGGCGCGGACTGATCCGCACCGTCAACCTTCCCTAGCCCGCGCCGAGCGCCTTGCTGCGAACGCGCGGGTCGCCTGTCGCTGGATCGATCTGCGTCTCATGCGCCAGCCGCGGGCCCGGAACCGGGACGCGCAAGGCCGCCGGCATTTCGCGGCGTTCTGCATAGCGCGTGCGGATATCGATCTGGCGGTGCGCCAGCTCAAGATCGTCGCGCGTGTCGACGTCAAGGAGCAGTGGCGCCGGCCCCGAGAATGCCACGACGCGCAGGCTGTTGGATTTCAGCAAGGCCTTCGCGCCATCGTCGCCATCGAGCGCGGCGAGCTGTTCGAAGCACGCGGGGCCAAAGATGGTCGGCGGATGCGGACGATCGGGGCCGCCAGCGTGGACGATGTCGGCATCGCCATTGGCCCGCCGCGCCGCAATCGCTTCGAGCAGCCATGGCTCGATGAAGGGCATGTCACCCATGCAGACCATGATCTGATCTGGCTTGAACTGCAGCGCGATCTGCGCGCCGAGCGCGATGGAATGGCCGAGGCCCTGCTTCGGCTTCTTGTTCACGGCAATGACGAAACGATCGATCAGCTGCTCGCCAATCGCGGGGCTGCCGGATGGGCACACGGCGACGCGCGTGAGCGGATTGAGGGTCGCAATGGCGCGCGCCGCGTGTTCGACCAGCGGCCTACCGGCAAGGTTCGCCGTCAGCTTGTCGCGCCGGCCGAAGCGGCGCGAAAGGCCCGATGCCACAAGGATTATAGCGGTTCGGCTCATCATGCTTGTCATTGCGGCGCTGGTCATTGGACGCCCCGCCCTTCGATACGCAACTTCACAATTTCTGCCAGCGCCGACACGGCCAGCGAGCGCGGATCACGAGACGCGAACAACCCAATCGGCCCTTTGAGTCGCGCGATGTCGTCAGCGCCCGCGCCGAGTGCGCGCAGCGTATCGATACGCCGCTCATGCGTCTGACGCGAGCCAAGCGCGCCGACATAGAACGCAGGACTACGCAGCGCATCCAGCAACAACGGCGCTTCCCATTCGTGTTCGTGGAACAGGCACGCGACCGCCGTGTCTGCATCGAGCGGAAGTTCAGGCGGCGCCGCCGGCACGGTCAGCGCGATCAGCTGATCCGCATACGGACGGCAGAAGTCGAGCGTCGCGGGCTCTTGGCTCGCGACGATCAATTCCACATCGGCAGTCTGGGCCAGCTGGCTCATCGCCACGATCTCCCATCCGCGCCCCGCCAGCACGAGTCTCAATTTCGGTTCAAACGTCCGGACGAATTCGCCGGGCTTCGCTTCAGACGACTCCCGCAACAGTCGCAGGCTCGAGCGCTTCGATTGAGGATCGAACGCCAGGGCAAAGCTACGGCGTTCACGCCCGAGCGCAATCGCGGCTTGCAGTATGTCCAGACTCACACCGGCATCGATATGAAGATCGATCCCGCCGCCGCACGGCAGGCGCACATCGAGATAAGGCGAGCCGCGCCCGTAACGAACGACGCGGTTCTCGCCCGCAGTCATTGCGATCTGCGCTTCTTCCGTCAGCGCCTGTTCCAGGCAACCGCCCGATATGCTGCCGGCGAAGCGCTTGTCGCCGGCGACGGCCAGCTGGGCGCCAAGCGGACGTGAGAATGGGCCGTCCAGGCTCACAATGGTGATCAGCGCCGCCGGCCTGCCCGCCGCCAGCTCGGCAGCTGCAAACGCCAGTACGTCGAGATCGCCGGTGAGGCCCGGAGGGCGGTTGGCAGGTGTCATCGTGCGGGGACCGTCAGCGGGACACCTGCGGCGGCGCATCGCGCCGCGGCTCTGTCCTTCAAGAAACTACGCTCACTCACGCCCGATCTCCGGCGGACGGGCCAGGTTGGTCTTTCGCCTGCTGATGCCGCCGAACGCGACGCCGCAGGGTTTCCCGGCCCCCGCTGAACCAGCCCGCGCCTCCCCGTGCCATTCGGTCTGGATTACAGGTCTGAGTCGTAACGGGGGCGGCTGGGATGGTCAACGCAGGCTCGGCATTCCCCTTGATTTCAGGCCGGAATGAATTGCCCGAACGGCAGCCAATCGCGTACGGAATGAACGCGGGCCGATACCCGCCAAGGTTCGCTAGCTAAGGTTCCGACGATGCAGTTTGCTGAAGGCAGGCTCCTGGCCGAGCAGGAAGGTCAGATCGGCTGGATCACGTTCAACCAGCCCGAGCGGCTGAACGCCGTCCGGCGGGACATGTGGGATGCCTTGCCGGCCGCAGTCTCCAGCCTGCTCGGCGCTGGCGTCCGGGTGCTGGTGCTCAAGGGCGCTGGCGACAAGGCCTTCATCTCCGGGGCCGATATCGCCGAGTTCGACGTGCAGCGGAACAACGCCGCCTCCAACCGGCCTTTCACGGCGGCCGTCAGCCGCGCGACCGCCTCGCTGATGGAAGCGCCGGTGCCGGTGATCGCCATGATCCGCGGCTTCTGCATTGGCGGCGGTGTGGTGATCGCCTCGGCGTGCGACATTCGGATCTGCACCGAGGGTGCGCGCTTTGGCGTGCCGGCAGGAAAGCTGGGGCTCGGCTATGAACTCGACAATCTTTTCCGCCTTCAGTCGCTGGTCGGGCGCGGCCTTGCGCTGGAGATGCTGGCGACGGCACGCCATCTGACGGCGCAGGAGGCGGCGAACGCCGGGCTTGTGAACCGGGTGGTTGAGCCCGACAAGCTCGAGGACTCCGTCCGCGACATGATCAGCGCAATCGTCACCACCGCGCCGCTGACCTACGCAGCTGCCAAACTCGCAAGCCGTGCAGCGTCTGATCCGTCCGTACGGGATGCCGCCCAGCAGGCCATCGATCGCTGTTTCGACAGCGCCGACTTCACAGAGGGGCGCGCAGCATTCCATGCTCGCCGCGTTGCCGCCTTCAAAGGCCAGTGAGCAAGGCTGAAAGAGACATGACAAGCGCCGCCGAGCTTCTCACCCGCGACTTCGCCACCATGCCGGACATGATCCGCGCACATGCCGTGGAGCGCCCGGGCCATCTGGGGATCATCGACGGCGATCGCCGTGTGACGTTCGCCGAGTTCGATCGCCTGATCGATCGTGCGGCGGCGGCCATGCAGCGCGATGGCGTGATGAACCGGGGCGCAATCACCATGTGCGGCCCGTCGTCGATTGAATACGTCGTGGCCTATGTGGCTGCCCTGCGCATCGGGGCCGCCGCCTGCCCGCTTGCGCCATCCTCGACGGCCGAACAGCTCGCCGCGATGATGAGGGATTGTGGCGCGGCGATCCTGTTCCTCGACGATGCCGCCGCCGCCGCCACTGATGGCGTGGCCGAAAAACCTGCTGCGAAGCGCGTGGCGCTGGAAGGATCGGTCAATCCGTCCTTCGCTTCGTGGCTCGCTCCGGAAGACGCCAAGCCCACGCCGGTCGATATCGACCCGGAACAGCCGTTCAACATCATCTATTCGTCCGGCACGACCGGTACACCCAAGGGCATCGTCCAGCCGCATCGCATGCGCTGGGGCCACATCCGCCGCGCCGAAGGTCTGGGCTATGGGCCGGACTCTGTCACGTTGGTGTCCACACCGCTCTATTCCAACACCACGCTCGTCAGTCTCATCCCGGCGCTGGTGCGGGGCGGGACCGTTGTGTTGATGCGCAAGTTCGATGCGCGTGGTTTCCTGCAGCTGTCCCAGGCCAACCGCGCCACGCACGCCATGCTGGTTCCGGTCCAGTATCGCCGTCTGATGGACCTGCCCGATTTCGACAGTTTCGACTTGTCGTCCTTCCGCATGAAGACCTGCACGTCCGCGCCATTCGGGGCCGATCTCAAGGCCGATATCCTCAAGCGCTGGCCCGGCGGGCTGGTCGAGATCTACGGGATGACGGAAGGCGGCGGCTCCTGCCTGCTGCGCGCGCACGAGTTTCCCCACAAGCTGCATACGGTTGGCCAACCGGCCGCAGGCCACGACATCCGCATCATCGGTGAGGATGGAGTCGAGCTCGCGCAAGGTGAAACCGGCGAGGTCGTCGGCCGCTCCATGTCGATCATGTCCGGTTATCACAACCAGCCGAAGAAGACCGCCGAGGCCGAGTGGTTCAGTCCGGTGGGCGAGCGGTTCATCCGCACGGGTGATGTTGGCCGGTTCGACGAGGATGGCTTCCTCGTTCTCGGTGACCGGAAGAAGGACATGATCATCACCGGCGGCTTCAACGTCTATCCCAGCGACCTCGAGGCGGAGTTGGCCAAGCATCCCGCCATCGCCGAGGCCGCCGTTGTCGGCATCCCGTCGCGCGAATGGGGCGAGACGCCAGCCGCCTTCATCGTCCTGCGCGAGGGCGCGGCGGCAGAAGCGGAGGATCTTCGCCAGTGGCTCAACAGCCGTGTCGGCAAGACCCAGCGGCTAAGCTATGCCCGTGTGGTCGATACCTTGCCCCGATCGTCAATCGGCAAGGTGCTGAAACGCCAGCTGCGTGACGAATTCAAGCCGGCCGCCTGATCGCCCTGGGGTGGCATTGCATGGCCTTGCCGGCCCGACCTATCTTCACCGGAACAGACGCGGTGCCAGGCCGCCACAGGAAACGCTGAAGTCCAATGACGAACACCAGCACGGCAGGAGACGAGCAACTCATCGCACAAGGCATGACCGTGGCGGTCCATGCCCGCCGCCAGCCGGATCGTCTCGCGATTATCTCGCCGTCCGGCAATCGCACGTGGAAGCAGCTGAACGACCGCGCCAACCAACTCGTCCGCCTGTTCCGGCGGCGCGGCCTGAAGCCGGGCGATGGCGTGGCGCTGTTGGCCCACAACGGCCCCGAGTTCGCGGAGGTCTGGGCGGCGACGCAGCGCGCGGGCTTCCGCCTGACCGCTGTGAACTGGCACCAGTCGCCGGAGATCATCGCCTACGTCGTCGACAATTGCGACGCGCGCGTGCTGGTCGCTTCAGGCCGGTTCGTTGCGGGCGCGCTTGCGGCCGTGGCCGCGTCGGACAAGCTCGGGGTGAAGCTGGCCTTTGCCGGCGCGATCGATGATTTCGACGACTATGAAGGGGCGCTGGCGGCCGAGGATCCTTCCGACATCGATGCGCCCGAGCCTGGCTCCACCATGCTCTATACATCCGGCACGACGGGGCGGCCCAAGGGCGTCTTCCGCCGCACGCGCCCGGTGGTGTCGCAGCTGACCGCAGTCTGCAATGAAACCGCGAAGTGGAATCCGGCGACGGATATCTCGCTACTCACCGGCCCGCTGTATCACGCGGCGCCGCTCGGGATTAACTTCGTCATCCCGATCAATGCTGGCGTCACCACGCTGCTGATGGACAAGTGGGATGCCGAAGAGACGCTGCGGCTGATCGAGCAGCACAAGGCTACGCATACGCACCTCGTGCCCACCATGATGCACCGCATGCTCCAGCTGCCCGAGGCTACACGGAACAAGTACGACATCAGATCGATGCGCTGGATCATCCATGGCGCGGCGCCCTGCCCGGCGCACGTCAAGAAATCGATGATGGACTGGTTCGGTCCGGTGATCTTTGAATACTACTCCTCCACCGAAGGCGGCGGCGTGTTCGTCGGCCCGCACGACTGGTTGAGGAAGCCGGGCACGGTTGGAAGGGCTGTGCCGGCCGTCGAGGTGAAACTGCTCGATATTGATGGCAACCCCGTGCCGCAGGGCCAGGAAGGCCTCATCTACGTGAAGGCGCCGGCCACAGGCCGTTTCGAATACTACAAGGAACAGGGCAAGACCGACGCCAGCTATCGCGGCGACTGGTTCACGCTGGGCGACATGGGCCGCTTCGATGACGAGGGCGACCTGTTCCTGACCGGGCGCACCGCCGAGCTGATCATCTCGGGCGGGGTCAACATCTATCCGGTCGAGATCGACGAAGTTCTCATCCGCCATCCCGATATCGCGGACGCCGCCGTGGTCGGCGTGCCCAACGAGGACTGGGGCGAGGAGATCAAAGCGGTTGTCGAGCTGAAACCCGGCGTGGCGCGCGGGCCGGAAGCGATCCAGTCGATCCTCGACTTCGCCAAGGAGCGCCTGCCCGGCTTCCAGCGCCCACGTACCGTCGAGTTCGTCGACGCCCTGCCCCGCAACGCTGCGGGAAAAGTGCTGCGCGCGCAGGTTCGCGCGCCTTACTGGGCTGGCCGGTCGAAGAGTATCTGACGTGAAGGCTGCGTCAGTCTCCGACTATCGCGAACTGGCGCGGCGGCGACTGCCAAAGTTCATCTTCGAGTACGTCGATGGCGGCTCGTATGACGAGGTGACGCTCGCGCGAAACGTCGAAGACCTGCGGGCCATCCGTCTGCGCCAGCGTGTGTTGCGGGATATCTCCAAAATCGATCTGGCGAGTGACTTCTTCGGGCAACCCTCGAACCTGCCTGTGGCGCTCGCGCCTGTCGGCATCGCCGGCATGCTGGCGCGCCGGGGCGAAGTCCAGGCTGTGCGCGCCGCCGAGGCCAAGGGTGTGCCTTACACGCTCTCCACCGTCTCGCTCTGCAGCATTGAGGAAGTGCGCAAGGCGTCCGCCAAGCCATTCTGGTTTCAGCTCTACATGATCCGCGATCGCGCCTTCATGCGCGACCTGCTGCAGCGGGCGCGCGAGGCGGGCAGCACTGTGCTGGTCTTCACCGTGGATCTACCCGTGCCAGGTTCGCGCTATCGCGACAGCCGCTCGGGCCTGTCCAACGCCCCCGGACCGATGGGAATGGCGCGGCGCATGCTTCAGGCGGCCGGCAAGCCTGCATGGGCGTGGGATGTCGGCGTCAACGGCGCGCCGCACAAGCTGGGCAATCTCGGGCCGGTGCTTGGTAATCAAACCGGCCTCGAGGACTTTTTCCGCTGGATGCGCGGCGCGTTCGATCCCTCGGTCACCTGGCGCGATCTCGACTGGGTGCGCAGCGAATGGAAGGGGCCGCTCATCCTCAAGGGTATCCTCGATGTGGAGGACGCGCGCGTGGCTGTATCAACCGGGGCGGATGGCATTGTCGTTTCCAACCATGGCGGCCGCCAGCTTGATGGCGTCGTCTCCTCCGCCGTCGCTTTGCCCCGCATCGCGGATGCAGTGGGTAGTTCCACGCGCATTCTCGCGGATGGCGGTGTGCGGTCTGGGCTGGATGTGGTGCGCATGCTGGCGCTGGGCGCCTCCGGCGTGCTGCTGGGCCGCGCGTGGGCCTATGCGCTGGGCGGCGGCGGACAGGCGGGCGTGAAGCACATCCTCGATCTCGTCGAGGCGGAGATGCGTGTGGCCATGGCGCTGACGGGTGTCTCCCGTCTCGCGGACATCAACCGAAGCATTCTCGACATCTGAGGCGCTGGGCGACTGCTGGCGGCCACTGGCGCCTGGCTGCGCGCTGCGGGGGCGTGTCTGCCCTGCCCTGCCCTCGGCGCAGCTTGCATCTCGCCGCAAACAAAAAGGGCGCGCCAGCGGCGCGCCCTTTCCGTGTCTTGACGTCGCGTCTTCCTAGAACTCGTAACCGAGGCGGAGGAAGAGCGTGCGGCCGCGCAGGTCGTACTGCGAAGCGAAGGCCGGCGTGTTGCCGAAGCGCGAGGAGACACCCGTCGTGATGATCGGAGGGGGTGCATTGAACACGTTCGAGATACCGCCGGTGATGACGAAGTTGTCGCCACGATAGCGGACCGACGCGTCGTGCGAGAGCCATGCGTCCGTCTTGTTGATGCGGCGGATCGTGCGGCCTTGATAGGCAGCGAGTTCCGGGGCGAACGGCGTGTGGTCCATCTCGCCGACATAATCGACAAACCAGGAGTAGGTGAAGTCGCCCTGACGCAGTTGGATCGATGCGTCACCAACCCATCGCGGGTCGCCGAGCGAACCGTTGAAGTCGTCGGTGGTGAAGCCCGAGACCTGGGTAGGCGAGAACAACTTATTCACGTCTTCCATCGTGTTCGTCGCCGACATGTTAACAACAAGCGTGCCGAAGTCGAACTCGTGTTCATAACGCGCCGTGATGTCGATGCCATGTGTCGACTGCAGGTTGGCGTTCAGATAGCTGTCGTTGACCACCGTGATATTATACGGGTTGGTCGGGTGCGTGCTGGGATTTCGCGTAAACAGGCCGCAGAACGCGTTCGGATAGACCTGCTGACCATAGCAGCCACCGACGATCGTTCCGGCGCCAAGCTGGGTAACAGCATCTTCGATCACGATGTCGAAGTAATCGATTGCGAGACTGAAGTCGATGAAGTCGGGAGTCCAGATCACGCCAAGCGTGCGGGCTTCGGATGTCTCAGCCGACAGCACGCCAGCGCCGCCTCCCGTGATGATCGTGGCAGAGGAACCAACGCCCGTGTAGTTGTTGGGGATGCCGGCAGCAGCGCAGTTCGCCTGGATGTTCGGGTTCGTTGAGTTGCCCCAGTCGATACAAGGATCAATGCCGGTCTGTCCGAGGAAGCCGGACTGGTTGCCCAGGAACAGTTCGTAAAGCGCCGGCGTCCTGTAGGACGTGCCTTGGGTGCCGCGGACGCGCACGCTTGGGATAACCTGCCAGTTAAGGCCAGCTTTCCAGATGCTATCCGAGCCGAATGAATCGTAGTTGAAGGCGCGCGCAGATCCATCGATGGTGAGTTCTTCGATGAAAGGCAGGCCTTTCAGCACCGGGACATTAACCTCCGCGAAAAATTCGGTGACCGAGTCTTCGCCTGCGGTGACCAGAGCAGACGTAGTGCCCCAGAATTCGTTATTCTGAGAACGCTGATCCGGGACATCGTTGATCTCGAACTGACGCCATTCGGCGCCGACCGCGACGCCCAGCGGGCCCGCGGGCAGTTCAAGCAAGTCGCCGGTGACGACGCCAGTGACCGAGGTCTGATCGTATGTGGTATTGCCGACTGACGTTGAGCTGAGCAGGTCGTAAACCGAGTCCGAGTAGTTGCCCGAAAGGAAGGCGGCGCTGAACGGGTTGTAGTTCGGACCGGCATACAAGCCGTCCGAAGGACGCGCGTAGTTCCAGTCGCCAGCGGTCTCCTTGAGGATCTGGTTGCCCCGATACTGGCCATCCGAGCTCGAATAACCGCCATTCAAAGACCATGTCCAACCCGGCAGAACGAAATCGCCGGAAAGGGTCGAGCTTACATAGAGGTAATCGACATCGACTTCGTTGTTCGACGGCCAGATAGTGATCGGCTGGGCAAGCGCCGTGAACGGGCTGTTGCCTAGTCCGCCAAAGTTTCCAGCGACGTCGTACCCTGAGTTCGGCGCGATGGTCGGGAAGAACTGACGAACCCGCTTGCTGGCGTATTCGCGGCGGTTGAAAAGGGCTTCCGTCGACCAATCAATGCCGCCAAGCAGATCCAGCGTGAAATCTGCTTTGCCGTAAACGCTGTAACGATCCACGCCCGCGATCGCATCCGACTGCAGGAAGCGCTGATCGTTCAGAACGTCTTCGTAGTAGGCTTGCGGAGCTTGTGCATAGGTCCGGTTGGCGCGCGGGCGATAACCAGCGAGCGGACCAGACGTGATTCCATCGGGCGTCGGGACGTAGCGGGCCGTGCCGACGATGACGGTGTTGAAGTAGATGTTGTTGCAGTCGGCGAGAGACGTGTTCCGCAGCACAGATTGATCGCGGCGATCAATGCGCGCGCCCGACGTCGCATCGTATGCGAGATCCTGCGAGCACTTGAGATACGAACGGTCGCCCATCTTCAGCGGATCGCGGGTTTCGTATTCTGCGGCGAGCATGACGTTGCCGCCAAACAGGTCGAAACCAATCGCGCCGTTGATCTGCAGCGTGTTGCCGCCGCCCTGCTCGGTTGCGTTGTACTGAACGTTCAGTTCGGGCTTGTCGACCGAGGAACGGGTGATGACGTTGGCAACACCCGCGACAGCGTCCGATCCGTAGATCGACGAAGCGCCGTCTTTCAGGATCTCAACGCGCGAAATGATCGAGTCAGGGATGACCTGAAGGTCAAATGCGGCAACCTGGCCACGCACGCCGGCTGGGCCGGGACGCTGGCCGTTGAGCAGCACGAGCGAGCGCTGGGCGCCGAGGCCGCGGAGCGAGACGGAGTTGATGCCGGGGCCGCCTTCGACCACGAACCCGCCGAACTGGTTGTTCAGCTGGAGCGAACCTTGCGAAATGGACGATCCCTGCAGGATTTCCGAGGTGTCGACGAGGCCTTCGAGCGTCGATTGCTCGGCGGTGATGACCTGGATTGGGGCGCTCGACGTGAACGCATCACGCGCGATGCGCGAGCCGGTGATGACGACGCGGTCTTCGGAGGCCGGCGGGCAGTTGGTCTGCACGCCCGGCGTCGCCGGATCGCAATCCACAACCGTATCGACCGGTTGGGTTGGCGTCTGAGCAACAGCTGCGCCCATTGCCAGTGAAAGAACGCCAAATGCGGCGCTGCCACGGAAAAGCTTGCGCAGTGATGCGCTCGAGTTGGACATGATTGACCCCAGAATGCCGAACAAAAAAAAGAAAGCCCGTCCTGACTCGGGCCTTGTCGCTTTCTGGCATGGGAAAATTCGTCACAGCAATCACCGTGACGTCACGTGACCGTTTGCTGGCTAACTTGCGACCCGAATGTGGCGCCAATGCCACAAAGTTCTGCCCGGGTCGGGGCAGGATTTTCCAAATCCCGGCACATCTGCTTGTATCCCCTTGCAGGAATGCTCCAACCGCCGCAGCATATCGCCCACGGTTCAATATAGTTCACCTTAAAAATCAGAGGTTTGCCTTGTTTCGAAGCCTGTTTGGAATCGCGCTGGCGTCAGCATTGGTGGGTTCCGGCGCAGCGGCCGCCCAAAAGCTCGATGTGGAAGCAATTGCCCGCATGCCGGATGTGACTGGCGTCACAATGTCGGCCGAGGGCGATTTCATCGCCGCCATCCGTTCCGACCCGCGCGATCCCACCAAGCGGGTCATTGCCACCGCCGATACTTCCAAGGTTGACGGCTCCAAGCCGCTCGACTGGGTCGTCACCCCCAGTGATCGCATGAGCTTCGTGGCTGCCGACGCTCTCAAGGCCGGCCGCGTGCTGGCCGTCGCCAGCCAGGTCTGGACCGGAAACCTCGGCGGCTGCGGCGAAGGCCGCACCACGGGCTCGACCAAAACCTACCTCTACAAGCTCTTCCTGTCCGACAAGACCATCAAGGACTTCAAGGATCCGTTCGACGGCGGCCGCGCCCTGGGCGTGAGCGCTGAAACCCAGCGCTGCCTCGAGATCGGCGCCAATCCCCAGATCATCGACCTGCCGCTTGACCCGGAAAGTGTCATCGTCCGCCACCTCGACGGCATGACGCTGGATGCGCGCTATTCCAGGCTGAACCTGCGCACGGGCCAGACTGCCAACCTCTACAAGGACGTAGGCGCGCTCGCGATCGCGCTGATCGATCCGCGTGATGGCACCGTCCGCACCAAGACCAAGATCGAGAACAAGGGTGATCTGGCTTATGATTCCGAGACCTACATCCTCAACGCGGCAACGGGGAATTTCGATCTCGAAGCGCCGCTGACGGTCGATTTCGCCAACCGCAACGAGATGAACGTCGTCGCGTACGACGAGGAGACGGGCAAATACTTCGTCGTCACGGACAAGTTCTCCGACAAGACGGCGATCTATCTTTACGATCCCCGCACCGACAAATTCGACGAACAGCCTCTGTTTGCGCACAAGGATTTCAACGCCTCCGGCGTCGTTCTTGGCCGCAGCAAGGACAAATTCGGCAAGATCCTCGGCTTCCGCTACATGGGCGCCGATCCCACCATCTTCTGGACCGATCCTGAGATGGTGTCGGTGCAGAAGGGCCTCGAAGGCGCATTCAAGGGCCAGACGGTCAACATCATCTCGGGCGCCGGCGATGACGGAAACGCCAAGATCCTGTTCAGCGTCGAAAGCCCGCGCAACGCGCCGAGCTACTACCTGCTGCTGAACAAGACGAAGCTTCTGGGCATTGGCGCCGAGCGTCCCTGGATCAAGCCGGAGACGCTGGGCGAACGCTCGCTTGTCTACTACGACGCGCGCGACGGCCTGAAGATTCCGGGCTACCTCACCCTGCCCCCGGGCTTCAAGAAGGGCGACCCTGCCCCGCCAGCGATCGTTCTCCCGCACGGTGGACCGTGGGCCCGCGACTTCATCGGCTGGGATGGTTCGGGCTGGACGCAGTTCCTCGCCACGCGCGGCTATGCAGTCCTCCAGCCGCAGTATCGCGGCAGCGATGGCTGGGGCCACAATCTCTGGCTTGCTGGCGATAGCCAGTGGGGCTTGAAGATGCAGGACGACAAGGATGACGGCGCCAACTGGATGGTCAAGGAAGGCTACGCCAAGGAAGGCCGTATCGCGATCTTCGGCTACTCCTATGGCGGGTTCGCCGCCTTCGCGGCCTCGGTTCGCCCGGGTGGTCCGTTCAAATGCGCCATCGCCGGCGCGGGCGTGTCCAACCTCACCCGCATCGGCAACAACTGGGGTGAGAGCCGTCTGGCGCGCGCCTTCCAGGGCCGCACGGTCGGCGGCATGGACCCGCAGCAGAACACTGCCAAGCTCGCCATGCCGATCCTGATCTATCACGGTGACCGCGACGTGCGCGTGCCGCTGTTCCACGCCACCGACTTCTACAATGCGGTGAAGGGAACCGGCAAAGCCAAGCTCGTCGTCCTCTCGGACATGGGCCACCAGATGGACAAGTGGACGAGCCAGAACCACCGCGACTCGCTGAAAGCGATCGAGGACTTCCTGGCCAACGACTGCAAGCTGTAGTCGAACGTCACACGGTCAGAACGACAAGCGCCCCGGAGGAAACTCCGGGGCGCTTTTGTTTGTTGGTTACGTGTTTCAGCTGCGCGTCTGAGTTGGCCCACTCCTCAGTCCGGGTCCTTCTCAACCGGCGCGACCGCCAGCAGTTTCGGCTCTCCATTGAGCGCGGCCTTCAGCCTGTCGCGGTCCAGTGCGCCTTCCCAGCGGCTGACCACGATGGTCGCAACCGCGTTGCCCACGAAGTTGGTGAGCGCCCGGCATTCCGACAGGAAACGGTCGACGCCAAGGATGATCGCCATCCCCGCAATCGGGATCGACGGGAATACAGCCAGTGTCGCCGCCAACGTGATGAACCCAGCTCCCGTGACGCCCGCAGCGCCCTTCGAGCTCAGCATGGCCACCAGCAGCAGGATGATCTGCTGGTCCAGCCCCAGCGGCGTGTTGGTCGCCTGCGCGATGAACAGCGCGGCCAGCGTCATGTAGATGTTGGTGCCATCCAGATTGAACGAGTAACCCGTCGGCACGACGAGGCCGACCACCGGCCGGGCGCACCCTGCCCGCTCCATCTTCTCCATCAACGCCGGCAACGCCGACTCCGAAGACGAAGTGCCGAGCACGAGGAAGAGTTCTTCCTTCAGGTAGCGAATGAGCTTCAGGATGTTGAACCCCGCCCATGCCGCTACGGCCCCCAGCACGACCAGAACAAATACCAGCGACGTCAGCCACACTGCGCCGATCAGTTTTGCGAGATACAGGATCGCGCCGAGCCCCTGATCCGCAATGATGAAGGCGAATGCGCCAAACGCCCCGATTGGCGCTGCGCGCATCAGGATCGCCACCATCTTGAAGATCGCCGCGCTGAACGAATTCAGGACGTCGAGCGCCAGCTTCGCCTTCTCGCCAATCGCCGCCAGCGAGATGCCGAACACGATGGCGAGGAACAGCACCGGCAGGATGTTGTTGCCCGTGAAGGCGCCCACGAACGTCGACGGCACGATGTCGCTGATGAAGCCCATCACGCTGAGCGTGTGGGACTGCTCTTCGTAGCCATGCACGCGGTTCACGGCCGCCGGGTCGAGCGAGGCCGGGTTGATGTTCATGTTCGCGCCGGGCTGAAACAGGTTGCCGACGATCAGGCCGACAATCAGCGCGAGGGTCGAGAAGAACAGGAAGTAGGCAAACGCCTTGAACACCACGCGGCCCAGCTTGCCGAGGTCGCTCATGCCCGCGATGCCGATCACGATGGTGAGGAACACCACCGGGGCAATGATCATCTTCACGACCTTGATGAACAGGTCGCCCAGCGGCTTGAGGTATTGCGCCACCCACTGGTTCTCCGCGATGGGAACCGCCTTGGTCACCGCCTCGCCCGTCGCGGGGTCGATCGCCTCGACATAGGTGTTGAGCGGAAACAGGAAGCCGATCAGGCCGCCGAGGAAGATGGCCAGCAGGACCTGGAAATACAGCTGCGTGTAGAACGGCCCATGCCGCCGTGCGCCACCGCCGGCGGACGCAGGAATAGCTACCATGAGGTCTCTCCGCCCCGGCGCGCCTTGCCTGCGTTGCAGGTGGCTCCACCCTGTTTCCGCACAGTAATGTGCGAAAGCCTCCGGACGCTAGCCCCGGCGCAAGGCGATTAGCGAGCCGCGCTCACCGTGCCGTCGGGGTTCTGGTACTTCGCGCCCGGCAGGCGTCCCGGCAGGTGGATCAGCATCGGGGCCGCCACGAAGATCGACGAATACGTGCCGATAACGATGCCGAAGATGATCGACACAGCAAAGCCGAACAGCACCGGACCGCCCAGGAACGCCATGGCGCCCGCCGCAAGGCCGGTGGCCAGCGAGGTGATCAGGGTGCGCGAGAGCGTCGAGGTGATCGAAATGTCGATGACCTGCGTGATGTCGAGTTTCTTGTACTTCTTCAGCATTTCGCGGATGCGGTCATAGACGACCACGGTGTCGTTGATCGAATAACCCGCAACCGTCAGCACGCCGGCCACGATGGTCAGGTCGAACGTCATCTGGGTGATCGAGAACAGCCCGATCACGGCATAGACGTCGTGGAATGTCGTCACGAATGCGCCTGTCCCGAACTTCACCTCGAAGCGGAACCAGACGTAGGCGCCGATGCCGACGACGGCCAGAACACTGGCGAGAATGCCCTGCATCAACAGCTTGTCGCTGACCCGGCCCTCGACGTTGTCGGTCTTCAGTTCCCGCAGATCCGTGCCCAGCGCCGTCTTGGCCTGCGCGGAGACCTCTTCAACACTGCGTTCCTTGTCGATCGGCACGCGGATCACGACCGTGTTGCCGCCTTGCGTGGTGGTGACGTTGCTTTCCTCGAAGCCCGCCGCCGAAAGCCGCGACCGGATCTCGCCTGAGTCGATCTTGCCGCCGTCGAGGCTGGCCGCCTCGATCTGCACGCCGCCGGTGAAGTCGAGCCCGAGATTGAGCCCCTGCGTGACCAGCGAGAACGTCGTGACGATAAAGATCAGGCTGGTGACGATGAAGCCCAGCCAGCGGATCTTCATGAACGGGAACGGCTTGCCGTCTTCGGCGGGCGCCTTGTTGGCCTTCGGTCTATCCCACCACATGCAGGTCTCTCGGCAATCTGTTCAGGCGCCAGCCGGAATCCGGCGCGCCATGGGGTTCCTGCGCTATCAAATGGCGCCGCAAAGCGCCATACCCGAGTTGCGGCTAGCTGTTTTGGGCAGGTTCCGCCCTTCTCTGCCCGATTTGCCGGGCCTAACCCGGATTTCAGCAGTTAACTGACACCTTGCGACAATTGCGGCCGCCGCGGGCGTAGTCCTGCGACAAACCCACCCCAGTTTCGGAACATTGGAAACAGACGGGCGGCAGCAAGATCGCCCCAATTCGGAGATGCTCCCCATGAAACGCACTTTGATCGCCGCGGCTTCCCTTACTGTTCTGGGCGCCGCTTCCGTGGCCGGGATCGCCCTTGCCCAGCCGCGGGGCGACGCCGCCCCCCATGCCCAAGGCTTCGGCCTGGTCGCCTTCGACGCGAATGCAGACGGCAAGATCAGCCGCGCCGAACTCGACAGCGCCCAGCGCGCCCGCTTCGAAGCCATCGACGCCAGCCGCGACGGCTTTGCCACGCCAGAGGAGTTCAAGGCTGCTCACGAGAAGGATCGCGCCGCCCGCCATGCCCAGATGGTCGATACCCGGTTTGCGGCGCTCGACAAGGACGGCAACCAGACCATCAGCAAGACCGAATTCTCCACCGGCCTGACGCCTCCCGATGGCGCCCAGCCGGGTCCGGGGCGCGGCGGTCCTGGCCGGGATGGTTCCGGTCGCGAGTTCCGCGCCGGCAGCCCGGGTGGCCATGGCATGGATCGCGGCCCGCAAGGGGCGGATGGCAAGCCCGGCCGCATCGGTCCTGACGCCGATGGCGATGGCAAAGTCAGCCTGGCTGAATTCTCGTCCCGCGCTGTTGAGGGTTTCAACCGGGCCGACACGAACAAGGACGGCGTGGTGACGATTGCCGAACTTCAGGGCTCTCGCCCCGCCCGCCCGTAGATTTCAGGGACTGACGCGCCGTTGTCCCCCCGAGGCGCGTCATAACCCCGAAAGTGCGGCCTGTTGCATCGGCCCATGCCGGTGCAGCAGGCTGCAGCCGTTTCCTGAGAGATTCTGCGATGAGCCAGAGCCTGCTGATTGTCGAAGACGAGGCCTCGATCCGGGAGCCGCTGGTCAGCTATTTCGAGACCAACAGGTTCCGCGTGAAGGCTGCCGCAAACGCCGCGCAGGCGCGCACCCTTCTCACCGCGCATACTTTCGATCTTGCCATCGTGGATATCATGATGCCCGGCGAGGATGGGCTCAGTCTCTGCCGCCATATCCGGGATTCCAGTACGCTTCCCGTGATCATGCTGACCGCCCGCGCCGAAGAGATCGACCGGATCCTCGGCCTTGAGGTCGGGGCCGACGACTACGTGACCAAGCCCTTCAGCCCGCGCGAACTGCTTGCGCGCGTGAAGGCCGTCATCCGCCGCAGCAACAGCCTGCCGCCCCGCCAGGCGACGCCGGAGACGACATCCTACGCCTTCGGCGACTGGGTGCTGAAGACAGGCGAGCGCGAGCTGATCGGGCCGGATGGATTGTCCGTGCCGTTGTCATCTGGCGAATACGCCCTGCTCCTCGTCATGGTGGAACGCCCGCGCCTCGTCCTCAGCCGCGACCAGCTGCTCGACCTGACGCAAGGGCGCGAGGCTAGCGTCTTTGATCGCAGCATCGACAACCAGATCAGCCGCCTGCGCCGCAAGATCGAGGACGACCCCAAGACGCCGAAATACATCAAGACTGTCTGGGGCGGCGGCTATAGCTTCTCGGCAGAGGTGCGGAAACTTTGAAGCGGCTGCTGCCCAAGAGCATACCCGGACAGCTGGCGCTGGTGATGGCCGCCGCCCTGCTGATCGCGACGCTCGTCAACTTCGTGCTTCTGCTGGGCGAGCGGCACCGCGCCTCGGTTATCGAGCAGAGCGTGCCCGCGATCGCGCGCTTTGCCGACATCGCCTTCGAGGTCTTTGAAGTTCCCCCGCCCTTGAATGAGCGCATTGTGATATCCGGCCGCCGCCAGGGCCCGGGCCGGTACCAACTCGCGGCGGGCAATCCCATTGATAACCGTGGGCTTGAGCGCGATCTTGCGCTTGAAGACCAGCTGCGCGAGGCGCTGGTCAGCGCTGGCGTTCCTGCTGTTGATGTGCGTGCTTCGAGCCGTATCGTGCGCCGGTCCGACCGTCCGCCCGAAGGCTTCGGCTTTGATGCGCGCGACAGACCGGGAAGCCCTCCGGAACGTCCCATGCTGGGCCACGTGATGGTGGGGTCTGCTGGCGGAGGCCCGCCGGGTGGGCCACCACCTGCCGGGGACACGCGCGAAGCGCGCGAAATCCTGCTTGCCGCGCAGCTGTCCGATGGCCGCTGGTTCAGCGGCTTTTCGCTGTCGCCCGAGCCCAACCGGGGCGATGGCGTGCTGCTCGCCGCCAGTACGTTCGTGACTTTCGTCTTCGTGCTTGGCGCAGCGCTTCTGGTTGCGCGTCAGGTGTCGCGGCCGTTACGCGATCTGGCGGAAGCGGCGGCCCGCGTCGGCGCTGCAAACCAGCCAGAGGAAGTGCCCGTCCAAGGCCATGGCGACGTGCGCCAGACACTGGAAGCCTTCAACGCAATGAGCCGGCGCGTGAGTCAGCTGCTCAACGAGAAGGACGTGATGCTCGGCGCGCTAGGGCACGACCTGCGCACGCCGCTTGCTTCCCTGCGCATCCGGCTCGAGACGATGGAGCCGGAGGCGGAGCGTCACAAAGCTGTCCGCACGATCGAGGAAGCCGGCCAGCTGCTGGAAGATATCCTGCAGCTCTCTCGCCGCGGACAATCCCGCGAGCCAGAACGGACGATGGACGTATCCGTTCTCGTCCAGGATATCGTCGAGGACTACGCGGATACCGGCGGACCCGTCTCACTGAAAGAAATCGGCAAGGCGCCCGTGGCCTGTCGCCCCGTCCTGTTTGGCCGCGCGCTGCGCAACCTTATCGACAATGCGGTCACCTATGGCGGTGTCGCGCGCGTTTCCGTGTCGCGCATGGACGACCAGATCCATGTGCGCATCGAGGACGATGGACCGGGCATGTCCGCCGACGTTCTGGCGACAGCGACCGACCCCTTCGTCCGTGGCGAAGTCTCGCGCAGCCGCGAGACCGGCGGCGCAGGTCTCGGCCTCACGCTGGCCGACGCCATCGTCAAGGCGCACGGCGGTAGTCTGCGGATGCAGAACACCGATCCGAGGGGGTTTGCGGTGACGATCGTCCTGCCCGCCGCCCGCCCCGCGCCAGTCCAGACGCCCGGACCTACCGCCGCCTAGTCGAGCGACCTGCCCTTCGTTTCCGGGAACAGGAACAGGCAGCACACGATGCCGATGACGCCGAACACCACCGGATACCAAAGTCCGGCAAACACATCGCCGGTCGACGTCGCGATCGCGTAGGCCGTCATGGGCATGAAGCCGCCGACCCAGCCAATGCCGACATGATACGGGACTGACAGCGCCGTGTATCGTACCCGCGTCGGGAACAGCTCCACCAGCGCCGCCGCCATGGGCCCATAAAGCGCCGTTGCGGCGACCACCATCAGCGTGAAGCCGATGAAGATCAGCGGCCAGTCGAACGTGGCCGCCTGGGCGTCGAACTCCGCGGAGTTGGACGGCGCCTTCATGGGCGATGGATAGTTGGCGGCCTTCAGTCCAGCGGCGACCTTTGCGTCGAGACCCACCTTGTGGGTCTTGAGGTTGTCGCCGGTGAGGCCAACGCCATCGGCGAGATCCACCGACACTTCCGTGCTCACGAAGCGGATCGTCGTCGGCTGGCCTTCGACGGCCTCATGGATGGTGTAGTTGATGCCCGAGTCCGTCAGGTACGAGCGGGCGATGTCGCAGGCCGTCTCGTACTTGCGCCCGCCCAGCAGGTCGAACTGGAAGGAGCACGTGCCCGCCTTGGCGTGGATCTCCGCAGGCGCTTCGGCCTGCGCCGCGATCAGCGGGCGGTTCGCGCCTTCCGAGAAGGCCTTAAATGCCGGGAAGATCGCAACGACCGAGAGCACCATGCCGGCAATCAGCACGGGCTTGCGGCCTATCCTGTCCGAGAGTGCGCCGAAGAACACGTAGAGCGGGATCGACAGGAACGTCGCGCCCAGCAGGAACAGGTTCGTCCACACACTCGGCACATCCATGAAGCGCTCGAGGAAGATCTGGGAGTAGGAGAACGCGCACCACCAGATCGCGCCTTGCGCCATCAGGAAAGAGACAATGGCGATCAGCACCAGCTTGAGGTTCTTCCACTCGAGGAACACTTCCTTGTAAGGCGCGCGGCTGATTGTGCCTTCGGCCTTCATCTTCTCAAACGCCGGGCTCTCGTTGAGCCGCAGTCGCATCCACACCGAAATGGCGACAAGGAAGGCTGAGGCGAGGAACGGGATGCGCCAGCCCCACGCAAAGAACTGCGCCTCCCCCAGCAGCGTCCGTACGCCCAGCACCATGGCGAGCGCTCCGACGAGGCCGAACGCCGCCGACGACTGGATCCAGCCTGTCGAGGCGCCACGATGATGCGGCTCGCAATGCTCGGCGACATAGATGGCCGCCCCGCCATACTCGCCACCGACCGCCATGCCTTGCAGGATGCGCAGCACGACGAGCGCGATGGCGCTGACGCCCATCAGCTCCTTGCTGTCAGGCAGCAGGCCGATGGCGAACGTTGCCCCGCCCATGATCACGACGGTGGCGAGGAAGGCGCCTTTGCGCCCGAACCGGTCTCCCAGTCGGCCGAAGATCAGCGCGCCCAGCGGGCGGAACAGCAGGCCCGCCGCAAACACGGCCAGCGCCGCAAGCGTCGCGTTGGCTTCACCAATTTCCGCGGCGTTGAAGAACTTGTCGGCAAACAGCTTGGTCAGCGAGCCATAGACGAAGAAGTCGTACCACTCGAAAGCGGTTCCGGCCGAGGATGCGACAACGACCGTGCGCAACGGCGTACGTTCGCTCTTCTCCGCCGCGTCTGGCGCCGCTTCGGCCATGCCATCCTCCCCTGCCCGTTCCGGGCGTTATCTCTGCGAAAGACCTGCCCCAGAATCCCAGCCTTCGCCAGAGGGGCCGCGCCCGCACGACTTCAAGCTGTTGTGCCGTCGCGTTTGCGCAGGTTTACTGGGTCCAGGTGATTTGCCGCCCTGGAGCGTACCTTGAAGTTTGCAGTCCTGCTTGCCCTCGCGGGCGTATTGGCCGTTACCCCGGCGTTCGCGCAAGGCAGCGTGGTCAACTCGGCCCCGCAACCGATTGCGGCTGCCCCGGCGATACCTGCGCCGCGCGATGTCGCTTACCCCGGAACGCTTACGCTCGCAGTCGATGCGACCGATCTCGACCGCCGGATATTTGGCGTCAAGCAGACGATTCCCGTGACGAAGGCTGGCCGCCTCACCCTGCTCTATTCGGAATGGATTCCCGGCAACCACGCGCCGCGCGGACCGATCTACAATTATTCGGGGATCAAGTTCACCGCCAACGGCAAGACGCTGAAATGGACCCGCGATCCGGCCGACGTCTACGCCTTCCATGTCGATGTGCCCGCGGGCGTCAAAGCCATCCAGGTCGAGGCCCAGTTCCTCTCGGCGATTGAGTCGGCGCAGGGCCCGATCATGATGACGCCTGAGATGCTGCGCCTCAACTGGTACATCGGCGCGCTCTATCCGGCGGGCCACTTTGCGCGGAAGGTGACCTTCGATGTCTCGGTGAAACTGCCGCCCGGCTGGGATTATGCAACATCGTTGGAGACGGCATCGGTCGCTAATGGCGTCGTCAGGTTCAAGACCGCATCATGGGAAACCGTGATCGACAGCCCGCTCTTCGCCGGCAAGTACATGCGCAAATACGATCTCGATCCGGGCGGCCGCTCGCGCGTGACTCTCAATATCATGGGAGACGATGCGGCCCAGTCCGATGCTTCGCCCGAGATCATCCAGGTTCACCGCAATCTCGTCGTGCAGGCAGACAAGCTCTACGGCGCGCGTCATTTCAATCACTACGATTTCCTGCTCTCGATCAGCGAGCGCCTCGCCACCTCCGGCGTCGAGCACCAGCGCTCAAGCGATAACGGTGTGAGGAGTGGCTATTTCACGGCGTGGACCACTGGTTTCGTCAGCAAGGATTTGCTGGCGCACGAGTACACCCACTCGTGGAACGGCAAGTATCGCCGCCCGGCCGATCTGTGGGCGCCGAACTTCAACGTGCCGATGCGCGGTAGCCTGCTCTGGGTCTATGAGGGCCAGACGCAGTATTGGGGCAACGTCCTCGCCGCCCGCGCCGGGTTCGTGTCGAAGCAGCAGGCGCTCGATCTGATCGCCAACAACGCAGCCGACTATCAATACCGCGCCGGCCGCGAGTGGCGCCCGCTGGCGGATACAACACTGGACCCCGTCATCGCGGCGCGCCGGTCGCTGCCCTGGCACAACTGGCAACGCAGCGAGGACTATTACCGCGAAGGCCAGCTGATCTGGATGGATGTCGACACGCTTATCCGCGAGCGCTCCGGCGGCAAGCGGTCACTGGATGACTTCGCCAAGGCCTTCTTCGGCGTGAACGATGGGGACTGGGGCACGCTCACCTATGCGCGCAAGGATCTGGTCGCGGCGCTTAACAAGATCGAGCCGCATGACTGGGAAGCGTTCTTCGTGAAGCGCGTCGATAGCGTGGCTCCGTCAGCGCCACTCGACGGGCTGGAGCGCGGTGGCTACCGCCTTGTCTACAGCGACACGGCCAACGCCGTCTGGCGGGATCAGGAAAGCCGTTCGCGTACGGCCAATCTGCTCTATTCCATCGGCCTCTCAGCCGACGCGGCGGGCAAGATCACCTACATCCAGTGGGATGGTCCGGCGTTCAAGGCGGGTCTCAACACCTCGCTGACAATCACAGGAGTGAGCGGCCTTCCCTACTCGCCCGAGCGGTTGCGCGCGGCCGTGGCGGCTTCGGTCAATCAGCCGGTCGAATTGCTCGTCCGCTTCCAGGACGAGTTCAAGACCATCCGCCTCGACTACAACGGAGGCCACCGCTATCCGAAGCTCGAGCGGATCACGGGCAAGCCCGCCTATCTCGACGATATCCTGGCGCCGCGTTGATCTATTTCGCCGGCGGCGGTGGGAAGAACGCACCCACCACGCCGGCAAACTGCACCGGGCTGGCATAGCCATCGGCGGAGACGGCCTGCACGCCAAAGAACCAGTCGTCGATCACCACGTTCGTCAGTGTGGCTGTCGTCTCGGAACCGGCCACAACCTTGCTGTGCTGCCAGACCGGAGACGTCGTCTCGCGCCACCAGATGACATAGCTCGCAGCGCCCGCGCTCGCGGTCCAGCTGACCTTGGTGTCTGCCGACACGGCACCATCGATCTTCACCTCCAGCGGTGGCCGCGGCGCCGAAGCCAGCGACGCCATCGTCATGGCGTTGAGCCGCGTCACGCGGGCCAGGTACGGGAAATCCACGCCATCGATCGTGTCGCCATAGACGATGTCGCCTGCCGTGCGCAGATCCTGATGCTGGCGCGTATAGTTCTCGGCCGCTTCAGTCACGCGAACTGCCGGGAAGCCCGCCTCCACCATCGGCACCTGATCGCCGCCGCGCCCGAAGCGATCCCGGCGATAGACCATGGACACGTCGAACGCCGGCAGGTGCTGTTCCGCAATCACGTCCATATAGCGCGCCAGATTGCGCGAAGGCGCGTCCACTTCACCACCCACAGAGCGGCGCGCAGCAGCGATTGCGTCGGCCTCCAGTGAGCGCACGCCCTCGGAGAACACGCGCACGCGATTATCAACGTGCGCTGCAAGCCCATGGCTGTTGCCGACGATGTCGTTGTTGAGGACGGCCAGAACCTCCCAGCCCTGCGCCTTGGCATAGTTGGCGAGAATGCGCCCGCCATGCAGCCCCTGCTCCTCCCCGCTCAGCGCCACAAACACCAGCGTCGCGCCGAACTTGCGTTTGGACAGCACCCGCGCGGATTCCATCACGGCCGCAACGCCGGATGCATCGTCGTTCGCGCCCGGCGCATCTGCGGTGAAGTTCATCACGTCAGTCGCCCTGCTATCGAGGTGGCCCTGGATGATGATGACGCGGTTGGGGTCGCTGGCGCCGCGCTGGATCGCGACAGCATTCGCGATCACGGTGGGGTTGGGCACGCGCGGCAGCGAGGTCACTGTGTCCTTCACCGTCACAACTTCCAGACACCCGCCGCAATCCGCCGACATCTTGCGGAACTCACCCTCGACCCAGCGCCGCGCCGCGCCGATCCCGCGCGTGTCGGATACCTGATCCGACAGCGTATGGCGCGTGCCGAAGCTCACCATCTTCTCGATATAGCCGCGCAGGCTCACCTCGCTTACCTCGGCCGACACAGCCGCGAGCGCCTGCTTCACTTGCGCGGGCGTTTCGACTGAAGCTGGCGAACTTGTGCAGGCGGCAAGAATCAACGCGCTCGCCATTGCTGCCTTGAACAGGACTTTCACGGATGGCTCTCCCGCAGACTTTGCCCATACACCTTGCGTGACGCGATGCTTGGCGCATGGTGCCCGCGATCACAAGAGGCCGCCGGGGCGACGTTCTGAAATGACCATGCGTGGAACGTTGTCCGCCGCCATCCGGGCGCTGGCCCTCCCCCTCTTTGCAGGAGCAATACTCATGGCGAATGCGCAAACCCCGCCCCCCCGCATCACTTTGGATGATCTGGCGCCGGAAACCTTCCTGCCGCCCATCCCGGTGTGGAGCGGCGCCAGCCAGGCTCTGATCGCGCCCGCAGGCGACAAGTGGATTACGCCCTCGGAGAAGACGAGCCTTACCGCCACGCCGAACTACGAAGAGACCACCGCCTTCCTGAAGAAGATGGACCGCCAGTCGGCCCTCATGCGCATCGAGACGATGGGCGTCACGCCCGAAGGGCGCAAGCTCGCCGCCGTGATCCTCACGAAGGATGGCGAGCAGTTCCAGGCCGCAAAGCCCGTCTTCCTCATCCAGGCCGGCATCCACTCCGGCGAGATCGACGGCAAGGACGCGATGCTGATGCTGATCCGCGACATGCTGTTCAAGGGCAAGGACAGCCTGCTCGACAAGATCAACATCGTCTTCATCCCTGTCCTCAACGCCGATGGGCATGAACGCTCCACGCCCTTCAGCCGCCCAAACCAGCGCGGGCCGCAGGAGATGGGCTGGCGCAACACGGCGCAGAACCTCAACCTCAACCGCGATTTCATGAAGGCCGATGCGCCCGAGATGAACGCCCTGCTCGGCCTGATGCGGAAATACGATCCCGATTTCTACATCGACCTGCACGTCACCGACGGCATGGACTACCAGTACGACATTACCTACGGCTTCGACGGCTGGGACGGGCTCTACGCAGACAGCCCTGCAATCGGCAAATGGCTCAACGACGTCTATCGGCCCAAGGCCGACGCTGCCCTCGCCGCCGCGGGCCATATTCCCGGCCCGCTGATCTTCGCGCGCGATGATGGCGACGTCTCGAAAGGCACGGACCTGCCCGCCTTTGCCCCGCGCTTCAGCCACGCCTATGGCGACCTGCGTCGCCTCCCCACCGTACTGGTCGAGAACCACTCGCTGAAGCCATACTGCCAACGTGTGCTCGGCACCTACGTGCTGCTGGAGTCGACGATCAGGACGCTGGGCGCCGAAGCTAAGTCGCTCAAGGCTGCCATCACGGCGGATCGTGCACTGCGCCCCACCGCGATCAACGCGAACTGGAAGGACAAGGCCGAGCCCGTCAGCTGGCTGAACTTCCTCACCATCGCTTCGGACGAGGTGATGTCGCCCGCTTCCGGCGCGATGGTCACGCGCTTCAACGGCAAACCGGGGCCGGCGGTGAAGATCCCCGTCTACGGTTCCGAACCGGGCCTGCAGTTGCCCGTAGCGAAGGCCTATTGGGTGCCTTCCACCAAGCCTGATGTCATCGCCCGCCTGAAGGCGCACGGCATCGCCATGGAGACGCTGAAGGCCGCGCAGACTGTCGAGGTCGACAGGGTTCGTCTCACCAGCTTCAAGACCAACGCTCCCGCCGAAGGCCGCGTCGCCGTTACGGCCACCGGCTTCACCCATGAAACGGCGAAGGTGACTTACCGGCCCGGCTCCGTCCGCATCTCCACCGACCAGCCGCTCGGCGCCCTCGCCGCCTACCTGCTGGAACCAGAGAGCGAGGACTCGTTCCTGGCCTGGGGATTCTTCAACGAGATCCTGAGCCGGGTCGAATACATGGAGCCCTACGCCATCGCCCCGATGGCCGAACGCATGCTGGCAGAGAGTCCCGCTCTCAAGGCAGAGTTCGAGAAGCGTCTTCGCGAGGAAAAGGAGTTTGCCGCGTCGCCGCTCCGGCGCCTGCAGTTCTTCTACGAACGCAGCCCGTTCTACGACGACCGCTACCTACTTTATCCGGTGGGACGAGAGCCTTAGCCGCCCGCCTTCGGCCGAATCGCCAAATACGCTTGTTGCTCTGCTGCCTGCTCACTGGTGAAGGGCTGGTCCGCGCCGGGTGCCGGATCGTAGTCGCCCCAACCTTCGGCGCCGTAGTGCTGCTGCATGGCGTCTTGAAAAGACGAAGCCGCAAATGCCCGAACGAATACGGCTTCGGGATTTACCTTCCGGCGCGCCTCGTCTGATCTCCGTTCAACGGCCCAGCATGATGTGCCGTCGGCGTCACGCCAGACTTCAAAAAGAAGATCAGCCATGCGTTCACCGTGACCCGCGAGATTGTTCGGAGCAAGGATCGAAGAAGGCGCCGGTCTTCTCCCTCCAATCCAGCGGAAAGTAGTGTCTGCAGGATTGTAGGGAGGGACTTGGTGAGCCGGGCAGGAATCGAACCTGCGACCCGCTGATTAAAAGTCAGCTGCTCTACCGACTGAGCTACCGGCTCGTTCAAGAGCGGCGGAACCTAGCGTTATTTTGATCGCCATGCTGGCGTGGGCGCCCATGGCTGCCTGTGCTTCGTCAGGCGGCGACAGTCCGGCGGGACTGAGTGACGCGGCCATGGCGCCGCTGAACGATCTCAATCTGCGGCGCGACGAGATTCCCCAGATGCTTCGGGACATCCGCTCGCCCTACGAGCCAATCCCGAATGTCAGCTGCAAAGCCATCGGCGAAACCGTGGTCGCGTTGACAATCATTCTGGGCCGGGATTCGGATGCTGAAGCGCTTCCCGAGAAGTCCTTCGGCGACAAGGCAAGCCAGGGCGCAAGCGACATGACGCTGGATGGCATCGCCTCGGCGATGACGGGTTTCATCCCGTTCCGGTCCCTTGTGCGCGACGCCACGGGCGCCAACCGCCACGACAAGCGCCTGCGCGCCGCCTATGAGCGTGGTGTCGCCCGGCGGGCGTATCTGAAAGGTGTCGGCGCCCAACTGGGTTGCGCACCGCCTGCAGCGCCCGATCCCAGCGCCGGCATCCCGAAGGATCCCGACGCGGAGTTCCGCGGAACGTCCCAAGCCAGCTAATCAGGCGAGCTGATCGCCAGGCGTCTTCGACCAGCGCTGTTGCATCTCGGAGCGGAACGCTGCGAAGCGCCCCTCCGCGATAGCGGCGCGCATGGCCGCCATCATCTCCTGGAAGAACGCGATGTTGTGCCAGGACAGCAGCATCGGCCCCAGATATTCGCCCGCCTTGAACAGGTGGTTGAGATAGGCCTTGGAATAATCGCGGCTGGCCGGGCAGTTCGAGGTCGCATCGATCGGCGTGTCGTCCTCGGCGTACTTGGCGTTCTTGATGTTGATCGCGCCATCCCACGTCCACGCCTGACCGTGGCGGCCTGATCGCGTCGGCAGGACGCAGTCAAACATGTCGATCCCACGCGCCACGGCTTCGAGAATATCGATCGGCTTGCCAACACCCATCAGATAGCGAGGCCGATCCTTCGGTAGCAGCGGCGCGGTCAGGCTTATGGTATCGCACATCGCCTCATGCCCCTCCCCCACCGCAAGGCCGCCGATGGCGTAGCCGTCAAATCCGGTCTCGACGACACGTTCGGCGCTTTCCTTGCGCAGGTCGGCATAGGTCGAACCTTGCACGATGCCGAACAGGGCCTGGCGATCGCGCTTGCCAAAGTAGGCCTTGCTGCGCTCGCCCCAGCGCGCCGAAAGCCGCATCGCGGCGGAGGCGGGCGCGTGCTCGCACGGGTTGGCGACGCATTCGTCCAGCTGCATTGCAATGTCCGAGCCCAGCAAATCCGACTGGATCTCGATGGAGCGCTCCGGCGATAGGAAGTGCTGCGAGCCGTCAATATGCGAGCGGAACTCGACCCCCTCTTCCTTCATCTTGCGCAGCTCGGACAGCGAGAAGACCTGAAACCCGCCGCTGTCGGTCAGGATCGGGTGCGTCCATCCCATGAACTTGTGCAGCCCGCCGAGCCTCTTCACGCGCTCGGCGCTGGGGCGCAGCATCAGGTGATAGGTGTTGCCCAGGATGATGTCGGTCCCCGTGGAGCGCACATCGTCAAGGAACATCGCCTTCACGGTGCCCGCGGTTCCCACCGGCATGAACGCCGGCGTCGCGATGTCGCCGCGCGGTGTCGACAGGCAGCCCGTGCGCGCCTCGCCGTCAGTCGCGGAGACGTGGAAGGGAAACTCAGCCATGCGCGCGGTTCCTTTCCGGCAGCAACAGACACGCATCGCCATAGGAGAAGAAGCGATACCGCTCCTTCACCGCATGCGCATAGGCCCGCCGCATCACGTCCAGACCCATCATCGCGCTGACGAGAATGAACAGCGTCGATTTCGGAAGATGGAAATTGGTCATCAGCCCGTCCGCGACCCGGAACCTGTAGCCCGGCTTGATGAAGATCGATGTCTCGGCGCTGAACGCGCCAAGCTCGCCACCCGCCGCCGCGCTCTCCAGCGTACGCAGCGCGGTGGTGCCGATGGGGATGCAGCGCCCGCCAGCCGCCCGCGCCGCGTTGATCGCCACGGCGGTCTCCGCCCGAAGCTCCGCATACTCGGCATGCATCTTGTGCTCGGACAGATCATCCGTCTTCACCGGCAGGAACGTCCCGGCGTTCACATGCAGCGTCACGCTCGTCCGTGCGATGCCTGCGCGCTCAATCGCGGCCAGCAGCTCAGGTGTGAAGTGCAGCCCCGCCGTCGGAGCCGCCACGGAGCCGGCCTCGCGCGCGAACGCAGTCTGATAGTCGGCGACGTCCTTCTCATCCACCGGGCGCTTGGCGGCGATATAGGGCGGTATCGGCATGTCACCCGCCGCGTCGATCGCGGCATCCAGCGCCCCGCCCTCCCGGTTGAACCCAAGCCGCACCTCGGCCTCGGACTTGGACAGCACACGCGCCTCGAGCCCGCCAGCGAACAGGATGGCGTCGCCCTCCTTCAGGCGCTTGCCCGGCCGCGCGAACGCCGACCACCCCGAAGGCGACAGCCGCATGTTGAGATTGACGGAAACTGCCACGTCTTCGGCGCCCGTCCGCGACGGCCGCCGCCCCTCCAGCGCCGCCCGCAACACGCGCGTATCGTTCGCGACCAGCATGTCGCCTGCGTCAAGCAGGGACGGCAGGTCGCTCACCAGGCGATCCTCGATCACGCCCTCCGGGCCGCGCACCACCAGCAACCGCGCGGAATCCCGCGGAACTGCTGGCCTGAGCGCGATCAATTCTTCAGGCAGGTCGAAGTCAAAGTCCGAAAGTTTCATGCGGCGCCCATAGCGGGGAACCAATCTCGGCGCCAGTCTGCCTTTGCGCCGCCCGGGTTATGGGGTTCTATGGCAGTGTTGCGTCGGGAGGACGGACGATGAAATTGATCGCACTGGGTTTCGCGTTGATCGCCGCCGGGTGTGCGATGGGGCCCACCAACCCCGGACCCGAGACCCTGGCGGATCTCGAAGCCGCCTATGACTGGCAGTACGAGCCCGGCCAGAAGCTGAATGCCGACTGGGCCACAGGCGTCCAGGGTATCCTGGGCGACCTCAGCCGCCCGAAGGCCATCGAGGCGATCGAGGCTGCCGGCTTCGAGTGCATGTATGGCGAAGCGCACGAGGACTATCCCGATCCGATGGCCGTCTGCACGCGCGGCTTTGCCACGCGCAGTTGCCAGATGGACTGGGAGATCTCCTCCACCGCCGACAAGGGCATGGTCACCTGGGTCGATGGCGCATTCCGGCGCGACTGTGTCGGCCTCGAGTCCGACTGGCCCGATCAGGTGAAGTCGGCGATCGACGACCAGCTTGCGCCGATGACGCCGCCGGTCGCTCCCAAGAGCTAGGCCGCCGCCCTAGTCGCCTTCAGCGATCCCGAGCGAATTGATCTTCGAGCGCAGCGTGTTGCGGTTGAGGCCCAGCAGGGCTGCCGCCCGCACCTTGTTCCCGTTGGTCGCCGCCAGCGCCAGCTTGATCAGCGGCCGCTCTACCTGCTCGATCACAGTCTGGTAGATTTGTCCGCCATCCGGATCGCGATCGGGATCGGCGGAGAGCGCCGAGATGAAGTGACGCGACAGCAGCGCCTCGATCTCCGCCTCGAACTCGCGCTCGGTCGCAGCGGCGCGGGTAGTGGAACGAAGCTCCCGCTCCACTTCGCGCGCCGAGATCACCGGTTCCGGGCTCAACGCTGATAGCCGGCGGATAACGTTCTCAAGCTCGCGCACGTTGCCCGGCCAATCATAGGCGACCAGCAGATCGTACGCGCTCTTGTCGAGCTGCTTCTCGGGAAGGCCTTCCTTCTTCGCGCGGATCAGGAATGCCGATGCCAGGTCCGGAATGTCTTCCTTGCGCTCGCGCAGAGGCGGGAGCTGCAGCGCCACAACGTTCAGGCGGTAGTAGAGATCCTCGCGAAACAGCCCCTGGTCCACGAGCGAGCGCAGATCGTGCTTGGTCGAAGCAATGATGCGCACGTCGAGATCGTCGCCCGAACTCGCAAAGCGCCCATCCTGCAGGAAGCGTACAAGCCGCGTCTGCGCTTCCAGCGGCATGTCGCCAACTTCGTCCAGGAACAACGTGCCCCCGTCCGCCTCGCTGACCTTGCCGCGGCGCTTGCCACTGGCGTCGCGCCCACCGCCGAACAATTCATCCTCAACCTGCTCGCGCTGCAGGGCCGCAAGGCTCACCGCCACAAACGGCCCGGCCTTGCGCTTGCCCAGTTGGTGGATCGCCCGCGCCGCCAGATCCTTGCCCGATCCGCTCTCACCTTCGATCAGTACGGTGAGGTCATTGTTCATCACCCGCGCGATCACGCGATAGACGCCCTGCATCGGCTTCGACCGGCCGATCAGCGGCAGCGCTTCATCCTTCTCCGCGCGGCGGCCCGTTGTCTCCTGCCCGCGCGTCGGCTTGCGCTGAAGCGCGCGGCGGACCGTCTCGGCCAGTTTGTCGATGTCGAACGGCTTCGGGAGATAGTCATAGGCGCCATGGTCAGAGGCCATCGCCGCGGTCAGCACGGTCGACTGCGCGGAGATCACGATGATAGGCAGTTCGGGTCGCGTGCGCCGGATTTGCGGTAGCAGGTCGAAGATCGATTCATCCGGCATGTAGACGTCGGTGATCAGCAGGTCGCCCTCGCCCGCTTGGATCCAGCGCCACAAGGCCGACATCGTGTTGGTCGCCCTGACATGATACCCCTCCTGCGCCAGTGTCTGGCTGATCACGAGGCGCACACTGGCGTCGTCATCGGCAACCAGGATTGTCGGACCGCTCATTTGGCCGCTCCCTTGTGGCGCGCGATCGGGAAGAGAAGCCGCAAGCAGGCCCCACCCGGATTGTTGTCGAGAACAACGAAGCCGCCATGCGCCTGCATGATCTCGGCGACGACAGCGAGGCCGATGCCCGCGCCGCCGGATTTCGTCGTGAAGAAAGGCTCAAACACGCGCGCGACCGATGCCTCTGGCACGCCCGGCCCGTTGTCCGTGACCGAAATCTCCAGCGCGCCGCGCGTGCGCGGGCCGTCGCGTCCGGTGAAGCGGAAACCGGCGCGATAACGTGTGGAGACCGCAACGCGCGCCTGCCGCGCGGTGCCCGTCGCAGCTTCGATTGCGTTCTTTACCAGGTTGAGCGCGGCTTCGTGCAGGTGATCGGGGTCGACGTCGATCTCTGGCAAAGACGGGTCATACTGAAGGTCAAACCGCGTGTTGGCGCCGAAGCTTGCCTTGGCGAGGTCGATCACGCTGTCGAGCACGATGTGAACATTGGTGATGCGCGTGCGTGGGCTGAAGAACGTCTCGAACGCCGCAAAGCGATCGACGATCCGTTCGATGCGCGCGCCTTCTTCCCGGATCAGCGTCAGCAGCGCCTGCTGATCGTCGCGGGCGTGCCTGCCCAGCAGCTGCGCCGCGCCGACAATGCCCGCCAGCGGGTTCTTCACTTCGTGCCCCAGCATCCGCGCGACCTGCGCAAATGCGTTTACTTCAGCGTTCGTCGTGTCGTCCTGCGCCGAGCGGCTGCTCAGAAGCGTGAGCACGAGGCCAGCATCGTCCCCGTCGGGAGACGCCGTCACATCCATGTCGATCGGCGCGATCTGCGGGCTCGCAATGCGGATTGCTCGCGCCGACATCACCCCGCCCTCGCGCCGCGCTCGAGCGATAAAGTCCAGCAGCGGCGCATCGTCGGTCAAAAGATCAGTCAGCGGCCGCCCACGCAGCAACGGCGCGCTCCGCTGCAGCAGGGCCTCGGCAGCCGTGTTCACATAAGAGACCGTGTCGCGCTTGCTCAGCGCCACCACGGCGAACGGCACGGCATCCAGCGCCCGCGCCGCAAGTCCCCCGGTTTCAGAGGTCGTCGCAATCATGCTGCTGCCTGCCTGCTGGAGAGCGCCGCCACGAGGCCGTCGATCAGGGCGTTCGGGCAATCAAGCCGGCACAGCGCAACGCGCGTGTCGTCCATCGGCGCTAGGCCGTGGTCCTCGCACCACGCATCGACAAAGGCGGCGACATGCTTGCGCACAACGCGAATGCCAAGCCGGTCGCCATAGAGCGCAACCGACGCCCTGACCTGCGCCAGCATGGAAGCCAGCTTCTCGTCTGCGCTCGGCGCCGTGTAGGGCGTTCCGAACAGCGCATGCGAAATCTCGCCAACGCGCCATGGGCGGCCCGTCGCGCCGCGCCCCAGCATCACGCCGCGTGCGCCCGAATCCTTCATCGCTTCGCCAGCGCTTGCTGCATCGACAATGTCTCCATTGGCGATGACAGGCAGGCTCACGCTTTCCACCACCGGCGCGATCCGCGACCAGTTGGCATGTCCCTCATAGAACTGCATCCGTGTGCGTCCGTGCACGGTAATCATCTGCGCCCCCTCGCCCTCGGCGATACGCGCTATCTCCGGGGCGTTGAGCGTGGCGTCGTCCCAGCCCAGCCGCATCTTCACGGTCACGGGCCGCTTCGTGCCCGCCACGGTCGCCGCGATCAGTTGCCGCGCCAGACCCGGCTCGCGCATCAGCGCGCAACCCGACTGACCACCCGTGACCTTTTTCGCGGGGCAGCCCATGTTGATGTCGATGATGTCAGCCCCTGCCGCCTCGCTGAGTTCGGCCCCGATGCGCATCCATTGCGGGTCGCGCCCGGCGAGCTGGATGATGAATGGTCCTTCGCCATTGTGCGGCGCAACGCGGCGGACGAACTCTTCATGCTCCCGCGCGAGCTCTGCTCCCGGCACCATTTCGGTCACAACGGCCGGCGCACCGAACCTGTCGGCCTCATACCGTGCAGGTGCGTCCGTCACGCCTGACATCGGCGCGAGGAACACCGGCGCTGCGAGCTGGACATCTCCGACCAAGAACACCAGACAGACTCCGAACCATCCGTCATTATGCCTATTAATTGGGCAAAACCGGACCACCACTTAGAGCTTGTCTCTGCAAAGGCGTCAAGAATGCACAATCAAGAGGCGTTTTCGGCGATCAAGGTCGGTGCGATCATAGTTTCCGCTGGGTCAGGCTCGCGAGCTGGAGAGGGCGAACCCAAGCAGTATCGCCTCCTTGGCGGCAAGCCTGTGCTCGTGTGGTCCGTTCTGGCTATGCTGCAGCGCAACGAAATTGCCGCGGTGGTCGTTTGCGTTTCTGTCGGCGGCGTGGCCCAGGCGCAGGCCATCCTGCCCAACTCGCCGCGAGTCATCGTCGTCGAGGGCGGAAAAACCCGCACCGACTCGGTCCGCGCCGGCCTCCGCGCGCTTCAGCCGCACGCGCCCGATAGCGTCCTGATCCACGACGCGGCCCGCCCTGGCCTCAGCCAGACCGTCCTGCAGGAGCTTCTTGCCGCGCTGTCCGGCGCCGATGCGGCGGCGCCCGCCCTGCCCGTCGCCGACGCCCTGAAGGACCGGTCCGGCCCCAGCCTGCGCTCGGTCGACCGTGACCATCTCGTGCGGGTCCAGACGCCACAGGCCTTCCGCTGGAATGTCATCACCCGCGCCTACGAAACAGCGGCTAGCTCCGCCGTCGATGATCTTGCTCTCGTCGAAGCCTCCGGCGCGAAAGTGGTGCTGACGCCGGGCCGGGCGGAGCTTATGAAGATCACCTATCCGGAGGATTTCGCGGTGGCCGAGAAACTGATCGCTGGCCCCACGATGCGTGTCGGCACGGGTTTCGATGTCCACGGCTTCGAGCCCGGCGACGCCGTCATCCTGTGTGGCGTCCGCGTCCCCCACACAAAGAAGCTGGAAGGGCACTCAGACGCAGACGCCGCCTGGCACGCGCTGACCGACGCCATCCTTGGCGCGCTGGCGCTGGGCGACATCGGCGATCACTTCCCGCCCTCCGACCCGCAATGGAAGGGCGCGGCCTCGGTCAAATTCCTGCGGCACGCCGTGAAACTGGCGAACGACCGTGGCTTCCACGTCGCCAACGCAGACATCACGATCCTCGCCGAACGTCCCAAGATCTCGCCCCACAAGGAAGCGATGCGCCAAGCCACTGCCGGAGCTATGGGCGTCTCACCGGAAGTGGTCAGCGTGAAAGCAACCACCACCGAAAAGCTTGGCTTTGTCGGTCGCGAAGAAGGCATCGCGGTGCAGGCGACAGTGTTGCTGTCCCGCTAGGACCGGAGACCGGAATGTTCGACGATCAACTCCTCATGCTCGCCCGCCTCACGCTGGACGAAGCACAGCAGCGGCGGCTCAAGATAGCGACGGCGGAAAGCTGCACCGGTGGTCTTATCGCCGGCCTGCTCACCGAAATCCCCGGCTCGTCCGCCACGGTGGAGCGGGGCTTCGTCGTCTACTCGAACAAGGCCAAGGAAGAGATGCTCGGCGTGCCCGGCGATCTCATTGCCGATGCGGGCGCGGTGTCGGAGCCAGTGGTCCGCGCCATGGCCGAAGGCGCGCTTCAGGAATCGCGCGCCAATCTCGCGGTCGCTGTCACAGGCGTCGCCGGCCCCGGCGGCGGCACGCCGCTCAAGCCTGTGGGTCTCGTGCACCTCGCCGTCGCCCGCGAGAACAAGCCGATCTTCCACCAGGCCATGCGCTATGGCGAAATCGGCCGCGACCGCATCCGCCGCGAGACAATCGCGACCGCGCTCGAAATGCTGCGCAAGATGATGAGCTAGCAGCCGCGCGCCGCTAACAGTCACGCGAGGAGAAAGTCCGTACGTCGGTCACGCGGCCATTGTAGGACGTGAAGCCGATGCAGGCGTCGCCCCGCCCGCGCGCGTCATACCACAGGTCCCACTGCTGCCCGCCGGACCGGATATTCCGCGCCTTGCGGAATCCTGAGTCAGACAGGGCGCGCTTGGCGTCGTCAACGCTACGGCCCTGCAGGTCGCGAATGTCCAGCCAGCCGCTACCGCCGCCCCAACCGCCGCCACTCCAGTCGCCATCCGTGCACTCGCCACCGCGGAACTCGCGCACGTCAGAGATCGTGCCCTTGTACGAGGCGAAGCCGATGCAGTCGCGCCCGCGCGAGTTCGACCATAGATCCCATTGCTGGCCATCGATGCGAACATTGCGTTCTGGCTCGTACCCATAGTTGCGCAGGTTACGCTTGCCATCATCAACGCGCATGCCCCGGAGGCCGGAGGGGAAGCCGCTCTGTCCCCATCCGCCGTTCACCACGCCGCAATCGGCGCCATCGAACGACCGCGTCTCCGTCACCCGGCCCTTGTAGGACGAGAAGCCGACACAGGCATCGCGCGAGCGCGGGTTCGACCAAAGGTCAAACTGCTGTCCGCTCACGCTGATGTTGCGCGCCTTGCTGTAGCCGGCGCTGGATAGCTGGCGCTTGGCTTCGTCCACGCTCAGGCCATTGATGTCCACACCGTAACCGTATCCACCGCCCTGGTAGCGATAGTCGCCCGGCTGGGCCAGTGCAGGCAGGGCGGCGCTCAGGGTGGCGGCGCTTAGCATCGCGGCGACCAGGGATTTCATGCTCACCTCCATCTCAAGGCGAAAGCGGGCAGCGCGCGGCCCCATCGACATGGAACCTGATCCCCGGAACATGAACTGCGCCTGATCGGGCCTTTCAGGAATGGAGCTCGCCCCCTACTCGCGACACCCCCGGTCTATGCCTTTGGCCGCCTTCATGCCGCCATGAACGCTGGCAATTTCTGGGGTGAGCCCAGCCGGAAGAGCCGGGCGCCAAGGGAGATACCGATGCGTCTCGCGCTATTCCTCGCCCCCACCGCTCAAGGGCTCCGGCGACGACAACTGGCGTCCGGACTGCAATTTCGAGACGCTGGGCTTCACTTTCGCGGCTTACACCGCGCTACCGCCGGGATCGGACCCGTGAACCACCCTGAAGTGGGTCGCCTTCCAGAAACCGGCCTATGACGGCCGGGGCGCGACGGTTGCGACTGAAATCGTGCATGGACCGCTGGCGGGCATCGGCTATGAATGCCGCCTTCATTCGGGTATCGCCGGGTGGACGGTTGGTGCGTGCAAGACAGGCTGGATATCGTGATGAATAGACTGGTGTTGTCGGTAGGGCTTCTTGCCCTGTGCGCCTGCGAAAGCGGTCCGGAAGAGGTTGCCGCGAAAACACCGATCTTTGTCACGGATGACTGCGCGCTGATCGCTGCCGTTGGCCGGGACCAGTACAAGCTCAGCCGCGACGATCCGCCGATGAGCCTACGCCTCCAGGGCGAGGATGCGCCATGGACCCCGGATTGCGACTGGCAGTCCGTCGGATTCAACCTGGTCGAAGTTCGCGGCCCGGAAGGCGAAGCCGCAACCGCGAGCTTCAACAAGCTGACCTTTGCGCGCCCGCGCTATGACAAGCTCGGCGCTCTGATCCGCACGTCAGTGACGGCCGATGGCGAAACCACTGCCGCGCTCTGCCGCGTCGTGCGTGGCGATGCGGGCTGGTCGCTGGATTCCTGCGGCCCCGATCCCAAGCTTACGCAGCCGCGCCCCGTCGCGCCGAGCCCCGCCGACCAGACGCCGGAAGGCCGCGCGCCTGTTCCGCTTGATGCGCCGCCGGATGCGCTGCGCGACGCCGTCATCCCGACGCCCGATCCGGGCCAGTCGCCGATCGGCCGCCCGGGCTGATCGCTCAGCTGGGCTGATCGCTCAGGCGGCAGCGCCCGCGTAGCGGCGGGCGGCTTCCTTCACGAACGCATCGATCACGCGCTTCACGGCGTAGGCCTTGTTGGCGTCGGCCAGCGTCTGCAAGACGAAGTTGCGAAACTCGAACTCGATCGAGAACTCCACACGCGATCCCTCGCCGCCCGGCGCGAACCGCCACGTATTGCGCAGCTTGCGGAACGGCCCACGGACCAGCGAAACGTCGATTGCAAACCCTTCCCGGCGCGCATCGACATCCGTGACAAACGTCTCGCTGAAGCCCTTGAAGCCAACGCTCGCCTCGGCGTGGCACTGCATGCGGCCGTCGCTCTCGCGCCTGTCCGACACCTGCAGCGCCTTGATCCACGGAATGAATTCGGGATAGCGCGCAACGTCGGATGCAAGCTCGAACAGATCTTCGGGCCGATACGGCAGTTGAAGCGTCTCGCGATGCGTCGTCACGCTACCGCCTCGCCAGCTGTACCTCGCGCGCTTGGCGCAGCTTCGCGAAATCCTCATCCGCGTGATAGCTCGACCGCGTCAGCGGGGATGCAGACACCAGCAGGAAGCCTTTCGATTTCGCGATGGTCTCCAGTGTCGCAAACTCGTCGGGTGTCACGAACCGATCAACCGCCGCATGCTTGCGCGTAGGTTGCAGGTACTGGCCGATGGTCAGAAAGTCGACGCCGGCGGACCGCATGTCGTCCATCACCTGCATGACCTCTTCCTTCGCCTCGCCCAGTCCAACCATGAGTCCAGACTTGGTGAACTGCGAAGGATCGCGTTCCTTCACCCGCTCAAGCAGGCGAAGCGAATGATAGTAACGCGAGCCCGGCCGAATGGTCAGGTAAAGTCGCGGCACGGTTTCAAGGTTGTGGTTGAACACGTCTGGCTTGGCGTCGATCACGACGTTCGCGGCATCGCCCTTGCGCAGGAAGTCCGGCGTCAGGATCTCGATGGTCGCTTTCGGCGCCGCCGCACGTATCGCGCGCACCACGGCGGCGAAATGCTCCGCCCCGCCATCGGCGAGGTCGTCGCGGTCCACCGAGGTGATCACCACATGGCCAAGGCCCATGGCGGCCACCGTCTCGCCCACGCGGCGCGGTTCATCGGCGTCGAGCGCTGCGGGCATCCCCGTGCGCACGTTGCAGAACGAGCAGGCGCGCGTGCACGTGTCGCCCATGATCATCAGGGTGGCGTGCTTCTTGGTCCAGCACTCGCCGATATTGGGGCAGCTGGCCTCCTCGCAGACAGTCACCAGTTTCGCGTTGCGCACGAGTTCGCGGGTCTCGAGGTATCCCGCGCTGGTGGGGGCTTTCACCCGAATCCACGGCGGCTTGCGCAGCAGGGGCGTGTCCTCGCGACCCTGCTTCTCGGGGTGGCGGGGGCGCTCCCCCTTGTCCTTATGGTCCAGTAGTGTGGGCATAACCGCCTGTTACCCTGCTTTGCCGCACTGCGAAATCAGGTTTCCCGGGTCGCCGCATCCAGCGTTTGTGCTTTCCGGGCCACCGTCTATATTAACACCAAGAAATATAAGAGCGCTGAGGGGCGCCCAAGGGAGGTTGTCTCGATGGCGTCTTTGCGCTCCGCCTATGATCCTCGCAATGCCGAAACCGGCGTGTTCACCGCTTTGCTTGCGGCGCGCAAGGAATATGGGGGCAAGAAGATCGTTCTGCACGATGCAGACGACCGGAAATTGTCCTACGACGACATCATTCGCGCCGCCTTCGCGCTGGGCTCCGCCCTCAAGAAGGGCACCCGCAAGGGCGAGGCGGTTGGCGTCATGCTGCCAACGGGCGCGGGCGCGATCATCACCTTCTTCGCCGTGAACGCCTATGGCCGCGTGCCGGCCATGCTCAACTTCTCCGCCGGCTCCCGCAACGTGCGCGCGGCCCTTAAGGCAGCGCAGGTCCAGCGCATCATCACGGCCCGCGCCTTCATCGAAAAAGCCGAGCTGCACGAACTGATCGGCGACCTGAAGTCGGACGCCGAGTTCATCTACCTCGAGGACGTTCGCGCAGGCCTCGGCACGAAGCAGAAAGCCGCCGGTGCTCTTGGCCCCGTCGCGCCGTGGATGTTCACCTCCTCGCCCAATTTCGACGAGCCGGCCGTAATCCTGTTCACCTCGGGCACCGAGGGCGATCCCAAGGGCGTCGTCCTCTCCCATCGCAACATCGTCGCGAACATCCATCAGATCCTCGCGCACGTGCCGGAGGCGCTCGGCCTCGACGACGTGCTGTTCAATCCGCTGCCGACCTTCCACTGCTTCGGCCTCACGGCCGGCGCGCTGCTGCCTCTGCTCGGCGGCATGAAGTCGGTGCTGCATCCCTCGCCGCTGCAGACCAAGATCATTCCCAAGCGCGTGGAAGAAACCGGCGCGACCATCCTGTTCGCCACTGACACCTTCCTCAACCAGTACATCCGCGCCTGCCAGGGTGATGAGCTGGGCAAGCTGCGCTTCGCCGTCTGCGGAGCTGAGCGTGTCCGCGATGAAACGCGCCAGCTGGTACGCCGCCGCTTCAACGTGGAGCTGCTGGAGGGCTATGGCGCAACCGAGGCCTCGCCCGTGATCGCCGTCAACCAGCCGGGCCATAACCGTCCCGGTACAGTGGGCCGCATGCTTCCCGGCATGGAAGCAAGGTTTGAAGACGTGCCCGGCATCACAAAGGGCGGCCGCATGCTCGTGCGCGGCCCCAACGTGATGCGCGGATATCTGTCTCCCGCGCGCCCCGGCGAACTCCAGCCACCTACAGATGGCTGGCACGATACCGGCGACGTCGTCTCGATGGATGAAGAGGGCTACGCCACCATCAAGGGCCGTCTCAAGCGCTTCGCCAAGATCGGCGGTGAGATGGTGTCCCTCGCAGTCGCAGAGAACTGCGCCTCAACGCTGTGGCGCGAGCACGATCACGCCGCCGCCGTCCTGCCCGACAAGCGCAAGGGCGAGCAGATCGTTCTGCTCACCACTTTCCCGAAAGCAGACCGCAGCGATCTGCAACGCTGGGCTCAGGATCACGGCGTCAACGAGCTGTCGCTCCCGCGCAAGATCTTCCAGGTGAAGGCGATCCCCGTGCTCGGCACCGGCAAGATGGACATCGGCGCCGTCCAGAAACTCGCCGCCGACATGGCCGCCCGCGCCGAAGCAGGAACGCAGGCGGCGGAGTAGGTCTCTGGACCGCCGGGCCCCCGCCCGGCAATCGCGGCGAAGCCGCGACATCAGTGTCGCACCGCTAACGCGACGCGCTGCCGGGCGGGGGCCCGGCGGTCCAGAGATCAGATATGCAGCGGCCGCCCATAGGCGGCGAGCACGCTCTCGTGCATCATCTCGCTCAGCGTCGGGTGCGGGAACACCGTCTCCATCAGCTCCGCCTCCGTCAGCTCGCCCTGACGCGCGATGGCGGCTCGCCGGTCTCGGCGTCGAAGATTGTCTTCACGATGCCTTCCGGCTCGCCCAGCGCAATGGCCTTGCCATTGCCCATGAACGGGAACTTGCCGACTTTCAGCTTCTTGCCCGTCTTCTTTGCCGCCTCTTCCGTCAGCCCAACGCTCGCCACCTGCGGATGTGAGTAGGTGCAGCCCGGCACGTTCCATGGATCGAACTTGTGCTTCGGCGCCTGTCCCGCGATGCCCTCAACAACGATCACGCCCTCATGCATCGCCTTGTGCGCCAGCCACGGTGGCCCGGTGACATCGCCAATCGCATACAGCCCCGGCACGTTCGTCTTGCCGAAGCCATCCGTCACGATGTGCGTCTTCTCGACCTTCACACCCAGCGCCTCGAGCCCAATGTTTTCGACATTGCCCACGATGCCGATGGCGAGGATCACCTTGTCCGCCTTCAGCGTCTGCGCGCCGTCTTTCGCCGCGATCTCCGCCGTCGCCACGCCCTTGTCGACCTTCAGCGACTTCACCTGCGCCGACGTCAGGAACTTGATCCCCTGCTTGCCCAGCTGCTTCAGCATGAAGGCGGAAATCTCCGCGTCCTCCACCGGCAGGATGCGATCCATCGCCTCCACCACCGTCACCTCCGCGCCCAGCGTGCGATAGAAACTCGCGAACTCGATCCCGATGGCGCCCGAGCCGATCACCAGCAGGGTCTTCGGCATTTCGGTCGGCACCATCGCCTCGCGATACGCCCACACCGTCTTGCCATCGACCTTCAGCCCGATGTCCGGCAATTCCCGCGCCCGCGCGCCCGTCGCCAGCATCACATTCTTCGCGGTGTAGATCCCCTCGCCCTTGCCCTTCTCGACAATCACCTTCGGCGCAGGCGAGCCCTTCTCCAGCCGCGCCGTGCCGACCAGCACATCGATCTTGTGCTTCTTCATCAGGAACGTGACGCCATTGGAAAGCTGCTGCGCCACGCCCCGCGAACGCTTCACGACGCCATCGAGAAGCACCTTCGGGTTCTCGACGGAGAGCCCATAATCCTTCGCGTGCGTGATGAGGTGAAACACCTCGCTCGACCGCAGCAACGCCTTCGTCGGAATGCACCCCCAGTTGAGGCAGATCCCGCCCAACTCCGCCCGCTCTACGATGGCTGTCTTCATGCCGAGCTGTGACGCCCTTATGGCGGCGACATACCCGCCGGGGCCTGAGCCGATGATGATGAGGTCGTAGGATTTGGCGTCAGTCATCAGATGTCTCGCGTAACTTCAACTGCCACCCAGTGCGTCGCACTCGGTTGAGGAATAAAGGCTAACGATTGCCAGCAATCGCTTTTTTCAGTCCCAACATGATTGCCGCATCGGCAGACACGGTTAGGCCCATCACACCCGTCAAGGCCGCAGCATCCGTTCAGTCGATCGCCGTGAGGTGACCGGTCGACAAACCCAAATAGATCGTCGAGATTCATCCAGACTTGCGGCACGAACCGCAGAGGGGGTGGCGGCCCACGCTCCACGTATGCCCACGGCTCACGCGACAGGAACGCTTCGCCACGCGGCATGATCGGCTCTGTGGGTCCGGCCTGGGGTTTAAGTCCCGCACCGTTGCAATGATCAAGGACCAAGACTTCTCGACTAATCTCGGCTCCGCATTCCGAACAAGCCAACAATGCGCGTCGACCCGCGAGTTGCTCGTAGGTCAGGCGCGCACTCACAGCAACATCGCCTCAGGCGTCTCGACGAACTGCTTGAAGCTCGCCAGCCATCTCGCGCCTGTCGCGCCATCGACCACGCGGTGATCGCACGTCAGCGTCACGGTCATCATCGTTGCGACAACCACCTTGTCGTCCTTCACCACCGCGCGCTTCTCGCCCGCACCGACCGAGAGGATCATTCCCTCCGGCGGATTGAGGATCGAGGCGAACTGGCGGATGCCCATCATGCCAAGGTTCGAGATCGAGAACGTGCCGCCCATGTATTCCTGTGGCTTCAGCTTCTTGTCCCGCGCCCGCGCCGCGAGATCCTTCATCTCCGCCGCGATCTGCGCCAGACCCTTGCGCTGAGCGTCCCGCACCACCGGCGTGATCAGCCCGCCCGCAATGGCCACCGCCACCGAAACATGCGCCGACTTGTGCTGCGCCACGCCCTTGTCGGTGTAGCTGGCGTTCGCATCCGGATGCGCCATCAAGGCCATCGCGCAAGCCTTGATCAGCATGTCGTTCACCGACACCTTCACCCCGGCCTTCTCGCCCGCCTCGTTGATCCGCACACGCGCCGACAACAGGTGATCGATCTCAAGATCGATCGTCAGCGGGAAGTGCGGCACCTGCATGAAGCTCTGCGTCAGCCTGCGCGCCGTCACCTTGCGCACGCCATCGAGCGGGATCAGCTCATAGCTGTCCGGCGCATAAACGCGATCATCCAACGTCGCAGGTTCGATCAGGCTCGTGATGCCCGCGCCGCCGGGCGCCTGCCTCGCCGCGCCTGGCTGCGCCTTCTCCACGTCCGCCTTGATGATCCGGCCGTGCGGCCCCGACCCCTTCAGCGCTACAAGATCGACCCCTTTCGCGCTCGCCAGCCGTTTCGCCAACGGCGAGGCTTTGACGCGCGCTCCGCCCTTCGCTGTCGCGGGCGCCGCTTGCGGCGCGGCGCTCACAGCCGGCGCGCTGGACTTTGCAGGCGCCGGCTCGGCTTTGGCCAGTGCGGGCTTCGCTGCTTCCGGCTTTGGCGCTTCCGCCTTTCCACCCTCGCCCTTGGCCGGCGCCGCCGCATCACCGCCGCCGCCATCAAGCTCGGCAATCACAGCGTTCACCTTCACGCCCTGCGCGCCTTCCTCGACCAGCAGTTTGGTGACTGTGCCTTCATCCACGGCCTCGACTTCCATCGTCGCCTTGTCGGTCTCGATCTCGGCAATGATGTCGCCGGGCTTCACCTTGTCGCCAACCTTAACGTGCCACTTGGCGAGGTTCCCCTCCTCCATCGTGGGCGACAGCGCAGGCATGGTGATGGGAGTTGTCATTGCTTTTTGACCTTGAGCTGTCCTGTCAAATCCGCTCGCAACGACTCAACGCGGTCGGCGAAGCCCTTCTGCAGTTCGGCCATCATCTGGTCTGCGCTACCTCGTGAAGGATCATCCTGCTGCATTCCACGGACAGCATGTTTTGCAATATCGGCGCATATCATTCCCCAATAGCGCGCTTCATCGGAGGCGGCGAATACACCAACTTTCAGAATCACATGGTCTACGCCGCCAGCGACCCAGAAGCGGATAAACTCAACAGCTTCGTCCTCATGTTCGAAGACACCGTCAGGAACGTCGAGGGGGCGTAGGTCAGTCGACATAGCAAACCTTCTTCGCCGCCTCGACGATGTCATGCGCATTCGGCAGCGAGAGCTTCTCCAGGTTCGCCGCGTAAGGCAGCGGCACGTCCTTCTGCGCCACGCGCAGCGGTGGGGCGTCGAGATAGTCGAATGCGTGCTCCACGACGGCTGCCGCAATCTCCGCGCCGACGCCGAAGAAGCGCCAGCCTTCCTCGCAACAGACGATGCGGTTGGTCTTCTTCACGCTCTCGATCACCGTTGCCGTATCCAGCGGACGCAGGGAGCGCAGGTCGATCACCTCCGCCTCGATGCCGATGCCGGCCAGTTCCTCCGCCGCCTCCAGTGCGAACTTCACCATGCGCGAATGCGCCACGAGCGTCACATCCGCGCCTTCGCGGCGAATGCGCGCCTTGCCGATCGGCAGTACGAAATCATCCACGTTCGGCACGTCGAACTCGACGCCGTACATCAGCTCATGCTCGAGGAAGACCACCGGGTTCGGATCGCGGATCGCCGCCTTCAGCAAGCCCTTGGCGTCCGCTGCATCATAAGGCGCCAGAACCTTGAGGCCCGGGATCTGTCCATACCAGGCCGAGAAGTCCTGGCTGTGCTGCGCGCCCACGCGCGAGGCCGCGCCGTTCGGCCCACGGAACACGATGGGGCAGCCCATCTGCCCGCCCGACATGTACAGCGTCTTGGCCGCCGAGTTGATGATGTGGTCGATGGCCTGCATCGCGAAGTTGAACGTCATGAACTCCACGATCGGTTTCAGTCCGCCGAACGCCGCGCCCACGCCAAGGCCCGCAAAGCCATACTCGGTGATCGGCGTATCGATCACGCGCCGGTCGCCGAACTCTTCCAGCAGCCCGCGCGAGACCTTGTACGCGCCCTGATACTGGCCGACTTCCTCGCCCATCAGGAACACGCGGTCGTCGTTGCGCATCTCCTCGGCGATGGCGTCACGCAATGCATCGCGAACGGTGGTCTTGGTATACGTCACGCCGTCCGGCAGCGTCGGATCGTGCAGCCCCTCGGCCGCCGCAACTTTTTGCTCCGGCGCGCGCAGGCGATGTCCGTCATTCTTGGCATTCTGTTCCGGCGCCGCCGTCTCGGCGACAGCCTGCGCAGGCGCTTCCACTTTCGCGGCCTTGCCTTTGCCGTTGGCCTTCGGCGTGGGCGCCGCTGCTTCGCCCTCGGCCGTCAGTTGCGCGATGATTGCGTTGACCTTCACGCCTTCGGTGCCGGCCTCGACCATCAGTTTGGAGATCACGCCTTCATCCACGGCCTCGACTTCCATCGTGGCCTTGTCCGTCTCGATCTCGGCGATCACATCGCCGGGCTTCACGGTATCGCCTTCCTTCACCAGCCACTTGGCCAGCTTGCCCTCTTCCATGGTGGGCGACAGCGCGGGCATCAGAATGTCGGTCATGATCAGCGCGACTCCACCAGCACGTCGGTCCACAGCTCGTCCGGATGCGGCTCCGGGCTGTCCTGCGCGAACTGCGCGCTATCGTTCACGATCTCACGCACCTCGGCTTCGATCTTCTTGAGGTCGTCCTCGGTCACGTGCTTCGCGTCGAGCAGTTTCTTCTTCAGCGCCTCGATCGGGTCGCGATGCTCGCGCATGTCCTGCACTTCTTCGCGCGTGCGATACTTGGCGGGGTCAGACATCGAGTGGCCGCGATAGCGGTAGGTCTTCATCTCGAGGATGTACGGCCCATCGCCATCGCGTGCGCGCTTCACGGCCTTGGCCGCCGCCTTGCGCACGGCCAGCACGTCCATCCCGTCCACTTCCTCGCCGGGGATCTCGAACGAGATGCCGCGCTTGAACAGCTCCGTCTCGGCCGACGCCCGCGCGATCGACGTGCCCATGGCGTACTGATTGTTCTCGATCACGTAGACGACGGGCAGCTTCCACAGGCTCGCCATGTTGAACGCCTCGTAGACCTGCCCCTGGTTCGATGCGCCATCGCCGAAATACGCGATGCACACCGCATCCGTGCCCTTGTACCTGTTCGAGAACGCCAGCCCGGTTCCCAACGGCACCTGCGCGCCGACAATGCCGTGGCCGCCGAAGAAGTTCTTCTCGCGGCTGAACATGTGCATCGAGCCGCCCTTGCCGCGCGCATAGCCGCCCTCGTCTGGCTCGAGAATCGACTGTACGCCGACCACCACGGCTTCCTGACCGATATAGAGGTGGCAGAACCCGGCGATGAGGCCCATGCCATACAGCTGGCCGGCCTTTTCCTCGAAGCGGCGGATCAGAAGCATGTCGCGATAAAAGCCAATCAATTCAGCTTTCTGCGGTTCTGACACCGGTTTCCTAACCTTCGCCCCAGTCGCCTTGCCTGTCATAGCCTGGAATCCCTGCTCTGTCGGGTAAGATAGGGGGAGAACCGCCCCCTTTCCTAGCTTATCGCGAGAAAGGGCGGCCTGTTCCACTCATATTTTGGGTATAGCTTTAGCGGGCCGAGACCAGCAGCTCGTCCGGGCGCACATAGGAAAGCTTGGTGCGCGCGATTTCCTCTACGTAATCCATGTCCATCGTGCGGTCACGCAGCCGCGCCAGCGATTCCTGGATATCCGCGCGCTGGCTTTCGAGGTCGACGATCTGCTTTTCGAGGGCCGCTTCCTCGGTCTGGAGTTCGGCCCAGGCCGCAAGGCCCTGATCTCCGGCGAGTGCGTGATAGCAAAAGTAGAGGACGAGCGCGCCGATAGCGGCGGGCAACAGGAAGGTCTTTGCCGTTCCCAGAACCCCGTTCATCGACGCAAACGACTCCCTCTCACACACCCCGGCACGGCGCAGGAGTGCCCGCGCCATGGTTAAGCACCTGTAAAGCGAACCGGCCAACCTTGACGTCAGCTTTGGCGGTCCTGCCCTTGCATCTCGCCCCGGAGGCGAACTGCGAGGCTCGTTATGACACGAACGGTTGAATCGAACATGACTGGAGTTGCTATCCCCGCCGTCGTCCATCACGACGTTCCGGCGTATCTGGCCTCCGACGAGGCGCTGATCCACCTGCTCGACCGCTATCCCGCGCATCTGTTCGACATCAACCGCTACGAATTCGACGCCGAGGGCCAGGCCTCGCTGACCACCGGAACCCGTGGCGAGGCCGGCGGCCGCGCCGTGCTCGAGGCCATCAAGGCTGGCCAGCTCTGGGTCAACCTGCGCAGCTGTGAAGACGCCCACCCCGGCCTCTGGGCCGAGGTCCAGCAGGCGTTCGGCAAGCTTCATCCCGAGTTGGGCGTTGCCGCCAAGGGCCTCAAGGCCGCCCGCAAGATAACCGGCCAGCTGATCCTGTCCTCGCCCGTCACCCGCGTTCCTTTCCATTTCGACGCCGCCGGCGTGGTGCTGTTCCATCTGCGCGGCGTGAAGCGCGTGTGGGTTTACCCCACCACCGAAGCCTTCCTGCCCCAGGCGGCAATGGAAAAGGTGATCATGCGCGCCACCACCGAGGATCTGCCCTACCAGCGTCTCATGGATGGCGCCGCCTATCGTTTCGATGTCGCTCCCGGTCAGGCGCTCACCTGGCCGCTCTATGCCCCGCACCGCGTGGAAAACCAGGAAGGCCTCTGCGTCTCCCTGTCGATGGATTACCAGACCTGGGCCTCGCGCATCACAACGGGCGCGCATCGCGCCAACGGCGTGCTGCGCGGCCGCGGCTGGACCATCCACCCGATGGCGCAGACCGGCTGGGCGCAACGCACCCTGCTGTGGGCGGCCTCGCTCGTCTTCACGCGCCTCGGCTTCGTGAAGAACAACATCAAGGATTTCGAGCGCACATTCGATGTCGCCGCAGCGCCTGCGCAGGCGGGTCAGGCAGCGTCCGTCCAGCCGAAAACGGAAACGGCGCCGGTTGCCCGGCGCCGCGCCGCCTGATCGCTCAGGTGGAATTCGCCTGAACGTAAAAGCCTAGAACGGAATCTCGTCGTCGAAATCGCCGCCGCGCGAGAAGTCTTCGGCCGGGCCCTTGCCGCCCTTGCCCTTCTGTCCGGCGCCGCGCGCAGGCGCGCGGTCCTGCCCACGATCTTGGTTGTACTCGCCGCGATCTCCACCGGCGCCAGCGCCGCCGCCTTCATTGCGGCCGTCCAGCATGGTCAGCGTAGCGTTGAAGTTCCGCAGCACGACCTCGGTCGAGTATTTGTCGTTGCCGTCCTTGTCCTGCCACTTGCGGGTTTCGAGCGCGCCCTCGAGATAAACCTTCGCGCCCTTCTTGAGATACTGCTCGCAGATGCGCACCAGCCCCTCGTTGAACACTACGACGCGGTGCCACTCGGTCTTTTCCTTGCGCTCGCCCGACGCTTTGTCGCGCCACGTCTCGGACGTCGCGATCGAAAGGTTGGCGAGGGAGGAGCCCGAGGGCATCTGCTTGATTTCGGGATCCCGGCCCAGATTGCCGATGAGGATCACCTTGTTGACCGATCCGGCCATTGTCGTCTCCGTTTGCTCTCCGGCCCCGATTGCCTTCCGCAACCGCTCCGGTTCCTGACACAGGACAGGAATACTAGGGCGGCCCGTCATTCCGCGCGACACGGGCAAGCCGCCTTCGCCAAACCAAGCTGTGGAGCCATTTGCATGTCCACAAGATGGTCGCCGAACGGGCTGGACAGTGTTCGTCATTTGTTCTTTCACAGAACCGACGCCGGCGCAAGCTAGTGTTTCTGTCACGACCGGTCCTCGCCCTGCCCTCCACTTCCAGTCTCGGAGCGCCGATTAGCCCCCGGCGCCTGGGTGGTCCCTGAAGCGGAGGTGGGCGGGGACCGTAGCGGCTAGTTGTGGCCAGGTCGGTTCTCCGGAACGAACTCGGCGCCCAGCCAGCGCGTCCCGGCCTTGATCACCCACTGATTTGCCGGATGGTTCAGCCACTCCATGGCTTTCTGCTCAGCGATCTCGGCTGTCGGCCACCGGCCATGGCCGTCGATCTTCCCCTTGGGATGCTGAACGCCCGCGTCCGACATGAACGCCCGAGCATTCCACCACGTGTTCAGCCAGTAGCCGCGGCCCGGGCGCGCCAGCTTTCGTTTCGTTGCTGTGACGATCTTCGTGGACATGCCTGACCCTCCTTCCGGAAGCCCCACGCCCCTTCCAGAAGCGAAGTCTTGTCCCTTCCCGAGTCGCTCGGCCAGCGCCTTATGCAGCGTCGTAGGCCTGCTTCAGCCAGGCCTTCACCTCGGCGTCGATATCCGCCGGGGTGGCCAGCTTCACGCGATGCGTACACATCGCGTTCCACGACCCCGACGCCTCAAGCCGTCCCGCCGGCGCGACGCCCTTCAGGTTAAGCCCGAGATCGAGGCGCGTCGCCGTCGATGGCTGGATCAGTCCGAACTGTTTGGACCGGCGCAACGACACGTAAGCCTTCTTCGGCGAGAACTCGACGTCCTTGCCGAAACCCTCGACCATCTTCGCCAGCTTGTCATAGGCCGGCTTCAGCACAGCCTTCGCGCCGGCGTACTGCGCCGACACCAGATCTTCCCCATCGCTGCTGCCCGCGTCGGACGCCAGCGCTTTGTGCGCCACGAGATTGGCGAAGCCATGACCCAGCGCATGATCCGCCTTCAGCATCGCGACGATCTCGCCGTGCTTCGCCAGCTTCGTCTTCGCGACGATCTTCAGCCATGCCTCCAGCGTCTTGCCGGTCTTCTCCGGCATATTGGCGATCATGCTGGCGGTTGCGTCTTCTACCTTGCCCATGACGTCTCCCCTTTTGTGGTTATCGAAATTGCCCGTACTTGTTATCGACGCCAGATGTCGCGCGTTGCTTGAAATGTGGCGATAGGGCGCCGTTTTGCCTGCCCCTCTGTCAACGGAACGATCCTGCCCGCGAAGCATTTGCTTGCCGGAATGGGCATTTGATTGCCGGAACATAACAGGAGCTTCCCCATGACAAACGCTGGCTTGCTTGCTGCCGGATTCGCTGGCGCAGCCCTGCTGACTGTCGGCGTCGGCTTCGCCATGAGCAACAACTCCCCCGCGCTGCTTGATAACCGCGCCGCCATCGCGTCGGCCGATGATGCCCCGCGCGGCATGAGCGAGGCCGATATGGAGGCGCGCATCGCTGATGAACGCGCCGCCGCGAACGCGCGCGCCAACGCCAAGATCGCTTGCGAAAAGCGCCGCCAGGAAGCGTCCAACCAGGGCGCCGTTGTCGGCGGCGTGGCCGGCGCCGTGATCGGCAGCAACGTTGCCGGCAAGGGCGCGAAATCCGAAGGCGGCGTGATCGGCGCCCTCGCTGGCGCCACCGTCGGCCGCGACATCGCCAAGGAAGATCATCGCTGCTGATCGCCTCCACAATTCCTCAACCTCCCCCCGCCTCGCGCCGCCCGTCTGATCAGACCGGGCGGCGTTTTTTATTCCCGCTCCAGCGGCCAGTTCTCGATGCGGCAGGCCTTTGGCGTCATCCAGCCCATCAGCGCGTTCACCACGCCAACCATCTTGCCGGAGAAGGCGGGCTTGCCCGTTTCCACCAGCGCCTTGAGGTTCTGGATGATGAAGGGCCCGCCCTGCGCCATCGCCTTGCCGGACTTCGTGCCTGCGGGCACATTGGTCGTGATCAGCGAGAACTCCGTGCCTCCCGGCACTTCCTTCAACTCATACGTCACGGTTGAGGCCGCCTCACCGGGATAGCCGGTGAACGCCATCGTGTGCGAATAGCGATACGGCGGCGAGAACTCGAGCACGTCGCCGACGACGCTGGCGAACTTGCCGTTCGGCGTCACCATCCGCATTTTGCGTCCGGGCTTCAGTCCGTCCTTCGTCTCGCACACCGCGCCAAAGAAGAACGGCAGAACGGCGTCTGTCTTCACCAGCGTGTTCCACACTGTCTCGATCGGCGCGTTGATCACGACCTTGTAGATCTGCCTGCCGCCGCTTGCGGCGGTCGCCTTGGTGTCCCCGCTCATTTGCCCGGCCCCTTCTTCGATTTCTGGAAAGCCGCCTCGGCGGCGTACTTGATGCCCGTAACCGTGCGCGCCCAATGCCCTGCGAAGTCATCCAGCCAGCGGTCGTTGATCATCTGGATCGGCGCCGCGTTGAGATAGAGCCGCCGCACCCGGCCGTCCTTCTCGGAGACGACAAGCCCCGCCTGCTCCAGTACGGCAATATGGTTCATCACCGCGATGCGCGTGACATCGAACTCCGCCGCCAGTTCTCCGACGCCAATCCCAGGCCGCACTTTCAACACGTCCATGATCCGCCGCCGCGTCTCGTGTGCGAGCGCATGAAACACAGCCGTCATGTCGTCGTCAGCGGACATGTAATGATATGATTACATGTAATGCGCGGAGTCAACCCGCAGCGTTGCGCAGCCGCCGCAGGCAGCCCGGACGAACAGTCACTTCATGCAGACAAAGCTCGATACGCCATTGCGCGTGAGGAAAGTCAGACGCTCGGGCGCCGTGCACTTAATGTTGGCCGGTGGCGCCATCGGCGGCGTCCCGCACTTCATCTCCATCGCGCCCGTCACTTCCGTGCGCAGCATGATCTGCGGCGGAGAGCAGCCTGTGACGGACGGCGTTGGGGCGGGCGGAGGTGTCGGCGTCGGCGGCTTCGGCATTTGCGAGGGACCTCCCGTGACGGGTCGCGCCGGAGTCGGCGGCGGTGTCGCGGTTGGCGGCTTGGGCATCTGGCTGGGCCCGCCCGTCACGGGCGGTACGGGAGGCGCAGGATGCGCCGGGAACGACGATCCCATTGGCGGCATCGGCGGCGGCTGCATGCCCGGATTTCCCGGCATCGGCGACATCGGCGGGATCACGGAGCCAGCGCTCGCAACGCCCGTGTCGCCCATCATGTCGTCATAACCGCCCGGCGCCATGCCTTCGCAAGCTGCAAGCCCAAGCACGGCAGCCATCGCCGCCGCAGACAGCATCAGCCTCATCGTCATCCCCTCTTTCCATGTCCCATAGGCAGAGGATGCGCTGCAGCAGAAGCGAACGCAAGGCGACGCCGGCGCCCGACGCTGCTACGTCAGGCGCCCTTCTTCGCCTTCGCCCGCCGCGCCGTGCACTTCGGGCAGAGACAGTTCTCCTTGCCGATGAAGGCGTCGAAATAGCTATTGCCGTAGTCGTAGGTGATCTCTTCGCCCGGCAGGATCTTGCGTAGCGACTTCACCCAGATCCGCCCGCCATAGACATAGATGATCCCATTGGGCGCGCACGAATGGTTCGCATAGCGTCCGACATTCGAGCGTGGCGATCCGTCCAGCGTGTGTGTCTTGTTGAGGTCGTAGAGATAGCGCGGCTTGCCCGGCATGGCGTCCGCTTCTTCATTCGTGATGATCTTGCCGGTGTACTCGAACACCCGCACCCCCTTCGGGATCTCCTCCGTGGCGAAGAGACCAAGGCCGGTCGTTGCGCGGCCGATGCGGAAGGGATGTTTGGGCATGGAGGAGGCCCTACCTGCGGATTCGCCTGCTTTCAATTCCGGCAATCGCCACGCCCGCCCCGTTTCAGCTTCTGCTGCGTTCTCTGGCCGCTGCTGCCACTCCCCCGGCAGCAAGCCGCTGCAGGAACCGTGGACGAAGCGCCGCTGTTCCTTTTTCGTTCTTTCACGTGTAATCGACTCACCGCACCCCTATCTGGCAAGAAACGCTGAACCCAGCCTCCCGGTAGAACATGTCATCCGAACCTAACGCCATCCGCGTGCGCGGCGCCCGCGAGCACAATCTCAAGAACGTGGATGTCGACATCCCGCGCAACCAGCTCGTGGTCATCACGGGCCTGTCGGGGTCCGGCAAATCCTCCCTGGCGTTCGACACGATCTACGCCGAGGGCCAGCGCCGCTATGTCGAGTCGCTCTCGGCCTACGCCCGCCAGTTCCTCGAACTGATGCAGAAGCCGGATGTGGAGCGGATCGAAGGCCTCTCCCCCGCCATCTCGATCGAGCAGAAGACCACCTCCCGCAACCCGCGCTCCACGGTCGGCACGGTCACCGAAGTCTACGACTACATGCGCCTGCTGTGGGCGCGCGTCGGCGTTCCCTATTCGCCCGCCACCGGCCTCCCCATCGAAAGCCAGACCGTCAGCCAGATGGTCGACAAGACGATGGCCTTCGGCGACGGCGCCAAGTTCCACCTGCTCGCGCCCATGATCCGCGGCCGCAAGGGCGAATACCGCAAGGAGTTCGCAGACCTGCTGAAGCGCGGCTTTGCCCGCGTGAAGGTCGATGGCGAGTACTACGAACTGGAAGACCCGCCCAAGCTCGACAAGAAGCTGAAGCACGACATCGACGTAGTGGTGGATCGCATCGTCATCCGCGCCGGCCTCGAACAGCGCTTGGCCGAAAGCTTCGAAGCCGCGCTCGGCCTCGCAGACGGCATCGCCGTCGCCGAGTTCGCAGACAAGGATCCGGAAACGAAGGAGCCCAAGCGCATCACCTTCTCCGCCAAGTTCGCCTGCCCCGTCTCCGGCTTCACCATCCCGGAGATCGAGCCGCGCCTGTTCTCGTTCAACAACCCCTTCGGCGCCTGCCCCGCCTGCGACGGCCTCGGCGAGCAGCTGAAGATCGACCCGAACCTCGTCGTCCCCGAAACCGACAAGGCGCTCGGCGATGGCGCCATCGCGCCGTGGGGCAAGTCGGCCTCCCCGCTTCAGGAACAGACGCTCAAGGCGCTCGCAAAGAAGTACAAGTTCTCGCTCACGGTTCCCTGGAACAAGCTGCCGGAGGCCGTGCACGACATCATCCTGAATGGCACGGGCGAGGAAGAAGTCGATTTCGTCTTCGACGACGGCGTCCGCCGCTACGAAGTGACGAAACCGTTCGAAGGCGTCGTCGGCAATCTTGAGCGCCGTTTCCGCGAAACCGACAGCGCCTGGATGCGCGAGGAAATAGGCCGCTACCAGTCCGCCGCGCCCTGCCCCACCTGCATGGGCGAACGCCTGCGCCCCGAAGCGCTCAGCGTGAAGATCAACAACTTCACCATCTCCAACGCCACGCACCTGTCGATCCGCCTCGCGCGCGACTGGTTCGAGGCGCTGCCCAAGAAGCTGACGAAAAAGCAGAACGAGATCGCGACCCGCATCCTCAAGGAAATCCGCGATCGTCTGCAATTCCTCAACGATGTCGGCCTCGACTATCTCTCGCTCTCGCGCGCCTCGGGCACGCTGTCCGGCGGCGAAAGCCAACGCATCCGCCTTGCTTCGCAGATAGGCTCGGGTCTCTCCGGCGTCCTCTACGTGCTCGACGAACCTTCCATCGGCCTGCACCAGCGCGACAACGAACGCCTGCTCGGCACGCTCAAGCGCCTTCGCGATCTCGGCAACTCCGTCATTGTGGTGGAACACGATGAGGATGCGATCCTCACCGCCGACCACGTCATCGACATGGGCCCCCGCGCGGGCGTCAACGGCGGCGAAGTCATCGGCTTCGGCTCGGCTGAAGACTTGATGGCCAACGAACGCTCCATCACAGGCAAGTACCTCTCCGGCGAGGAAGAGATCGCCATCCCCGAAAAACGCCGCTGGGCTGACAAGAAGAAGATGATCCGCGTCATCGGCGCGACGGGCAACAACCTCAAGAACGTCACCGCCGAAATCCCGCTCGGCGTCTTCACGTGCGTCACCGGCGTGTCCGGCGGCGGCAAGTCCACGCTCATCATCGAGACGCTCTACAAGGCCCTCGCCCGTCGCCTCAACGGCGCCAGCGATGGCCCCGCGCCGCACCAGAAGATCGAAGGCATCGAACACCTCGACAAGATCATCGACATCGACCAGTCGCCCATCGGCCGCACGCCGCGCTCCAACCCCGCGACCTACACCGGCGCCTTCGGCCCGATCCGCGACTGGTACACCGGCCTCCCCGAAGCCAAGGCGCGCGGCTATCAGGCCGGCCGCTTCTCCTTCAACGTGAAGGGCGGCCGCTGCGAGGCGTGCCAGGGCGATGGTGTCGTCAAGATCGAGATGCACTTCCTGCCCGACGTCTACGTCACCTGTGATGTCTGCAAGGGCAAGCGCTACAACCGCGAAACGCTCGAAGTGCTCTACAAGGGCAAGTCGATCGCAGACGTGCTGGATCTCACCGTCGAGGAAGCCCGCGTTTTCTTCGGCGCCGTCCCCGGCATCCGCGGCAAGATGGAAACGCTCTGCCGCGTCGGCCTCGGCTATGTGAAGGTCGGCCAGCAGGCCACGACGCTCTCGGGCGGCGAAGCCCAGCGCGTCAAACTCGCCAAGGAACTGTCCAAGCGCGCCACCGGCCGCACCATGTACATCCTCGACGAGCCCACCACCGGCCTCCACTTCGATGACACACGCACGCTGATGGAAGTGCTGCAGGAGTTGGTCGACGCCGGCAACACCGTGGTCGTCATCGAGCACAACCTCGACGTCATCAAGGTCGCCGACTGGATCATCGACATGGGCCCCGACGGCGGCGATGGCGGCGGCCAGCTCGTCGCAGTCGGGACGCCGGAGGACGTTGCAAAGAACAAGGCCAGCCACACCGGCCGCTTCCTCGTCGAAACCTTCAAGCGCCAGGAAGAGCGCCGTGCGCGTCAGGCCAAGCGCGCGAAGACTGCGCCCGCCAAGGCCGCAGCGAAGGCAAAGAAAACGACGCGGCAGGCGGCCGAGTAGGCAGACGCGCAGCCGAAACACGCCTCGTCCTTCGACAGGCTCAAGGATGAGGCTTGGTGGTTGTTGTGCCTAGCTATGGGCGCGCAATCGCGGACAGGCCTCATCCTTGCCTGTCGAAGGACGAGGCCGTGCTTACCGGCCTCACCCAAGCCACCCCTGACTACTTCGCCACAAAATCCGCAGGCCGCAGGCCTTTGTAGAGAATGGCGCCCAGCGCGATCGAGGGAATGCCTCCCATCGCCAGCACGAACCCGACCAGTGCGTTGGTGGCCACCAGCGTCACCATGCCCGGCGCCGCCTCCAGCACGCCCAGCCGCAGGGACTCGAGAATGTTGCCAAGGAAAAACACAGGCAGCGCGGTGAGGATCAGGGCCCCCAGCGCGCGCCACATGTTCCCGCGCGACCACGCCCATGTCTGAAAGATGACCACGCGCCGCTCGCCGATCGTGGCCGCGTTCACCATCACCAGCTTCACCGAAATGTAGACCGCCAGCGCCATCACCAGGATCGCGAACAGCACGAAGGCCAGCACGCCCGTCGGCCCAAGCGCTGCTTCCAGAGCCGCGCTCATCGCCTCGGGATCGTTCAACAGGATGTCCAGCTGCTCCGGGCTGCTGGCCAGCCGCGACAGCACCACGCCCGTCATCACGAAGAAGAACAGCCCGCCCAGCGGCAGAAGCAGGCACATCAGCGCCAGCGCCACGGCCAGCAGGCGCACCTCGTCCGCGCCAAAGGCCAGACCCGTGGGGCCGATGAATTCGTCGCGGATCGCCTTGCGCAGCACCACAGCCGTGAACAGCATGCTCGCCACCATCGCCGGCAGCATCGCGATCACATCCCATAGGGTCACCGCCAGCATAGATTGCGTGGCGTTGGTCGGACGCACCGCAAGCACCAGCGCCACGCCCGCCTGCGACAGCACGGCTGTAATGGCCGCCGCCGCCAACAGAAGCCGCCAGTTGGCGTTCATGAAACGCCACGCAAGCGTGAAGCACTCGATGACCGGAACTTTCCCCGCCGTCTCCGGTCTCATCGTTTCCGGCATGCAGCTCTCCTGAACGAGCCCCGCAATAGAGCACGTTCGGCGGCGATGGAAGCCGCAGACTGCCCCGAAGGCGCAGGTTCAGGCTTAACGGCCCAGCGCGAATTCGAATGTCAGGATGTGTGTTTCCGGCATGCGGCAGGCTGGCGGCTGCGCGCCTCCGTCGATCCGCCACCGCCAGGTGCTGATCACGTCCTGCACGGCTTCCGCGACGCCATCGTGCGGCGCCGACACCAGCAGGCGCGGTTCGGAGAATGTGCCCCCCGGTTCCACGTTCAGCGCATACACAACCACGCCGCCAAAATCCTTGAACCGGTTGTTGAACGGAAAGCCCGGCTGCTTGAACGTCCGCGCAAGGGATATCCGGCATCGCGGCAGCGACACATCCCCCGGCGCTGGATACAACAACTCGCCGATCGCCTTGCGGTTGGCGCCGCTGGTGTTGCGCCGGTCCGGCGTCGCGCGCTGCCTTGATCCCAGCGCGCTGTACATCGCATCGCCCCACGCCGCCGCCGAAAAGTACTCCGACGCCAGCCTGTCGCGGATCGATCCGTCCGGCGTCACCGCGATCAGGTCGTGCAACTCTTCCACGATGTCATACGTTGCGTTGTACGCCTCCGGAGTCTTTGCGCGCATGAAGGCCGCCGCCGCCATGCCGCGCCGCATCTCGAACCGCGCGGGCGATTGCCCGGCGCCCAGTTCGTCGATGAAACGGATCGCCAGTTCGGCCGAAAGGCTCGCCTGCGCCCAATCGCCCGCGCGCCAGGCCTCTACATGCAACACCTGCGCCGCCCGTGCCGAAATCAGGTCGCGCCCGCTTGTCGCCGCACGCGCGTTCAACGCCGCCACCAGCTTCGCGCGCGAGTTCGGGCTCGCTGCCGCCGCCAGCCCCGCCCACTCCATCAACACACGCGACACAGCCGGGCTCGTATCCGGATGCGGCAGCCCCTGCCCCTGCTCGACAAGAAACTTCGCATAGACCAGCGCCGCCGACGGCTCGTCCGCCAGCATGGCGATCCACCCGAACTCGCGCGCAATGTCGGCCGCGTCGGGCGACGCCCGATCCACCTCAGGCCACGTCTCCGCCGCCGCCAGAACAGCGCCCCGGAAATCGCCCGCCTCCACGGCAGAGTTGAACGAGCGAATGTCCGCATGCGCCGGATCAGCCAGGCATGTCCCCGACATGCACGCCAGTGCAGCGATTGTTGCGATCGTCCCGCGCATTGCGTCTCCGTAGCCCTGCCCGCGATTCCCATGCAGCCGCGGCGAAATGATGGCTACAGCATCCGGAAGGTGAAGTACGTGATCATGGACTTCTGCGCGAGGGTGCAGCCAGGCGGATCGTCCTTCGCCCGCCGCAGCGTCATCCTCGGCACCGCTTCCTCCACCGTTTTGGCAAAATGCCGTGCAGGCACGGCAGCCAGCGTCTCCGAACTTAACGGCCGGCCCTGCTCGTCGATCTCGACGCGCAGCACCACCGTGCCGATCATGCCGCGAAAGGCAGCGGCCTGCGGATACTGCATGTCCGGCCACTGCGGATCGCCCTTGCAGATCGTCTCGGTCGACTCGGGTTCAAAGATCGGCTGCGCCGGAACCTTCAGTTTGCGCTCCTTCACGCGGATCGGAATGTTGGAGCCGATCTGATCGGCCGCCTTGAAGTAAAGTACGGTCGAGATCGCCCACGCCTCGAGCTGGTATTTCAGCGGCGCGAATGCGGTGCGCCGCGCCGGGTCGGCTGCATCGATCGCGGCGATCACCGCGTCGTGCGTATCGACGATGCGATCATAGTCGTCCTTGTCCGGTCCGCCGAGAAAGCCCGCCGCCGCGCCGGCCGCCCGCGCATCCAGCGCGCGCAACGCCAGCTGGATACCCGCGCGATCAAGCAGGCGCCAGGCAAGGTCGCCCGTCTCGCTCGCCTTGGTCCAGTCGCTCTTGACCCAGTCGGATTTGTACAGCGCCTCCGCGGCAAGAACCGAAAGATTGTCGATGCCCGCCTGTCCCTCGCGCGCCTTCAACGCGGCAAGCAGCGCCGCCCGCGTGGCGTCACTCGCGCCCAACCTGAAATCCGCCGCTGCCAGCAGCACAGCAGACGACACAGGCTGGTTGTCCGGCGTCGGCAAGGTCTTTCCATTGTCGCGCAGGAAAATCCCGTACTCACGCGCCGCCGCGAAATCGCCCGCGACATAGCTCGCAAACCCAAACTCGCGCGCCACGATGGCGGTGTCCGGGTCAGCCTTGTCCCAGCTCGGCCACGCCGTCTTCGCCTCAGCCGCCGCCTTGCGGTAATCGCCTGCCTGCACGGCGGCGTTGAACCCCTTGATGTCGCCAAACGCCGGCCCGGTGGACGTCGCGGCCACCACAGCGGCCAGGCACACAGACGCAATTACCCGCCCCATGCGCATCATCGTTTTCCCTCCCAAAACGGTGCTGTTATTTTGGGCGCAAGATAGCCTATACGGGCGGCCATGACAGCCTCAAACAACACAATCGAACCTATACACATCATCGGCGGCGGCATGGCCGGCTCCGAAGCCGCGTGGCAGGCCGCAAACCTTGGCGTTCCCGTGATCCTGCACGAGATGCGCCCCGTGCGCGGCACCGACGCCCACCACACGGATGGCTTGGCCGAACTCGTCTGCTCCAACTCCTTCCGGTCGGATGACTGGGAGTACAACGCGGTCGGCCTCCTGCACGAAGAGATGCGCCGCGCCGGCGGCATCATCATCGCGATGGGTGACCGCCACCGCGTCCCCGCAGGCTCCGCCCTCGCCGTCGACCGCGATAACTTCTCGGCAGACGTCACCGCCGCGCTAAAGAAGCATCCGCTCATCACCATCGAACGCGGCGAAGTCGACGGCTGGCCGCCGGAAAGCTGGTCCAGCGTCATCATCGCCACCGGACCGCTCACGTCCGACAATCTCGCGAAAGCCATCCTCGCGAAAACGAGCGAAGACTCGCTCGCCTTCTTCGACGCAATCGCCCCCATCGTGCATCTCGACTCCGTCGACATGTCGAAAGCGTGGAAGCAGTCGCGCTACGACAAGCCCGGCCCAGGCGGAGACGGCGCCGAAGCCTACATCAACTGCGCGATGAACCGCGAGCAGTACGAATCTTTCATCGCTGCGCTGTTGGCCGCGCCGAAGACCGAGTTCAAGGAATGGGAAGGCACGCCCTACTTTGAAGGCTGCCTCCCCATCGAAGTGATGGCCGAGCGCGGCGCCGAAACACTCCGCTTCGGGCCGATGAAACCCGTCGGCCTTACCAACCCGCACGACCCTTCCGTGAAGTCCCACGCCATCGTCCAGCTCCGCCAGGACAACAAGCTCGGCACGCTGTGGAACATGGTCGGCTTCCAGACCAAGCTGAAGCACGGCGCCCAGACCGACATCTTCCGCATGATCCCCGGCCTCGAGAACGCGCAATTTGCTCGTCTGGGAGGTATTCACCGCAACACCTTCATCAACTCGCCCGTGCTGCTCGATCGCCAGCTGCGGCTCAAGGCCGATCCGCGCGTGCGCTTTGCCGGACAGGTCACGGGCGTCGAAGGCTATGTCGAAAGCGCCGCCATGGGCCTCGTCGCCGGCCGCATGGCCGCCGCCCAGCGCCTCGGCCGCACGGTCGAGCCGCCACCCAACACCACCGCGCTCGGCGCCCTCGTCAACCACATCACCGGCGGCCACGTCGTCGGCCAGATCGAGGATTCCACCGCCCGCTCGTTCCAGCCGATGAACGTCAATTACGGCCTGTTCCCCGAGCTTGTCGGCCCCATCGACCTCAAGGGTCCGGACGGCAAGCGCCTCAAGGGCGCCGACAAGGGTCGCGCCCGCAAGCGCCTGATGTCGTTGCGCGCGCTGGATGATCTGGGCGCGTGGCTCGGCGAACAGCCCGCCGTTCAATCCGCCACAGCCTGATAAAGGCGGCTTCCCTTCGCTCCGGGTCTTGCTAGGACTTGGGCAACGGAGGGGTTGATGGCGCGCGAACACCTGACGCGGAAGGCGCAACTCGGCAACGAGATCGACGAGGAAACCTTCGCCATCGGCGAACGTCTCCGCGCCGCCATCGAAAATGCCGAACAGGCGCCCGCTCCCAAATCCGCGTCGAACGCGGCCCTCAAGCGCAAGGTCGAGGTCGCAATCGAAGCCGTGGAGACGGCCGATGTCGCCGCCGCCGCGCCCGCGCCATCCATGGCCGGCGCCGAAGCTTCACGGATCGAAGAGGATGCCGTGGTCGATGGCGCCGAAATCCTGTTCGAGCTGAACAAGGAAGGTCCGATCACCTCGCTCGCGATCATCCTCATCCCGGAGGAGTTCAAGCAGAACCGCCGCATAGCCGTCCTCGCCGCCACCTTCGGCTTCGTGGCCTACCTGCCCGGCCGCCGTCACATCGCCATCGCCGTGCCCAAGGGCTACGTCACCGACTTCGCCTCCATCCCCGGCTGGATCCAGTGGCTCATCGCGCCCTTCGGCCGTCACTCCGAAGCCGCCGTCGTCCACGACTGGCTCTACACGCTCGGCACGAAAGGCGACAGCAAGTCACGCAAGCTCGCCGACCAGACCTTCCGCCGCGCGCTCGCCATCGTCGGCGTCAAGTTCATCCGCCGCAATCTCATGTACTGGGCCGTGCGCATGGGCGGCGCCAGCGGCTTCGGCCTCGAGAACGACTACGACTTCCGCGACCTCGTCCGCCTCAAGCGCCGCAAGCCACCGCCCGAGCGCAGCCTGTTCGCCATCACCTGCCGCGACCGCTCCTTCACACGCCCGGAATGGAAGGCGCTCCAGCACGAGGCGAAACAGCGCGCCAAAGCCGCCCGCAAGACGCGCGCGCCAGCTGACGACGCGCCGATGGCCGCCTCACCCGCCACCATGCCCACCGAAGCCGCCGCCAAGGTGCAGGCGCAGGAAACAATGGTCGCTGTCGAGAAGAAGTAGTCTCTGGACCGCCGGGCGCCTGCCCGGCAGTCGCTGCGCAGCAGCGATCACCGCGTGCCCGCTCACCGGCCCTGCGGTCCCTTCCCATCCTCATCCATGTTCGGATTCTCGCCTCGCATCGCCTTCTCGAAATACTCGCGGCCGGAGGCGGCCTTGAGCGCCTTGTTGATACCGGTTTCAAACCCGAAGGCCTCGGGCGAGTTGGTGACGACGCCATAGATCGCCCGGAACACGATCAGCGCCAGCACGCCGACGATCGGCTGCCCCAGAACGAACAGCGCGCCCGCGCCCGCGAAGATCGCAAAGTGCAGCACGATGATCCGGCCATAGGGCGCAAACATCTCCACCATCGGATTGGTGTTCTTCCACTCGCCCTTGATCAGGAACTCCCACACGAAAACGAGCACCTGGAAAGCGATGATCGCGTACACGAACCAGTCGACATGCAGGCCCGAATTCATGCCGAAATTGAACATGCCGAACACGTCCATCATTATCGGCTCCTGCTCCGTCATGGTCCCGTTGCCCATGGCGATGAACAGCATCAGGAAGGTCCCGTGCACCGCGCAGAACAGGCCATAGTGGAAAACAAAGAACGCGCTCAGGAACGTGCCCATCGCCAGCCCGCCGGCGCCGAACGTCGCGCCCGAGATGAAGATGCGCGGCAGCGTCATCACGCCCGCGATGATGTTCTCCATCCAGTACAGCATCACCAGCGGCACGGCGTTCCACCCGAACGCGATCACCCCATAGATCGGGAACAGGTCCACCACGAGGCCGACGATCACCAGCGGCTGGCCGAGCGCCCGCACCCAGCTCATTGGATTGAAAAGATTGCCCACGCCCGCCCCGCTTCCGATTCCACCCCCGGCGGAGAAGACAGCGCCCCGGCGCATTTGTCATCCCGTAAGGCGCAAAGGACTGCTGGCCACACGCGGATCGCGCTCCGGTGTCATTCCCGCCGTAGCGCTTTAGCGCGAAGAGCGGGAACCTAGGAGCCAAGGTCGAGATGCCTGTCTTTGCCGCTCCTGGGTTCCGGGTCTTCGGCGCTTTGCGCCTTCGCCCGGAATGACAGGTATGGGTGAGGAGATATCTCGCGCCTTTACAACTTCCGCCACAGCGCCGCGCTGAACATCCGCCAGCGCTTCGCAAACGGAGAAGGCTCGCGCCCTTTCGCATCCACACGCGCCGCCAGATGCAGCAACGCCGGCCACATCACGGAAGGCACAGCCCTCGCCTGCCGCCGCGCCGCGTCCCAGCGCGCCTGCGCCTCCGGCAACTCCGCCTTCAGCGCCAGCGCCGCCTCGCCCATGCCCGCCATCGCGTCGAGGTCCGGTTCCGGCGCCGCTGGCATCAAGGCTATTCCCGCCAGCCGCATCAGCCTGCCCTCGACCGCCAGATGCCGCGCCTCATGCTCGCCGCCCGGCTGATGCCCGCCCGCGTGCAGGTGATCGTCGAGAATGTCGTCGAACGCATCCACCAGCGCGCCCATCGGCGCCACCAGGTCCGCCCGCTTCGCGGTCACACGCGCCAGCTCCTCGGCAAGGTCATGCCGCCGCACCGGTCCCGCGCCGCCCACCTGCTCCAGCGTCTCCCGCCACCATTGCAGCCGGATCTTCCCCAGCATCGGCTCCTTGGTGTGCAGCGTGCGCTGCAACTCCTGGTTCAGCAGGTAGATCGCAACCAGCCGCTCCCGCCCCGCCACGTCTGCATACCGGGTCGCCAGCCAGCGGTCCTCGTCCGTCCGCTTCAGGCGGTCGTCGAATTCTCCGGCCCCGGCGAGTGGGGCGCTTGCAAGAGTTGGCGGATTGGCCGTATCGCTCATGTGCAAATTCAGGGTTTCAGCCCTATATTCAGGGCTGCACGGTCAGAAAAACAGAAGAGAACGAGGGTAAACCATGGCTTTCACGCTTCCGCCCCTGCCATATGCGCGCACGGCCCTGCAGCCGCACATTTCCGAAAACACCCTGAACTTCCACTATGGCAAGCATCATCAGGCCTATGTGGACAACCTCAACAAGCTGGTCGCCGGCACGCCGCTGGAAAACGCATCGCTTGAGGAAGTCGTCAAGCAGAGCTGGGCCGACAAGAAGCCCGGCATCTTCAACAATTCCGGCCAGGTCTGGAACCACACCTTCTACTGGCACTCCATGAAGCCCGACGGCGGCGGCAAGCCCACCGGCCTCGCAGCCGACAAGATCAACAAGGATCTGGGCTCGCTCGACGAGTTCAAGCGCCTCTTTGCTGAAGCGGGAGCTACCCAGTTCGGCTCGGGCTGGGCCTGGCTGGTGCTCAAGGACGGTAAGCTCGCCGTAACCAAGACGCCGAACGCTGAAACCCCGCTGACGGAAGCTGGCGTTACCCCGCTGCTAACCATGGATGTCTGGGAGCACGCCTATTACCTCGACACCCAGAACGCCCGCCCGAAGTACATCGAGACCTTCATCAACGAACTGGTGAACTGGGACTTCGTGAACCAGAACCTGTCGGACGCGAAGTAAGCTACACCGCATCGAATCATCTGCCAAAGCCCCCATCGTGCTTGATTGCGCGGTGGGGGTTAGCTGTTTTGAGATGATTGCGTGGTCAGGTGAACCCTGAGACCTTGGCAAAAGGCCGGGGCGCAGGTGGGCACGGCTAGGTTATGATTCCCAACGTTCCGGGCATTGGCGGTACGGCAGACGACACGGCGCGCCGACCCGCGCCAGCCAGCTCCAGCCTTCTTGAAGCCGCCATCGAGCGCGGCGGTCTCCATCCCTTCTTCCAGGCCAAGGTCGCCATCGGCACGCGCGCCATCGTCGGCGTCGAAGCCCTCGCGCGTATCGCTTCCGCCAACCAGAGCTTGGCCTCCCCCGCCGGTTACATCGAGCTCGCCGAGCGCACGCAGCGCATCGACGCTCTCACGCTGGTCATGGCCCGCGCCGTCGCCACGCACGCGGTCGCCTTCAACGGCCTCTCCTGCGCCATCAACATCAGCCCGCTCTCGCTTGAGCGTCTTGAGTTCGCCGGCGAACTCGCCGCCGCCATCGCGCCGTCTGGCCTGCCCTGCTCGCAGTTCGTCCTCGAGATCACCGACACGCGCAACGCCGACTACGGCCTCAAGGCCTTCGAGACGATGACCGCCCTGCGCGCCCTCGGCTTCGGTCTCTCGCTCGACGATTTCGGCGCCGGCGCCAGCAACATTGACCGCCTGCGCAACTACCCCTTCACCGAAGTGAAGATCGACCCCGCTTTCATCCGCCTCGCCATGGACGAAGCCTTCGCCAAGGCCGCCCTCGTCTCCTGCGTCCGCCTCGCCCGCGACCACGGCCTCAAGGTCGTCGCCGAAGGCATCGAGACCGCCCAGATGTGGGACTTCATGACATGGCTCCGCGTCGACGAAGCCCAGGGCTACCTCCTCCACCGCCCGATGCAGCCGCAGGACTTCCGCGAGCTCATCAAGAAGAGCTGACCCTGCGTTAGTTTTCAGGCCTCATCCTGAGCCTGTCGAAGGACGAGGCCGTGCTCACCGGTCGTAGTTGAATTTGCCTCGCGCCCGCGCAACTATCCGCGCAACGAGGAACCGCGCCATGTCCGCTGCCGCCTACAAGACCATCAAAGTAAACCCCCTCTCCTCCCATCTCGGCGCCGAGATCGAGGGCGTGGACCTGTCCCAGCCGCTCTCGAACGCCCAGTTCGACGACATCCACACCGCCTTCCTCAAGCACCACGTCATCTTCTTCCGCGATCAAAAGCTTACCCCCGACCAGCACGTCGCCTTCGGCAAGCGCTGGGGCACGCTCAACGTCCATCCCTATGTGAAGGGCATGAGCACCCACCCCGAAATCCTCGAGATCATCAAGGAGCCCACCGAGAAGATAAACTTCGGCGGCGGCTGGCACTCGGACATGAGCTTCCTCGAAGTCCCCGCCCTCGGCTCCATACTCCACGCCATCGAAGTCCCCGAAGTCGGCGGCGACACCCTGTTCGCCAGCCAGTACGGCGCGTGGGACGCCCTCTCCCCCGGCCTCAAGGCGACGCTCGAAGGCCTGCGCGCCATTCACTCGGCAGCGGAAGAATACGGCTCCGCCGGCGCCTCCTCGAAGAAGCGCGCGTCGATGGATTCGGAAGTCGTGGGCGATGAAGTCCCTGAATACGAACACCCCGTCGTCCGCACCCATCCGGAAACCGGCCGCAAAGGCCTCTACGTAAACCCCGCCTTCACGCTCCGCTTCGCCGGCTGGACGAAGAAGGAAAGCCGTCCGCTTCTCGAATACCTCTTCGATGTCGCCCGCCGCGAGGTCTACACCTGCCGCTTCCGCTGGCGTCACGGTTCGGTCGCGATGTGGGACAATCGCTGCGTCTGGCACTACGCCCTTAACGACTATCGCGGCCAGCGCCGCCACATGCGCCGCGTCACCGTCAACGGCGACAAGGTGCGGTAGGATGCGCATCCGCCTCGCGGCCATTGCGGTCGCCAGCGCACTCCTGTCGCCAGTCGCCGCCTCGCAAGAACCCTATGCGCCGCCGCGCACCGTCGATGGCCATCCCGATATCGGCCGCGTCTGGACCAATCGAGACGTCGATGCGGTGTTCGATCCGCCGGAAGACCAGCTGCCCTTCCGCGATCGCGCCACGGCCATGGTCTGGCGCGAGAAGTATGGAATCTACATGAAGGGCGAGCCCATGCCCGAGTTCACGCAGGGCGTCGACACGCTGCCCAATCGCGACCGCTGCCTCATGGCCGCCAACGCCGCCGCCCCGCCGATGACAAGCCAAGGCTACAACGACGCCTACCACATCGTGCAGACGCCCTCCGTCATCGTGATCTCCATCGAGATGATGAACGAGACCCGCATCATCCCCGTGGTCGCCGATGCCGCCGCCGCCAAGGCCGCGCACGGCCCGGCTGTCCTGCAACGCTGGACCGGCGACAGCGTCGGCTGGTGGGAAGGCGATACCTTCGTCGTCGAGACCATCAACGTGCGGCTCCAGCAGGGCCAGCAAAGTCCCTACCCGACATCGCCAAACGCCGTCTGGATCGAGCGCTTCACCCGAACAGCCAGAGACGCCCTCGCCTACCATGTCGATGTCATCGATCCGGCGACCTACACGCGCACATGGACAGTCGACTACACGTTCCGGCCAACACCGCGCGTATGGGAATACGCCTGCCACGAAGGCAATTACGGGATGGAGCACATCCTCTCCGGCGCCCGCCGCGTCGAACGCGACAAGGCGAGACCTGCAGCGCCACCCAAAGAGTAGGCCTCATCCTGAGGGATCGCGAAGCGATCGTCTCGAAGGACGAGGCCGTGCTCACAGGCACCGCAACGCTACTCCTTCACCACAGTCGCCTTTTTGATCACGACCGCGACCTTGGGAAGCTTGCCGGGGAACGGATGCTTCTCGCCAGGCGGGGCCAGCTCCACCGCCGCGATCGCATCAACGATATCCATGCCCTGCACGACATGGCCAAACACGGCATAGCCCGTCGTGTTCGGCGGCGCGCCCGGCGTGGCGCCAAGTCCGGTGTTCTCCGACAGGTCGATGTAGACAGTCGACTGCCCGCTGCCCGGCTCCTCCGCGCGCGCCAGCGCAATGGCTCCGCGCGTGTGCCGGTTGTTCTCCGTCTCCAGCGGCACATTGCCAGTCTTCGGCTTGCGATAGTCCAGCTTGGCGTCAAGATCGCCGAACTGGATCACGAAGCCCGGCTCGATGCGATAGACCGCAGCCCCGTTGTAATGCTTGCCCTTCACGAGGGTGAGAAACTGCTTCGCCGTCTTCGGCGCGCCCTCCATGTCCAGCACGATCACGATGTCGCCCATCGAGGTTTCAAGCTTCACCTCCGGCCCCACCCATTGCGGTGCCGCCGGCGCCGGTGCGGGGTCGTTGATCGTTGCAGGTTCAACCGGCTGCGCCGCACCATCCGGCAGGGTCGTTACAGTCGCGGGATCAACCGGCGCCGCCGCCGGATCGATCGGCGGCTGCGTCGTCTCCTGCGCCATCGCCCCGCCGCTCAACGCCGCCGCCAACACGGCCATCGCCAGAATCCGCTTCACACCCAAACCTCACCTCTGCTTCGCGCCCAGACTACCACCCCCCACCCGATGTCCAAGTCCCGCACGCAGGCTGGGAACCCTGTGACACGCCGAAGCGCAGCGAAGGCGGGAGGGGGCTCACGGTCGTGCCCACCCGCGCCTCGTCCTTCGACAAGCTCAGGATGAGGCGCTCCCTTCCCAGCAGTGGAGAAGGCCTCATGGTGAGCCTGTCGAACCACGAGGCCGTGCTCACAGCTGCCCAAAACCGGGGAAACAGCCTTCCCCAATCCGTAGGAAAACTTCTCCACTGCACCTCACAAACTCAACGCACTAGCCACGCAATTTGTACGACAAAGCCTCTTAGATTCAGCCGGCCCAAAACCTGACTCCATACTCAGCACATGGAATGGCTCTGGATCATCCTGCGCTACCTCTTCCCACTGGACCCCGTCCGCCAGTGCATCGCGGCCCTGTGTGACCGCGTCGGCGTGATGGTCCAACTGATCCTCAACGATGACGCCCTAGACGAACTCGCAGCCGACCCTGACGCCCGTATCGCCCTCGAAGCCGCGCTGATCGACTACGAGGCCACCCTCCGCCTCACCATCTCCGCCCGCGCGCACCAGATCGCGAAGCTGCGTTTCATCCCCGGCAGGAAATCCTTCCACCGCCCGACACGCGCAAGATCACTCGTCGATCTCGTCAAACGCATCCAGATCCTCGCAAAGGACTGCGCCGGCATCGAACGCCTCGCGCAATTGCAGGCCATCCGCCTCAAGCGCGAACGCGCCGCCGATCCGCTCGGGCTCGCGGCCCATGGTTCGACCGACGCCGCGCTCCGCGCGGCTGCTCACCATGAGGCGGTGGGTGTTGCACTGATCTTGTCCTCCCTCGGCTGCGAAGCAGGCGGGGGAGGTGGATCGCCGCGTCTTCGCGGCGTGACGGCTTGCCGCGCCGAAGCGCAGCGAAGGCGGGAGGGGGCTGCGCAACGCGCGGGAACAGCACGAGCCCCACCCGTCTTCGATGTCTACCCACTCCCGAACCCTGCCTCAGAAGCCCAGCTTCTGAGGTCGCACCCACATCCCGAAACCAAAAAGGCCCGGCGTTCACACCGGGCCTTCTTCATTCAGTCGATCAAGCAGCCTAAGCCCGGATCGACGCCCGGCCGAGATAGCGCGCCGCGCTGCCCAATTCGTCCTCGATCCGCAGCAGCTGGTTGTACTTCGCGAGCCGGTCCGACCGCGCGAGCGATCCCGTCTTGATCTGCCCGCAGTTCGTCGCAACCGCGAGATCGGCAATCGTTGAGTCTTCCGTCTCGCCCGAGCGGTGGGACATCACGGCCGCATAGCGCGCCATGTGCGCCATCTGCACCGCTTCCAGCGTCTCGGTCAGCGAACCGATCTGGTTGACCTTCACGAGGATCGCGTTCGCCGCGCCCCTCTCGATGCCTTCGGAGAGGCGCGCGGTGTTGGTGACGAACAGATCATCGCCCACCAGCTGGCACTTGCTTCCGATCAGCTTGGTCAGCGCGAGCCAGCCATCCCAGTCGTCTTCCGACATGCCGTCCTCGATCGACACGATTGGGAAGCGGCTCACAAGGTCGCCCCAGTAGGCGGCCATCTGGTCGGACGACAGCGACTTGCCCTCGCCTTCCAGCTCGTACTTGCCCTTTTTGTAGAACTCGGTCGCCGCCGCATCGAGTGCGAGAACAACGTCTTCGCCCGGCTGATAGCCCGCCGCCTCGATCGACTTCATGATGAAGCCAAGCGCATCGTCAGCCGATTTCAGGTTCGGCGCGAAGCCGCCCTCGTCGCCCACGTTGGTGTTGTGGCCGGCGGCCGACAGGTTCTTCTTCAGCGTGTGGAAAATTTCCGCGCCACAGCGCAGCGCATCGGCAAATGTTTCGGCGCCGATCGGCATGATCATGAATTCCTGGATGTCGATCGGGTTGTCGGCATGCGCGCCGCCATTGATGATGTTCATCATCGGCGTCGGCAGGACATGCGCATTCGCGCCACCGACATAACGATAGAGCGGCAGGCCCGAGGCATTCGCCGCAGCCTTTGCTACCGCCATCGACACGCCGAGGATGGCGTTGGCGCCCAGCCGGGACTTGTTCGGCGTGCCATCGAGTTCAACCATCACCTGGTCGATCAGGCGCTGGTCCGTCGCATCGAGGCCGAGCAGCTCCGGGAAAATCTCGTCGTTCACCGCCGCGACGGCCTTCAGCACGCCCTTGCCGAGATAGCGCGACCTGTCGCCATCGCGGAGTTCCACCGCCTCGTGCGCGCCGGTCGATGCGCCCGAGGGAACGGCGGCGCGGCCGCTCGATCCGTCTTCCAGCGTGACATCGACTTCGACCGTGGGGTTGCCCCGGCTGTCCAGGATTTCACGGGCGTAGACGTCAACAATCTCGGTCACGAGGGGTCCCCTTGGTCTCTTGAGGCGAACGCCGCAACCGCGATTCGGGAGCGACGGGAAAAGCGTGCCTGCTATGTCTTGAACCGCCCCCGCTTGCAATCACGCCGCCATGGAAGCGGCCCCGGCCTGCGGCCAAAAAGCAGAACGGCCGCCCGGGTGGGGCGGCCGCTCGAAATCATGCGGGTCAGCAAAAGCGAGGACTATTCCTCGTCCTTGACCTTCAGGATCTGCTTGCCGCGGTACATGCCGGTTTTCGGGTCGACATGGTGCGGACGGCGCAGTTCGCCGGATTCCTTGTCCTCAACGTAGGACGAGCCCGGGAGGCGGTCATGGCTACGGCGCATGCCGCGCTTGGACGGGGATGTTTTTCGCTTAGGGACGGCCATTATTGCCTCGAAATCGGCAGGAAAAGTGTGGGGGACGGGCCAGTTCTGATGTAATGGCCGATCCTTGCGAGCGGGCCTCATACAGGGTCTGATGACGGGCCGCAAGACCGGGCCGGCATCCCGGTTCTGCCCGTTTTGGCGTGTTTTTCAACCTCGGGGTCTCGATCAGGGTGTCATCGCAGCTAGCTTCTACGCTGATGCGCGAAGCGCAGGCGTTGAAAGCGGCCGGTCGGCTGGATGAAGCCGCCGTCCGCTTCGGCGAGGCGTTGGCCGCCAATCCGGCCTCGGGCGTCGCCGAGCACAATCTCGCAGCCTGCCTCGGAGACGCCGGCCGCTGGCCCGAGGCCAAGCCGCATATCCGGGCGGCGTTCACCAAGGGCGTCGATGCGCCCGAGACATGGCTGATGCTCGGCCGCTGCGACCTCGCCCTGGGCGATCTCGATGCTGCCGACGCCGCCTTCCGGCAGGCCATCCGCCGCCGGCCGGATATGTACGACGCCCAGCGCGAGCTCGCCCAGCTGCTCTGGATGCGCACCGGCGATCTCGGCGCCGCGACAGCCGAGGTCGAGCGCGCACTTGCCAGCGCACCGGGAAACGTTGCGCTGCTCATCGTGAAGGCCCAGGGCCTCGAATTCGCCGGCCGCCAGGAAGACGCCTTCGCGCTGATGTCTCGCCTCGCCGCGCAGATGCCCAACCAACCCTCGCTGCTTATCCAGGCCGCGCAGCTCGCAACGACGCTTGGCCGCTCAGGTGAAGCCGTTGCGCTGGCCTCATCGGCACAGCGGCTCGCGCCGACCGAGCTTCCGGTTCTCATCACGCTGGTCGAGGCCCTGCTCGCTGCCGGCGAGGCGCAGAAGGCGTCCGACATCGCCGGCGATATCCGCCGCAAATGGTCGACCAACCAGCACGCGATCGCGCTGCAGGCCACCGCTTGGCGCATGCTCGGCGACGCACGCTACCGCGACCTCCACGACTACGGCTCCCTCGTTGGCGCAAGCCTGCTCGATGTGCCGCCGGGCTGGCCTTCGCTTGAAGCGTATGTCGCTGACCTCTCAGCCGCGCTGATGGAGTTGCACACCTTCGAGGAGCATCCGTTCAACCAGTCGCTGCGCCACGGCAGCCAGGCGGTGGACATTCTCCAGCGCGATCACCCTGCCCTCAAGGCGCTACCCCAGGCGCTCGATGGACCGATCCGCCGGAGGCTGGCGGAACTGGGTACGGGGGACGATCCCATCCGCGCCCGCAATCGCGGCACATATGCTTTTCAGGGCATGTGGTCAGTCCGGCTCAAGCCCGGCGGCTATCATGTCGACCATGTCCATCCGCAGGGCTGGCTCAGCTCGGCCTGCTATGTCGAGACCGTGCCGCCCAAGGGCCGCGAAGGCTGGATACGCTTCGGCCAGCCCGGTGTGCGCACAGTCCCTCCACTGGAAGCGGAGCACTATGTCGAGCCGAAGCCAGGAATGCTGGTGCTGTTCCCGTCCTACATGTGGCACGGCACGGTGCCGTTTGGCGCAAACGCCCGCAGGCTGACATTCGCATTCGATCTCGTGCCCGGCCCAACGCCCGACACCGGCGAAGGCTAGGCGCGGCGCAGGCCTTCTGCGAGGCGCTTGATCAATATCGCGGGGTCAGTCGGCTTTGCATAAGTCGGAACATGTGGATGCCGCGCACGCACATCGGGCGGCAAGCCAACGCCGGTATGGATGACGATCGACAGCTCCTTCGGCGCTTCATCCAGAAACGCGCCGATCGTGCCGTCTGGCAAATGCACGTCCACGATCGCAGCAGCCGGATTCTCGTTGTGCAGGAAGTCTATCGCCTCGGCCACGGTCGCCGCCGGCCCCAAGGCGATCGCGCCTGCATCCTGGATCGCCATCATGAGATCGAACGCGATGAAGGGTTCATCTTCCACGATGAGGATCTTGATTCCCGCGATGGAGGATGCGGGCTGCGCGTCGGCTGGGCCCGCGGGCATCATGCTTCCAGCCTTTCGAGCGACGCGCGCAGGACGATCTCCAGGCCCTCGGGGTTCCACGATTTCACGATGTCGCCGCCAAGCTGTCCGCGCGCGCTCATGTGCGCGAGATCGGCGCCGAAGCCTTTGCGCTGGGGCGGCCCGGAAATGGGCGGTCCACCGCGTTCGATCCAGTTGAGCACCATATGCTCACCCTCCACCCGCCAGGAGACGGCGATCCGGCCCGTATCGCGCGACAGCGCGCCGTGCTTGGCCGCATTGGTCGCAACCTCGTGAAGCACAAGGGCGAGGCTGGCCGCGCCTGTTGTGCCGACGCGGATATCAGGACCTTCCTGTTTTATCTGTCCCTCGCCCGCCGAAACGTGAGGCGCCAGGATTTTCTCGATGAGCTTGCCCACATGCGTGTGATGGGCCTTCTGGTCAGCTGACGCGACGTTGGGGCGGATCAGGTCGTGCGCGCTTGCCAGCGCCCGCAGGCGGCCCGTAAGCGCCTGCGCCATTTCCTGCGTCGAACTCGTTGTTCGTGCGGTCATGCCGATCATGCCGACCGTTACCGCGAACAGGTTCTTCACGCGGTGGTTCAGCTCGCGGAGGATGATCAGGCGATCTTCTTCGGCCTGCTTCCGTTCCGCGATGTCGCGCTGGGCGCCTTCATAAAGGCGCGCATTGTCGATGCCGGCGGCTGCCTGCGCCGCCAGGCCCATCAGCAGGGTTTCGTGATCCGCCGTGAATCGACCGGGTTCGGGATGGCCGAAGAACAGACACCCCATCACCTCGCCCCGCCGCGAAACGACAGGCGCCGCGAGATAGGAGCGCACCGGCAGATGGCCTTCAGGCACGCCCTTGTAAGGCGCGTTCTTGCCATAGCGCGGGTCGGCCGTGATGTCGTGCGACCTGATCAACCCCTCACCCTGCAAGGTAGGGCGGAAAACCTCCGTTGCTCGCACCATCGGAAAGCTGGAGAAGGCTTCGCGCGGTACGCCCGAGATCGTGTAAAACGTCGCCGCCTCGCCCGTCGGCTGAGGGACATGATAGAAAAACGCGCCGAACTTTGCGCCTGTGAGCTGCACTGCGGCGTCCACAACAGACTGCACCATGCGATCGAGATTGAGTTCCGCTGCAACCATGGCTGCGGTGCGGTTGAGCGTCTCGAGCAGCCGCCTTTGCTCCTCCGCTGCTGCCGTCGCCGCCTGAAGCGCGCTGATGTCGGTGTTGATCCCGAACCAGTAGTCGATCTTGCCGTCCGCGTTGCGCAGCGGACGCGCCCGCGTAAGGAACATGTGGTATTGGCCGTCGGCCCGGCGCAGCGGGAACGCCATCTCCACCGGCTCGCCTGACTTCAAGGCGGCAACCCATTGCTCGCTGACGCGCGGCAGATATTCGGGGTCGTGGATCTTTGCCCAGTCGGTCGCCGGTACTTCGTCCCGCGTCGCGCCTATGTAGTCGCGCCAGCGGGCATTGCCCCAGATGATCTTGCCCGCGGGATTGGCGATCCAGGCAAGCTCCGGGAGATGCTCCGCCATGGCGGCGAAGTCCGCCGCTCCGGGCGCCGGGATGGAACCGCTCGACTCAGTCAATTTGAGCGACTTTGAGCATCCCCGCAGAAAGCACGGCAGCCTGCCGCCGCCAACTGCTTGTTACGCAGCGGGCGATGCAACCTTCCCGCCTTCGCGACAGCGAGCGGCCGCTAAACCGCTGGGGCGGCGGGCTTGGGCAGGATAACGGGGCGCGCTGTCCCGACGGTCAAGCGATTGGCCGCACGCGCGCCCAGGCGGATCATCGGCCGCTCCACGAAGCGATACATCAACTCGGACGCGATCAGGATGGTGGGAACAATCACAAGCGTCATCACGACGAGCGCTTCCTCGCGCGTGAAGTCGTACAGCGGGAACAACACATAGCCGGCAAAAACAATGATCGGGCTGTGGAGGATGTAGACCGAGTAGGAGCGGTCACCCAGATAGATTGCCCGCGGCGACTCGAGGACAGCTGCAAAGACACGATCGAGCAGACCGCGTTGGGCGCGCTCGGCGCCATTTGCCGGCGCGCGGGCGATCAGCACGACAAAGGCCAGCCAGATCGCGATGGCCGGGGCGATCCCGGTCTGCACGCCGATGGCCACGAGCGCCGCCGCTGCAGCCCAGCCAAAGCCGCCATGCTGCGGAAGGTAGGGAAGCGCGATGCGGCAGAAGATGCCGATGACGAAGATGTACAGAAAATTCGGTAGGGACGCGGTTGTCAGCAGGCCGCTCATCCATCCCCGCTGCATGCCAAACACCAGTATGGTTGAAGCGATCACGAGCATTGCGGCGCGCGTCTGCTTGCGCGCCATCCAGACCAGGAACGGCGCGGCGAGGTAGAACTGCCATTCGACAGTCAGAGACCATGCCGGCCCGAGGATCGTGGCGGAGGAGTTAGACATAAACGCGGGCGGAGGTACGCCCTGCAGCAGCGACACGTGAAACAGCGTCTGCTCAAGCGGGGCTGCAAGCACGGCTTCGGTGTTCTGCGCGTGATAAGCCATGTCGCCGATGAAGGCGGGGTCGGATGCCCACGAGACATCGGCGAACACGTAAGGCCGGATCAGCATCGCGACGGCGCCCACAGCGAGCGCGATCCAGTAGGCCGGAAACAGCCTGAAGGCGCGCCGTGTGATGAACGGCAGCCAAGCTTCTTTCCGCGTGAGCAGAAGCCCAGTGATGACGAAGCCGCTCAGCATCATGAAGATCGTCACGGCGCCCGAGCCGATCATCTCGGCCTTGGCGACAATGCCGGAGTGGGCGTCGATGTTGGTTGTGATCAGCAGGTGGTAGAAGACGACAGCCCACGCCAGCCACGCGCGCAAACCTTCAATTGCGGGTATGCGGACGACCGAAGGCCCGGCGAGCGTCTTGCGCGCGATTGCAGTTTGTCGATTTCCGCCGCGCCCGATAACGCCCATGCTGTGATAAGCGCCCGGCGCCCAACCGGTTCCGTAGGATACGTTGCAAGCGCCTGATTCTGCAATTTTGTTTCGGCGTTCTTCGCGTGATTGGAGAAACAGCACGCCAAGCGGGCGAGGTTCCCGAATTGCCGTATGCGGAGGATCGGCGGAGTGCTTTCCGTCCCGGCGAAATTCACGTCGCGTGTAGCGCTAGACCAGCCTGCTCTTGTCCCGCGCCGCAGCGATGAAGCTGGCGAACAGCGGATGCGGATCGAATGGCCGCGATTTGAGCTCGGGGTGGAATTGCACGCCGATGAACCAGGGGTGGTCGGTCAGTTCCATGATCTCCGGCAGCTTGCCGTCCGGCGACATGCCCGAGAAGACAACGCCATGCGGGGCCAGCTTGTCGATGATGTCGGCGTTCACTTCATAGCGGTGGCGATGGCGCTCGGAGATGTGCTCCGTCCCGTAGATGCTCGCGACGCGCGAACCCTTGCGCAGCGTGGCGGGATAAGCGCCGAGACGCATGGTGCCGCCAAGATCGCCGCCGGCGGAACGTACTTCGCGCTCGTTGCCGCGCACCCACTCTGACATCAGGCCGACGGCAGGATATTCCGGGTGGCCAAACTCTGTCGTGCCAGCGCCGGGGATGTTGGCGAGGCTGCGTGCGGCTTCAATCACGGCGAGCTGCATACCGTAGCAGATGCCGAAGCACGGCAGCTTGTGGCGCCGCGCATAGCCCGCTGCGCGCATCTTGCCGATCGCGCCACGCTCGCCAAATCCACCCGGAAGCAGCACGCCATCGACATTGTCGAGTTCGGAGAGGTCCGAGTTCGGATCGTCAAAGCGGTCGGACGGGATCCAGGTGAGATTGACCTTCACCTTGTTGGCGAGGCCGCCATGGCCCAGCGCCTCCACCACGGATTTGTAGGCGTCATGCAGCGCCACGTACTTGCCGACGATCGCAATGCGCACTTCACCATCTGGATTGCGCAGGGTCTGTGAGGTCTGGACCCAGTGCTTGAGATCTGGGGTCGTCTGCTTCTCGAGGCCGAAGTGGCGCAGCACTTCGTGATCAAGGCCGCGCGCATGGTACTCGAGCGGCACTTCGTAAATGTGCTGGGCGTCGAGCGCTTCGATGACTGCTTCCGGGCGCACATTGCAGAACAGCGCGAGCTTGCGGCGCTCCTCGGGCGGGATCGGCATGGGCGCGCGACACAGCAAGATGTCGGGCTGGATGCCGATGGAGCGCAACTCTTTCACGGAGTGCTGCGTCGGCTTGGTCTTCAGCTCGCCGGCGGTGGCGATGTAAGGCAGCAGCGTCAGGTGAATGAAGAGGCTCGCCTCGCGCCCAACTTCCTGGCTGAACTGGCGGATCGCCTCGAAGAACGGCAGGCCTTCGATATCGCCAACTGTGCCGCCGACTTCGCAAAGAACGAAGTCCACGTCGTCCGAGTCTGAACGGATGAAGGTCTTGATCGCGTCGGTGACGTGCGGGATGACCTGGATGGTCGCGCCGAGATAATCACCCCGGCGCTCCTTCTCGAGGATCGACTGGTAGATGCGGCCCGTCGTGGTGTTGTCGGTCTTGCGCGCCGATACGCCGGTGAAGCGCTCATAATGCCCAAGATCGAGATCGGTTTCGGCGCCATCGTCCGTGACGAACACCTCGCCATGCTGGGTCGGCGACATCGTGCCGGGGTCGACGTTGAGATAGGGGTCGAGTTTGCGCAGCCGGACGCGGTATCCGCGCGACTGCAGCAGGGCGCCAAGCGCTGCCGAGGCAATGCCCTTCCCGAGGGAGGACACGACGCCCCCCGTGATGAAGATGAAACGCTTCATGACGGAATACCAGTTTAACGATTCGCTCGCCCGGCGCGAGGGGGCGCCAAGCCGCAGTCAGCTCGACTAGTTGTTCGATCCACCGTTTTCAGCGGGCGGCGTGACCGGCGCCGGAGCGGGTGTCGTGGTGGCGGGTGCAGTCGGCGTCGTCGCAGGCGCAGAAGCAGGCGGCGTAGCGGCGCCCGTCGCCGGCGGGGTGGCCGCAGGCGTCGTGGTGGCCGGAGCCAGCGGATCAATCGTGGGCGTAGGCGCTGCCGGCGCAGGGGCGGCGGGGGCCGGGACGGTCGTAGTTCCAGAACCCGTGAGGCCCGTACCAAGCGGGTTGCCCGAGCCATCCTGCTGGATCTGACGTTCCAGCACGCCCGGCGCAGTGTTCGCCTGGTTATTGAGGAAGGTCATCGTGATGCTGGTGACGAAGAACACGGCGGCGAGGCCCATCGTGACGCGGACCAAGATGCCAGCGGCACCACGGCCCGAGATCAGGCCGCCGGTGCCGCCGCCGCTCATCCCGAGGGCGCCGCCCTCCGAGCGCTGCAGCATAATGGCGACCACGAGCGCAAGGCACGCGATCATGTGGATGGTCAGAATGACGTTGAGCATGTTTTGGGTACGCCGGTAGCCGTTTGGACCGCCTCAAAGCACGTCGGCGGGTTGCGGCCAAGCCCCCACACACCTTTTCATGTAGGGTCGATGACGGCGGGCCCGCTAGGCGCAGGCCGCCGCGATCTTCAGAAAGTCGCCGGCCTTGAGGCTCGCGCCGCCCACCAGCGCCCCGTCCACGCCCGGCACATGCATGAGTTCACGGGCATTTTCGGGCTTGACCGAGCCGCCATACAGCAGCCGGATACCCTCGGCCGCCGCGCCAAAGCGCTGTTGCAGGGTCGCGACCATGGCCGCGTGGACCTCGGCAACCTGTGCTGTGGTCGGGGTCCGGCCCGTGCCGATAGCCCAGATCGGCTCATAGGCGATCACGGTGGGGGTCGTGGCCGCGGCATCCGGAATGGAGCCGGCCAGCTGGCCGGCGATCACGGCCAGGGTTTCGCCCCGGTCGCGCTGCTCGAGGCTTTCGCCGACGCAGATAATTGGCGTCAGCCCTGCCCGGTAAGCGGCAGACGCCTTGGCGGCGACGACCGCGTCCGTCTCGCCATGGCCGGCGCGACGTTCCGAATGCCCAACGATCACGAAGCCGGCGCCGGTATCCGCCAGCATTTCCGGGCTGATGTCGCCGGTGAAAGCGCCTGAACGCTCGGCATGGCAGTCCTGCCCGCCGAGGCCGATCGCGGAGCCCTCCAGCGCGCTGGCGACGGCTGAAATCAGGGTCGCAGGCGGACAGATCGACAGGTCGACGCCGGAAAGCGCCTTCGCGCCGTCAACCATGGCGCGAACCTCGGAAAGCGAGGCCTTGAGCCCGTTCATTTTCCAGTTGCCGGCGACCAGCTTCCTGCGCGTCGTCATCAATCCTCGCCTCGTGCGATGGCAGTGCGTGCAATTTCCGGCCGGTTCTGACCCGCCCGGAAGCGCTTGGCTGCTGTAATGTCGCAATTTCCTGCGGTGAAGCGGGTTTCCCCTTCGCCGCAAAATGCTCTAGCAAGCCGTGTTCCAGCGGACAACCAATCCGGTTGCACGTCGTCTTTCAGGGAGTTTCGCCGCATGATTGGCGGAATGCGCAAGTTCGCGAGATCGAAGTGGGCCCTCATCCTGCTTTTCATCCCGCTGGTCATCGCCCTCGCGGTGACGCTGCCGGACACGTTCGGCGGCGGCATGTCGGGCGGCACGCTGACCAAGATCGGCGAGCGCGAAGTCAAGGGCACGGAAGTGCGCGCCGAGATCGACCGCGCGATCCGCCGCGCCCTGATCGAGGAACAAAAGGTCATCAGCCTGGCGGAAGCGGCACAGCCGGGAGGGCTGGCCGAACGCGAACTGCTGTCGATGGAGTATCAGGACACCGTCCTCGCCTTCGCCGACAAGATGGGCATCCGCGCCAGCGCCGAGACCCTGAAGGCATATCTCGAACGTAATCAGGTGCTGACCAACGCCTTCGGCAAGGTCGATGTCGCCTCGATCCGGGCCGAGGCCCAGGACCGCGGCATTTCTCCGCTGGAGTTCGAGCAGTTCCTGCAGGACTTCCTCACGCAGCGCTATGTCGAGGTCGCCGCGTTCAGCGCCGTGAATCTGCCGGACGTCCTGTCGGAGCCCTTCATCAAGTATTTCGGCGAGACGCGCACGCTATCGCTCGCGCGGCCCACGCCCGCAGGCATCGCCGGCGTCGCGCCGCCGACCGATGCCGACGTCGAGGCATGGTACAATATCAACAAGGAACGCTTCACGCAGCCCGAGCGCCGCCGCATCTCCGCGCTGGTTTACACGCCGGACGATTTCCTCGACCAGGCGCCGCTCACCGACGAGCAGGTCCGCGCCGAGTATGATGCAAGCATCAAGCTGTATTCGACGCCCGAGACGCGCGACATCGTGGAATACAACGGAACCGACCGTAACTCGGTTCAGGGTTTCATCGATCTCGTGATGCAGGGCCTGACGCCGGAAGAAGCGCTCGCACGCTCGACAGGCATCACGCCGATTGAGCGCAAGGTCATGCCGGAGCAGATCGAGGACGAGAACTATCGCAAGTTCCTGTTCGAGCTTCCCGCTGGTCGTGTTCACAACGCTCCATTCCAGGTCACCGAGGGCGCACCCTTTCAGACTGCGCTCGTCAAGACGATCACGCCCGGAACGCCGACCCCGTTCGAGCAGGCGGCCGAACAGGTCCGCCGCAATCTGGCGCTGCCGGAAGCCTCCCGCCTTTATGAAGAGTCCGCCGAACCCTTCCGCGACGCGGCTGGCGGCCAGTCGCTCGAAGAGATCGGCAAGCAGTTCGGCCTGCCGGTCTATAACCTCGCGCCGGTCAACGCGCAGGGGCGCACGGCGAATGGCGACCAGGCTGCCCTGCTCGTCGCCAACCGCGACGCGATGCGCGACCTGTTCACGCTGGCGCCCGGTCAGATGACAACCGTCTATGAAGGCGACAACCAGCGCTCGATGTTCCGGCTCGATGAAATCGTCCCTTCAAGTATCCTGCCGCTCGCCGACGTGAAGGATGAGGTTCGCCAGATCGTGATGGCTGAAAGGCAGCTCGCCGCGATGGAAGCCGCTGCAAATGCGATGGTCACCGCGGTGAAGGGCGGCGCCCAGTTCGGCGCGGCCGCGACCGCCAGCAAGCTGGAAGCGCTGCCTGCGATCACGCTGACGCGCGAAGGCGGCCAGCAGATCGATCAGGCCCTGGTCACCGCCGGGTTCGCGCTCAAGGAAGGTGAAGTCGGCCTGATCCGCGGCTCCAGCGGCGAAGCCTGGGTGGCGCGTGTGGACGCTATCATTCCGGCGACGCCCGAAAGCACGGCGCTGATCCGGATGCAGATGGGCAGCCAGGTGAACCAGTCGCTGCAGCAGGATCTGGCTGAAGTGTTCCAGCGCGGGCTCCAGAACGAGGTGGAGTTCAAGCGAAATGAGGAAGGCATCACCGCCTTCTTCAAGGGCATGCAGCCGCAGGATACGGCGCAATGATGCAGGCGCTGCCCCGGCTTCTTGTCAGGCGCCGGGTCGACGACACGGAATCGCCTGTCTCAGCGATGCTGAAGCTCAATCCGAATTCGGATGGGCTCGTGTTGTTCGAAAGCGTTGTGGGCGGGGAATCGCGCGGGCGGTATTCCTTCATCGGCATGGCGCCCGACCTGTGGTGGCGCGTGAAGGGCGGCAAGGCGGAAACCTCGCTGACCAGCGACTTCCGCGAGGTGCTGTCGACGTCCACGGACATCATGGGCTCACTGCGCAGTTTCATCGATGCCTGCAAGGCCGATGGTCTCGATGGGCTACCGCCCATGGCCGCCGGCGCCTTCGGCTATCTCGGCTATGACATGGTCCGATATGTCGAGCGCCTGCCCGAGCCCAAGCCCGATCCGAACGGCGTGCCTGAAGCCATGCTGATGCGCCCGGGCGTCGTGCTGATCTTCGACGGCGTGAAGCAGGAGATCATCATCGCCGCGCCCGAGCGCGGTGGCGCAAAGGTAACCGAGGCGCGGATCGATGCGATCGAGGCCGTGCTGGACCAACCCATGCCGCCGTCGCGCCCGACAGAAGCGCCGGTCGAGAAGGTTGATTTTGCCTCGAACACCAGCAAGGCCCGCTATCTCGACATGGTCGAGAAGGCCAAGCAGTACATTCACGCGGGCGACATCTTCCAGGTCGTGCCGAGCCAGCGCTTCTCCGCGCCGTTCGAGCGGTCTCCCTTCGCGTTCTATCGCGCCCTGCGCAGGCTGAACCCCTCGCCTTTCATGTTCTACGTGAACTTCGGCGGCTTCCAGATTTCGGGGTCGAGCCCCGAGATTCTCGTGCGCGTACGCGATCGCGTCATCACCGTACGCCCGATTGCCGGAACATTGCCGCGCGGCGCGACGCCTGCCGCCGACCAGGCCAATGCAGAGCGGCTGATCGCGGATCCCAAGGAGCGCGCGGAGCACCTGATGCTGCTCGATCTCGGCCGCAACGATGTCGGTCGCGTAGCCGCGCGCGGAACGGTGAAGGTCACCGAGAGTTTCACCATCGAGCGCTATTCGCACGTGATGCACATCGTCTCCAACGTGCAGGGCGTGTTAAAGGATGGCGAGGACATGGTCTCCGCGCTCGCGGCGGGCTTTCCTGCGGGCACGACATCTGGCGCGCCCAAGATCCGCGCCATGCAGATCATTACCGAACTCGAGCCGCATGCGCGCGGCGTTTATGCGGGCGGCGTCGGCTATTTCGGCGCGGGCGGCGATATGGATACGTGCATCGCGCTGCGCACCGCAGTGTTCGCAGGCGGCAAGATCCACGTGCAGGCGGGCGGTGGTGTAGTCTACGACAGCAATCCCGAGAGCGAATTCATGGAGACGGTGCACAAGGCCAGCGCCCTCTTCCGCGCCGCCGAGGAAGCGACGCGCTACGACCGGGGGAACAGATGAAAGTCCTCCTGATCGATAACTACGACTCGTTCACCTACAACCTCGTCCACTATCTCGAAGAGATCAGTCCGAAGGTGAATGTCGAAGTCGTGCGCAACGATGCGTTGAGCGTGAAGGACGCGCTGGCGAAGGGCGCTGACGCCATCGTGCTGTCGCCCGGCCCGTGTACGCCTGCTGAGGCGGGCATCTGCATGGACCTGATTGCACAAGCGCCGGACGATCTACCCATTCTCGGCGTGTGCCTTGGCCACCAGGCCATCGGCCAGGTGATGGGCGGTATTGTTGAAGGCGCGCGCGAGATCGTTCACGGTAAGGCGTGGGATGTGAAAGTTCACGGCGGCGTGCTGTTTGAAGGCGTGCCCGCAGAGATCGAAGTGGTGCGCTATCACTCTCTGGCGATCCGCCGGAAGGGCATGCCCAACGTGCTGACCGTGGATGCCGAAACCGCAGACGGCGAGATCATGGCCGTGAGCCACGCGACGCGGCCGGTCTATGGCGTGCAATTCCACCCGGAATCCATCGGCTCACAGCACGGCAAGACGATGCTGGCCAACTTCCTGAAGAAGGCGGGCCTCACATGAGCGAGTATGTCCGCCTCGTCGTGGACAAGCTGGTCAACGGGAAGCGACCGGCGCCCGAAGAGATTTCGACGGCGTTCGAGGCAATTCTCGCGGGCGATTCCACGCCGGAACTGATCGCGGCATTTCTCGTCAGCCTGCGTTTGCGCGGCGAGACGGTGGATGACATTGTCGCGGGCGCGGGCGTGATGCGCCGCCACGCGCGGCGGGTAAACGCACCTGCCCACGCCATCGACACCTGCGGCACGGGTGGGCTCAACTGGGTGTCGCTGAATACCTCCACCGCAGCAGCGCTCGTGGCTGCTGGCGCAGGCGCTATCGTGGCGAAGCACGGCAATCGCTCGGTTCCGCCCAAGGTCGGCTCAGGCGACGTGCTGGAGGCGCTGGGCGTCAATCTCGCGCCAAGCGACGCACAGCTTGAAGCCAGCTTCCGCGATGCCGGTGTAGCCTTCATGTTTGCTCCGTCGCATCATTCGGCGATGAAGCACGTCGCCCCGGTGCGCAAGGCGCTGGGCATTCGCACCATCTTCAACCTGCTCGGCCCGCTGGCCAACCCCGCGGGCGCCAAACGCCAGGTGCTCGGCGTGTTCGCCCCCGAATGGCTCGAACCCTACGCGCAGGCGCTCAGCAGCCTCGGCACCGAACGCGCCTGGGTCGTCCATGGCCGCGACGGGCTGGATGAAATCTCCACGGTCGGCACCACGCTGGTTGCCGAGCTCAAGGACGGCGAAGTGCACATGTTTGAGCTTTCGCCAGAAGAGCTGGGCGTCACGCGCCGCACCGTCGATCAGCTACGTGGCGGAACGGTGGAGGAGAATGCCGAAGCGCTGCGCCGCGTTCTGGCCGGCGACCCCTCGCCGTTTGCCGATCTCGTGATGGTCAATGCCGCTGCGGCTCTCGTGGTCGCCGACATCGTGCCGGACATGAAGACCGGTATTGAAGCTGCGCGCTCATCCATCCTGATGGGCAAGGCGATTGCCGCGCTCGATGCGTTGAGGCGCGCCACAAATGCTTAGCGACCGCCTCAAGGGCATCCTCGACTACAAGGCAGACGAAGTCGCGGCGTTGCGCCGCGAGCGCTCGACATCCTCGCTGCTGGCGGATGCGAAGGCCGCTTCTGCGCCGCGCGGCTTTGCCGATGCGCTGCTGAAGATCGCAGCGGCGGATGGCAACGCCCTGATCTGCGAGATGAAGCGCAAGAGCCCGTCAGCCGGCGACATCAGCCCCGGGCGCGATCCCGTTGAAGTCGCACGCGCCTACGAGGCGGGCGGCGCCGCGTGCATGTCTGTGCTGACCGATGGCCCCAGCTTTGGCGGCTCGATTGCCGACATGGTCACCGTGCGTAACGCCGTAGGGATGCCGGTCCTGCGCAAGGATTTCATGATCGACCCGATTCAGGTGATCGAAGCCCGCGCCCACGGAGCCGACGCCATCCTGATCATCATGGCCGCCGCGGACGACGCGCTCGCCAAAGAGCTGCACGCGACAGCGGACGAGCTTGGCATGTCGGTGTTGCTCGAGGCCCACGATGAAGCCGAGATGGTCCGCGCGCTCGGCCTGCCCTCGCCGCTGATGGGCGTGAATAACCGCGACCTCAAACGCATGGTGACCGACCTGGGCGTCACCGAGCGCCTGTCCGACCTGATGCCCCCCGGCCGGCTGCTGATCTCTGAAAGCGGCGTCCGGGAAGCGGCCGATATCGCCCGCCTGCGCCAATGCGGCGCCCGGGGGTTCCTGGTTGGGGAAAGCCTGATGCGCGCCGGAAACCCAATGGAATCCGTGCGGTTACTGGCGAATGTTCGCCAGTTGTCCCAGAGACTAATTGACCCATAACGTGAACGATAGTAGAACTATCTGCGACTCAACAGTTTAGAGGCCGTAGACAGTCATGCTCACCAAGAAACAGCGCGAGCTGCTGCTCTTCATCAACGACCGGATCAAGGAGACAGGCGTCTCCCCGTCCTTCGACGAGATGAAGGAAGCGCTGGACCTGGCCTCGAAATCCGGGATTCACCGCCTGATTACGGCGCTGGAAGAGCGCGGGTTCCTGCGCCGTCTCGCCCACCGGGCGCGGGCGCTGGAAGTGCTGAAACTCCCCGAGAGCGCTGTTCCGCAGCCCATGGGCCGCGCGCCTTTCCGTCCCAGCGTTGTCGAAGGCAATGGCGCCGCCCGCAAGGCTGCGGCCTCCGCCGCGCGGCCGAGCATGATCCCGGTCATGGGCCGGATCGCTGCCGGTACGTCGATCGAGGCGATCGAGCATGAGACGCACCGCGTTGCGGCGCCGACCGAGGAACTGGATCCCGATACGCACTTCGCTCTGGAAGTTCAGGGCGAGAGCATGATCAACGCCGGTATTCTCGACGGCGACACCGTGATCCTCAAAAGGACCGACCATGCCGTCTCCGGCGACATCGTTGTGGCGCTGATCAACGAGGAAACCGCGACGCTGAAGCGTTTCCGCAAGAAGGGCGGCTCGATCGCACTTGAAGCGGCGAACCCGGCCTTCGGCACACAGATTTTCGGACCGGATCGCGTGCGCATTCAGGGCAAGCTGGTCGCGCTGGTTCGCCGGTATCATTAGCGTTGTCGCTGCTCTGCGCCGGTCGACTCAGTTGTCCTTCGTCGTTTCCCGCGCGCGATAGAGCGGCTGTTCCCATGCGCGTCCGACGGACGGAAGCGCTGGCTGGAGCGCGAGTTGCTGCCCGTTCCGAACGATAGCGGCGCCGCCGGCGTTTGCGAACAGGCAGGGGTTCACGTTGAGCTTTGGTGCGCCCGGCTCGGATGATAGCGTCAGCGTTGCGGACGACGGGCATCCCGCAGCAGGCGTCACAACCGAAGGAGCGATGCTCGCCTCGCCCTCCAGCAGCTGAAGCTCGCAAGCGGCGCCTTTGCCAGGACACGGCGATTTCCCGATGTCATCGCCCACAATCAGCGGGTCGAGACCGTTCTCGTGGCGCCAGTCAGTGAGCTGCACCCATCCTTCGGGTTGTTCGAGGAAGACTGCGCCGTCATTGGAAACGTAGCCGATCGCCTGCGGCGCGGTGAGCCACACGGTGATCGCGGCGGCGGCCGGGAAGATGGCGAACAACCTGCCCTTGCGCGCGAGAATGCAGAACAGTGCGATGGCCACGGCGGCGAGCGCCATGCCTGTTCCATCAAGGCGCGGCACGTCCACGTCCGGTGAAGCTTCCGCGGAAAAGCGCGCGATCCAGAGCACGACTTCGAGGCTCAGCCCCATCAGCCAGAGAAAGGGCGCCTGCAGTCCGAAAGGTGTTGCGAGCGCTGCAACGGCGGCGACGGGCGTGGTCCACAGCGTGATGACCGGCGTGGAGGCGATGTTGGCGAACACGCTGAAGATCGCGGCGCGGTCGAAGTGATGAAGCGCAAACGGCAGCGTTGCGAGTGACGCCACCAGCGAGGTAGCCGCAGCTGCCCCAAACCACGCACCCACGCGGCGGAAGATGCCCGGCCGGTCTGGGTTCTCCATCTTGGGCCACATCTCGTACAGGGCGATTAGGGCGCCAGACGCAGCGAACGACATCTGGAAGCCGGGCGTGACGACGGACTCCGGCTGCAAAACAACCACGACGGCGAGCGCCACGGCCAGCGAGCGCAATGAGACAGCCGGACGGTCGAACAGCTTCGCGCCAAAGCCGATCAGCGCGATGATGTAGGCGCGCTGTGTCGCCACCTCCATTCCCGAGATGAGGAAGTAGAGCGTGCAGGCAACGATGGCCGCGAAGGCCGCCACCCGCACCGCAGGCATGCGTAGCGCCAGGGGCTCTATGAAGGGCCACAGGAGGCGGATGATGAAGAAGATCACGCCACCGACCAGCACCATGTGCACGCCGGAAATCGACAGGAGGTGAGCAAGGCCGGACAGCCGCAACGCTTCGGCATCCTCCGGTGTGATGAAGCTGCGGTCGCCAGAGACCATCGCCGCTGCGATCCCCCCGCCCTCCTCTCCGGCGGCATCGTTGACGTGCGTGGCGATAGCCCTGCGCACGGCGCCCAACCACTGGAAGGCCGTGTCAGTTGCCGCCGTTGGCGGTCGGGTGGGCAACGGCTCGCATCCGCCCGTCGAGAATCCGACGCCGCCAAGCTGTTGAAACCACGCATCGCGATGGAAGGCATAGTCTCCCGGCACGACCGGCCGTGGCGGTGGAGACAGGATGGCGCGGCACACGACGGCGCGGCCGGGTTCAAACTCCAGCTCGCCCTTGAAGCTGAAGCGGATGAAGTCGGGCGTCGCCTCTGGCGTCAGGCGTTCGATGGCGCGGACGTCGATGCGGACACGGCGGCTTCGCTCGCTGGAATCGATCTCCGCGATGATCCCTTCGATGCGAACCGGACCGATCTCTTCCTTCAGCACGGGCACGGCGACCGCGAGCGTCCGGATCTTTCCGGAAAGCGCCCCGGCGCCTACGCACGCGACAATGGCCATCAGCAGCGCCAGCATGCCCGATCCGCGCTGGCGCAAAGCAAGCCAGCCCGCCAGCCCGATCAGGATCGGCGCGATCAGGACCGGCCAGTCAGGCTCGAACGGCGCGGTCATGTAAACCGCTGCCCCCGCCACCAGCCCAAGCGGCAGCAAGAGCGGCCAGCGCAGCGCCTGATCCTGAAAAGCCTGCCGGAAAAACCCGCCCACGCGGCTGAAGACGCCCTGCCCGCCATGCGGCCCGGCGGCCCTTGCTTGGAGAGGGGCGGATGTGATCTTCAGGGCCCGCGCTCCCGTGTGGGGCAGCCCCAAAACCCGTATTGGACCCTGATGACGGTCGTCACCCGCTTCGCCCCCTCCCCGACAGGCTACCTCCATATCGGAGGCGCCCGCACGGCCCTGTTCTGTTGGCTATATGCCCGCGCGAAGGGCGGCAAGTTCCTGCTGAGGATCGAGGACACCGACAAGGAGCGCTCGACCCAGGCCGCCATCGACGCAATCCTTGATGGTCTCAACTGGCTGGGGCTGGGCGGCGACGAGCCGCCCGTGCTGCAATCCACCCGCGCAGCGCGCCATGCGGAGGTGGCGCATGAGCTGGTGAAACGCGGCGCGGCTTATCACTGCCCGGTGACTGCGGAAGAACTTCAGGCCCGCCGTGACGAGGCCGAAGGACTGCAAAAGAAGAAGGCTGCGGAAGGTTCGCTGTCGGACGCCGACGCAGCGCGGATGGCGGACCTGCTCAAGCCGTTCCGTTCGCCCTGGCGCGATCCCGCCAAGCCGGTACCTCCGGGCGCCGCCACCGTGATCCGGCTGCGCATGCCGGATACGAGAGAACTGACTGTTGCCGATCATGTGCAGGGTACAGTCTCACGGGCCTATGCCGATCTCGACGAACTGGTCCTGCTGCGCTCCGACGGCTCGCCCACCTACATGCTCGCGGTCGTCGTGGATGATCACGACATGGGCGTTACGCATGTGATCCGGGGCGACGATCACTTCCTCAACACGTTCCGTCAGCTGCCGATCTACATCGGCATGGACTGGCCGCAGCCGGACTACAGTCATGTGCCGCTGATCCACGGTCCGGATGGCAAGAAGCTGTCCAAGCGCCACGGCGCCACCGCCGTAGACGAGTATCGCGATGTGCTGGGCTACTTGCCCGAGGCGATGCGCAACTATCTGTTGCGTCTCGGCTGGAGCCATGGCGACGACGAGATAATTCCGGACGACCAGGCGATCGCCTGGTTCGACCTCGACGGCCTCAACAAGGCGCCGGCCCGGCTGGACTTCGTGAAGCTCGACTCGGTGAACAAGCATTACATGGCGCTGGCCGATGATCAGCGCGTGTTCGCGCTCTGGAGCGCGCGCCCGGAGGCCAAGGCTCTCGGCGTTGACGAACTCAGCCGGATCGAGGCGGCGACGGGCGCTCTCAAGGGCCGGGCAGCGAATCTCGTCCAGTTCTCCGAACACGCCCGATTCCTTACCAACTTGCGCCCGATCGCCCTGGAGGGCAAAGCCGCCGCCCAGCTGAACGACGAGGCCCGGACGCGGCTATCGACCCTCCTTCCGGCTTTGGAAGGGGTACAGGACTGGTCTGAGCCAGCCATCAAGGCCGCCCTCACGCAGTTTTGCGAGCAAAACAGCATCAGCCTAGGCAAAATCGGCCCGGTTTTGCGCGCCGTACTTACCGGAGGGGCGCCCGCCCCCGATATTACTCTTGTGCTGGCGTTGCTAGGCCGTAATGAAGCTTTCGCGCGCATGAGCGATCATGCCCGCGCCGGGGGTTGAGCGGCGGGACGCCGTGGAATTTGAGGAGACTTCGTCGATGGAAAACAAGGTCAAACCGAACGGCAAAGCGACCGTCAGCGCCAATGGCAAGACGGTTGAAATGCCGGTCTACGCCGGAACCGTCGGGCCGGACGTGATCGACATCGGCAAACTCTACGCCCAGACGGGCATGTTCACGCTGGATCCGGGGTTCACCTCCACCGCCAGCTGCGAAAGCCAGATCACCTACATCGACGGCGATCAGGGCATCCTGCTCCACCGCGGCTATCCGATCGAACAGCTGGCCGAGAAATCCAGCTTCCTCGAAGTCTGCTACCTGCTGCTGCACGGCGAGTTGCCGAACATGGCGCAGAGCCAGGAATTCAACAGCACGATCACGCGCCACACGATGCTGCACGCGCAATTCGATCGCTTCTTCGAAGGCTTCCGCCGCGACGCGCACCCGATGGCCATCATGTGCGGCGCCGTCGGCGCCCTGTCGGCCTTCTATCACGACTCCACGAACGTCGATGATCCGGTGCAGCGCAAGGTCGCCCAGCATCGGATGATTGCGAAGATGCCGACGATTGCGGCGCGCGCATTCAAGTATCACGCCGGCCAACCCTTCGTGAGCCCGCGCAACGAGCTCGATTATGCGTCGAACTTCCTGCGCATGTCGTTCGCGGTGCCGGCTGAAGACTACAAGGTGAACCCGGTTCTCGCCCGCGCTATGGACCGCATCTTCATCCTGCACGCCGACCACGAACAGAACGCCTCGACCTCGACTGTGCGTCTCGCCGGTTCATCGGGCGCGAACCCGTTCGCCTGCATCGCGGCCGGCATCGCCTGCTTGTGGGGGCCCGCGCACGGCGGTGCCAACGAAGCGGCGCTGCAGATGCTGCAGGAGATCGGCACCGTCGAGAACGTGAAGAAGCACGTCGACAAGGTGAAGAACAAGGTCGACGGCGTCCGCCTCATGGGCTTTGGCCACCGCGTCTACAAGAACTACGACCCCCGCGCCAAAGTCATGTCGCAGACCTGCAAGGAAGTGCTTGCGGAAGTCGGCATCAACGACCCGCTGCTGGAAGTCGCCATGGAACTGGAGCGCATCGCGCTGTCGGATGAGTACTTCATCGAGAAGAAGCTCTACCCGAACGTGGACTTCTATTCGGGCATCACGCTGAAGGCGATGGGCTTCCCGGTCTCGATGTTCACCGTGCTGTTCGCGCTCGCCCGTACTGTTGGCTGGATCGCCCAGTGGGAAGAAATGACCACGGACAAGACCCAGCGCATCGGCCGTCCGCGCCAGATCTACACGGGTGCGCCACAGCGCGACTATGTGGCGATCGGACAACGTAAGTAAGCCACGCCCACAAGCAGACACGACGGAAAGGCGGCCTCAGGGTCGCCTTTCTTCGTTTCAGGACAGCTTGAGGATGGTTTCCGCCGAGATGTCGGCGGCAGAGCGGCCATCGCCCGACATGATGCGGATCGCCTCGCGCTGTGCAGCGCGCTGCGCATCGAGAACCTTGCTGTCCGTCAGGCGCAGTTCCGCGGCCGCTGCGATCCGGCGCGGCTCAAATCGCGTCTGGATGAATTCGGGGATCACTTCGCTGTTCGCTGCGACGTTCACCAGCGAAGAGTATTTCGATTTGAACAGGAAGCCGCGCAGCAAGGCCCATGTGATCCAGCCAAGCTTATAGCCAGTGACCACGGCCGCGCCCTGGGCGGCCAGCTCCGTCGTCACCGTACCTGAGCAGGCGATCGCCACCGTCATCGCGGCATAGGCGTCCGCTTTTTCCGCGTCATTCATCACCAGCAGGATCGGAAAAGACTGGCTGGCGGCAAGCGCCCTTAGCTCTTCCACCACGGCAGGCGACACCATGCAGACGACCTGTCGGCGGCGATCACGCTCACGAACGATGCGCGTTGCTTCCATCAGCGTGGGTGCGACGCGGCTCATCTCGGATTTGCGGCTGCCAGGCAGCAGGCCGATGATCGGCGTGTCGGCAGCAATGCCATGGCGGGCGCGGAAGGCCTGCCCGTCGCCTTTCGGAAGGCGATGCAGCGCCGGATTGCCGATCACGGTCGTGGGCAGGCCCCACTTTACGTAAAACGGTTGCTCGAAGGGATGAATGCACAAGAGGTGATCCACCCATTGCGCCAGCACGCGCGCCCGGCCCGGCCGCGTCGCCCAGACCTGCGGTCCGATCAGCTTGATTCGCTTGGCTTTGGCGCCGCGCAGCTTCAGCTCCCGTGCCAGCCGCCACATGAAGCCCCAGCTGTCTATCAGCACCACGCTGTCCGGGTCGGCCTTCATGATGACGTCGGCACAATCAGCCACGGCTTTCTTGACGCGGCTGTATGCCTTCAACCCTTCAACCAGCCCCAGCACCGCAAGGCCCGACATGTCGACGTCGGAGGCAGCGTCCCGCGCGCGCATGCGATCTCCGCCGATGCCGGATATCCGCGTGGCGGGCGCACGCGCGCGGATCGCGTCGATCACGTCGGCGCCGGCAGCGTCTCCTGAATCCTCTGCGGCGACGAGGAAGACGTGGCTCACGCGAGCTCCGCAGGCGTGAAGCCGTAGATGAAGATGCCGGCGGCATCCGCAGCGCGCGCGACCGCGTGGCGATCCACGATCAGCGCGCCGCCTGCCTCGATGGCGATACCCGCAAGCCCGGCTGCCGATGCGCCCTCAACAGTGCGCAGCCCGATGGTCGGAAGATCGATGCGCCGCTCCTGCTGCGGCTTTGGCCGCTTCACTAGTACGCCCCGGCGCGCGGCGGGCGTCCCGCGGATTTCCGCCACAAGCTCCGGAATGCGCGCGAGCATGCGGTCGGTGCCTTCCTGCGCCTCGACCGCGAGGATCAGGCCATCGCACGACACCGCGCCCTGCCCGATCTCAAGCGATCCGGACACCGCAGCGACTTCTGCGGCGCGGCGAATGTCTAGCCAGTGTTCGGGTGCAGGCTGGATAGCGCCAATTGCGCCTGCCGCGACGCGCAGGTCATCCAGCACATCATCGGCGCCGATGATGCGGAAGCCGGCGTCGGCAAACACATCCATCACCGCGCGCATAAGCGCATCGTCGCCCTTCGTTGCGGCGGCGAGGACTTTCGGCAGGGCGTGAATGCCCTTGAGATCCAGCTTCAGTGAGGCGAAATCGGGACGCTTGATCGCGCCCGCAAATACCATCTCTTCGCAACCTTCCTTGCGCATCACCTGCATCAGCTTGCCGAGTTGCCCGACTGACAGCTCGATGCCGTCAAACTCCGCGACCAGCGCGGGGTCGGCGAAGCCTTTGAGGCCAACAAGCAGGGGATTGCGGTTTGTGCGCCTTGCCTGCTCGGCGACACGGCGCGGAAGGTCGCCCGCGCCTGCGACGACGGCCAGCCTCGCCGCCGCCATCAGCCGACCCTCGGCGTGCAAAGCGGGCGCTTTTCGCCAGCGCGGATGAAGTCGACGATGCGCGCCACCTCTGGAATGTGGCCGAGCTGTTCTGCCGTTTGCTCCAGCCTGTCCTCGAAATAGCCCTCGCCATGGAACAGCGTCTTGTAGACGCCGCGCAGTGTATGAATCGTTTCGCGCGTCGCGCCGCGGCGCTTCAGGCCAACGATGTTGAGCCCGTTGAGATTGCCCTGCCCGTCCACCATGCCGTACGGGATCACATCGCCCAGGACGGCGGCGCATCCGCCAATGAAGGCGCCCATCCCGATGCGCCCGAGCTGGTGAACTGCGGAGTTACCGCCGATGATGACCGAGTCCTCGATCGTCGCCCCGCCGCCGCTCACCGCATGGGTCGAGTAGATTACGCCATTGCCGACGAGCCCGTCATGGCCGACATGCGTTGCGTTCATCAGCATGCACTTGTTGCCGATCACGGTCTGCCCGCGTCCCTGAACGGTGCCGAGGTGCAGCACCACGCTCTCGCGGATCAGGTTGTCCGTGCCGATGATCAGCTTGGTGTCTTCGCCTTTGTACTTCGTGTCCTGCGGCGGGTGGCCGAGGGAGGCGAACGGATAGATCGCCGTGCGGTCGCCAATGAATGTCGATCCGGCAACCGACACGTGCGACACAAGCCGGACGTTCTCGCCCAGACGGGCGCGCGATGACACCGTGCAGAACGGACCGATCTCGACGCCGTCGGCGAGCTCCGCGCCGCGTTCCACGATTGAAGTCGGATGGATGGTTACAGCCATATGCTCCGGCGCCTCAGCCGGCGGGACCGGCTAGTCGGTTCTTGTTGAACGCTTTTGCGCCGCCCGGGCGAGCCATGCAAGCTCGCGCATCCAACCCCGAATGGGCTTGGCCGGATAGCCAGCCCAGGTTTCGCCGGCCGGTACGTCGCCCAGCACGGCCGCTCCCGCCGCGATGCGTGCACCGGCCCCTATCGTGACGTGATCCTTGAGGCCGACCCGGCCGCCGAACTGCACCCCGTCGCCAACTGAGCTGGACCCGGAAACGCCCGCGAACGCCGCCATGACGACACGGGCGCCGATCCGGCAGTTGTGGCCGATATGGCAGAGGTTATCGATGTGCGTCCCCTCGCCGATGACCGTGTCCTCCAGCAGCCCTCGGTCGAGACAGGAGTTGGCGCCGATCGAGACCTTGTTCTGGATTATCACCCGCCCGAAATGCGGCGTAAGGCTCGCCCCGCCCATAGCGGGGGCCAGGCCGAAGCCTGCCTCGCCCACCACCACGCCGGGATAGATCCTGACGCCATCGCCGATCAAGGCGCAGCGCAGGCTGGCATTGGCGCCGATGACGGTCTGCGCGCCGATCTGGACGCCGGGGCCAATAACGGTGTTGGCGCCGATCTGGACGCCCGGGCCGATGGCGGCGCCTGCGCCGATCACAGCGCCGGGCTCAAGCCGGGCGGAGGCATGGATGCGGGCGGAGGGGTGAATTGCGGGCTGGCCTACCTCTAGCGTCCGCAAGCTCACCAACCGCTCGGAGATCGCCGCAAAGGCCGCACGCGGCCGGCGCGTCTCGATAAGGGTGGGTCCGGGGCCAAGGCCTGCCGCGGCCTCCGGTGACACGAGGATCAGCCCCGCGCGTGAAACGTCAGCGCCATCGCGCGCCGTCTCTTCCAGGAAGCAGAGATCGTCAGGTCCGGCATTGGTAGCCGCAGCAACCGAGCGGACCGTTCGCACGGGATCACCACGCGATACGGTTGCGCCGACAAGCTGGGCGATATCCGAGGCGCTCAACGGACCGGTGAGCTGATAGAACCTCGGATCGATCACCGTCCAGCCTTTGTCCTGTCTAGACGATCAACGACCGCCGCCCGGCGCCGGAACCGCAGCAGGCGCCGGCGGCTGCGGCAGGGTGGCCTGCAGCGCTGCGATGCTCGGCACCGTCGCATCAAGGCGGGCGATGACCTTTGCCGTGATATCCACGTTGTCCTTGACGTACCAAGTCGAGGATACGCTCACGATGGCGTCCGCGCCAGCTTCCTTGGCGACCGCTTCAACGGCCGGAGCCAGAACCTGAAGAAAAGCCATGTTGTAGTTGTTGTCGCGCTGTTCGACGTTTTGGCTCAGCACATCCTGGCGCTGCATGAAGTCCTGCGCCTTGCGGTTCAGGGTCTCAACGCGCGCCTTCAGCGTCGGGTTGGCCGCGATTGCCTCCGGCGTGAGCGACTCGATCTGGGGCTTCAACGAAGCGCCTTCGGAATCCAGTTCGGTTTTCAGTGTCTTCAGGCCCAACTGATCGACGCCAGCTGAGGTGAACGTGTCCAACGAGGCGTTCAACTCCTTGCCGAGCTTGCTCTCCTGACGGACGCGCTGCTCGTCGAGAATGAACACTTTGGTCTGGGCGAAGGCGGCGCCTGCCATGTTCGTCAGACCGACGAAGACAGCGGCAACTAGGGCAAGCTTCCGGACATTCATACGCTAGAACCTTGTGTTGGTGGCGAACCGGAACGACTCCGTCCGGTCATACTCTTCGGAGGCCAGAATCTGCGAGAAATCGAAGCGGATCGGGCCGAATGGTGAATCCCAACCGATGCTGATGCCCGCGCTGGCCCGCAAGCTGGCGCTGTCATCGACACGGTAAGATTCGAACGTGTTGTCCAACTTCCTGTTACGGTCGCGTTCGTCGAGAAGTCCCAGCGTACCGGCTTCGAAGAAGAAGGCTCCATCAAGTCCGAACTCTTCGGGAACATACGGCAGGGGGAAGGACAATTCCAAGGACCCGATTGCATATGCCTTGCCGCCCAGTGCGTTGAATTTCTGGATTTTTGAAGGCAACAGAGCGCCTGAGGAGTCACGCGATGCAGTCGTATAAAGCAGCTGGCCGTTGGAGTTGATGATCTGAGTCCCGTCAGGGTTGAGTTGCGGGATGGTGAAATCAGGCGGCGCGATACCCGGATCGAGCGCCAGCGGCTCCGTTTCGTAGTAGTACCGCACCTCGCGAGGGCCAAGGCCCGCCACATCGAACCCACGGAATGAGTTGCCGCCCTTGAAAAAGCGGTCGTTGATGCGGATGCCTTCATCCCCCCAGCTTTCGATATAGCCGGCCTCAAGGCGCGCGCGCAGGCGCCAACCCGGCGCGAAGCCGTGATAGATTGAGCCGGAGAATTCATTCCGCAGGTAGTTCACGTCGCCGCCAAGACCCGCGATATCCTGGCTGAAGTTCAGGTCAAAGCCGCGCGTGGGTTCGAGATAGTCGTTCGTGCGGTTCATCGTCAGCGTGTAGCCGAACGAAGAGTTCACCCGATCGCCCTGCTGGTCGCAAAGCGACGCGCGAACAAAACCGGTTGTTGAGCAATTCGTATACGATCTCGAAAGTGGATTGTCATCGAGCTGCAAGTCATCGCGACGCAGCCGATAGCGCATGTGCAAGCTGTCGCTGTCAGACAAGGGGAACTGAAGGCGCAAACCGGCGCCGACGACAGAGTTCCGGAAACCTGCGATAGAGTAGAAGTTCGACTGCGTCATGAACACGTCAATACCGGCCGCAAGATTACGGTCCTGAAATTTCGGTTCAGTAAAGCGGAACTCGATATCCTGCTGGCGCGCCGTGGTCTGAATGCGGGCCGAGAGATACTGGCCGCGGCCGCGGAAGTTGCGCTGTTGGGCGCTGACGCTGAACAGGAAGGCGTCCTGCGACGAGAAACCCGCCGAGAAGGCGAGTTCGCCCGTGGCTTCCTCTTCAACTTTCACCTTTATGATCGTGCGATCGGCAGTCGAGCCGGGCTCGTCGTTGATCTCGACCGTGTCGGGTTTGAAGAACCCCAGTGAGCGGATACGATTGCGGGCTGTATCGAGTGCGACCGGATTGTACTGGTCACCTTCCGCCATGCGGATTTCGCGACGAACAACGCGGTCGAGCGTCTGCGTGTTGCCCTCGATATCGATGCGCTCCACGTAAACACGGGCGCCCTCATCCACTTCGAACGTGATGCCGATCGTGTGGTTGACCGGATCGCGCTGTTCGCGCGGGCGGATCTGCACGTTGGCGTAGCCCGCAATACCAGCGGCGAAGGTCAGCGAGTCGATCGCGTCCTGGATACTCTTCGAGCGGAACTGCTGGCCTTCCTGCATCGGCAGGAACAGCGCGAGTCGCTCGCCCGACAGCTTCTCGAGCTCGGTGTCGACCGACAGCTTGCCGAAGTTGTACTGCTCACCCTCGTCGATCGAGAACGTCAGATAGAAGTCGCGGCGATCCGGCGTCAGTTCGGCGACGGAAGAGATCACGCGGAAGTCGGCATAGCCGTTGTTGGTGTAGAACTCGGTCAGCTTCGAACGGTCGTACTCGACCTGGCCGGGGTTGTAGTTGTCGGCCTGTTCGAAGAAGCGCCACCAGCGCGATTCGCGGGTCGTGATTTCTTCGCGCAGACGATCGTCGGGATACGCTTCGTTCCCTATGAAGTTGATCGAGCGGACGCCCGTCGTCGGGCCTTCGTCGATGACGAAGATAAGGTCCGCGCGGTTCTGGGGGAGAACCTTGTATTGCGGCGTTACCGTCGCAGCGAAGCGGCCGGCGCGGCGATAGACTTCCAGGATACGCTGCACGTCCTGCTCGACGCGCGAAAGGGTGAAGGTCTGCCTGGGCTCGGCCTCGGTCTCTTCCTCGAGACGCTCGGTCGTGACCGCGTTGTTACCCTCGAAGATGATGCGGTTGATGATCGGGTTTTCCAGAACGCGCACGACAAGGTCGCTGCCGCGCGTTTCCATCTGGATGTCGGCAAACAGGCCGGTCTCGCCAAGAGCGCGCACCGACAGGCCGATGCGCTCTTCATCGAAGGCGTCGCCCGGACGGACCAGGAGGTAGGACAGCACGGTCCTGGCCTCGATCCGCTGGTTACCCTCGACCAGGATGCGGCCGATGATCTGCGGCTGTTGGGGCTGCTGTCCCCAGGCCTTGCCCATAGGGCTCAGGTCCTGGGCGGCAACTATTGCGCCGGCCGACGCTGTCAGCGCCAGGGCGCAAGCGAACCAAGACCGCATTACCTACCCCTTACAACACTACGAACCGCATGGCGCGGCCTTCTCGGCCGTCTTAAGACAACAGGAAGCTCAAAAGCTCAAGCGCTGGGCTTTTTTGAGGCTAGGTTTCGGGAACCCACGAAGCGCTAAGAACTACAAAGGCCCCAAAAGCTCAACTACCTCCGTCGAACCGGAAGAAGTCCTGCAGGGTAATTAGCAGCGCAAAACCGACCAAACAGACAAGTCCTATTGTCAGTCCCAGGTTCTGAAGTCGCTCCGGGAGTGGCTTTCCGGTTGCTGCCTCGCCTAGGGTCATAACAACTGCCCCGCCATCAAGCACCGGGATCGGGAGCAGGTTGAAGAAACCGATTCCTACGGAAAGCGTCGCCGCAAGCATCAAAAGCATCCAGAACAAGTCCGCCATCTTTTTGCCTAGATCGGCGCCGGGCTGGCCTAGCGTCATTTGGGTCACACCGCTGGTGAGATGCAAAATGCCAACGGGGCCAGACAGCTTGTCGATGCCTTCCTTGCCGGTGAGGAGGCGCCGGAGCACGTTCAGGGTCTGGCCAACAGTATCCGTTGTTTTTTGTGCGCCGTAGACGACAGCCTCGAAAGGATTGAGTGATCTCCATTGCGTGTCGCGCGACGCTAGCACCAAGCCAACTCGACCCACCTTCTGCTTCATCCTCAGGTCTTTATCGACGACTTCGAACTCGACTGGGGTCGCCACCAGCGAAAGCTGTTGGCCGTTGCGCAGCACCTGATATGTGACGGGCTCGCCTGAATTCAGCTGCGTCGCCAACGTGACATCGCTGGAAACAGATACTTTGCGCCCTGCCGCTTCGACCACGACGTCTCCTGCGGCAAATCCAGCCTTTTCGGCTGCGCCGCCCGCCTCGACCCTTTCGATGTAGACTTCATTCGACTGGGGTACGCCGTTGGCAAAGCCGAAAATGGCAAATGCACCGATGGCGAATATGAAGTTGGCGAATGGCCCCCCCAGCGCAATTGCGATTCGCGGCCACGGTCCAAGCGCCATGAAGGGCTTGCCCACGAGGATGCGGCCTTCGTGAAGCGTTTGATCGCCAGCCGCCTGTTTTGGATCGTGGCTAGTCGCGACCTCGACCGGGGCAGGTTCGCGCGTATCCGCCGGAAGCTGTGCTTCACCAACAAACTTTACGAAGCCGCCCAGCGGAATCCAGTTGATACGCCAGCGCGTACCACGCTTGTCTTTTACCTCGAAGATCGACTTGCCGAAGCCAACTGCAAACGATTCAGCGGCCGCTCCAAAGAAGCGGCCGACCCAGTAGTGGCCGAGTTCGTGGACCGTGATGACCAGCGAGATCACAAAAAGAAAGATCGGCGCGTAGGGCAGAAGCCAGAGGATCATGTCCATTTCAATGGACCCCTTTGTACACGATTGTTCATAAGCCTACGCCGCGAGGCGCAGTTTTTCGATAGTCCGGCGGCGGGTCCACCGGTCAGTCTCGTAAACGTCGTCGAAGGTCGCGGGAACCGCGTTGGCCGATGCGCTGTTAAGGAACTCGTCGAGCACTTCGCCAGCCACCTGAGCAATCGTCAAGAATCCAATCCGCCGCTGCAAGAAGGCCGCCACTGCGACCTCGTTGGCCCCGTTCAAGACGATCGGGGCCGCTCCCCCAGCGGCAACAGCCGCCCTAGCCAAGCTTAACGCGGGGAACCGCTCTGTATCTGGCGGCAGGAAATCCAGCCTGCCTATCTTGGCCAGATCAAGGCGCTCCAGCCCCGGCAGCGGCATCCGGTCAGGCCACGCCAGCGCATAGGATATGGGTGTCCGCATGTCCGGCAGGCCAAGCTGGGCCAGCACGGAGCCGTCGTCATAGGCGACCAGGCTATGGATAATCTGCTGGGGGTGGATCAGCACCTCGATCCGCTCGACGGGCGTATCGAACAGGTAGGCCGCCTCGATCAGCTCCAGCCCCTTGTTCATCATCGTGGCGCTATCGATGGAGATTTTGGCGCCCATGGCGAAGTTGGGGTGGGCAACCGCCTGCTCCGGCGTGACGGCCGCCATTTCCTGCTGGCTGGCAGACCGGAATGGGCCACCTGACGAGGTCAGGATCAGCTTTTCGACCCGCTGCGGACGGTCCAGCACCTGGAAGATCGCGTTGTGTTCGGAGTCGATGGGCAGGAACCGCGCCCCAGTCCGGGCCGCCTCCTGGCGCAGCAGCTGGCCGGCGCAGACCATGCTCTCCTTGTTGGCCAGCGCCACACGCGCCCCCTGGCGAACAGCCTCCAGCGTGGGCGGCAGGCCGGCGATGCCAACGATGCCCGCAACCACCACATCGGCTGGCCTCGCCGCGCCTTCGTTCACCGCATTGGCGCCCGCAGCCGCCTCGATGCCCGTGCCGGCGAGCAGCGACTTCAGCTGCGCGTAGTGCTTCTCGTCGGCGATGATCGCGATCTCGGCCTTCGTGCTGATCGCGGCCGCCGCCAGCGCCTCAACGCTCGTGTTGGCGGTTAGCGCGACAACCTCGAAGTCAGGCGCGCCGGGCGCGTTCTCAGCGATCACCGACAGCGTGGACTCGCCCACCGACCCGGTGGCGCCAAGAATGGAAACGCGCGTGCGATTGCTCATCCGGTTACCGCCACGCCAAAACCGGGCGCCAGTTGCGGCAGGTAGCGCAGGATCAGGGCGACAGCGACAGCCGCCGCCATCAGCCCGTCGAGCCTGTCGAGAATGCCGCCATGGCCCGGCACGAAGCCGGATGTGTCCTTCACCTCGTAGAGCCGCTTGAACCGCGACTCCAGCAGGTCTCCGGACTGGCCGATGATGGAAACACCGACGCCGAACGTCAGCCAGTGAATGAAATCCCCACCGCCCCCGCGCGCGACCGCAGCGCCCGCAAGCCCCGCGCAGACCACAGCGCCGATGGCGCCGGTCCACGTTTTGTTGGGGCTATCACGCGGGCTGAGCAGCGGTCCGCCAAAGCCCCGCCCGGCGAAATAGGCGGCAACGTCCGTGGTCCACACGATGGCCAGCACGGACAGCAGGAACAGCTGGCCGTTCGCCGGTATCTCGCGGATCCACACGAAGCAGCCAAACGGCAACGTGGTGTAGATCACGCCAAATGCGATCGAACTGACAGAAGCCTTGCCATAGAAGGCCACGGCGCTGGCAACAGCGCAGCCGATCAGGGCCACCATCGCCACCACTTCCAGCCCCTGATGCGCCAGGAACACCGCGGTGGCCGAGGTTGCGGCCAGCACCGTGATCAGCACAGCATTGACCCACGTCACCTTCGACTGCGAAGCCATCCGCGTCCATTCGAACGCAGCAAGAATGCCGCAACCGGCCGTCGCGATGGCAAGCGCAATGCCGCCCGTATAGACGGCCCATAGGCCCAACGGCGCCAGTACGGCGGCCGACGCAACCCGGAGCAGGATTTCCCTCCGGCCGCGTCTGGGGCCCGCCGCATCAGGCGCCAAGGCCGCCAAACCGTCTGTCGCGGCGTCGGAACGCATCTATTGCCTTCTCAAGGCTCTCACGGGTGAAGTCGGGCCACCATAGGTCCATGAACATCAGCTCGGCATACGCGCCGCTCCACAGCAGAAAGTTGCTGAGGCGGAATTCGCCGCTCGTGCGGATGACAAGGTCGGGATCGGGGGAGTTTGCTGTCCACAGCACGCGCGCGATCAGCGCTTCGTTGACGTCGGCAGCCTTGATGCGCCCCGCTTCGATCTCGCGGGCGATCGCTTGCATAGCGGCGACGATCTCGCCGCGGCCGCCATAGTTGAAAGCGATGTTGAGCGTCAGGCGCGTATTGTCCCGCGTCTTCTCGATGGCTTCGTCGATTAGACTGATGATCTCTTCGCTCAGGCCATCGCGAGACCCCACGATGCGGATCCTGACGCCGTCCTTGTGCAGGCGGGCGAGGTCGCGCCGCACGAAGATGCGTAGCAGATCGAACAGTGCGTCGATCTCAGTCTGCGGGCGGTTCCAGTTCTCAGTCGAGAAGGAGAAGACCGTGAGGTGCGCAACGCCGAGATCGCGACAGGCCTCAACCGTGCGCCGGAGCGCTTCGACGCCCTCCTTGTGGCCGAGTGCGCGCGGCAGCCCTCGCGCCTTCGCCCAGCGGCCATTGCCATCCATGATGATCGCGACGTGGCGCGGCGGCGAACGCAAGGTTGCGACGTCGCCAGTGTCGGTGCTGGCCTGTGACAGAACGCTGGATGAGGAATTCGGCTCGCTCACACCTGCATGATCTCTTCGGATTTGTGCTTGAGCGCATCGTCGATCAGCGAAATGTGCTTGTCGGTGGCCTTCTGCACCTCGTTGGAGCGGCCCTTGACCTGATCTTCGCTCAGGGCGCCGGCCTTCTCCATGCGCTTGAGAAGGTCCATCCCATCGCGGCGCACGTTGCGCACGGCGACGCGGGCGCTCTCGGCGAACTGCCCGGCCAGCTTCTGGAGATCCTTGCGGCGCTCCTCGCTCAGCGGTGGGATCGGGATGCGCAGGGTCTGGCCATCCATGATCGGGTTGAGGCCCAGCGGGGCCTCGCGGATCGCGCGATCGACGGCGCCAACGACGGACTTGTCCCACACGCTCACGCTCAGCATGCGCGCGTCAGACGCCGTCACCGATGCAACCTGGTTGATCGGGGTCGGCGTGCCATAGGCCATGACCGAGATCGTATCGAGCAGGTGGATCGACGCGCGACCGGTGCGCAGGCCGGAGAACTCGGTCTTGAGCGACGCGATCGCGCCGTCCATCCGCTTCTCGATCGCCTTGATATCGAATGTCTCGGGCATTGGCTGCCTCTCCTACTTCTTCTTGCCGCTGATGACGGTCGAGATGCCTTGCCCCGTCAGCACGTTCACGAGACCGCCGCGATCGCGAATACGAAACACGACGATCGGAATCTTGTTTTCCTTGAGCAGGCTGATGGCGGTGGCGTCCATCACCTTCAGTTCCTTGGAGAGCACTTCCATGTAGTCGAGCGTATCGAAGCGGGTCGCGTCAGCATCGACCTTCGGGTCGGAGGTGTAGACGCCGTCAACCTGCGTGCCTTTCAACATCGCATCGCAGTTCATCTCGGCGGCGCGCAGCGCGGCGCCCGTGTCAGTCGTGAAGAACGGGTTGCCCGTGCCCGCCGCGAAGATCACGACGCGGCCCTTTTCCATGTGGCGGATGGCGCGGCGGCGAATGAACGGCTCGGCGATCGACATCATCGAGATGCCGGACTGCACGCGCGTTGGCACGCCGATGCTTTCCAGCGAGTTCTGCATCACCAGCGCGTTCATGACGGTGGCGAGCATGCCCATGTGGTCGGCCTGCGCCCGCTCCATGCCAGCATCGACGCCCCACTTGCCGCGCCAGATATTGCCGCCGCCGATGACGAGGCAGATCTGCACGCCAAGCGCGATCGCGGATTTGATTTCTTCGGCGTATTTGGTGACGGCGGGAACGTCGATCCCATAGCCCTGATCACCCATCAGGGCCTCGCCCGAGATCTTCAGGAGAACCCGTTTGTAGGGAATTCTGGGCGTATCCGCCATCGTACACCCTTTTCGTGTGCCCCCTTGCGGGGGCGGCCCGGCGCAGGAAACGCCGGGCCGCCAAATTCTACCCGCGATTTCGCGGATTCCGCAAAGGCTTTACTGTTTGGGCTGGGCGAAAGCGGCCACTTCAGCGGCAAAGTCGCTGGCGGCCTTCTCGATGCCCTCGCCAACTTCAAACTTCAGGAAACCCTTCAGTTTGACGGGGGCGCCCATGTTCTTGCCTGCGTTTTCGATGAACTTGCCGACAGTGACATCGGGGTCCATCACGAAGGCCTGCTCGACCAAGACTGACTCCTGGTAGAATTTGCGGATACGGCCTTCCACCATCTTCTCGATGACGTTGGCCGGTTTGCCCGAGTCGGCGGCCTGGGCGGTCAGGATCTGGCGCTCTTTTTCGACCACAGCCGGATCCAGTTCGTCGGTCGTCGCGGCCAGCGGCTTCATGGAAGCCACGTGCATCGCGACCTTGCGGCCGAGATCCGTCAGGCGCGAGACGTCGCCCGGCGATTCCAGCGCGACGAGCACGCCAATCTTGCCGAGGCCGTCAGCGGCCACGTTGTGGATGTACGTCGCAACCACGCCTTCGTTGACCGAAAGAGCAGCGGTGCGGCGCAGCGACATGTTCTCGCCGATGGTGGCGACGAGGCCTTGCAGCATCTCGTTCACGGTGCCGCCGCCAGCGGTTGCAGCGTGCGCGACCTTAGTGACGTCGCCGTTGTTGGCGAGCGCGATCTCGGCGACCGTGCGGACGGCCTTCTGGAAGTTCTCGTTGCGCGCAACGAAGTCGGTCTCGGAGTTGACCTCGGCGAGCGCCGCGGCTTTTCCGTTCGAGGCGACGCCAATCAGGCCTTCGGCCGCAACGCGGTCGGCCTTCTTGGCGGCCTTCAGGATGCCCTTCTCGCGCAGCCAGTCAGCAGCGGCTTCGATGTCGCCGTTGTTCTCGGCCAGCGCCCTCTTGCAATCCATCATGCCTGCGCCGGTCTTCTCGCGCAGTTCCTTCACGAGCGCTGCAGTGATCTCGGCCATGGTACCCTCCTAGACTTCGTATTCAGCCCGAAAGCGCCTGGAACCGTGTTCCAAGCGCCTGCACAGGCCTGCTGTAACAGATTCCCGGCCCAATACTTCAAGCCGGGCCGGGCAACCGGCAGATGGTGATCTGCCGGCATCCCTGCAATAGCGCCTATCAGGCCTGGGCTTCGGCGTCGGCCGTCGCGGCCAGAGCCGGCTCGTTGACCACAGCGGCAGAGCCCGGATCGACGCCGGCCGCCATCGAGGATTCCGACAGACCGTCGAGGACGGCGTCGGCAATCAGGTTGCAGTACAGCTGGATCGCGCGCGCGGCGTCGTCGTTGCCCGGGATCGGGAAATCGACTTCCTGCGGATCGCAGTTGGTATCGATGATCGCGACAACCGGGATACCGAGCTTGCGGGCTTCCTTGACCGCGATCGACTCCTTGTTGGTGTCGATCACGAACATCAGGTCCGGCAGGCCGCCCATGTTGCGGATGCCGCCGAGCACGCGCTGCAGTTTCACCTGCTCGCGCTGTAGACCCAGCAGTTCCTTCTTGGTCAGGCCGGTCTGATCGCTCGACTGCAGCGTCTCGTCGAGTTCGCGCAGGCGCTTGATGGAGTTGGACACGGTGGCCCAGTTGGTGAGCGTGCCGCCGAGCCAGCGATCGTTCATGTAGTACTGGGCGCAGCGGCCGGCAGCTTCAGCGATCGCTTCAGCAGCCTGGCGCTTCGTGCCGACGAACAGCACGCGGCCACCCTTGGCAGCGGTCTCGCGCACCTTCACCAGAGCCTGGTGCAGCAGCGGAACCGATTGCGAAAGGTCGATGATGTGGATGCCGGAACGGGCGCCGAAGATGAAGGGCTTCATCTTGGGGTTCCAGCGGTGAACCTGGTGGCCAAAGTGGGCGCCTGCTTCAAGCAATTGGCGCATAGAGAAGTCGGGCAGTGCCATGTAGTCTCCTGATCCGGTTGGCCGCCGCGGACAGAACGAGCTTACGCTCGCACCGGAATGGGTCCGCGTGTCGGAATGGGCCGCGATATAGGCGGGTTTTTCACAGCCGGCAAGGCCGGCGTCGCCCGGAGCTTATTTCGAGCAAAATCAGGGCTCAGATGGCCGCTGGGCGGACCTGATTGACCCCAGGCACGGACTTGAACGCCTGCATTGTTCCAAAATCCACCGGAAAGCGACCGTCCAGCTCTACGGTGACGACTCGGTCCCCGTCCACTGGAATTTC
>NCEM01000058.1:0-1526 GCA_002280725.1 Alphaproteobacteria bacterium 32-64-14
TCCCGGCCGTAGCGTAGCGAGGCCCGGGATCCACTGGGAGGTTGTCGCGCTGGCGCGGTGGGTCCCTGGACAGCGCCTCGGTTTACCCTGAGCGACGCCACAGGCGGCGTCGAAGGGCGCTTCCGGGATGACAGGCGGTGGTGGTGGCGCGAGAGCGCGTCGCCTCCCGGAAAGCGGCACAAATTTGGCGGCGTGCGATCACGCGCGTGCGCCATTTTGCCGGACTGACTTTGCGCGTTGGCGCGCCAATATTTTCAGTGTGGCCAGAGACCCGCCGGCGGAGCGACTTGCTCCGCGACCCGACGAGCCAGGACCGGTCACGCAAGCAGCCCGCCTGACTCCGAGGAGCGGCCGGGCCTACCAGGACACACTCCGATGAAACGTCTTGTTGTTGCGGCCATGGCCGCCGCTGCCGCCGTTGTCATGACCGCGCCGTCCTTTGCGGCGCCGCCGGCGCCCAATCAGCCCGCCCAGAGCACCGGCGCCAAAACGACGGCCGCAGGGAAAGAGCGTTCCGCGGCCGGCGTCGTCGCCAGCTATTCGGCGGACACGCGCATGCTCAAGCTGCAGAGCGGCAGCGAGTTCAAGCTGGCCTCCGGCGTCACGACGTTTCCCCGGCAGGGTGAGCGCGTGACCGTGCAGTGGAAGCATGAGGGCAAGGAGCGAATAGCCGACAGGGTCACCATCGCGCCATGACGCGCGACAACTGATCCCGGCGCGACTGTTCCATGTGCGACTGTTGCCTGTGCGACAGGGAGGTTGGCCTCGCCAGCCTCCCGAGTCGCGTCTAGCGCGGGGAGGCGCCGAACAGCCAGTCCTGCAACGTGCGACCGGCGCCGGCCGACAGCGAATAAACGCCGTTCGTGTAGGCTTTCCCGTCACTATGAAGGTACGCGGGTTTCGAGAAATGCGGCTGCAATGGCGAGCCGTCCGAAGCAAAGAAGAACGTATCTCTTTCGACGATGTTGATGCCCGGCGTTTGTTCGATTGCTTCCGCCATGGTCGCGTAAGTCGTTACTGACCACATCACCGTGTTGAATACGTAGACGCGCGTGGCTGGTGGACTCCAAGCGGGATCCCAGGACATCGCAGCCTCAGCCTACCTGAACAGGATGGCCGAGAGCCTGCGGCGGCCGTCCTTCGTGACGTCGGCCTTGGGGCCGGCGGCTTCGAAGATCTTGAGCAGCTGTTCTTTCGCTGCGCCTTCCTTCCAGTTGATGTTCTTCTCGAGGATGGCGAACAGCTGGTCGGTCGCATCCTCGTGCTTGCCTTCGGCGGCGAGGACGCTGGCGAGTTCGAAGCGGGCGTCCCAGTCGGTTGGCGTGTTGGTGACGCGCGTCTTGAGTTCGAGCGCCTGGTCGGGCTCGGCGACGTGACTGGCCAGCGCCAGCGTCGAGAAGATCGGCGCGGCGGAGGGATGCTTGCGGTTCTCTTCCGGGATCAGCTCCGCGATCTGCCTGGCGCGGTCGAGATCGCCAGCCTTCATGTAGCAGCGGGCAAGACCGGCGAGGGCCTCGATATTGTCC
>NCEM01000058.1:1538-30914 GCA_002280725.1 Alphaproteobacteria bacterium 32-64-14
GCGATCTGCGAGAACACGCCGGGGTTCTTGTCGACGTCGATCTTCACCATCTTCACGGCGCCGTTGTTCTCGTCGACGACCTTCTCGAGCAGGGGGCCGAGGGAGCGGCAGGGGCCGCACCAGGTCGCCCAGAAGTCCACGATGACGGGAACCGATTTCGACGGCTCGATCACGTCGGTCAAGAAGGTCTGGTCGGACCCGTCGGATACGTGCGGACTTTTCGAGCCGCCACCCGGTGGTTTTCCAGCGCCTGCGCCGATGAGGCTCATCGGGTGCTCCCTAAAATCTGTTGGGGGGCCGGCCGCCGGCCCCATCCCGTGCATTAAATGGGCATGGAAAGCTGCAATGGCAACGATCGCTAGCTCTGGCCCAGTTTCGTGAAGTCGATTGGCGTCACGGTATGGCCCGTCGCCTCGGCAAAGCCAAGGAAATCCGCCCGTGAAATCGCCGTGGTCATGTCGCAGCGCAGCGGGTGAAAATTGAGCGTTTCGTGCGCCAGCAGTTCGGCATCGGCCACCAGGCGCACCCGGCCTGCCTGATCGTTCATCACGGCCAGGCCGGTCACGGATCCGGGCGTCACGCCGAGGACGTCCCACAGGAGCGGCGCGCCGGTGAAAGACAGGCGCTGGCAGCCCAGGGCCCGGTGCAGCTGGTTCAGGGGCAGCACGGTTGAATGAAGGGCGCAGACCAGAACCAGCTGGCCGGCCTTGTCCTTCATGAACAGGTTCTTGGTGTGGCCGCCCGGCATGTCGACCTTCACGCGCGCGCTCTCGGCCACGGTGAACACCTTCTCGTGGCTGACGGTGGTGGTCCTGATGCCCAGCCGGTCGAGCAGGGCGAACAGGGGCTTCTCCGGTTCACGGGAAAAGTCGTCCGGCGCGGGCATGGCTCCGCGCTGGGGCGTATCCCCGGCTGGCATACTTTGATCTGTCATGCGTGCTGGTCTAGATGTTGGGCAAGCCTGCGGGAAGGACCTTAAATGCGCCTCGACTGCTACAAGATCCATGAATGGGCGCCGCAGATCGTGCCGGGGCAGGGCCGCCGCGAATGGATGGATGCGTTCGCTGACCGGCACCCGTATCGCTGCCTGCCGCTGACCATGGCGAACTGCACGGGCTGGGAGATCATCTGCCCGGTCGGTCTCACCATCGAGTGGGATGGGGGCATGATGGAAGAGAACATCAAGATCACGGGCGACGAGGAATGGCCGCCGGTGAAGAATGTCGCCGACAGCCATTTCCGGCGCGGGATCGTGACTTTCCACACCGGCCACCTGTTCCGCACGGAACCCGGCTGGCGCGTGTGGACGATGGGCCCGCCGAACGAGCCGAAGGACGGCATCTATCCGCTACAGGGCCTGGTCGAGACCGAGTGGCTGCCATTCCCGTTCACCATGAACTGGCAGATGACGCGGCCCGGAAAAGTGCGCTTCGAGAAGGGCGAGCCGTTCTGCTTTGTGACGCTGGTGCAGGACACCAAGCTGGAAGAGATCCAGCCGAACCTGCGCATGCTGGCCGACAATCCCAAGCTGCAGGAAGAGTTCACCGTCTGGTCGGAAAGCCGGGGCGACTTCAACAAGCGCCTGGCCAACCGCGAGGCGCAGGCGATGAAGGACCGCTGGCAGCGCCATTACATGAAAGGCCAGAAGGTCTCCGGTGGCGAAGCCGAAACCCACCAGACCAAGCGCAAGCTGAAAGAGCCCAAGCCCGTGGCCAAGCCCCTGCCGGGGCTGGGCGGAAGCTAGGGGTCAGTCATGGGTCGCTATTGCTGCGAGCAGATAGAGCGCGATCTCATTGGGAGCTGTCCGCAGCATCCTGACCGTTATGACTGTCCAGACAACCTGATTGTTGAGACCGAGCGCGGATTTGGCCTGATCGTCCACGATGGCGGCCATTCTCATGTCCAGATCAGCTACTGCCCTTGGTGCGGGACCGGCCTGTCGGTCGGGGCGGCATACGCCGACTGAAAGCAAGCCTATGGCGCGATCTACAGGAGCTGGACCTAGGGTCTTGCGTCCCGCCGGGCTTTCGGCTTATAGACCCCCTCCCGAGGCCTCAGGGCCCATTTACCCAGCGAGCGGGCGTAGCTCAGGGGTAGAGCACGACCTTGCCAAGGTCGGGGTCGGGCGTTCGAATCGCCTCGCCCGCTCCAGGTAATCTTTCCTAGAAACAGACATCAGCCCTGCGGGGCCTGCGCTGCCGGATTGCCGTGCTGTGGCGGGCATTGCATCCTTCCGAGGTGTTGGGGGCCGATTGCATGCGTGGGCGGTCTGCTGGACTTGCTGTCCTGATCCTCAGCATCGGGGCGCTGGTCGCGCGGGGGCCCGCCCCGGCCAGCGCGGAGGATGTTGTCGCCTGTTTCGGCAAGGACGCGGCGCGATCCCACGATGGCGGGCAAGGCGTCCGTCTCGACATCAGCAATCAGACCAAGTCGGCCGTGCAGGTGGTCTGGCTCGACCCCGCTGGCAAGCCGGCGCCGTTTGATCCTGTCGCGTCCGGCGCTACATCTTCGATCTCATCTTTCGCGGGCCACGCCTGGCGCGTGATGCGCGATGGCGACTGCCTGTGTCAGTTCGCGCTGGAGCCGGGCGGCACGCGCGTCGAGATCACCGCGGACGGGCAATGCCGGTCGGACCGCGCGCTGGGCGTTGGTTTCGAGCCGACCAGCAGCTATGCGCCCACCCCCATCGAAGGGTGGAGCGTGCTGGTTTCCTCGCGCATCGACAGCGCGACGCGGACCACGATGCTGAGGTCGCTTGGCGAGCTGTTGCGCGATGCGGGGGAGCGCCTGCCGCCGGGCGCCGTCGCCGCGCTGAGGCCTGTACGTTTCTGGGCGGAAGCCGATGACCTGACTTATCCCGGCGCAGTCTATCATGGCGATGCCGACTGGCTCATGGCGCATGGCATAAATCCGGAGAAGGCGGGCGAAATCCAGTTCACGCCAAACATCACGCCGTGGCGCGCGGAACAGCCGGCCATGATCCTTCATGAGCTGGCCCATGCCTTCGAAGCTCGCGTCATTGGCCGGGGCGATGCCCGTCTCGCGGCGGCGTTTGAAGCGGCGGTGACATCGGGCGCCTATGACCACGTCAAGCACATCACGGGCGACTATCGCCGCGCCTATGCGCTGACCGATCCCAGCGAGTACTTCGCCGAGCTGTCGGAGGCGTACTTCTCGACCAACGATTTCTACCCGTTCAATCGCGCCCAGCTGAAGGCCTTTGATCCGCAAGGGTTCGCGGTTGTCGATGCGTTCTGGAAACAAGCCGAGTAGCGCTTGATTTGCAGCAGTCGACGGCGCGCCGTGGCGGGTCTATCTGAGCGCCATGAAGATCGTCGTTGCAGGTGGAGGCATAGGCGGGCTCAGCGCGGCGATCGCGCTGGCCAAGGTCGGCTTCGAGGTGGAGGTGGTCGAGCGGGCGGCCGCGCTGACCGAGGTTGGCGCAGGCATCCAGTTGTCGCCCAACGCCATGATGGGGCTGACCGCGCTGGGCCTGATCGATCCCATCCTGAGCGTCGCCTCGCGGCCCGAGACGCTGGAGATGCGGATCGGGCGTACGGGCGAGAAGGTGTTCTCGATCCCCATCGCGCGCGAGTCGAAACAGCGCTACGGCGCGCCCTACCTGCATGTGCATCGCGCGGACCTGATCGAAATCCTGAAGCGCGCGGCGGAGTTTGTGGGCGTGCAGATCCGGCTTGGCGCGCGCGTGTCCGCCTATGTGCGCGATGCGGCGGGCGTGCGTGTCGGGCTGGATACGGGCGGCATCCTGCCGTGCGATCTTCTGGTGGGCGCCGATGGCGTTCGCTCCACCGTGCGGCGGCAGATGCTGGGGCCGGAGAACCCGAACTATACCGGCGCGGTCGCGTGGCGGATTACCGTTCCGGCAGACGTCGCACCTGACCTGCCGCAGTCGGCGGTCGTGTGGGCGGGCGCGGGCCGGCACGCCGTCACCTATCGCATCCGGCGCGGCGAGTTGATCAACTTTGTTGGCGTGATCGAGACGGAACGCTGGCGTGGCGAAAGCTGGGACGAGCCGGGCGATCCGGCCGACCTTGCGCATGATTTCGGCGGCTGGGCGCAGCCGATCCCCGACATCATTGCGGCGGCTGAAACCTGTTTCGTGTGGGCGCTGTTCGATCGCGATCCGCTGGCGCGCTGGTCGGAGGGGGGCAGGGTGACGTTGCTGGGGGATGCGTGCCACGCGATGCCGCCATTCCAGGCGCAGGGCGCGGCGATGGCGATCGAGGATGCGGTGATACTCGCCAAGTGCCTGTCGGTGCATGGCGTGTCGGAAGACTCGCTCGCGCGCTATGAAGGCTTGCGGCGGCCGCGGACGTCGCGCGTGCTGGCCAGTGCGCGTAGCAATATGGGTGTGTTCCATCGCTCCAATGCGATCACGCAGGCGGCGACCTACGGGCCGATGAAGCTGGCGGACAGGCTGTTCCCCGCCTTCGTGCGCTCGCGGCAGGACTGGATCTACGCCTACGATGTCCGCAAGATCGCGGTCTGATCGGTCAGGTCAGGGAAGCTTCGGCGCGCCACCCGGCAGCGCCTTGCCGCGGTTTCAGCTGCATGGCGTGTTCCTAGTGGGTGACCGGAACGGCGCGTGCGCGTGCGTTGCAGGCATCGATCGTGAGGCGCGTCGTGTTGGCCTTCACATCTTTGTTGACCTGCGCGGCGTAGGCTTCGGCGATGGCGCGTGCGTGCGTGGCGTGTGCGGCCTTCTCGGCCATCAGCTTGTTGATGCCAGATTCGCCGACGATGAAGCCCAGCATCTGCGCCTTGCGCAGCAGCGCTTCGTCGACGGGGGCGAGGGCGTCCGACACATCCGGATTGTAATTGTAGATCAGCGCCGAGCAGTAGAGATCGTCGCGCGCATCCTGAGAGCCGATGGCGAGCAGATCAGCAGGAAGCGGCGGCGCGCCGGGGGGAAGTTCATAGATGGGCGCCGGCATCGCGGCCTGTGGCGCTGGCTCTACCGCGATTGCGGCCGGGGTGGTGGCCGGGGTCTCGACCTGCGAGCAGCCGCCGCAGGCGGCAAGGCCGGTGAGCGCGGCAAGCATCACGCCTGCGAAGCGGCCCGAAGATCCAAGTGTGCCTGTCATGGCGCCTCCAGCGATACGATAGCTCCTGATAACCTAGCGGCGGCGCAGGGCAACCGGGAGGGGCCGCCCCCTGACACACGACCGCGCGAGCCTTATAGACGCGGCCTATGGACGTGTGGGTGTGGCTCAATTTCACGGTGTTGTTCCTGGCTGGCGGGCTGACGCCCGGTCCGGCCGTCATGCTCGTGACGACGGCGTCGATCCGTTATGGCTTTGGCCCATCGATCGCGCCGGCGCTGGGGATCTGCTTTGCCAACCTGATCTGGATCACGCTGGCAGCCTCCGGCGTTGCAATCGTGGCGAAGGCGTTTCCCGAAGCGTTCCTGGTCCTGAAGGCGATCGGCATTGCCTTCATCGCGTGGCTGGCCTGGCGAACGGCGTTCGGCGCGCCGGTCGATCTGTTGCGGCGCGACCCGCCGCCACGCTCACGCCTGTTCATGCACGGCGTCGGCCTGCAGCTCGCCAACCCCAATGCGCTGGTCTATTTCGGCGGACTGCTGCCGGCCTATTTCAACGCGGACCAGGATCTGGTCCCGCAGGTGGCGATCAGCATGATCACCGTCACCGTGTGCGAGATGTTCGGGCTGATGGTCTATGCCGGCGGCGCCGATGCGCTGGCAAAGCGCTTCCGGTCGCTGCGCTTCGCACGATGGTTTTTCAGGATTGCCGGACTGGTGATGTTCCTGTCGGCGGCGTTCGCCGTCTATCTCACCTGGTCGGCGACGGGACGCTAGTCGCCCATCTGGCCAGTGCGGATCGGCAGCTCCATCGGCCGCACATCCGGAACGCTGTCGCTGCGCACTTTCGCATCCATGCGGCAGCGGTCACGCTCGACCGGATCGTTCTCGAAATGAGCGAGGCACACCTGCTCCTGCGGGAGACTCCCTTACGCCTCCAGCCACTCTGAATCTAGTGCCCGCCGCCGGCAAGGGGGCGGTCGATCAGCACAGCCAGCAGCAGGGCCGGCGCGCCGATGGCTTCCCAGCCATGGCTGGCGCCGCGCTGGATCACGATCTGGCCCGGCTTCACGCGCGTGCGGGATGTGTCGAGGATCAGGTCGACTTCGCCTTGCAGCAGGCAGATCACGTCGATCGTTTCGGTGCGGTGCATGGCCGGGGATTTGGTCTGGTCGGTCAGGTGATCGGCGGCGTCGAACGAGGCGAAGCGTTCGCGCGCGGCGGCTGCCAGCGCTTCATCGGGCACGCCGGGCGGTTTGGGCGGGATCACGAACCAGCGCACTTTCACGTTGCCGGATGAGGGCGACAGTACACAGCGCTCAGGCCCGAGATCTGCGTGCTGCTTCGGATCGAGCGGGCCGGACGCCTTGTCGTGCCAGATATCGAACAGGCCGCCGACATTGGGATCGCCATTGATGGCCGAGGGCGGTCCGTCGATGATCACCAGCGAGTCGCTGTTGGCATCGTCGCCCGTGATGATACGGCGCATGATGCTGGCGTAGTCGGTCATGTCATGCTCCAGACGGTGCGGGGTGAAGTTGGAGCGTCAAGTCGCCGCGATCTCACGTGCGCTGCTCAGCGCGCCGCTCGCTCGCATTGCGTTCGACTTGCGCGAGGCATTCCTGGCGAGCGTCGGCGGCGATGACGTCGTTGCAATCGCGGCGCGCGGCGCTGTCATAGGCGGCCTGCCAGTTGATGCAGCCGCATAGGGTGATGCAGGCGGCGGAGACGGCGAAAAGCCTGATGCTGCACAGCACAGTCATTGCGATGATGCTCCATTGTCGGCGCGCTGGCCCTTGAACAGGGGCGGGTACGTGTCGCCACCCTGGCCGGCGACACGCTCATTGCGTTCCTTGTCGCGCTTCCAGATTTCATAGGCCGTGCTGGGAATGTCGTCGGTCTTGTAGGGATTGATCGGCTTGAGGCGGCCCTGAGGCGCTGGATAGCGTGGGTCGTAGCGCGAGCCCGAGGGCATGATCATGCAGCCGACAAGGCTGGCTGCGGCGGCGGCGGCGATCAGCACGATCTGGCGCATGGGCTTCCCACAAGCATCGTCAGGGCTTCAGCCTCTCATGTTCGCCGCGCTTTTTCCAGCTTCTGGATTTCCTTGTGGCGCGGGCAACGCACCTCGTGGTCGTTCACCATGCCCATGGCCTGCATCACGGCGTAGACGATGACGGGACCGCAGAACTTGAATCCGCGCTTCTTCATGTCCTTCGCAATGACCTCCGACAGCGGTGTCTTCGCCTGCACATTGCGCCAGTGATCCAGCTTGTTCACGATCGGCTTGTGATCGACGAAGCTCCAGACATAATCCGAGAAATCCTCGCCCTTCTCGGCCATATCGAGATAGACCTGCGCGTTGTTGATCGTTGCGGCGATCTTCATCGGGCTGCGGATGACGCCGGGGTTCTTCATGGCGCGGTCGATGCGTTTCTGGCTCCAGCGGGCGACGCTTTCCGGGTCGAAGCCGTCGAACTCCTCGCGCATGGTCTCGCGCTTGCGCAGGATGGTGATCCACGACAGCCCGGCCTGATGCGCATCGAGCTGGAACTTCGCCCACAGTGCACGTGAGTCGCGCTCGGGCACGCCCCATTCCTGGTCGTGATAGCTGCGGTAAAGCGTGTCGCTGGCGGCCGCCCAGCCGCAGGGAATGTCGTCGCGCTTCTTCATGCCTTCGGTTCTTTCGCCTCGGCCAAAGCCGCCAGTTCGCCTGCCAGCCACGGCGGATCGGCAAACGTGATCGCTGCGCCGTTGGCCGTGATGGCTGCGCCGTTCGCCTGCGCCTCGGCGAGGCGGTCTATGCGCACACGCACGAGCCCTTCACCGCCGGAAATAGACGTCAGCAGTCCAATCTCGAAATCATCCGCCAGAACCGGGGAAGGCGCGGGCATTCCCTGCGGCAGGCGCGCCTTCAGCGTGCGGCGGCGCGCCGTGCCCCGGCGCTTCATGCGCGAGGCGACCTCCTGGCCGACGAAGCATCCCTTCTTGAAGTCGATGCCGCCGAGGAGGTCCATGTTGATGTCGGCTGCGAACACATCTTCGAGTCCGAAGTCGAAGCCCTGTTCGGCGAGGCCCGCTGCAATGCGCGCAGAATGGTAGAGGCTGGCGTCCGCGCCATCCGTGCGCGGCCCGATCCGGCGCGCGGGCGCAAGATCCGATCGCGGATCGGGCGCGCCGGTGAAGACGCTGACGCCAAGGTCTGTGCGTTCCTCGATCGAAACGGCCGCGCGCAGCTTCATCATCGTCAGACGGCGGATGATTGCGGGCGCGGCGATGGCGGCGCAGTCGATCAGGATCGCCTCGCCGCTTCGCGTCAGCAGCATGTCGCCTATCAGCTTGCCTTGCGGCGTCAGCAAGCCGCCGTAACGGAACTCGCGCTCGCGCAGGCCCAGCGTGGACGCCGTGACGATGGCGTTGAGGAACGCCTCCGCCTCGGTTCCGCTAACCGAGATTACAGAGCGATGGGTGAGGGATACGGGAAAAGTCATCTGCCCCAGTTAGTCATGATCGCGATCAACGATAAGTCCCGGCGTGCCCCAATCAGCGCCGCCGGAGCGCCTAAACTCTAGTTCACGCGCTGGGGCGCCGCTTTTCAAGCAGGCGCTTGTGTGCAATATCTCCCGCCGTCGAAGTCTGAACAGGTTCGGTTGCTCTCCTTGCTCTTATGATGGGTTTTCCATCGGATCGAGCTCCGGATCTGGCCCACCGAACAAGTCCAATTTGACGGCCCCCGAGGGTGCGGCTGCAAGCGTCCTCTCATTGTTCCGCGGGTCCCCCCGGTCTCACGGACGTCTATCGAAAGACTAGTTCTACATGGCTACCGGCACCGTAAAGTGGTTCAACGAGCAAAAGGGCTTCGGCTTCATCCAGCCTGAGCAAGGCGGCACCGATGTGTTCGTTCACATCTCCGCTGTCCAGCGCGCAGGACTCGCCGGCCTCACCGAAGGCCAGCGCGTCAGCTTCGAGCTGGAAAAAGACAAGCGCTCCGGCAAGATGGCCGCCACTCAGATCCAGCCTCTCTAAGGCTGTCGCCGGTGTCGCCCGTCGCGGGCGTATAACCGAGCGAAAAAACTTCGAAACGGGCCGACCTCACAGCCGGCCCGTTTTTCATTGTGCCATCGTCACTGCGACGAGCGATCCACGTCTACAAGCCCGCGCGCCTTGAGCTGGGCTGCGAGTGCGGCGCCCGGGCGCACGTAGACGCGCGTCAGGCCGGCGGCGCCAAGACGGTCGAGCGCCTGTTCGAAAGTTTCATTGCGCGCAAGATCGAACTCGGCGTCGTGGCGCGCGCCATCCTCATCGATGGAGAGAAGCGGCCGGCCAAGCGCGACCAGCTTGAAGAAGCCGGCGTTGAGCGCCATCGCTTCCGTCTGGAGCAGGCCAAGCTCCGTGCGGATGCCCGCCGCCTTCAGCCGGTCTGCGCCATGTGCGCCGAGCGGGTGTGGATCGGGGCAGGCGATCACGATGCGGGCGAGACCCGCCGTCAGCAACAGCTGCGAGCACGACGCCGCGCCGCCCGAGCGCTGATTGCAGGGCTCCAGCGTGACATAGGCGGTGGCGCCATGGGCGTGCTCGCCCGCCATGCCGAGGGCGATCTCTTCGGCGTGCGGGCGGCCGCCGGCGCCTGTTGCGCCTTCGCCGACGATGGCGCCGTTGGCCACGATCACGCAGCCGACAGACGGATTGGGCGCCGTGTGGCCGAGCTGCGCCTGCGCAAGCTCAAGCGCGCGCTGCATGTAGGCGGCGTCTGGCGCCGGGCCGCTCAAACCGGCGGCAGCGGCTTGGCGCGCGCCGGATCGAGATAGCGCGCGGATTTCACGTTCAGGGAGTTGTCGAGATCGACCAGCAGCGGATTGCCGGTCGGGATTTCGACTTCCGTGATCTCGCTGTCGGGCACGTCGAACAGGTGTTTCACGATGGCGCGCAGGCTGTTGCCGTGAGCGGCGACGACAATGTTCTCGCCTGCCTTGAGCTTCGGCGCGATCTCGGCGGTCCAGTAGGGCAGCACGCGCGCCAGCGTTGTCTTTAGGCTCTCGGTCTTCGGAATGGAGATGCCGCGATAGCGCGGGTCGGAGGCGAGGTCGAACTCCGTTCCCGGCTCAAGATCCGGCGGCGGGATATCGAACGAGCGGCGCCAGATCTTCACCTGATCATCGCCGTGCTTGGCTGCGGTCTCCTTCTTGTTGAGACCGGTGAGGCCGCCATAGTGGCGCTCGTTGAGATGCCAGTCCTTGGTGACCGGCAGCCAGAGCCGTTCCATCTGGTCGAGCGCGAGATAGAGCGTGCGGATGGCGCGCTTCTGGACGGAGGTATAGGCGCGCGAGAAGTCGATGCCGGTGGCCTTCAGCATCTGGCCTGACGCTTTCGCCTCGGCCTCGCCCACGGGCGTCAGGTCGACATCCCACCAGCCGGTGAACCTGTCCTCCAGGTTCCACTGGCTCTGTCCGTGCCGCACCAGCGCAAGCTGCGCCATCGATCGCCTCCGCAACAATTCTGCCGGTTCTTAAGCAGGTTCGGGGCCATCGGGGAAGGCCATTGCAGTGAAGGCCATCAAGAGGAGACCCTCACGCCGGGTCGGCGAAGATTTCCCCATCGAGGTCGTCCAGCTTGCCCTGCAGGTGGGCGCGCACGTCCTGCACCGCCTGATTGTAGATGTCGGGGCCGATGGACTTGAGCAGCTGATCGACAACCGCTTCGGCGCGGAAGTCGCTCAGCGTCTCGTCGAACTCGGTCGAGAACAGCTTCTGGATATTCGCGATCGCGCGCTTGCGCCGGCCGGGATCGAGTTTGATGTCCACGATCCCGCTCTCCTTCGTATGTGGGGCGTCAGCGCGGCGTCGAGGCCACCACGAAATCGTCCGCCACCTGCGCGCCCGGATTGCTTTCGCGGCGCTTGTAGGCCTCCAGCAGCGAGGAATAGGGCGGCGCGTACTGCCAGCCGTTAGACGCTGTGTTCAGCTTGATCTCGAAGTGCAGGTGCAGCGTCGTCGGCGTGCCCCCGAAATCGTTCGAGACGTAGCCGATGACATCGCCCTTCTTGACGGTCTGGTTGGTGGCGACCTTCAGCTTGGCCATGTTGAGGTGGAGGTAGCGATAGATGCGGCCGCCCGCGTCTGCGTGCAGCGTCACCGAATAGCTGCCGACGTTCGAGATGTAGCCATCCTCGACCGCGACCACTTCGTAGCGGGTGCGATCAGCCGCCTTGGTGGCGCGTTCCGCCTTGCAGCCTTCCGGCGTGCCGACGCGAATGTCCTGGCCGAGGTGAACCCCGGTCTTGTCGCACCAGGGGGTCTTGCTGGTGGTCGAACGGGACTCGCAATAATTGTCGCGCCACGGCGCGGTGAAGTTGCGCGTGTCGCACTGGTCGCCGCCCTTGATGCCACCGCCCCAGCGATAGACCTGCGTTTGCGCAACGGCAGGCGCGCTCTTGATCGGGAACACCATGTCGGGAACCAGCACCGCCATCTCGAGCGAGCCCGTGCCGCTGGCGGGCGCGAGATTGCCGGAGCGGAAGAAGTAGAAAGACGGCGTCACCGGCGAGGGCGCAGCCGGCGTTGTCGGCGTAGTTGGAGTCGTTGGCGTGGAGGGCGTTTCAACCGGCGGTGTGGGCTGGGGTGTGTTGGAGGCTTCTTCCGTCGGCACGGGAAGCGGCGGCAGGGGCTGGCCGGTCTCTGCGCTTTCGAGCGGGGCGCCATCGCCCGTCTCGACCGTCGGGTTCTCGGGCAGGCCGTCCGTGAACGGCGTGCCGGTTTCGGGCGCGCCGGTGTTGGCGTTGGGATTGGGGAAGGAGCCCATGTCCGGCGGCGGCGGGCTTGAGCCGTCCGTGCTGTCGGGAGTGAGAGGCGGCGGAGGCGGCGGCGCGCTCGGGTCGGCAGGAACCTCCTGCTCCTTGGCGGCGATCTCCACCCAGGGCCAGAGCAGCACGTTGCCATTGTCGCAGGCGCCGAGCAGCAGCACGGCGGCAAGGGCGGCAGCGCCCATCCGAACAGTCGATCGTTTCATCACCACCACTCCCCGCTCGCTCGTCCGTCCGTGCCGGCGTTTCAGCGCCGCTGATGCCTGATGGTTGCGCTGCCCCGTCTAGCGGGACTGGGCGACGAACAGGCTCTCGGCAAATTCCTTGGCTTCCGCTTCGCTGATGCAACCCTCGGGGCCATCAACCTGGCGGCATTCGAATGCGATCTCGTAGCTTGCGCCATAGCGCGAGAAGTTCAGGCGTGCGCCAGCGTCCACCGTCTCGAACTTCGGCGCTTCCTTGTCGGCGTCCGGCGTTGCGCCGCCGACGGCGTAGGCCTTCTGCGATCCGGTCACGATCACGTCGTAACGGGGCAGGTGATAGGTCGCGAAATAGCCGTCCTTGGTGACGCGCGGCGGGGTCGGGCGGTCGCTCTGCGTCTGCACGATGCCGCCGGGCAGCAGCATCGGCACCAGCAGCGGGCCATCGCCCACCGACTGCGGCACCACCACGTCCGTCGGGCGTTTGGCGAGATCAGCTTTCGCGGCGTCCCAGTTCACGTCCGCGGCGATCGCGGCGGGTCCCTGCGGCGATGCGGCTTCCGGCGTTGCGGCGGGCTGGTCTGCGGGCGTTGCCGGAGACTGCTCTGTGCAGGCGGCAAGCGCGGCGAGAGCGGCCGCGGCGGCCATGTGCAGGGCTTTCATTATTGTCCTCCGGGGTGGGCCATAGTGGTCTGTTGTTCTGCATAGGAAATGTCTGAGGCGGCGCCCAGCGCCTTCACGATGTCGCGTATCGCCGCCGGGCGCTCGGCCGGGGCGACGCCATCGGCGAGGACCAGCACAAGCTCGTTTGAATACGTCACGCGCTCAAGCTTCAGCTTTGCGAATTCTGGGCGGCCGGACTTCCAGGACTCGAACCGCGCCTGGGCGCTTGCCGGATCGCGCCAGAAGGCGTCGATAATGTCCTTGACCTTGCCATCGTCCTTGAACTTGACGACGAGCTCGACCGACCGCTGCCCCAGCGGCCCGGGCGGCGTCTGGAACTGGATCGATGGTGCGCCCTGTTCGCCCGGCGGGGGAGCGATTGCCGCCTCGGACGGACCGCCCGGAGGCGGGGCCTGTTCGCCCGGCGTCGTGACGATCATGGCGCCCGCGACGATCGCCGCGATGACGCCAATCGCGCCAGCCGCTGGCGCGGCTGACTTGATCCTCTGGCCGATATCGACCGGGCTCGCGCCGGCAGTCGCGTGCACGTCGACGGCCGGGACGTCGGTAATGTGAGCGTCGCTCACGGTATCCTCCCTTGTTCCCCCGGGACCCATCCAACCGACCAAACGCACACCGCGCCCGGAACGATCCCGCAAGGCCCCGCTAGATCAACGCTTATTGGACCTGAGCGTTCGAAAGATTCAGCATTCGGCCTCCGCACGGGCGATAACACATGTCCGGGGAACCAGCGATCGGGGTCGATCCCGGATAGGCGGAACACTTGCCCGAGCACTGCATGTTGGTCCGCGGCGTGGAAGCCGCCAGCAGGCGCGAGCGCAATTCGGAGGGAACCGCCGTCGGGTATTTCGACTTGATCAGCGCCAGGGCCGCCGCCACGTGCGGCGCCGCCATCGAGGTGCCGTTCTCGAAAGCGTAATAGCACTGGGCCACCGCAGCCGATCCCGGATTGGCCGGGTCCGTGCAGTTGCGCGAGAACTTGGTCGACAGGATGCCGTCGGGACGGCCGTCCTTGTCGTCGTCGCGCGACATGTCTCCGCCGGGCGCCATGATCGTCACGTTGGTCCCGAAGTTCGAGTAGGGCGTCAGCACCCCCCGCGCATCGTTGGCGGCGACCGAAATCACGTTCTGGCATCCGCCGGGCGCGAAGTACTGCGTATCGACACGGGCATTGCCGGCGGCCGCAACCACCAGCGCGCCAGCCGCGACGGCATCGTTGATTGCCGACTGCATGGAGGCAGGGCAGGGGCCGAACAGGCCGATCGACAGGTTGATGATGTCGGCCGGCTTGGAGTTCCAGATTTCATGCCCCGCCGTGTCCCGCGCAGGCACGGTACCCGCCGCCCACCGGATAGCGTCGTTGATATCCGACAGCTTGCCGCCGCAGCGGCCGAGCGCGCGCACCGGCACGATGGTGACGCCCCATGCGCCGCCTGCGACGCCGGCCGCATTGTTGGTGGCGGCGACGCCGATCGTGCCCGCGACGTGCGTGCCGTGATAGGAGTCCGAGATCGTAGCGTCGTTGGGATCGCACTTGTCGCCCGGATCGTTCGGGTCGTTGTCGCGTCCGTCGCCGTCATTGCCCATCAACGGATCGGAGACCATGTCGTAACCGGCCGCGAGATTGGGTGAGCCCTTGATGTCGGGGTGGTTCATCTGGATGCCGGTGTCGATCACAGCGACCACGACATCGCGCGATCCCGTGGTCTTCGCCCGCGTCCAGAAATTGCTGAAGCCTGCGCCGCCGCCGGACTGGCCCGCAGCGCTGCCATTGTCGCGGAAATTCCATTGCAGGCTGAACAGCGGATCGTTGGGGCGCGTGCCGGCAACGGTTGCCGGCGCGGTCTGCGCCGGACGGCGCAGCATCTGGTTCGTGAAGATGTAGTCCTTCTCCACGTACTCGTAGTCACCCGTCTGTTGCAGCACTTTCACGACGCATTCGGTCGCGAGCACGGGGTCTTCCTTCAACGTCGCCATGTCGGGCATCGTCGCGCATTCCTGCGCCGAGGAGGCCTTCTCCGGCGCGAAGACTGCGCGCATGGCGTCCACACGGTTCAGATCGATCTTGCCCTGGCGCATCTGCGTCGGGTTGACGCCGAGCGTGATGCGCATCTGTCCGCCCTCGCCCGGCGTCACGATGCCCGAGAGGCCAAGTGCTTCGAGTTGGGCGCCTGCCTTCTCGCGCAGTTGGACGGCGACATCGACGTCGAGACGCGAGCGGACCTGCAGTGCTTTCGGGATCGGCACGTCGGCATCGGCAACCTTGCGGGCGATGGCGTCGCCGATCGTCTGCGCGTTCGCGGTCGTCGCGCGCACGGCCTGGTCCGCCGAGACGCGCGCCGAGCGGAGGGCTTCTGGATCAAGCTTGGCGCCGCTGTCGCGCACAGCGTCCTGCAGCGCCTTGGGCGCTGCCACCTGGGCCTGCTGGCGCAACTCGTCCCGGGGCGGCAGTTTCACCTGAGGCGCGCGCGGCAGCACAGCGCCTGGCTTGCGGATCGCGGGCGCGCCATCTGCGGTGATCGTGCGGCTGCGCTCCGGCGCGGGCGCGGCAATGACGGGCGGACCTGCGGGCAGTTCAGCTGACTCAGGCGCAGGCGCTGTGTCGGAATTCATCGTGGCGTTGTCGCTCGTGTCGCCGGCTGCTGCGCTCGCCGTGCCGTCTGCGGTCAGCGAAAAGGTTTCCGGCTCCAGCACAGGCTCGACCATCTGCGCCTTGGGCATGGCTATGACGGAGCCCACGGCGAAGAAGCTCTGCGTCTGGAGCATTTCCTCAAGGCTGAGCGGCTGTAGGTCGACCGGAGCCGACATCGCGCCGAAGAGGGCGCGGCTGTCGAGCGAGGCGGCGGCGAGAAGTTCCTGGTCGGAGGGAAGGGCGGGGCCTTGCGGCGCGGCGGACTGACCGCCGGTCAACTGGCTCAGAGCGTTGCCCGCCAGCTCGCCGAGCGCGCCCACCCGGTCACAGCCGCCAAGGGCGGTCACGGCGCCAGCCAGCGCCATACCCAGAACAACCCGTTTGAACGCCATCACCCCGCCTCACCCACTGTTTTCTTGTTCCAGACCGCAGCTGTTTACCATGCCTGTGGTGACATGCGGAATGCCAAAAGGCGCCGGTTGTCCGTAACCGGCACAATTGTGGCGTTCCGCCTTCTGCTGCCGCCGAAACGCCCTGCGGGCGCCTGATAAGCGTGAAACCTCGGTCGTCGTTGTCCGTTGGTCAGGGGAGTGACCGGACACGAACCCGGCACAGGTGATGCAGGACGACGATCATGAACAGCCAAGCCAGCGGTAAATCCCTCTCGCGTTTCGTGGCAGTCCTGCTCGTCGGGCTCGCCTTTGCCGCAACTGCGATGCTCCTCGCCCAGGCCGAACAATCCATGTTCGTTGATTTGCCGGACGTTCCGGTAGCGTCGGCACAGCTGGACTGAACGGCCACACCAGCGACCGGTTGGCCGCCGACCGGTTGCACTGGCAACTATAATCCTGCGCAATATGATATGCTTGATCCAGCGGGTGTTCCGCGGGGCTGGGTCAGTGCTTTACAAAAGCATCGTCATTTTGACGGGCGCAGGCGTTTCTGCCGAGAGCGGCATGGGAACGTTCCGGGACAAGGACGGAATCTGGACGCGCTACGATCTCGAAGATGTGGCGACGCCCGAGGGCTTTGCCCGCAATCCCGGTCTGGTGCACGATTTCTACAATGCGCGGCGCCAGGCCCTGCGCGATGCGGAGCCCAATGCTGCGCATCACGCGCTGGCGAAGCTGGAGCAAGTCGTCGCCGGCATGGGTGGCGAGCTTCTTCTGGTGACGCAGAACATCGACAACCTTCATGAGAAAGCCGGATCGCAGAACCTGCTGCATATGCACGGCGAGCTTGCGCGCGTGAAGTGCGATGCATGTGGGGTTGCCGGCGCGTGGACCGGGGATCTCTTCTCCCAGACCGAATGCTGGCGCTGTGGTCAGGCGGGTGCGTTACGGCCTGATGTCGTGTGGTTTGGCGAGATGCCCTACGGCATGGACGGCATCTATGAGCGCCTGTCTGCGTGCGGCCTGTTCGTGTCTATCGGAACATCGGGCGAGGTCTATCCCGCTGCAGGTTTCGTGATGGAAGCCGGGATGGCTGGCGCCCACACGATCGAGCTCAATCTCGAACCGTCCGCCAATGCGCGCGGTTTCAGGGAGGGGCGGTATGGTCCTGCCTCCGAAGTGGTGGCACGATGGGTCGATGATCTCGTGGCGAAACTGCGCGCCTAGCACCCGTTCGCCACTTCCCCAGCGTGAACTTGAAGGCTGAGATTCAGGCGACTAGCGTTCGCGAAACGCCATGGGAGCAACGCCATGCCCGATATCGCGATCACCCAGCGCTTCGAATCCATCGTGCAGTCCGGCGAGGGCGACCCTGCCTTGCTGGCGCGCGCGGCCAAGCAGGGCGACATGACCGCAGCGGCAGACCTCGCCGCGCTGCTGACGCGGGCAGGGTGGGTCGAGCCGGACCTGATCATCGATGTGTACGACGCGGCCGCCGCCGGATGGTTTGGCGATCCATCTCCGCCGGTTGATCTCACGCGCGGCAACGGCCGCGCATCGCCGGCGCTGTGGCCTGAGTACTGGGCCTTCATCGACGACATGGTGAAGACGGACGCGGGCACGTTCACGCTGCGCACGGCGGGACTGGGCGCTCATGTCGATGAAGGCTTTCAGGCGCGCGCGGGGCAGGCGAGCCTGTCCTATCCCGGCGTTCCGGCGGCGGTTGCGCAAGGCTGGCCCGAACGCTTCACGATGGATGAGTTGGCGGCCTGTCCCGATGGATCGCTGGGCAATGAATTCCGCCGGCAGATCGTGGACAACAATTTCGATCTCGAAGTGCTCGACCGCGATGCGCTGGGACTGCGTAACTATCCTGCGCCGCTCGACTATCTCAACGTGCGCATCCTGCAGTGCCACGATCTCTGGCACATCGTTGGCGGCTATCACACGACGGCGCTGCACGAAGTCGGCATCTCGGCCTTCCAGCTCTCGCAGTTCGGGCACAACTATTCGGCGCAGTTCCTCGCCTTCATCATCGCCAAGGCTGCGATCCGCCGGCCCGAAGGGCTTGCCTTGCTGATGGAGATCACCATGGGCGCCTGGCGGCACGGGCGCGGCACGCCGCAACTGCTGGGCGTCGACTGGCAGGATGTGTGGAACGAACCAACGGATAAAGTGCGCCAGCGCCTTGGCGTGTCGGCGTATGTTTCGCCTGTGCCCCCGGACCTTGTTGAACAGCTGGAGCGGGCGGGTATGGCCTGATCCTGGCCGCCTCTAGTCCTCGCCATCGTTAATCAGGTCGATCTCCTCGTCCGACCATCCGAAATGGTGGCCGAATTCGTGGATCACGACGTGGGCGACGAGCTCTTCGAGCGTGACGTCGCCCGTGGCCGCCCATTCATCGAGGATGGCGAGCCGGTAAAGCCACACCATCGGCGGCATGTGCGAGGGGAAGGAAGGCGTCTCCAGCGTCATGGCGACGCCCGAATAGAGGCCGGTCAGCTCGTACGGGTTCTCGATTCCCAGCGCTTTCAGTGTCTCGTCGTCGGCAAAATCCTCGACCTTGACGGCGACGGCGCGCGCGTGGGTGCGGAATGGCTCCTCCAGCGTTTCCAGCGCTTCAGCGGCCATCCGGGCGATATCATCGAGGGTCGGGGCTGCGCCCCAGTGCTTGTGTGCGTGCATGTCGGGTATTTAATGCGCCTTCCGGGCGCGGCGGAACACCGCTCGCCCCTGACTTTACACGCACGGGGCTTCACTTTTCGCCCGTGACGCGCTTTGTAGCCGGCCAGACCGGAGTAATAAGCCTTGTCCATGTCCTTTGAAGGCCTGCGCAACCTCGCCACGACGATGCGCATCTACCAGCGCAACAAGCAGGACCGGAAATGGGAGCCTGAGGCTCCCTACATGAAGGAAGTCATCAAGCCGGGCGACGTCTGCCTGCACTTTGGCGGCTCCGATGGCCGCCATTCCTTCCTGATGTCCAAGCAGATCGGGCCGCAGGGCGTCGTCCATGTGTACGAGCCTTCGAATTATTCGTACGCGATCATGTCACGCCTGATCCGCTGGCATAACCTCAAGAACGTGCACCCCCACAACGCCGCCATCGGCTCGGCCGACGGTGAGATGATCCTGTCCGTCCCCAAGAAGATGTCGGGCCACCTCGGGCGCGCCTATGGCGTCGTCACCGATCGCGGCGGCACGGCCTCTGACGAGATGCTGGCGACCGGCAACAAGACCGAGTTCATCGACCAGAAAACCGCCGTTACATCGCTCGACAGCATCATGGAGCGCGAAAAGCTGCCGCGCGTCGATTTCATCCGCTGCGATGTCGAGGGCGCCGAAATCCGCTTCATCGAGGGCGGCCGGAACACGATCGAGCGCGACCTGCCGAGCGTGCTGATCGAGATCCATCCGTTCTCGCTGCAGCGCAACTTCGCCTCGTCCGGCGAAGAGGTGCGCGACTACTTCATCAGGCTCGGCTATCGCATGTGGCAGCTGAACGACGACAACTCGCACATGTTCGAATCGACCCAGATCGATCCCAAGCGCCGTTGGAAAGACTACTTCCTCATCCATCCCAAGCGCGGCCCCGGCCTGCCGGATGGCATGTTCAAGAAGGCTTTCACGAACTGATTTGCCTCCCGTGTAGTCCTGCGCGATAAGGAGAACCTAACAGGAACTCCGCGCAGGTCATGGCAAGCGTTTCTCTCATTGCGAACAGCTTTGGCGATCCCGTCTGCAGGATTTCCAGACTGACCAGAAATGGCCCGAATACGCGCCGTACTGCGACAGGTTCTATTTTGCGGTCGATTGCGATTTCCCGCAGGAACATATTCCGGAAGGCACCGGCCTGATGTGCTGCGATGCATTTGGCGGCGCGGTGTTGCGCGAGTGTTCGCCATCCTCATTAAACGCTGCTCGCCGAAAGGCTGTGACGCTGTCTTTCGCGCGACTGGCTGCAGCGCGGCTGATGCGGGTAGGTGATGTCGCATCATTAGCCAACGAACCGCGCGTTGGAGAGGAGTAGAAGGCGCGATGATCCATGCTGACGATTGGCAGGTCATTCTGCGCTGGCCTCGAACAACGACGGTTCTGGAGCACTTCGTATTCATCTCGGGGATTGCGCTTCTGGCAGTATTATTGTTCGCCGGCCTGGGCGCGCTTAGCCGAAGGAAGCCGCAGTTTCGTCATCTGATGACAGTCGGCGTTGCGGTTGCGGTATCGCTTGCGGTGCTTGTCGCCTATTTCGGGTTCACCACCCGTGCGTGGCAAGCTGCTTGCTGGCGTCAGGGAGCCGAGGGCATGCCCGCCAGCCAGGTTGAGGCCTGTCAGGAATTGAAACCACAAGGCGAGGAGTGGTGGTACGTCGAAACTCTCTTCGGACCCTCCACACGTTAGATAACCATGCCGCTCCAGTTTCCTCTTGCCGCCAATGCCCGTGAAGCGCTCGATAGCGAGCGCGGCGCCCGCACGATTGCCGAGGCGCGCGAACTGGCGAAAGCGCCGGTGACGCTGGTGACAGACTGGCTGCGCCCGCAGCTAGCAGAGCGCGAAGACATCCAGGGCAAGGCCGATGCCGGCGTGTCGCGCGGCTTCGTCCAGCTCTACGAGGATGCGAAGGGCAATCCGGTGTTCGCGGTGTCCTACTGGAAGCCGGATGGGGCGGTGAAGACAAAGCCTGCCCGCAAGGCGAAGCCGAAACCTGAAGCCGCCGGGCCCGTCGAAGACCACACCGACGACCTCTATTTCAACAAGAAGGGCGTCACGCCGAAGAAGCGCAAGCGCACGCCCGATCCCAACCAGCTCGACCTGTTTGGACCCGACCAGCAGGGGGCGGAACATGCCGATCCCCACAATCCGCTCGTGGTCATCGTCGACGAAGAAGGCGATGGCGCGACCTTCGGCGGCATAGAAGAGCAGGGCTGAAGGCTTCACCGAAGGCCCGCGCCGTGCGTACAAGTTGGCGCCGCGCAAGCCTGCGCGAGCGCGCAGCAGACGGGTACGACGAGACGGCATGGCTTCAGGCAGTACGCCAAGGCCCTCCGGCGAAATGCTGGGAGAGGCGGAAAGACGGCGCTTCGCCGATCTTCTCGCCATGGTCGCGGAGCGTCAGGACCGCGACGCCTACGCGCAGCTGTTTTCCTATTATGCTCCGCGCGTGAAGTCCTACCTGATGCGGCTGGGGGCCGACAGCGCGCTGGCCGAGGAGATCGCACAGGACGTGATGGTCACGGTCTGGCGCAAGGCAGCGCTGTTCGACCGGACGCAGGCGTCGGTTTCCACCTGGATCTTCCGCGTCGCCCGCAACCGGCGCATCGACGTCTTCCGCCGCGCCAAGCGCCCCGATCTCGATCCCGAGGAGACCATGCTCCTGCCCGCGGGCGTGGAAGCGCCGGATGCGCGCCTGGAGGCGATGGAAGCCGATGCGCGCGTGCGCGCCGCCATGGTCGACCTGCCTGAAGAGCAGGTGAGCTTGTTGAGACTGGCCTTCTACGAAGGCCTTTCCCACTCGGAGATTGCGGGAAAGCTGGACCTGCCGTTGGGCACGGTGAAATCCCGCATCCGGCTGGCGTTTGCGAAGATGAAAGCGCGTCTGGAAGATGATTGAAATCGCGCTGATCCAGCGGGCTGGGACCCGCGTATGCCAGGGCTGGACTTCGTGTAACTAGCGCCGGGTTGGAGATGATCAAGGTAACGACGGCCCCTTTCATGGATGAAGCCACCCGCGCCGCCCTGGCGTCGGGACGGGCGGAGCCTGCGCTGGGGCTATTCCTCGATGTCCTCATGGCCATGAGGGGCATTTCGGAGATTGAAGGCGAGGCGATCGCCGGCGCCGCGCTTGAAGCCGAGGCGCCGACGGCCATGAAGCCGGATGCCCTTGCTATGGCGTTTGCGGCGATCGATCGCGGCGACCAGCGCAAGCCGGGGCCGAAGGCGATGACCTATCCTGAGCTGGAGGCCGTTCCTGTCGCCCTGCGCGACGTGATCTGCTCGGCCGAGAGCAAACGGTCGTGGAGCTATGGCGGGCCGGGCCTCAAGCGGCTCGACCTTGGCGTGCCGGGCGGCGCGAAAATCGAGGTCATCCGGCTTGCGGCCGGAACGTCTGTCCCCTGGCACACCCACAAGGGTCAGGAGTTGACGCTGTGCCTGCATGGCGAGTTCTCGGACGGGCACGCGACCTATGGCCCGGGCGATTTTTCGGCGTTCGATGGCGCCACTCGCCACCAGCCAAGGACGGACAAGGATACAGTCGCCTATGCGCTCGCGGTGACGGATGCGGGCCTGCGGTTCGAGGGCGTTCTTGGCGCCCTGCAGAAGATGTTCGGGCAATAACCCTTTCAGAAAGCAGGCGGCTCCGTTATTGGCCGCCGATGGCGCGTACTCCTTCCAGACAGAACCCGGCCCGACAGAAACCTGCACGGCAAAAGGCTTCCGGGCCGAAGCCCGAAGTGGCCGGCTGGCGTAGCCGCCTGGCCGCGGCTGAACTGGTGTGGGGCGCCGCCGCCAAGGGCGTAGATCTCGAAACCGCCATGTCCGCCAGCAAGGCCTTCCGCGATCTTGAAGGCGCCGATCGTGGCTTTGCGCGCGCGATGGCGAGTGCGGCGCTGCGCGCCATGGGCCGGATCGACTGGGCGCTGGGCGGCATGGTGGACCGGCCGCTGGCCGAGATCGAACCGCCCGTGCTGGCGCTGCTGCGTGTCGGCGCGGCGCAGGTGTGGGTGCTGAAGGTTGCCGATCACGCCGCCGTCGCCGCCACCGTCGAGGCTGCCTTGCATTGGGAAGGCGCGCGCCGCGGCGGGGGGTTGATCAACGCCGTCCTGCGGCGGGCGACGCGCGAGGCGACCGCATTCGAGGCCGCGCCCGTCGAAGCCGTGTGGCCCGACTGGTTGGCCGCCAAGCTGAAAGCGGCGCTCGGTCCGGAGCAGGCAAGGACGCTGGCGCGGCTGCAGCTCGAAGATCCGTCAGTCGATCTCTCGGTGCGCAATCCGGCGGAGGCTCTGGAGTGGGCCGAAAAGCTGGAGGGCGTGCTGCTGCCCAACGGCTCGATCAGGTTGTCGGCCAGCGCCGGGCTCGCAAACCTTCCCGGCTATGCCGAAGGCGCGTGGTGGGTGCAGGACGTGGCGGCGAGCCTTGCAGCGCCGCTGCTGGGCAACGTCTCTGGTCTGGCCGTGGCGGACCTTTGTGCTGCGCCCGGCGGCAAGGCGATGCAGCTGGCGGCGCGCGGGGCGCGGTTGTCGGCTGTCGAGATTTCCGGCCAGCGTATGGAGCGATTGCGCGAGAACGCGGCGCGCACGGGGCTGGCGATGGAGCTGGTGCAGGCAGATGCCCGTACGTGGCGGCCGCACGAGCTTGTGGATGCCGTGCTGATCGATGCGCCGTGCTCGGCCTTGGGTGTCATCCGCCGCCACCCCGAAGGCATCTGGCGGCGCGACCCGAAAGACCTGGCGCGCTTTCCAGCGACCCAGCGCGCGTTGGTGGATGCTGCGGCCGACATGCTGAAGCCCGGCGGGCGCCTGATCTACGCTGTCTGCACGCCTGCGCCGGAGGAGGGTCGCGACGTAGTGGAGGCGGCGATCAGAAGCGGCGCCTGGCGGCGGCTGCCTGTGACCGCTGAGGAAGCGCCAGGGTTTGCCCATGCGTTAACGGCCGAGGGCGATTTGCTCACGGCTCCGGCGCCTGAGCAGGGCCCTGCGGAAACCGAGGCGCCGCAGACACGCAGTGACGTATTTTTCATTGCACGGCTTGAACGAACCTGACGCCAGTCCCACTCCAGAGGACGCAAACGCATACGCGAAGACCTTCGGACACAATCCGGCCATGCAATGGCTTGGAATTTACACTGAAGAGTTCAGCCGTGGTTCAGTCGTTTCGCGTACAAGTATGAGTGTTGGCGGGGTCGTGCCGGCCAAGTGTTAAGAGAGATGGACGGGCATGTCCCAGACGCATCCGGAAAATGTCGACGCGCTGAAGGCGTCCCTGATCGCCAAGCCGCACAAGGCTTTTGCGACGGCTTTTGTCGTTCTGGCGACGGTCCTGGCCAGTTGCGCCAGCGGCCTTGGCGTGTCTGACGCCGAGGGTGCTTCGTTCGGCTCGATCACCCGGGTCGAAGAAGGCCGCGTCGTGGCGGTTCATGCCGCGGACGCTGAAGCTGCGACGCAGGGCGCCTATACGATCCGCCTGCGCACCGGCGAACTTGTTTCGGTTTCGCAGGCTGCCGGAAAAGCGATCCCGGAAGGTACGCCAGTCGTGATCCAGTACGGCGCGAACGCGCGCGTCATCCCGCAGAACGCTTCGATAGGGTATTATTGATCGCGCCAGGCTGACGGGAAGCTTGGCGGCATCGCCCGCAGCCGCAGCGATCCCCCTGATTTGGCTCTGGCGCCGCACCCGCAAGGTTGCGCCCTCACATGCGCGCTGCTAGGCCGGTTCCATGTCGAACGTGCTGATATCGCCTTCGATTCTGGCGGCCGATTTTGCGTCGCTGGGCGAGGAAATCCGGGCTGTTGATGCGGCCGGCGCCGACATGATCCATGTCGACGTCATGGATGGCCACTACGTGCCCAACATTTCGATCGGCCCGGTGGTGATCGAGAAGCTGCGGCCGCACACGACCAAGCCCTTCGACGTCCACCTGATGATCTCGCCGGTGGATCCGTATCTCGAGGCATTCGCCGCTGCTGGGGCCGATATCATCACCGCTCACCCCGAGGCAGGCCCGCACTTCCATCGCACGCTTCAGGTGATCCGCAAGCTTGGCAAGAAGACAGGCGCCGCCCTCAACCCGTCGACGCATGCCGATGTGCTTGATCCCGTTCTCGAAGAGCTCGACCTCATCCTGGTGATGAGCGTGAACCCCGGTTTTGGCGGGCAGAAGTTCATCGAAAGCCAGCTCCGCAAGATCGAGGCGATCCGCAAGAAGCTCGACCGGATCGGATCGCCGGCCATCCTCGAAGTCGATGGCGGCATCGTGCCGGGCAATGCAGGCGCCGTGATCTCTGCGGGCGCCACGGCGCTGGTCGCGGGCTCGGCGGTGTTCGGCAAGGGCCGCGCTGGGTACGCTGCCGCCATCGCAGCTCTTCGCTCCGGCGGGTGAGGGCGCGTGGTGAGTGCGCCTCCCGGGTCTTCGGCATCAGGCATCAGCCGGGAAGCGGATCAGGCCCAGTGGGCTGAGCTGACCGGCAAGTCCGGCGCGCCGATCAATGTATCGCCTGTTCATCGCCTGCGCATTTCCGGGCCCGGGCCTTCGGCGCTGACGGCGCTGCCCAACGACAATTTTCCAGTCAACCGCGCACGCGGCGAGGCGATCCTGCAGGGCCGCTGGCGGTTCGGGCATACGCAGATCGAAACGCCGCCGGGCCATTCGCCCTGGGGCCCCGAATTTCCCTCGCTGCACTTTGCCGACCGCATTCACCGCTTCCACTGGTTGCGCGATGTCGCCGCGATGGGCCCGGAGGGCGAGGCCCATGGCCGTGCGCTGACGGCGGCGTGGGTCGATGCCTATGGCAAATGGGAAGACTTCGCCTGGCGCCTCAGCATCACCGCCGACCGGCTGGTGAACTGGCTGTGTGCGGGCCCGTGGCTGTTCGCGAGACTCGAAGGCGAGGCGCGTGGGCAGATGCTGGAAACGCTCGGCCGCCAGATCAGGCATCTGCAATTTTCCGGACCGGAGGAGACCGACCCGGTCTCGCGCTTCCGCATCGCGGTTGCGTTGTGTCTTGCTGGCGCTGCGACCGAGGACGGCCGCAAGGTGCTGGATGCTGGCCTTGCGATGCTGGAAGCGGAATGCGCCAAGCAGATCCTCCCCGACGGCGGCCATGTCAGCCGCAATCCAGAACGGCTCGCGCAGGCGCTGCTGGATATTCAGGCCGTCGAGGATCTGATGTTGCGCCTCGGCATGAGTGCGCCATCCTTCCTCACCAAGCTGCAGCCGCGCATGGCGGCCATGTTGAGTTTCTTCCAGACGGCAGATGGCGGCCTGCTGCCTGCCAATGGCGGCGGGGACGCCAGCGACGGCCTCGCGAAAGCGGCGCTGCGCCCGCATGGCGCCATCAATTCGAAATTCTCGTTCGCGCGCCTCTCGGCCTATCAGCGCGTCCAGGCGGAAGAACTTACTGTCTACGTCGATTCAGGTGCTGGGCCGGAGCGTCCCAATGGCGGCCGCGCGCATGCCGGGGCGCTTGCCCTGACGATCGATGATGGCCCGGAGCGGATCATCACCTCGTGCGGGTCGCACCTCGACCTCGAGCCGATGCTGCGCGATGCCGCCCGGCGGACGGCTGCGCATTCGGTACTGTCGCTAAACGGTGAGGATTCGGCGGTATTCGCTCTCGATCCGGCGCTCGGCGTGCGGGCGCCGGAAGGTCCCGCGCAGCTTGCGGTCCGCCGGATGGAAGAGGGGGATCAGTATCTCTTGGAGGGCCAGCACGCGGGATGGCGGGTCCGTCACGGTGTCATCTATCGCCGCCGGCTCTATGTCGCCATGAACGGGGCGCGGATCACGGGGGAAGACAGCCTGTCGCGTCCGATGTCGGATGCACCGCCCGCGATGCCGGGCGGGCCGATTCCCTATGAAATACGGTTTCACCTGCATCCGGACGTGCAAGTTGCCGACGGACCCGATAATAGGACGGTATTCCTAGGATTGGCTAAAAGGCAACGTGTTTGGCGTTTCCGAAGCGAAGCTTTGCTTTCCGTGGAGGATTCGCGTTACTGGGGAAGTGAGGCTGCGCGGAAGACGCAGCAATTGGTGATCAGGGGGATCGCTGATCCTGGGGCCGATGGTTCTCAGGCGCCCAACCGGGTCCGGTGGGCGCTCTCGAGAATTGAGCCTGGAATCCAGGGGGAGAGTGTGTGAGCAGCGTAGAGGTTTCCGCCAGACGGGCGGCTATCGAAGCCAAGGCCATGTGTTTTGGCTACGACGTCGTGACCGGCGTGGTCGCGATGTATCTGGCGCCGCAGATTGTCTACACGTTCTCGGGCCGTGGATCGCCCAACTGGCTCGACTTCTTCGTGGCCGTCGCCTTTGGCGTCGCCGCTGCTTTCTCGATGTGGCTGCGTGGCGTGCACCGCCAGGTCTGGCGCCATACCTCGCTGCGCGATGTCGTGCGGATCTTCCAGGCGATCGCGCTGACGCATCTGATGTCGCTGCCGATCCTGATCCTCGCCAAGGCCCTGCAGGATTTCCCGCTGTCGAGCATCTATCTTCAGGTCCCGATCTGGCTGGGCATGCTGATCCTCGTCCGCCTGTGGGCGCGTGGCCGCGCCACGGGCGATCTCATTGCGATCCTGCGGCGCGAGCCGCCTTATGCGCCGCGCGCGCTTGTTGTCGGCCCGGCAGGCCATGTCGCCGAGGCGCTGCATGCTGCGCGCCGCGCGCCGTCCGGTCCGCCCATTCGCGCCATCGGCATCGTCGAGACGTCTGGACAGCATTTCGGCCGCGACATTGCCGGCGTGCAGGTGATGGGCGGCATCGACCAACTCGCCACGCTGCTGGATCACTACACCGCGCGTTTCGGCGAGCTGCCGTGGATCGCCATTGCAGCGCCGCCGGAAGACCGCCGCACGATGGAAGCGGCGCTTGCCGTCGCCTCCGCCCGCAAGGCGACGCTGCTGCGCATCGGCTCCAAAGCCATGCTCGAACCCATCAGGCCGGCCGATCTGCTGGCGCGCCCTGAGCGCCGTCTCGACATGGCGCCGGTGGCGGAGCTTGTTTCCGGTGCGCGCGTGTTCATCACGGGTGGCGGCGGCACGATCGGCGGCGAACTTGCGCGCCAGTGCGCAGCGCTGGGACCGGCGGAGCTCACGATCTACGACGCCTCCGAATTCAACGTTTTCGAGATCGATCAGGAGCTGTCGCGCGCCTATCCGAATGTCGTGCGCCGCATGGTGATCGGGGACGTACGCGACGAGATGCGCCTAGAACAGGCGATGCACGAGGCGGCGCCCGATCTGGTGATCCATGCGGCGGCGCTGAAGCATGTGCCGCTGATGGAGCTCAATCCCAACGAGGCCATCCTCACCAACGTGCTCGGCGCGCGGCGCTGCGCCACCATCGCGGCGAGCCTTGGCGTCAAGGCCTTCACCTTCATCTCGACCGACAAGGCGGTGAACCCGACCAACGTGATGGGCGCGACCAAGCGCGCGGCCGAGCTGTTTATCCAGGCCTTCGCGCCGACTGCGCCGCAGACGCGCTTCTCGCTGGTTCGCTTCGGCAACGTGCTCGGCTCGAAGGGCTCCGTCGCGCCGCTGTTCGAGCGGCAGATCGCGGAGGGCGGCCCCGTTACCGTCACGCACCCGGACATGACGCGCTATTTCATGAGCGTGGAAGAAGCGTCCGCCCTCGTGCTCCAGGCCGCAGCCATGTCCGCGCGTTCGGACTCGAACGAGGCGGCGCTCTATGTGCTCGACATGGGCGAGCCGGTTCGCATCGTGGAGTTGGCCGAGAAGATGATCCGGCTGAAGGGCCTCACGCCCGGCCAGGACATCCTCATCCGCGTCACTGGTCCGCGCCCGGGCGAGAAGCTGACCGAGACCGTGTTCTACGATCGCGAGCAGGTGCGCGAGACGGTGGTTGATGGCGTGCTGGAAGTCGCCAACACGGGCTCGCCGCCAATTGCCGAAGTGCAGGCGCGCCTTGACGCTGTCGTCTCCTACGCCGCCCGCCGAGACCCGCAGGCCTCGCTGTCAATGATGAAGGCGCTTGCGCCCGAAATCTTCACCGAGGATGCCTGGGGTGAACCCGCCATGAACGTGCACTGATCAGCGCGCGTTGGGGCCTCAATTGCCCTTCAGCACCGGTTCTTGACGCTGTGCCCGCGGGCAACCATCTCCTTGTCATGGAAATGCGATCACTCCTCTTTGAAGGCGAGGCTTACTGCGATGAAGATGCGCAGGAAAAGCTGATCAAACGGACTATCGAGGCCATCAGCCTTAGTGGCGCGTCGCTTGAGGCGCTGGAGGTTTCGGAGAACCGCGACGGCGTTCTCTTCCTCGTCAAGGGAGAGGCTGCGGCGATCCGGCGCCTGTGGAGCCGTATCGAGGCGACAGGCCTCGAAAACGCCTGGGAAGACTTCGGATCGCACCTGGATTGGCAACCCTTCCAACTGACCAACTAGGCCTTTCGCGACGTTCCGGCGGCGTGCGTCACAGATGAAGGTTTTACGACTCGGCGGGTGATGCTATCGGGCGCCCAGCCAGCGCTGGAGCCGCCTCATGTCGCCCCCCAAAGCCGCCCCGAAAAACGTGCCCGATCGCGTGGCGATCAAGCGCGCCCTGATCTCGGTTTCGGACAAGACGGGGCTGGTGGAGCGGGCGACAAAGCTGGTTGCCCTTGGCGTCGATCTCGTCTCGACCGGCGGCACCTCGAAGACGCTCAAGGAAGCTGGGCTCAAGGTTCGCGACGTGTCAGACCTGACGGGCTTTCCCGAGATGATGGATGGCCGCGTGAAGACGCTGCATCCCAAGGTGCATGGCGGGCTTCTCTATCGCCGCGATCTCGCCACCCACACCAAGGACGCGACAGACCACGGCATCGAGCCTATCGATCTCGTCTGGATCAATCTCTATCCGTTCGAGGCGACGGTGCAGGCTGGCGCGAGCTTTGA
>NCEM01000059.1 GCA_002280725.1 Alphaproteobacteria bacterium 32-64-14
CGCGGATGGGGACACGCTCTCGGGCAATGCCGGGGACGACGAGCTGCAGGGTGAGACGGGCAATGACCGGCTGTTCGGCGGGCTGGGCGATGATCTGATGTACGGTAACGAAGACGACGACACGCTCCATGGCGAGGACGGAGCCGACCGTCTGTTCCTCGGTGCAGGTGCGGACTACGGTTATGGCGGGGCTGGCGCGGACTTTCTCATCGGCGCGGAAGGCTCGGATGCGCTCTATGGCGGCGCGGACGCCGACACGCTCTCGGGCGATGCCGGGGATGATGAGCTGCAGGGCGAGGAGGGCAACGACCGGCTCTACGGGGGAACCGGCGATGATCTGATGTACGGCCAGTCGGGCAATGATCTTCTCTCAGGCGAGGATGGGTCTGATCGCCTGTTCCTGGGCGAGGGCTCGGACGTTGGTTATGGTGGGGCTGGCGCGGACTTCCTCATCGGCGAGGATGGCAATGATGCGCTCTATGGCGGCGCGGATGGGGACACGCTCTCGGGCAATGCCGGGGACGACGAGCTGCAGGGTGAGACGGGCAATGACCGGCTGTTCGGCGGGCTGGGCGATGATACGCTCTATGGCGAGGATGGAGCCGACCGTCTGTTTGGTGGGACTGGAGCAGACATTTTCGCCTATGCGAGTTCCTCCGATGGAGGAGACTTCATTGCGGACTTCGTGGGCGGGAGCGACAGCATCCTGGTTCGCGCCTCCGGGTTCGGCGGGGGTCTTGCCGAGGGGGTTGCGGTAACGCTGCGCACCGGGGCTGCGCCCTCAGCCGTGGGGACGGGCGGTCAGTTCCTATACAACACTGGCAATGGGGCGCTCTCCTGGGACGCCGACGGGGTGGGCGTGCAAGCTGCCGTGCTGATCGCCACGCTCACTGGCGCACCTTCGCTCAGCGCCTCGGATATCTTCGTGGTGTCGGCGTCGAGCGCTGGGCCCTCCTCGATCGGCATCGGCGATCCACTGGACGAGCATGGGCCCGTGCTGCTGGACGATTCAGCCACCACAGCAAGCCCGGACCTGGCAGGCCTCTCTGCGCCCAGTCACCGGTCGGTGCTTGCCACCCCTCCAAACCGGGCGCTCGATCACACGCCCTTCCAGCCATACGTCCTTACAATCTCGCAGGACAGCGAGGAACCCGCCACAACACTGTCCTCTCCAGCGCCCGAGGCGAGTGAAGCAGTTCGAGACAAGCGGCACATGCCGGTCCATGGTGCGCTGCTGGAAGAGGCAGCCCCCGTGTCAGACCTTGAGGTCCGTGGTCTGCTGGTCCGTAATGGTGAGGCCATTGCCGAGCGTGGCTTCGCGCCCGAATATGCACGCATCGCGGCCCGTGACGATATCCTTGATCGTGTTGTCGTGCCGCTTGCGGACGGGTCCGCCACCGTGCCCGCCGATACTTTGGTGCACCATGCCGAGCAGGCCAGCGACAAGCTGCCGATGCCGGTCGACAATGGCGCGCTGTTGGAACAGACAAGCCTTGCTCTGGAGGCCGTAGCAGCGATTGCTAATCCGCGCTTGCGCAGCTTCGAGCCAGGGTATGCAACCTTCTCGCCCGACAGCGATCAGTCGCTCGTTGGCGCTATGCGGCAGCGGGCATTCCTCACGGATGACGATCACTTCGTGTTCGCCGCTGCTGACAGCATGCCTCAGCCAGATCGCGCAGATCCGCCGGGTTCCCGCGAGCTTCGTCCGCATCCGTTCGAAGTGGTCCTGCTGGACGACGAGGCAATGTTCGATTTCTCGAACATGACTGCGGCAACCCCGCCCGATCCTGCCGCGGGCGGCGGCGGCCAGCTGCTCGACTTCAGCTGGATGGACATAGCTGACCGTCCGATGCCGGATCTCTACGGCACCCTTCCTGCGTTCGATGGATCTGGGGCAGTCACGCTCGACTACCGCACGCCGGACACGTTCCAGGATGGCGCGACACTATCGCTCGATGGCATGGCAGCGCTCGGTCCAGATGCGTTCCGCATCGCCTAAGGGTGACCCCCGTTTCTTATCCAGCGATCGCGAGAGTCTTTTGCTGATTTGAAGCGCTCCCGATCCTGGACCGTCTGGTGGACCGCCGTATTTCTTAGGTGCACCATCGGAGCGGTCCTGTTTGTCTCATCGCGCGAGTAAACAGTCCGCGTTTCCGGTGCGTGCGCCAGCGTCGTTTGTTAGTAGATTTGTTGGTACAGAGCGGGGTAGACTGCCTCAACCACTTGATTTAGAAGCCTTCCGGGCCACGGTGCAGGTCTTTTCTGGCACCACTTTTCCCGGGCGTTTGAGCGCAAAGCCCGGAAACTGCCGAAAATCGGCTTTCCGCCATTCCTCGGCTTCAGACCGGGAGTATGAGCCATGGCCATTCACAATCACGATGGCGATCTGCCCGCGAGCGTGAAGTTCGAAGGATCCGTCGCCATCGACACGGAGACCATGGGTCTCAACCCATTCCGAGATGCGCTGTGTGTGGTCCAGCTGTCGGATGGAAAGGGCGACGCCCATGTCGTCCGCCTGAGACGGCCGGACTACAACTGCCCAAACCTCAAGGCGCTGGCCGCAAATCCGCGCGTTCTGAAGATCTTCCATTTCGCCCGCTTCGACCTCGCCATGATCCAGCAATGGCTGGGGGCTCCGTGTTTCCCGGTCTATTGCACCAAGATCGCCTCGCGGCTGGCGCGCACCTACACGGATCGCCATTCACTCAAGGAAATCTCTCGCGAGTTGCTGAACCTCGATATGTCCAAGGCCCAGCAAAGCTCGGACTGGGGTGCGGATAAGCTCTCAGACGCCCAGTTGGCCTATGCCGCCTCCGACGTCCTCCACCTGCACGAACTCAAGGCCCGGCTCGACGTGATGCTGGAGCGGGAGGGCCGGACGGAGCTTGCCCAGGCCTGTTTCGACTTCCTGCCGGTGCGGGCGGCTCTCGACCTGTCGGGCTGGGGCGATCAGGATATTTTTGCACATACCTGAAGATTTCGGGGTTCTGAGGGCTCAAAGGTTGGAAATTCCGCCTGATTCAGGGGTATCGCTGCGCTCGCCCGGTTTCCTCGGGCGGCTTGTCCGATCTAGGCTGGCGCATGGCTACTGCCGCCCATAACCACCACTCGATGGACCTCTGGGGTCCGCGGCGGGCAACCTCGCTGCGGGAAGCGCGTGTCCGCACGGCGCTGGTGCACATCCTGCGGCTGCTGTTCACGATCGGCGCGGTGCTGTCGGCGGGCTGGCTGCTGGGAACGATCATCGAGAGCAGCCTGAGACAGAAAGGCGCTGAGCCGGGCGCCACCGGGCTCAGCGTCACGGTGCTGGGGCCACGGTTCGACGGGTATGACGCCAACGATCGGCCCTACACGCTGACAGCCGAAACAGCGCGTCGCCGGCGCGACGACACATCGCTGGTCGATCTGGTGAACCCGCGGCTGCAGGATGCCGCCTCCAGCACGGTGCAGGCCCGCGAAGGCGTGTGGAACGCCGAAACCGAAGTGCTGGACCTCGAAGGCGATGTCGTGATGACCGACGCCGCCGGCTACACGTTCACGTCCCAGCGCACCCGGATGTTCGTCAAGGAAAACAGGGTCGAGGGGAAGGATCGACTTGAAGGCCGCGGTCCCATTGGCGAGGTGCGCGCCGACGCCTATGAGGTTCTCGATGATGGCAACCGCATCATCCTCAAGGGCAATGTTTGGACAAGATTTGTTGCCAAGAAGAAGCGTGGGTCCGCCTCATCGGCCGGGCAGGGGCGGGGCGAGTAGGACAGGGTGACGAGCATGATTTGGTCGCATGGCGCAGGATTGGCCGCTCGTCTGGGTGGCGCACTGGCTGGCTGTCTCGCCGTGGCGGTGCTGGGCGCCGGCGCAGCGCAGGCGCAGATCGGCCGTGGTGACGCCCCCGTCGAGATCACGTCTGACCAGGCGCAGTACCTCCAGAAGGAAGGCCGTGTCGTCTACACCGGCGCCGTCGTCGCCACGCAGGCCGACAGCCGGATCACGACAGACAAGCTCACCATGGTCTGCACGCAGACGAAGCCAGCTGCGGGCGAGGATGCCGCGTGCGAGTCGATGGAAGAACTCATCGCCGAAGGCCGAGTCTACTACACCGCCCCGGAAGTGAAGATCAGCGGCGACCGCGCCGTCTACGATTCTCCCTCCGACACGATCACGATCACGGGCGACGTTCTCCTGTCGCGCGGATCCGAGGGCGTCGTGAAGGGCAAGCAGGTCATCTACAAGGTCGGCGAAGGCCGCACGATCATCACTGCGGGTTCGGATCGCGTGGTTTCGCTTTTTACGCCTGCGCCGCGCAATACACCCGCGCCCGTGACACCCCCGCAGAACTGAGACCGGCATGGACGCCCGCAACCAGACAGCGCCCATAGCGTACGAGGCGGATGACCGTGATGGTCTCCGCGCGAACAATCTTGCAAAGGCGTTCAAGGGCCGTCAGGTCGTGAAGGACGTCAGCCTGCATCTGCGCCGTGGGGAGATCGCAGGCCTGCTCGGGCCGAACGGCGCAGGCAAGACCACCTGCTTCTACATGATGATGGGCCTGATCGCCGCCGATAGCGGCCGCGTCACGATCGATGGCGCTGATGTCACCGCGCTTCCGATGTACCAGCGCGCACGTCTTGGCGTGGGGTACCTGCCGCAGGAGAACTCGATCTTCCGCGGCATGAGCGTGTGGGACAACATCATGTCTGTCGCCGAGCTGACAGAAAGCTCGAACGCCAAACGCAAGGAGCTGACCGAGAGCCTGCTGGAAGAGCTGCAGATCGCGCGCCTGGCCAAGCAGAACGCCAACTCGCTTTCGGGCGGCGAGCGCCGCCGCGTCGAGATCGCCCGCGCACTCGCCTCGCGGCCGAACTTCATGCTGCTGGACGAGCCTTTCACCGGCATCGACCCGCTCGCCATTTCGGATATTTCCGATCTCGTCCGCTACCTGAAGGGCCGGGGCCTCGGCGTGCTGATCACCGACCATCAGGTCCGCGAAACGCTTGAAATCGTTGATCGCGCCTCGATCATCTACGATGGAAACGTGCTGTTCGAAGGCACGCCGTCCGCCGTACTTGCTAACGAGGATGTGCGCCGCGTTTACCTTGGAGCAAGATTCTCCGCCCAGTGACGTAATTCTGCGGAGCTACTTGTGCGGATGCGGAAATTTCGGCGCCTGGCCGAATATGCAATTTTAATACCGCGCGCTTAGTGTAGCCTCCGTTGGAATGGTTCCGAAAGGACGGCCGGTTGTCGGTTCGTCCCGGGCCAGGGGAGGTCACGGTGGCGCTCGCGCATCGCTTGCAGCTGAGACAGGGTCAGTCCCTTGTCATGACGCCGCAACTGCAGCAGGCCATCAAGCTGCTTCAGCTCTCCAACGTCGAGCTTGCCGAATACGTCGAGACCGAGATCGAGCGTAACCCGCTGCTGATGCGCGCCGAGAATGAGAGCGCGCCCGAAGCCGAAGCGCCTGAGCGCATCACGGAAAAACGCGAAGAGATGCGGCTGGACGAGTCCGACGGCGCCAACAAGGCCAGCCGCGAACTCGATGCCCGCTCCGACGACGTCTACGAGAATGATAGCCCGTCGGAGGGCCCCGAAGGCAGCGCCTCAAGCGGCCCGTCCGCCCAGCTAGACTGGTCCAAGGCCGGATCGGGCAAGCAGCGGTCGGAGGATTTCGATCTCGAATCCATCACGGCCGAAGAAAAATCTCTCCACGATCACCTCGACGACCAGCTGGCCATCGCCGGCCTCAACGATGCCGACCGCCTGATCGCCTCGCGCCTGATCGAAGAGACCGACGAAGCCGGCTTCATGCGCGGCGACCTGCAGGAGATCGCCGACCAACTCGGGACCGAGATCGAGGATGTCGAAGCGGTACTGCAGACCTGCCAGGGCTTCGAGCCCACCGGCGTCATGGCCCGCAACCTCCAGGAATGCCTGTCGCTGCAGCTGCGGGAGCGCGATCGGTTCGATCCGGTGATGCAGAAACTGATCGCCAATCTCGAAGTGGCCGCCCGCCGCGACTTCAAGCGCCTATCGGAAATCTGCGGTGTCGACCAGGAAGACGTGATCGACATGCTGGCCGAGCTGCGCACGCTGACGCCGCGCCCAGGTGCCGCCTTTGCCGGCGATGCAGCCCCGGCCGTCACGCCGGATGTGTTCGTGCGCGAACTGCCGAACGGCACGTATGCCGTCGAACTCAATGCCGATACGCTACCGCGCGTCCTGCTCGATCGCGGCTATTATGCCGAGGTCTCGGGCCTGTCGCGCAAGGAGGAGGACAAGGCGTTCATTTCCGAATGCCAAGCGTCCGCGAACTGGCTGATCAAGTCACTCGACCAGCGCGCGCGTACCATCCTCAAGGTCTCGAGCGAGATCGTGCGTCAGCAGGACGGTTTCTTCGTCAACGGCGTGCGCGCGCTGCGCCCGCTCAATCTCAAGACAGTCGCCGACGCCGTCGAAATGCACGAGTCGACTGTGAGCCGCGTCACATCGAACAAGTATGTGTCGACGCCGCGTGGCGTGTTCGAGCTCAAGTATTTCTTCTCGGCTTCGATCCCGGCCACGCAGGGCGGTGAATCGCACTCGGCTGAATCCGTGCGCCACCGCATCAAGGAAATGATCGATCAGGAAAGCCGCGATGCGGTTCTGTCCGACGATCAGATCGTAGAGCGGCTGCGTGCGCATGGCATCGATATCGCGCGCAGGACTGTCGCGAAGTACCGCGAGTCGCTGCGCATTCCCTCGTCGGTGGAACGCCGCAGGATTTTCGCCACTGGCGGCTGATGCGGCGCCTGCGAGACGCATTCGCGGCGCATCTCTGCAACTCCTTCACAGTACTGAGCATTACTTCGCCGCCGCGCCTTTGAGGCGTTGACGTTCGCTGTGTGCGATCCCAGACTTAACTTGTGTAGCAAAGTCGGGCGGGTTGCGCGCAACGTACACGGCGCGGACCAGAAACGAGGAGCTTCCATTGCAAGTCCAGATCGCAGGTAAAAAGCTTGAAGTCGGTGCAGCGCTTCAGGAGCGCATATCCTTCGGTCTGGAATCGCGTGTGTCGAAGTACTTCAACCGGACCGGAGAGGCGTTTGTAACGGTCTCGAAGCCCGGCTGGGCCTTCAACGTGGATTGTTCGATCCACCTGCCGTCCGGCGTGACGCTGCAGGCCCATGGCGAGGGCGATGATGGCTATCAGGCCTTCGAAATGGCACTCGACAAGATCGAGAAGCGCGTCCGCCGCTACAAGAACCGGCTGCGTGATCATCGCGGCAAGGAAAACGGCGTGGCGGAAGCCGGCTTCGAGCGGATCATTCTCCCGACCGATGAAACGGACGCCCCCGACGACGCGCCCGTCGCAGACGCGGCCGCCGGAGATTCCCCTGCAATTGTAGCAGAATCGGACATGCAGATTCGCACGCTGACCGTTTCCATGGCGGTGATGCAGCTTGAACTGGCCGATTCTCCGGCACTCATGTTCCGCAACGCCGCACACGGCAGGTTGAACATGGTTTATCGCCGGCATGACGGTAATGTCGGCTGGGTTGATCCCGGCAAGGACGCCTGATTCCGTCCGGCTGGTTTTTTGCAGTTATGTCGCGATAGGGATGCTGTCCGCTGGTGCGCCTGTCAGTCTCCACGCTAGTGTGGATCGTATCGGGCGTCAGGGCGTCCCCTCGCATGGGATCTGGTAGAGTTATGCATCGCAGTATCGTTTCGCCGGGTGGAGCACGCTGATGGCTGGCCCGGTCTCCAACAGTTCCAGCAACCAGATCACCCCCAGCCTTGGGGATATCCTGCTGCCGCGCGCCCTCGCGCCGCGCGTGCGATGGCAGGGCAAGAAACAGGTCCTGTCGGAAATGTCGGCGATGATGGCCGCCGCGCTGGGGTTGGATTCGCGCCTCGTCCATGAAGCGGTGCTCGAGCGCGAGCGGTTGGGCTCGACCGGCGTTGGCGAAGGTGTCGCCATCCCGCATGCGCGCATCGAAACGCTGTCGCGCCCCGTGGCCGGGTTCGCCCGCCTGCTTGAGCCCGCCGATTTCGAGGCGATCGACGAGCGTCCTGCCGATCTGATCTTCATGCTGCTGGCGCCGACGGATTCCGGGGCCGATCACCTGCGCGCGCTCGCCCGCGCGGCGCGGGTCTTCAGGCAGGAGCGTATCCGGAACGCCCTGCGCCAGGCGCAGTCTGCCGAAACGGTGCTGGCGATCCTTGCGCCGGACCTCGCAATCGACGCGGCTTGAGCGACGGTTCGGGCCGGTCCATTACGCGCTGTGAAATTCCGCGATCCGTTCGGCGAGCCAGTCGGGCTATTCGAGCGGAAGCATGTGTCCCGCGTCTGCCGCCTTGATCATCCGCGCGCCCGGCGTCAGCGCCGTCATCTGCTCGATCGACGTGCAGGGCACGAACGGGTCGCTATCGGCGCTGACGTAGAGCGCCGGTATTCGAAGCTCAAGCAGCCGTGAGGCCAGCCAGGCGCGTGTCGAGGTCTCGCGTAGCTGGCTGATCGGGACGTCCTTCCCGAGATCCCGGTCCATCTCCCGGATCACGCCCGCCACAGCCGGGTCCGACTGGTGCGAGGGATGGACAAACTGGTTGAGGCGGGCCTGCGAGATCCCCCGGTAGGGGTGCCTTTCCAGCATCGTGATCGCCCGTACCCGCTCGGCCGCTTCCTCAGCCGTAAGGCCGAACGCGGAGGAGCCCACCCTAACCAGGCTTGCGATCCTGTCAGGCCGGGAGAGGGCGTCGTCGAGCGCCAGATAGCCGCCCATGGAGAACGCGACGAGATGAAGCGGATCGCCGCTCACCGCCGCCGAATCGATCAGGGCAAACATGGCCTCACGGGTCCGCCGGGTTTCAATCGCGATGTACGAGGTTGAAAAGCCCATATTCAGGCGCTGCCGGACAGGCGCCCAGACCCGTTCGTCGCACATTGTTCCGGGCAGGAAGGCGAGGGAGCGGGTCACGGAAACTCCTTCAGTTTCCCCGCTTGATCACGAGTGAGGCACAGTATAAGCAACGCGCTCCCAAAACGGGCTACGCCGGAAACGGAAGCCCGAACCACGGTAGTGGGGCCATAGCTCAGTTGGGAGAGCGCTTGCATGGCATGCAAGAGGTCGTCGGTTCGATTCCGTCTGGCTCCACCAGCCTTCGCGAATGAAATGAGCGAAGGCTGCCGCGGCGTAGCGCAAAGCGCGTAGCCGGGCTGTTTCCATTCGCTTCGGCTCGGCAAGCCCAGCGCCCCAATGCTAGAAGATTACGCGGTTTGGGGGCGGGCATGACCTACGTTTACACCCTCTACAGTGAGGACGGCCTGCATTTCTATGTAGGTGTAACAGACGACCTCCGCGTGCGGCTGACCAAGCACAATGCTGGTGAGGTCCCCCACACTGCCAAATACCGGCCGTGGCGGGTCAAGACCTACCTAGCCTTCAGCGACCGTGAGCAGGCTTACGCCTTTGAGGCATATCTCAAGAGTGCGTCGGGGAGAGCATTCGCCAAGAAGAGGCTTTAGCCCATCCCCAAAAAGCAAACGGCCCGCGAGATGATCGCGGGCCGCTGGATCTGGGTATGAGGTGAGGCCCTACCGGTCCTCTTCCTCTCCATCTTCGACTTCGACGTCGTCATCGCTGAACTCGTCATCCTCGTCGATGACGGTCAGGTCGTCGTCTTCATCCTCGTCTTCATCGTCCTCGTCGTCGTCCTCGAGGTCTTCGTCGACTTCAACGCCATCCTCGTCAACGACCACTATGGCCGGCTCGTCTTCCTCGGCCTCGTCTTCTTCCTCGTCTTCGTCCTCATCGTCGTCGTCGTCGAGATCGTCCTCGTCCTCATCGTCGAGATCGTCCTCGTCCTCGTCCTCGTCTTCATCCTCGTCTTCGTCATCCTCATCGCGGGATGCGGCTTTGGTCGAAGCGACAGGTTTCGGCTTTGGTTTAGGCTTCGCGGCGGCGCGCTTCGGCTTAGCCGTTTCGGCCGTCACGACGATGACTGTCTTGCACTTCGGACATGTCGGCGGAAGTTTGCCGAGGTCATAGAATCTGGACCCGCATTCCGGGCACACATGCTTTCCGCCAAGCTCAGTGTTCGCCAAGGTTGTATCCCCATGCTTCGGTCGGCGCTTGCCATGTCTGCACGAGGCTGTAAAGCGCTCATGTTTCGCGGCCCAGATAGTGGCCTGCAGCCCTGTTCACAAGGCTTGGAAGCCCAATGCGTGCGAGTTCCAGACCCGTCGCCGGCATAGCCGGATCGGTCCGTGCGCCGGGGGACAAGTCCTGTTCCCACCGGGCCATCATGATGGCAGCGATCGCCCACGGCGAATCGACCATCACGGGCCTCCTGGAGGGCGAGGACGTCCTCAATACTGCCAAGGCGGTGAAGGCGCTTGGCGCGGGCGTTGCGCGCACGGGGCAGGGCGCCTGGACTGTGGATGGCGTTGGGCCTCACGGCTTTGCTTCGCCTGCGAGCGATCTCGACTTCGGCAATTCAGGCACCGGCGCCCGCCTCATGATGGGCCTGGTCGCCGGGCATGACGTTTCAGCGACGTTCACGGGCGACGCCTCGCTGTCCTCCCGGCCGATGGAGCGCGTGCTGAAGCCCCTGCGCGAGATGGGGCTCAAGGCCGAAACGGCGGCGGGCGGGCGGCTGCCTGCGGTGCTGACCGGCGGACGGCTGAGGGCGATTCGCTATGCGCCTCCCGAAGCGTCAGCCCAGGTGAAGTCGGCCATCATGCTCGCGGGTCTTCGGGCCGATGGCGTGACGGTGGTGGAAGAGAAGGAAGCCACGCGCGACCATACCGAGCGGATGCTGCGCGCGTTCGGCGTCGAGGTTGGCGTTGAAGAGCGTGCTGAAGGTGGACCGGTTGTGTCTGTCCGGGGCGGGCAGGCGCTGCGGGCGATCAAGGGTGCGTCCGTCGCGGGCGATCCATCGTCGGCGGCGTTCGCCATCGCCATGGCGCTGATCGCGGGCGAGGGCGAGGCCAGCGTCACCGGCATGCTGGATAACCGCACGCGCACGGGCTTCCTCGATGCGGCAAAGGAAATGGGCGGCGTGTTGCGCGTCGAGGCGGATGGCCAGGCGACGGGTGAAGACACGGTGCGTGTCATTGCTTCCGCTTCGCGGCTGAAGGGCATCGATCTCGACCCGGCGCTGGTGCCCTCCATGATCGACGAGTTGCCGATCTTTGCCCTGCTGGCTGCGTTTGCGGACGGCAGGACGAAGGTAACCGGCGCGGCGGAGCTTCGCGTCAAGGAAAGCGACCGGATCAAGGCGATCTGCGCCATGCTGGCGGTGAACGGCGTTGCGGTGGACGAGCTGCCGGACGGGTTCATCGTGACGGGCCATGGCGCGCGCGGCGTTGCGGGCGGCGGCCTGGTGGAGGCGCGGCACGATCACCGGATCGCCATGTCGGCGCTGGTGATGGGATCGGCGGCGAAACAGGCCGTGGCTGTGGATGACATTGCGATGATCGCAACCAGCTATCCCGAATTCTTCGACCACATGGCGTCGCTGGGGGCGAGCGTGGAGACGGGGGCGGCATGATCATCGTAATCGACGGCACGACATCATCGGGCAAGGGCACGCTGGCCAAGCGCCTGGCCAAGCATTACGGCCTGCCGCATCTCGACACCGGGCTGCTGTATCGCGCGGTTGCCAAGGCCGCGATGAATGCGGGCGTTGATCTCAGGGACGAGGCGGCGTGTGCTGCGCTGGCGGCCGATATCGATCTTGCCGATTTCGACGAGCGCGACCTGCGCACGGCGGGCGTCGGCACCGGCGCATCGGTGGTGGCGGCGCTGGGCGGCGTGCGCCGGGCGCTGTTCGCTCTGCAGCGCAAATTCGCGCATCGCAAGGGCGGCGCGGTGCTGGATGGCCGGGACATCGGCACGGTGATCGCGCCCGATGCCGATGTGAAACTGTGGGTGGACGCCGACGTGGAAGAGCGGGCGCGGCGGCGGTTCCTGGAGCTGTCAGGCATGGGCGAAAGCGTTACGCAGCATGCCGTACTCATGCAGCTGAAAGAGCGTGATGCCCGCGACTCCCAGCGCCAGGATGCGCCGATGAAGCCGGCCGACGATGCGGTGTGGATCGACACGACGCGCATGAACCCGGATGAGTGCATGGCGAAGGCGATCGAGGTGGTTGAGGCGAAGCGGAAGCGCTAGGCGCCCACCACCGCCTGCTGGATATCGCGTGGCAGCTGGCCGGCCATGCCTTCGAGCGTGGTGTTGGTGAGGTTGACGATGGTGATCTTGCGTCCCGGATCGACATTCCACGAGTGGCCCCAGACGCCGCCCCAACTCCATGATCCTTCCGAGAGCAGGGAGCCTGCAGCCGCCGGGTTCATCAGCACCGCCCCGCCAAAGCCGAAGGCCGTGCTGCCTGTCGGGTCGAACAGGATGCGGTTTGCGCCGATCTGATTCGACATCATCTGCTTCGTGGCCGCTTCCGACAGGATCGGCGCACCGCCTGCGCGGATTGCATCGAGGAAGCGGACAATATCCATCGCCTTGCCGTTCATACAGCCGCCGCCGCCCTGGAAGGCATTGCGGTTGAAGGCGCGCGAGGTGCCGAGATTGATCGGGCCGCAGCCGGGAACGAAGGGCTGCTTGAAATTGTCGCCAATCGGAACCGGCTCGGGCGCCGCGTTGGAATAGGGCTGAGCGAGGCGCGCGGCGTCGGTGACGTGGAAAGAGGTGTCCGTCATCTGCAACGGGCCCGTGACGTACTTCTGCGTGACGCCTTCGAGATCAGTCCCCTCGGCCTTCATCATCACGGCGCCGAGAACGTCGATGGCGACGGAGTAGAGCCACATCGCGCCGGGCGGGAAGGTGAGCCCCGCCTGCACCATGCGACCGAGGTTTTCCTCCATCGTCAGGTCGCCGTCGATGCCGGCGGAGACGGGGATGGTGTTGTACGGGCCATCGAGCGGCTGGAGGAAGTCGTAAGAGAGGCCTGCGGTGTGCGTGAGCAGGTGACGGATGGTGATGACTGGGGTCGAGCCATCCGGCGCCTTGGGCTTGAAGGCGGGCAGGAAATCCGTCACCGGCGTGTCGAGGCCGAACTTGCCAAGCTCGATCATGCGCATCGCGGCGGCGGTGACGATCGGCTTGGTGATCGAGGCGAGGCGGAAGACCGCGTCCTCCTTCATGGCGCGCCCGGCCTCGCGGTCGGCCTGGCCATAGGCCTTGAAGTGGGCAAGCTGCCCGTCCTGCATCACGGCGATGACGGCGCCGACGAGGCGCTTCTCGCTGATGGCGGAATTGACGGCGGCGTCGATGCGTTGGGTGATGTTTGTCATGGCGCGGAGGGTGAAACCGCCGCGGCACATTTGTCCAGAGGTGACGCGGGGTCGCTGATCGCCATCCTGTTGCTATTGCCGCGTCAGCCCAAGCCGTTTGGCGATCGTGCGGTCGACCATGCGTTTGGGCAGGTTGTTGCTCATCCAGTTGCCGAAGGGGTCGGGCGTGACGATGTAGCGGGTCTTCGGATTGGCCGTGGTCAGCGCGGTGTGAATCACTTCGCCGATGCGTTCGGGCGGGAAGCCCTTCTTGCCCATCTCGACCATGTAGCCTTTCACCATGTTCAGCGACTTCGCGAACGGCGTATTGGCATAGCGCGTCACGTCGATGCTGTCGGCCTTGTCCCAGATCGGCGTGGCAATGGCGCCCGGCGCGATGACGATCACGTCGACGCCGTAGATCACCAGCTCGCGGCGCAGCGATTCCGATAGGCCCTCGAGCGCGAACTTGGAGGTGTTGTAGGGGCCGACGAACGGCATGCCGACCTTTCCGCCGACCGAGCTCATCATGCAGATGCGGCCGGGCGGCTTGCCTTTCGCATCTGGCGTGGCGCCGAGGAGTGGGGCGAAGGCCTGCGTGACGATCAGCTGGCCGGTGACGTTCACCTCCATCTGCTGCCGGAAGCTGGCGACATCGACGTGGAGGAGCGGGCCGGGGTTTGCGATGCCGGCATTGTTGACGAGGCCGGCGAGGGTCTGGCCTCCGAGCTTCGCGGAAACCTCACGCGCGGCGGCATGGACGGCGGCTTCGTCGGTCACGTCGAAGGTGAGGGGGGTGAAGGCTGCGCCGAACTCCTTTGACAGGCGCTCTGCGTCGGCCTGTTTCCGGACGCTGCCATAAACATGGAAACCGCGCTGGGTGAGCACCTTCACGCAGCCCCAGCCAATGCCAGTCGATGCGCCGGTGACGACGATGTTCTTCAATGGAACCTCCGCAGACTGAAATCCGGACCCGTATACGCCGGGGCGGCGGGTTTGGCTGTCCCGTGGGGTCAGGAATCCCCGCGAAAGCTTGACTCTTCGGGGTTCCAGCGCCTAGAGACCCCCTCCCGCCTTGTGGACAGCTCTCGTGAGCCTGCCGGCCAAACCGGTCAGAGCCTCGAAATTCCCAGCTGAACCTGCGGAAATACAGCATTCACGCCGCATGGTGCGGCGAGTCCGCCGGGACAACCGGTTGGCCGTTAACGCCTACGCCTATTGGAGCCTTGATGCCTGCCGCCGCAACGATGAACCCGACGACTGACGATTTCGCCGCCCTCTTTGAAGATAGCTTTTCCGGCTCGGGAATGATCGAGGGCCGCGTTGTCGCCGCCACGGTCACCGCCGTCAGCTCCGACTTCATCACCGTCGATGTCGGCCTGAAAACCGAAGGCCGCATCCCGGCCCGCGAATTCGCCGCTGACGAAAACCAGCCCACAGTTGGCGCGGTTGTCGAAGTCTATCTCGAGCGCATCGAGAACGCCCTGGGCGACGCCGTCCTGTCGCGCGACAAGGCCAAGCGTGAAGAAGCCTGGACGCGCCTCGAGCGCGTGTCTGAGAAGAAAGAGACCGTCAAAGGCACGATCGTCGGCCGCGTCAAAGGCGGCTTCACCGTCGACCTCGGCGGCGTCAACGCCTTCCTTCCGGGAAGCCAGGTCGACATCCGTCCGATCCGCGACGTCGGCCCGCTCATGGGCATGCTGCAGCCGTTCGCCATCCTCAAGATGGACCGTCCGCGCGGCAACATCGTCGTGTCGCGCCGTGCGGTTCTCGAAGAGTCGCGCGCGGAACAGCGCGCAGAGATCGTCGGCAACATGGCCGAGGGCGAGCGTCGCAAGGGCGTCGTCAAGAACATCACCGATTACGGCGCGTTCGTGGACCTTGGCGGCATCGATGGCCTGCTGCACGTCACCGACATGAGCTGGAAGCGCGTGTCGCATCCGTCTCAGGTTGTGGAAGTTGGTCAGGAAGTCGAAGTCCAGATCATCAAGATCAACCCGGATACGCAGCGTATCTCGCTCGGCATGAAGCAGCTGATGACCGATCCGTGGGATGGCGTCTCC
>NCEM01000060.1 GCA_002280725.1 Alphaproteobacteria bacterium 32-64-14
AAAGAATTGACGTTTGGGTCAGCCACTAATGGCGCGGCAGGGCCAGGAACCTGTCGATGTCCCGGCGCAACTCGCTCAAGGCCGGCCGGTCGATCGGCACGCAGCTTTCCAGCGGGCCACTCGAAAAGCAGAGGTGTGGCAGGGTTTCCGGCCCCTCGGGCGGCTCAAGCGCCACCTCGCCATCAACGACAACACGCCGGCCCTTCCTGAAGCGCCCGTGCATCAGCAGCGCCATGATTTCCATCGAGGATGTCTGCTCGAGAAGCCATGTAAGTTCTTCTCCGTTCGCTTCGTAGACCAGCAATATGCCATCGCGTCCCGCAGCCTCGGTGCGAACCAGTTTCAATGTGGGCTTGGGTCTTCTGTGGCTCCCCTGCGCAGATCGCGCAGCTTTTTTCGGATCCTTGCTGGCCACCACATCCCCCGCAGAAAACTGCAAGGTTTATGCTGCGCTCGCCATGGCGCCGCCGCAAGATAAAAACGCGCGCCCGGTGGACGGCGCCGTTCAGCTGGCGGCAGGCATGACACGTCGCGCGAATTGCCCAGCGCGTAACATCGCCTGCTCATCAATCACGTCAAAACGAACCCGAAAACCTGATCGAGAAAACCTGCGTTCCCTCGGGGCCGCCTTTCTGCTTGCGCTCTTCCGTCCGGCTCACCACGCCTGTCGATCTTGCGGGCGCAAGCGGGTTGAGCGTGCTGGGCGCATAGAAAGTACGCAACCGCGTCTCTTCCGGATGGAAGATGTTTGCAGCAGACAAGCGAACCGTAACGCCGGTTATCATCGTCGAGTCGACAAAGAGATCGAACCGCGTGCCCGGCCTGTCGAAGAAGATGTCCTCGGCAGACCTGTACTCCATGCGGTCCGACTGCCCGCCCGCGCTTGCGCCCCACGCCAGCTTCAACTCCGGCAGGTCATGCCGGAAGGACACGTTGTAAGTCCAGTCGCGCTCGTTCGAGAAACTCCGCGACGCGCCCGTCACCGGATCGGTCACATCCGTCTCTTGCAGCAAGCCCGAGAACCGCACTTCCGCATTGGGCAGCAACGGCGCCAGCGGCAGCGCTCCGCGCAGCTCGATGCCCGTGCGCGTGCCATCGCCGATATTGCCCGGCGCATCGAACGTGCCGAGCGTCACCGTGCGCGGGATGAAGTCCTGCACGTCCTCGACCTGGTCATGGAACACCGCGACCGTCACAGCCGCCCGTGCGCCGAATTTGTGTTCCCACTCGGCGCGCGCGCGCCAGGTCTTCTCCGGCTCGAGATCCGGGTTGCCGATCAGGCTGGAGGCATCCACCACGTTGATGGACGAGGCGAACTCCGCAAAGTCGAGCTGCGCCACCTCGCGCGTGATCGAGGTGCGCACCTGATCGCTCTCGCCCGCCTGCCACGTCAGGATCGCGCGTGGTTTCGGATACGAGAACTCCCGCTCCTTCACCTCGTCGCCCGACTGCTTGATCTTCGAGGCCTCGTAGATGAACCCCGTCTCCAGCGTCAGCTGCGGCGAGATCTTCCACACATCCGTGATGAACGGCTCGATCCGCGTCTCTTCCACCCGCGTGTCCGACACCGGCAGCGCCTGCGGCACAGGCCCGCCGCCCATGTTGTTGAAGATGTCCAGCGTCGTGTCGCGGAAGTTGAACGCGCCCTCGACGCCGATGTCGATCGTGTGCGCCGCATCCGGCCGCCACGTCACAAAGCCGCGCCCCACGCGCTCGCCCGCTTCCGCCGTCCGCGCGAAGGTCTGCGTGTTGAACAGCCCGCCCGGCCCCGCCGTGCCTGTGGGCGTGTAGATCCGGAAGATGTCGTTCTGCTCGATGTTGGTGAAGGTCGCAAGCGCAATGCCCTTCACCGACAGCTCCGGCGAGAAGCGATGCTCCCAGTCGCCGCCAAGCTCCGCTGTATAGTTGGTCGGATAATCGATCTCGCCCGCCAGTCCCTGAGCGAACGCGCCGGATGGCGTATAGTTGAACGAGGACAGTTTCGTCGTGTTCCAAGTCGGCGCGACCTGCGCGTTGAAGCTCACCGTATCCTGCGCGGTCGGCTTCCACTTCAGCACGCCCGAACCCTGTATGCCCACATTGTTGGGCTGGCCGATCTGCTCGCGATACAGTGTCAGGTTGCCCGCCGCATTGCGCACCGCCTCGAAGCTCTCCGTCCGCCCGCGCAGGTTGGGCAGCTGGAAGTCCAGCGTCAGCTCGGCGTTCTCGCCCAGCGCCAGCGTCTTGGTCAGCTGCACGCCCCAGCCGACACGCTCGGAATACTGGATGTCGCGAAGATCGAACACGAACGTGGTGGGAGAGCCGCCTTGCTTCGCCTGCTTCAGCACCACGTTCACAATCTGCGTCTGCCCGCGCGCATCCATGTTCGATGCGCTGCCAGAGATCAGCTCGACGCGCAGCACGCCATCCGCCGGAATGCGCTTCAGCTGTTCCGAGATCAGCACCTTCGACGATGGCCGCTCGCCATTGACCAGCACGTTGCCCGCCGTCGCGCCAAACCCGCGCAGCGCTTTGCCATCGTCGATGTCGAACCCCGGCACGCGGTTCACGATGTCGGCCGCCGTCACCGGATTGTACTGGCGGAAATACGCCGCATCGAGCACCTGCACGCCCTCGGCTGAACCCGGCTTCGCGTCCTTGGCGACGACAGCTTCGGGATTGGCGGGCGGGGCGCCCTGCTGCTGTGCAAGCGCCGCTGGGGAAAGACTGGCCGCAAGCGCAGCAAGCCCGACAGCGCACTCCAACTGACGTCCGCGCCCTGCCGCAAGCTTGACCCTCAGCGGACGCTCGCGTCCCGCTGCAAGCTTGACATTGTCCATTGCGATCCTCCCCGACCGGTGTAAGTTCAGTTTGTGAACTAACCCTTCGTCTGCTTCCCCCCGGGGGTCAATTGCGGGCGGGGCACACACCGCACACGAAATCGGGAGCGGGCGTATGCGCTGGAGCGAGATCGACACCATCCCCTGTCCCGTCGCCCAGGCGATGGCCGTCATCGGCGATACGTGGACGATCCTGATCCTGCGCGACGCCCTGCGCGGCGCCACGAAATTCGACGAGTTCCAGCGCGCCACCGGCGCCTCGCGCGCTATCGTTTCGGATCGCCTCGCTCACCTTGTCGAGCACAAAGTCTTCGAGCGCGTGCAGTACGAGGATCACCCCCCGCGCTTCGCCTACCGCCTCACCCCACGCGGCCGCGCCCTGCAGCCTGTGCTGATGATGCTCGCGCACTGGGCCGAGACACAGCTGTCCGTGAAAACCCGCTCAAGCCGCCGCCGCCACACCACCTGCGACCACAGCTTCACCCCGGTCATCACCTGCTCCGAATGCGGCGAGCCCGCCACGCCGGATACGATCACATACGATCAGCCGCGCCATGTTGCGGTGAAGGCGTGAACGCATAAGGCCCGCCTGCATCGAATGCGGACGGGCCTCACGTTCAAAAAGGGCGAGGGGCGGGCCGCGGGAGGACAAGGGCGGCGCCTGCACGAATGATCCCATTCCGGACGGGGGCCGGGACCGGCAGGCGGCAGCACGTGCAGCCCGCCCCTCTATCGACGCACACCGGGCAGGCGTGGTCGAATTTGTGCAATCAGAACGCTCCTCTCAGCGTGACGCCATACGTGCGCGGATCACCCAGCACGCCGGCATAGTAGCCAGAGCTGGAGCCGCCCGCGTTGAGCATCTCGAAATAGTCCTCATCGAGGATGTTGCGGCCCCAGGCGAAGACGTCCCAGCCGTCATCGCCCCGGAAACCGATGCGCGCATTCACCAGCGAATAGCCATCGATGTTGAGATAGTCCGACTCCGTCGGGCTGGACGAGAAGTCCGAGCGATAGCTGATGTCGGTTGCGACAAAGAACTCGCCCTGACGTCCGCTGAACGTTCCCAGCTGCGTGTATTCGCCGCCGAAGGACGCCGCCCATTCCGACACGCCCGGCAGGCGCGCGCCCGAAGCGTCCACCACGAGGATTGCGCCGCCCGAGTTCTCCAGCGCGGGAGGCGCGCCGGTGAATTTGTCGTACTTCGCATCCGTCCAGGCGACGTTGCCGTAGAAGCTGAGCTGGTCATTGACGCGCCACGATCCGTCGAACTCGACGCCCTGCACGATCACCTGCTCCGCGTTCGCAAGATATCCGCGAGGAAGGCCTCGCCCAGAACCGCGACCGGGATCGGCACGTCCTGCGCGTCTTCCTCGACCCGGCGGGCCGTCACGACCACGCGGTCGCCGGCGGCCGGCGCCGTCTGCACGGTCTGCGGCGGCTGGTCATCGGCCGACGGGCCGGCCTGATCAGCCGTCTGGTCCGCCCCCGCCACATCGGCAGCGGTCACACCCTGGGCGAGCGCGGGAAGGGACAAGGCAACAGCCAGAACAACGGCCGAAACCCCGGTCAGGATACGGTTACCCGACTTGGTGAGTATTGAATTTTTGGTAGTCATCTTGGCCAAATCCACGAATTTGCCGAATAAAATGAACTCGCGGGACATAGGGGAACTGTAAGCACGACTAATTAGGTGGTATTACTATCCTTGAGATTTTCTGATCAATACAGGTGCCATCCGCTAGCGCCTGCGGCATCTGGCAGACGCCGCCCTTCCGACTCGCCCGCCCTGCCCCCACGTGATAGATTGGCCTGTGATCAACAATCCGAAGGACACGACCCTGCCTGTCAGTAAAAGCCCGCGTACCCGGAAGAAGGCGGAAGCCGCCCCGGATACTGCGACGGCCATCACGACGCCGGACGCAAGTCCGTCCGCCGCCCTCTCCCCCGATCCGCTCGAGCTTGCGCGCCTCGTCGCGCAGCAGCTGGATGACGACAAGGCCGAGAACATCCTCACCATTCCGCTCGCCGGAAAATCGCCGATGGCGGATGCGATGATCGTCGCGTCGGGCCGCTCGGCGCGCCATGTGTCCGCGCTCGCCGATCACGTCGCCCGCAAGCTGAAGGAAGCCGGCGCCTCGCAAGTGCGGGTCGAAGGCCTGCCCAATGCAGACTGGGTGCTGATCGATGCGGGCGATGTCATCGTCCACATCTTCCGCCCCGAAGTGCGCGAGTTCTACAATTTGGAACGGCTGTGGGAAAATACCCCGGAGAAACAACTCTCTACACGCTAAATGTATGATTTAGCGCTGATTTTTGTCGATCTGAGTTACGGCCTAATACTCATTGATGAGTTACAATACTGGCCTCGGGTGGGACATGCGTGGGACGGCCAGCGCGAAGGGTGAGTGGACGCTCACTTTTCGTGGGACGTATGCTACGCGCAACAGATTGACCGCCAGCGATGATGTTGAGGGAGAGTGTTCCGCGATGAACCTATTCGCCTCGTGACAGGCGCAAATCCCTAAGGCGCTTTTGATCGTGCAGCAGCCCCTTCAAATTGGCCTCCTCTTCGCGCAGAAATTGCGTCTGCGCTTCGGAGCCGCTTTTCTCCGCGCGCTCTCGTTCCGCTTTTAGCAAACGAAGGTCTTGCTCCAATTCGTCAATATCGACGCTTTCGTACCCGCCGTCACCGCTTTGATAGAGTGTGTGTCCCTCATCCTCTCGTGTGATAGTGCGCGTGATGATGGGAGACGGTGTTGGCGTAGCCGAAGGCGCTATGTCCAAGCTTGCCTTCGGCACCACTGGCTTCGCGTCTTTGCCGTCGCTCGCTAGCGGCTGATGGGAATGCTTTTTGCCCATCATGGTTTTTATCGTAGTTTCTAGCTCTGCTTGGCCCTGAACGCTCGTGACCTCCGGCTGGATAGCGATCCGTAACGCCTCCGCTTCGATCTCATCCCGGCGGCTATCCATCTCGCGCTCTACCCATCTGTGTGCGCGGTACATTGCTGCTCGGGACTCAAACGGATCACCGCCCCGCGCGTCCATGCGTTTCTCCGTTTCTGCCGCGATGTGTGCCTCTCTTTCCGAGGCTGCCTTTAGCGCCGTGAGGAGTTCCCAGCCATCTGCGAACCCAAACTTAGCGGCTGCCTCTGCTGGGCCGAGCGCGTTTGCGTCCTTGGGGCTTAGAACAACAAGCAGTCGCGACTTGATGCGTTCAGGTTCGGCCTCAACGGGGATACCTTTTTCGTTGAACCATGCCTTCCACACTTTAGCATCCCGCTGGTCTCGAAGTGTCTGTATCTGGTCCGGACGGAAGGTGCGGTTGGGGCTGTGCTCGTTTCTGCGGACGTCACGGGCTAGTGCCTTCAAAAATTCTTCGCCATCGGGCAGCCGATCAAAGTACCGCTCTCGGTATGCGGTCGCACAGGCCGCTTCGAGGGTGTAGGGCTGCGTCTGTTCCGGTGGTGCGTCTTGCTTTTTGGCTAGGTCGCTGAAGCGTGCCTTACCTGTAGTCATCCAGGCGATGAAACCATCGGTATCAACTATGCCCTGATAGGGCTGCGGATCGCCACCGATCACGGTTGGACGCACCAGAAACTCGGCTAGCGAAAGGGGCTTGGGCTCGCTCAGCGTAGCACGAACCTGTTGTGCAACTTTCACAAGGCGGTCCGTGTCTCCCTTGTGGGCAGCAAAAATTTGAATGTCTGGAGGCACCTGCCGTGCCGCCTCCTCGCCGTACTCTCGGCGGACAGCATCCAGATCGAGCCTCATAGGCGGTTGTTGAGTTCTGGCTGGAGGCGAAGGAACATTATCTCTGAGACGCGGTGCAGGTTGGATGGCGCGAGTTCCGGTCTCTGACCCACTGCGACTTGCATCGGCGCTCACTGGCGAGGCCGCGACGGTTTCAACGGCGGTCGATTTGCTCTTGGTTCTGACCGATAGCCGTCTAGGCTTGCTCAGCACGAAGATGGCCGCTCCGATCAACGCTAAGGCGATACCGGGCGTCGCGTTTACGAACCGCGCACTAAGATCACCACGTTCAACAACAATGTCCATGTGGTCGCCAACACCGAGCACTGTCAGAACGACGCCTGCCACAAAAAGCAGGAAGGCGAGAGCAAGGGCGTAATTCAGGTACAGCCGCTCCGAGCGCGCCTTTTGCTCTAGTGCCTTGTCGTTGAATTGCTCTTGAGCCATGCGAACCCCCATTACGAAGGCCCATACTATGCCGGACCAGTCCGAAAACGGAAACGTGCCGCGACCCAGCTTGGCGGCGAGGCGTCATCAACCCAAGACAGAACCCTCATACCAGTGATCGAAAAAAACGCCTAACTAACAGGGATTTACGCGGACTCTCCCCACACATACTTAGCGAAAGGATGGATGGGAGAGCTACCAATGGCAAAGCGGTTTTCGGCTCCGACGCAGGCTGGCGATCCACCGCGACGCGCGGTCGCCAACACGAAGAAGAAGCCTAGCGCTTTAACCTCAGACGATATGCGGCGCGAGGCGAAGGAGAACCAGCTCTACACAACAAAGGAAGCCGCTCAGCTTTTGAAGGTCGATGTGCAGACCTTGGCGAACTGGCGAGCCGGCCAGGGCACCGTCGATATTCCGTTCATCAAGATTGGAAAGTCAGTCAGGTATCGTCATCGCGACTTGCTGCAGTTCATCGCGTCGAGGAGCTACGCCTACACTACAGAGGCTGAAGATGATCGTCGTCAACGTGACGACTAGGCCCCAAGATCAGCGGCGACTATCAGGAAACGCGGCCGATGCGAGAAAGCGAATTTGCACGCGAAAGCGTTCGAGTTGATGTGCCAAGCACGTAACGCTTTCACGTCATCTGAATTTACTACATAATCTGAATGCAACCAGACAGCTACATTGAGTGTCCCATTATGTGCCAATTCTACAACCTCGAGCGCATCTGGTCGGCCGACGTCGGCACAGGTCACGCCGCACGCCCCGCCGTCTAACGTACCTTGCGCATCCGTATCCTCTGCATCGGCCGGATGAAAGGCGGACCCGAGCGTGCGCTCGTGGACGACTACATCTCCCGCGCGCAGAAGACCGGAAAGTCCCTCGGCTATCGCGCCGTGGAAGAGATCGAACTCAATTCCTCCGTGAAGGAAGATGAAGGTCAGCGCCTCCTTGCCAAGCACGGCGCCGGCATCCTCATCCGCCTCGACGAACGCGGCGAAGCGTGGACCTCGCAGGACCTCTCGAAACGCCTCGCCGGCTGGCGCGACGCCGGCGAGGACGCCGCCAGCTTCGTCATCGGCGGCGCGGACGGAACCTCCTCGCTTGTCGCCGCCGCCGCACGCCACACCGTCAGCTTCGGCGTCCAGACCTGGCCCCACAAGCTCGTCCGCGTGATGATCGCCGAACAGGTCTACCGGGCCCTTTCGATCGAAGCCGGATCACCTTACCACCGTGAGTGATGCGGATCCGCGCGCCCTCACCTGGCCTGCTACCGGTTGTCATCCCGGAAGCGCGTAGCCCATTCTTGGACAAGGATGGCCGGGATCCATTCCGCAACGGCGAAAATGCACGGCCATGGGTCCCGGCTCTCCGCTTCGCTGCGGCCGGGATGACAATTCTCGCGGTCCTCCTCGCCTCGTTCGCCCTCGCCCAATCCCCCGCCGCGCCCAAGCGCTTCACGCAGGATGATCTCCAGCGCGCCGAAGCCGCGCGCGATGCCGCCCTCGCTCGCCTCAAATCGCTCGAGGCCCGCTCCGCAGACGCTGCCCGCGCCTTCTCCGAAATCGACGCAGACCTGATCGCCGCCGGCGCCGACGCCACCGCGCGCGAGGAAGCCGCCTACGCCGCCGAGGAGCAGCTTATGATCCTCGCCGACGAAACCCGCAAAGCCTCCCGCGCGCTCACCGCCGATCAGGCAGCCCTCGAAGACCTGCTCGCCGTGCTGATGACGTTCGGCGCCCGCCGCCCGCCCGCGCTCGTCGCCAGCCCGGAGGACGCAGGCTCCGCCATCCGCGCCGCCATCCTGATGTCGGACGCCGCCCCCACGCTCGTCACCCGCGCTGGCGACCTGCGCGCCCAGATCGCCAGCTTCGCGCGCCTCGCAGACGACACCCGCGCCGAGCAGTCCAATCTCGCTTTCGCCACCGGCGCGCTCGATGCCCGCCGCACCGAGATCGCGGCCCTCGCCGAGGAAAAGCGCCGCGCGTCCGCCGCGCTCGATGCAGAAGCCGCCGCCGCCCGCAAGGCCGCCAACGCTCTCGCCGCCGAAGCAGAGACCCTGCGCGACCTGCTCGACGGCCTCGCGCGCGCCGCGCCCCCGGTTCCATCCGTGAAACCCGCCCAGCCCGGCACGAAGCCCCCGGCGGCGGCCAAGCCGCAACCCGCCAACAAGCCTCCCGCCAAACCGCCCGCCGCCGCGCCCGCTCCTGCCAAGCCCGCAGCCCCTTCCGCCGGAACGCCGCTCCAGCCCGCCGTCGGCACGCGCGTCCGCGGCTTCGGCCAGTCCCTCGCCAGCGGCGAAAAGCAGGAGGGCCTGACACTCGCCACCCGCCCAGCCGCCAACGTGGTCGCCCCGCTGGACGCGCGCGTGCAGTATTCCGGCCCGTTCCGCACTTACGGCCTCATGGTTATCCTTGATGTCGGTGGGGATGTTCTGGTCGTCGTGTCCGGCATGGACGCCCTCTATCCCGAGGCCGGACAGTGGGTTCTGGCCGGCGAGCCCATCGGCCGCATGGCGGACAGGAAGTCGCCCTCTCCCGAACTTTATCTGGAAGTAAGGACAAAGGGTCAGCCTGTGGACCCCGAGAAATGGCTCGGCCAGCGCCGTTAGCCCAGGAATATCTGGGCAAATTGCGTTTCGTTCGCAAGCAACCCAGGCGCCAAAACTTGAGCGCCGGGACGTCTGGCACTGTTGAGTTTCACGCAGATGACGTCACAGTAAGACGTCGGGTTGTGGTCATAGGAGCAGCGCAGCATGCGCAAGTGGTTGTTGGCGCCTGTCATCGGTGCAGGGCTCGCGGTCGCCGCCATTGGCGTGACGGCCTTCGCTCTTCCAAACAATGCCACGGCCAAGAAGGCCGAGGTGCTCCAGCACCTCGATCTCTTCGCTGACATCCTCTCGAAGGCGCAAGCCAACTACGTCACCGAATTCGATACGAGCGAGGCCATCGAGGCTGCCATCAACGGCATGCTCTCCTCGCTCGATCCGCACTCCAGCTACCTTGATCCCGACGACTTCAAGGACATGCAGACCACCACGTCCGGCGAGTACGGCGGCCTCGGCATCGAAGTCACCGGCCAGGACGGCTTCGTGAAGGTCGTGTCCCCGATGGACGGCACGCCCGCCTCGCGCGCCGGCATCAAGTCCGGCGACTTCCTCACCGCCATCGACGGCAAGTCGATCGTTGGCCTGCCGCTGAACGACGCGGTGAAGCAGATGCGCGGCCAGGTCGGCTCGGCCATCATCGTCACGGTCGTCCGCGAGAATGTCGAACCGTTCGACGTCTCCCTCACTCGCGAAGTGATCCGTCCCGAAGTCGTGACGGCGAAGGCCATCGGCGATGTCGGCTACATCCGCGTCACCACCTTCAACGAGCAGACCGTGAAGGCGCTCGACCGCGCCATCGAACAGGTCCGCAAGGACGCGCAGGGCGGCCTCAAGGGCCTCGTGCTCGACCTCCGCAACAACCCGGGCGGTCTGCTTGAAGCCTCCATCGAGGTCTCCTCGCGCTTCCTCAATGGCGGCGAGATCGTCTCCACCCGTGGCCGCCGCGAAAGCGACTCGAAGCGCTACAACGCCGTCCGCGCCACGCGCTTCCCCGACAACCTGCCGGTCGTCGTCCTCGTCAACGGCGGCTCGGCCTCTGCGTCCGAGATCGTCGCCGGCGCACTGCAGGATCGCGACCGCGCCGTGATCATGGGCACCACCTCGTTCGGCAAGGGCTCGGTGCAGACCGTGCTGCCGCTCGGCGAGTCCAAGGGCGCGATGCGCCTCACCACCTCGCGCTACTACACGCCCGCTGGCCGCTCCATCCAGGGCGCCGGCATCGAGCCGGACTTCGATGTGTCGCCCGTCCGTCTCAGCGAGAAGGACATCGCGGACATGAACGCCCGCGCCGCGCGCTTCAGCGAGTCGGCCCTGCCCAACGCGCTGGAGAATGACCAGGGGGCCGAGCGCCGTCCGCCGCACGCACCGGCCGACATGCCGCCCGAAGGCTACAAGGGCGAGGACTACCAGCTCGACCAGGCCGTCGCCCTCATCAAGGCCGGCAAGGCCGTCCCCGGCGCCACCAACGCCATGGCCACAGCCCCCACGGCGCCGAAACCCGTCACGCCGTAGTCTGGCCCAACCCAAAACAGCGAAGGCCCGCTCCAACGAGCGGGCCTTCTGCTTTTGGACAGTTGTTAGACACACCCCACCGCTTGTCATCCCGGAAGCCGCGCAGCGGCTGTCCGGGATCCTCTCCTCCACCTCGATACTGGACGAATGGCTCCCGGCTCTCCGCTCCGCTACGGCCGGGATGACAAGTCAGACTGGCGTTTGTGAGGGCCGCTTACGCAGCCGCCGCGGACGAGGCGAAGGACAGGCAGGCCTTGATGTCGTTAGACGCGAGCTGCGGATAGTCAGCCAGGATTTCCGCTTCCGTCATTCCCGCAGCAAGCCAGCCAAGCACGTGCGACACGCGAATCCGGGCGCCCTCCACTCGGGGGTGCCCCGAGCAGGTCTCGGGATCTGCGACAATGCGGTCCGCCAGCTTCATGGGCCAATAATAGCAGGAGGCCGCAGACAATGCATCCGGCCCCACCGCTCATGCTTTTCCGTCCCAAATGCTGCAATTTGTCCTGCATTTACAGCTGGTTTACCTGCCCCGCGCCGCACCCCCGTTTCCGCGTTCTTAACGATCCGGGCCCAAGAGTCCGACGTTGGACGGGGGTGTGAGAGAGGACTTCCATGTCAGCGTCGCGTAACGCCGATGGATCGGCGCTTCGGACAGGTCTCAGCCACGTCGCGCTGAGCCTCGCCACCTTCGGCACGCTCGGCCTCGGCGCCGTCGGCGCCACCATGCTGTTCGGCTCGGAAGACGCCGGCGGCCCGCGCATCGAACTCGCCATCTATTCCAAGCAGGACGGCCCGCCGCCGCCGCTCAAGAACCGCATCGCCCTCGAAGCGCTCGACGCCCATGGCGAAGTCGCGCCGGATCTCGGCGTCGAATACCACGAAGGCGAGGAAGCCGCGCTGGATGCCAGCGGCAACCCCGTCACCATCACTGTCACCGAAATCTCCTCCAACATCGGCGCCGGCGGCGCCAACGTCGCCCTGCCGCGCGCGCCCATCGCCGGCTATTACGAGCGCACCGGCGCCGGCGACCTGCCGAAGATCGGCCCCGATGGCCGCACGCCCGCGCAGGCCTACGCCCGCCCCTTCACGCCCACCGCCGGCATGCCCAAGATCGCCCTCATCGTCGGCGGCCTCGGCATGACGCAGAAGCACACAGACGCGGCGATCAACGAACTGCCGCCCGAAGTCACGCTGTCCTTCGTGCCCTACGCGCCGAACCTGCAGACGTGGATCAACAAGGCGCGCGCCGCCGGCCACGAAGTCCTGCTCGAACTGCCGATGGAAGCCTACGACTATCCCAACGTCGACACCGGCCCGCTCACCCTCGTCACCACGGCGAAGACCGAGGAGAATGTACGCCGTCTCAACGTCCTGCTCGGCAAGGCCACCGGCTATTTCGGCGTCACCAACTACCAGGGCGCGAAGTTCGCAACCGATGGCGCGGCCGCAACGCCCGTCATGAAGCTGCTCAAGGATCGCGGCCTCGTCTTCGTGCACGATGGCGGCGCCGCCCGCTCCGCCCTGCCGCAGACCGCGAACCAGACCGGCCTCGACTTCACCGTCGCCGACCGCATCGTGGACGCCGAACTCACGGCCGACTCGATCGACCGCCAGCTGCTCGCCCTCGAGGCGCTCGCCATCCAGAACGGCAGCGCCATCGGCGTGGGCTTTGCCTATCCGGTCACGATCGTGCAATTCAGGCAGTGGACCGAAGGCCTCAAGGCCAAGGGCTACCAGCTTGCCCCGGCCTCGGCCGCCGCAGGCGTCCGCTAGAACCGCAGGCGAGGTTGCATACATGAGTACGGGCGCTGCTCCGGCATCAGACCCGTCTCAAGGCGGCCGCGACCCATCGCTCTACCGGCCGAACGTCGGCCTCGCCGTCTTCTCCCGCAAGGGTCATGTCTGGCTCGGCCGCCGCGCCGGCCTGCGCAAGGATGATGTCCGCTTCGCCTGGCAGATGCCGCAAGGCGGGATCGATCGCGGTGAGACGCCCGCAGAAGCCGCCCTCCGCGAACTCGGCGAGGAAACCGGCCTCGAGCCCCATCACGTCGACCTGCTCGAAGAGCTTGAGCCCTGGCTGTTCTACGACTTTCCGCCCGCCCTGAAGGCCCGCCTCACCGGCCCCTATTTCGGCCAGCGCCAGAAATGGTTCGCCTACCGCTTCAAAGGCTCCGACACCGAATTCCGCCTCGACAAACACACCGTCGAATTCGACGCCTGGAAATGGGCCGCCCTACCGTGGCGGGCTGACTGACCGCCGGGCGTCGTTTAGCAGCGCGGACAATCTCTCCGCAGAAGTAGCCCACAGTAGCAGCCGATTTTCTGGCGTCAGCCTCGCTGTAGGCCAACACGTTGTCCATTGGCCGATAGGCGGACTGTGTCCTACGGCAGCCCAAACGCCCGACTCGTGCTAGTGCGCCGCTTGAGCAATTTCGGGGAACGGCGCGTCATGGCCGCGCGGATGCATCATTGGGTTTCGCAAGGCTATCTGCGCGGGTTCGCACGGCCCGGCGCGCCTAACCACGTTTGGGCCTATGACTTCAAGTCGGACAAGAGCTTCACACCCAACACGCACAATGTGGGCGCGGAAAGGGATTTTAACCGGATCGACATTGAAGGCCACGCACCCGACGCCATTGAGACAGCATTGGCCGAATTCGAAGGCGAGGCCATCGCAGCCATCAAGGCGACGGCTGAGGGGACCGGCCACTTCCCTAATGATGACGCACGCACAAGCGTCCTCAACCTCATGGCCCTCTACGCTGTTCGCAATCCTCGCCTGCGGGAGGTGCATCGCGACTTCCGCGAACGTACATCGAAAATGATCATGAACGTGGTGGTGTCTTCTAAGGAGCTATTTGAAGCGCAAGTCCGCAAGGCGAAAGACGCCGGATTTATCGACCCGGACGCAGTGGCGGACTACGACGACGCCAAAGGTTTCGAGGAACGCGGAGAGTTTCGCGTTGAGATGCGGTATTGCAGAAGCTTGGTCAGCGTCAGTGGGCCATAATCCGCACTACCCCAGACAGCGGCGATTTCGTCACCTGTGACCATCCCGTGTTGCTGCGGCCCACACGGCCCGATGTCATGCGGCTTGGCTTCGGGCTTAAGTCTGCGGCTGTACTTTTCCCCATGACCAAGGATACCTTTTTGATCGGGGAATTCGACATGGACCCCTATGTCAAGCAGGCAAGCCGCGCGGACGTTGCGGCGCTCAACACCGAAGTCATCTTGGAAGCCGAGCGTCAGGTTTATGCGTCTGACAACACGTTCCCATTCTTCAACCCGAGCGCAGACAACTTTGAGTTTCTGACCGGTGCTCAGCTTTCCGCCGCCATTCGCGGTGATGAAGCCGGCACGGACAGCGATGAGGATCACGAGTAAGGCGCGGCGCATGGCAAGCAGCATTGAGACTTTTGGCGGCAACACTGACTTGCTCGAAAAGCTCAATACCGAGGGCGTGCGCTTCCTTGTTGTCGGTGGCGTCGCCGTCAAGTTTTACGTGCCTGAGCGGCAGATTGATGACCTAGACATTCTGCTCGACAAGCGCCCTGACAACGTGGCCCGCTTGCTTGACGCGCTGCGGCCTCTCTATGGCAACAACATACCGCCTGAGCATCTGACACAAAGCGCCAAGGCACAGATGCCGCTCAAGCACTTCCACTATGCGGACGTTGTGACGGCAGATGACAGCTTTGACTTTGATGCCGAATGGGGTGCCGGCAGCGATGGGCTGGTGAACGGTCAACCAGTGCGGTTCGCCAGTAGAGGCTTGCTTATCCGGCATAAGGCAGGCGGCGAGCGGCCCAAGGACGCAAGTGACCTCGCTTTGCTGAGGGGCGCTGATGCCTAAGCTCGTAACCGGCTTCAAGTATCGCGACGTGGAGCACCCATACTTCTGGGACACGTTGGAGGGCTCTTACCTCTACTGCCCAAGCCCCAGGACTTTCAACGACCCCTTTGACTGTCAGGTACAATGGACGCGCTCATTTCAACGTGCATTGGCAACACCGGGCTTAACATCAGAGCGCAAGGACATACTGAAAAGCATCCTGACCGCGTTTGAGGATCGCGACCCGTTGAAGGTGTTGGACCCCGGCGTGTTCTGCTTCACTCGTGATCTGCGAAGCGCCCTCATGTGGGCACACTATGCTCGGTCGCATCAGGGCGTTTGCTTTTACTATCGCTTTCCGCCGACCTACTTCGCCAAGCGATATGAGCAACCGGATGCTGAGGGTTTCTTCTTCGTAGGGCATGACCGCGTGCATTACGGCAACGATGCCTTTCTTCGTTGGCTGCTCAAAGGCGACCTCAACAAGCCGAGCAACGGCGATGCCGCTGAGAATGCTGTTGTGAAAATCATGACCACGAAAGCGCGGAAGTGGGCCTATGAGGAAGAATGGCGCATCGTCACGGGCAAACCCGGTCGCCTTCACTTTGACCCCGAGCACCTAGAAGAAATCACGTTTGGAATGCGTATCAGCAAGGACAACGAGGAAAAGCTGAGAGAGACGGCGAGGCGCATCAATCCTCGCGTGAAGTTCAATCGCATTTCGATTGACCAAGGGTTTGACTACGTGCTCACCGCAGGGCCGGCATAGGCGGAACCCTGCTCCACAGTCGCCGCTGACAGACTGCGTAGCAACAGCCCGGCCGTCCCAGACAGCTAGTGGCCCTTCGCGCCGCCGCCGACGGCCGCCTTCAGCGCCTCGAGATACGCGAGGCGCGCCGCAGCGGCCTTCTTGCGAACTTCATCGCCCGGGTCAGTCGCATCCGACTTCACGCGCGCGATCTCGGCGTCGAGGCCGGCCACGTCCACGTCCGACAGGCGCACGGCTTCTTCAGCGAGGATGGTGAGGCCGGCCGGCGTCACGTCGGCAAAGCCGCCGCGCACGAACACAAGCGTCACGCCCGAAGCTTCATGGATGCGCACGACGCCCGGCTTCAGCACGGTCATGAACGGCGCGTGGTTCGGCAGCACGCCGAACTCGCCTTCGACGCCGGGCGCGTCGACCTGCTTCACGGCGCCGGAAAACAGTTCGCGCTCGGGCGAAACCAGCGAGAAATTGAGCGTATCGGCCATGGGCGATCCCCAGAACGCCACCTCGACAGCGGCGCAGAACCAGCAATATCGCGGCAGGGTCTATCAGGCCTGAAACCCCTGTAAAGGCGGCAGTTTGGCTAACCTCGCCCTATCTGGCGCGAAGCGTTACCACCGCGATTTCAGGGGGTTGGCCAAAGCGCACTGGCATCACCGACGTGCCCACCCCGCCGGTCACATAGAGCCTGCGCCCCCGATCCTCATAGAGCCCGCACGGCCACCGCCGCGCGCCATCCGACACCGCCACCGGGCGCCCCAGATAAGGCAGGTTCACCTGCCCGCAGTGCGAATGTCCCGCCAGCGTCAGGGCCACCCTGTCCGGCGCCACCGCAAACGCATCGGGCCAGTGGCTCATCACGATCACCGGCTCGCCCGCGGGCACGGCCGCTGCGTCGGGCTGCGGCCCCAGCGCCAGGCTGTAGGACGGCTGCGAGCGCTTGGAATCGTAATCCGCGAGCCCCGCGATCCAGAACACGCCGCCCTCGCGCGAGATCCGCACGCGGCCGTTCTCCATCACATTTACGCCCGCCAGCTTCAGCTGCGCCTCGACCATCGGGCCGTCATACCACCAGTCATGATTGCCCAGCACCGCATGCACGCCCAGCGGCGCCCGCAACCGCGAGAACGCCGCCAGCCCCTCCGCCACGATCCGGGGATCGGCGTCACGCTTGGCGACGAAATCCCCCAGCAGCACCACGATGTCCGGCTGCTCCGCGTCGATTACGGCATTCAGCCGCCCGACGCCCATGTGCGCGCCATCGGTATGCGTGTCCGAGATGACGCCGATCTTCAGTGCCGCCCCACTCCACGCCGCGCTCGAGGCCTCAACGCGCCGGATCACCAGCTGCGATGGCTCCCAGAGAAACGCCCAGACGCCAAGAAACCACGCGACACTGACCACCAGCACAGCCGACCAGCCGAACCATCCCGGCCCGCGTCCACGCCTCAGCCCGCGCCACAGCGCCAGCCCCAGCAGCACAGGCCACAGCACCGCGCCCGCCCACGCCAACATGACAAGGAGAGTGCTACTCACGCGACCCCGACTTCGCTCCGGCCATGCCCCCAAGACACTTTCAGATTGGCATTCCTACTTCACGCAATCCTACTGCGCGACAAACACCGTCGCGGTGATCACCGAAAAGCGCGACTCATGTCCCGGCGCGCCCGGCTCTGCGCCCGCCAGCTTCACCATCACGCGCTTGCCGCCTTCGCTGCGCATCAGCGACAGGCCAAGCCCCTGCGTCGAGGCCAGCCGCTCGAACCCGTGCGAGGTCTCCAACATCGCGCCAACCTGCAGGATCACCGGCGCCGCCGCCGGCCCGTAAACCGAAACCGTGCAACGCCCCGCCGCCTCGCGCACCGTCACAACGCCGCGCGCCTCGGTCACTTCCCACACCGTCTCGCCGGCTGCCGCGCCCGCCTGCCGCCGCATCTCCGCATCCTGCGTTGGCGTGACCCCGCCATCGCGCGCCGCCGCCAGGCCGCTCACGCCATTGCCCGCCACCGCCGGCACACACGCCTCGATCACCGCCTTCCCGAAAATCTCCCCCGCCATCTCCGGCGACAACCCAGCGGAAACCGCCGTCCGCTGGGCGGACGCGGGAAAAGCCACCAGCATCGCCGCGGCGGCTATCGCAAGAGCTCTCATGCGCATCACTCCCAAGCACAGGCGCAGCCTAGCCTCGCCCAGACCTCGCGACCAGCCGTGGGCTGCCAACAAGGGCAGCTGGCGCCTAATTCCAGTAGTTGGGTTCGCGCTCGCAGTTATCCTGCATTTCCAGCACCGCCTCGAAAAGCGGATCGTTGGGAATGGATACTGTATCAACCCGCCACCATGTCCTGACCTCCGCGGCCATCAGAATGGATCGCTGTCCCGGGACGCGATCCACCGTGCATGCCGCGCGCAGTCCATGTACATTGCGTGTCGCGTCCGTCCATGTTCGGTCCGCTTGCGCAACGCGGTCATCGATGATCGCATCCCGGAGCGCGGGCGCGCCGGCGCCGGCCGCGATCAGCCTACACTCGCGTTCGTCCTCGCCGGGATCGTTGGCGCCGACGTAGACGCTCAAGCCATCAAGGCGATAGGGTTGTCCGCTCAATTCCCAATACTCGACATCGCGTTTGTCGAGCGCGTAGGTACGCCCGCCTGCCAATGCAGCCAGTGCATCCTCCAGCGCCATACCTTCAAGGAAGTGGCGCTCGCAGGCTGCGACGCCCCACTGCACGGCAGTCTCGATTTTCGCATTCCGCACCGGCGCCGTCGCACAGGACGCCGCCAACAACGCGAATGCCAGCAAGCCCGCCCTTGTCATGCGCCGCCTCCAACCCACGCGAGGGATGCTATCAGCGCCGAGGTCTCGCACAAGCAGCACCAAAACGAAAACAGGCGCGGATCGCTCCGCGCCTGCTTCAAACTCTGCAACCGATCGAAAGGATCAGGCCGCTTCGGCCGCCATCTTCTGGGCCTTGGCGATCACGTCGTCGATCTTGCCGCACATCAGGAACGCCTGTTCCGGAATGTCGTCGTGCTTGCCGTCGAGGATTTCGCGGAAGCCCTTCACGGTGTCCTTCACGTCGACGAACTGGCCGTCGAGGTTGGTGAACTGCGAGGCCACGAAGAAGGGCTGCGACAGGAAGCGCTCGACCTTGCGGGCGCGCGAGACAACCAGCTTGTCGTCTTCCGACAGCTCGTCCATGCCGAGAATGGCGATGATGTCCTGCAGGCCTTTGTACTTCTGCAGAAGCTCCTGCACGCCGCGCGCGACGTCATAGTGCTCCTGGCCCACAACGTTCGGGTCGAGAATGCGCGAGGACGAGTCGAGCGGGTCGACGGCCGGGTAGATGCCCTTTTCCGAGATCGCGCGGTTGAGAACGGTCTGCGCGTCCAGGTGGGCGAACGAGGCAGCCGGGGCCGGGTCGGTCAAGTCGTCGGCCGGAACGTAGATGGCCTGCACCGAGGTGATCGAGCCTTTGGTCGTCGAGGTGATGCGCTCCTGCAGCGCGCCCATGTCGGTCGCGAGCGTCGGCTGGTAACCCACCGCCGACGGAATACGGCCGAGCAGCGCCGACATTTCCGAACCCGCCTGCGTGAAGCGGAAGATGTTGTCGACGAAGAAGAGAATGTCCTTGCCCTGGTCGCGGAAGTTTTCC
>NCEM01000010.1 GCA_002280725.1 Alphaproteobacteria bacterium 32-64-14
GGTGCCGCCATGGTTGCGCTGGATGGTTTCGTCAGCCTGCGCGAACGGCTTGAACAGGCGGCCGAGCGTGTCGGCGTCCATGCCGGCGCCTGTGTCGCGCACGCGGATTTCGATCATCTGTGCGCCATCGGCGCCGCGGCGCGTTCCCACGAAAATCTCGACGTTGCCTTCGCGTGTGAACTTGATCGCGTTGGAGACAAGGTTGGAGACGCACTGCTGCACGCGGACGGTGTCGAACGAGAGATAGGCGGGGAGTTCGGCGTCGAAGGCGAGGGTGAGGTCCAGCCCCTTTTCCCCGGCGCGCGGTTTCCAGAGGCGCATCTGGCGGCGCATCATGTGATGCAGGCTGGCGTCGGTGGGAACGATGTCGAACTTGCCGGCTTCGATTTTTGACAGATCGAGCACATCGTTGAGGAGCGCCATCAGCGTCTTGCTGGACTCCAGGATCGTGCTGACGAATTCCTGCTGCTGCTTGTCCAGCGGCGTGCCTTCCAGCACTTGCGCCATGCCCATGATGCCGTTGAGCGGCGTGCGGATCTCGTGACTCATGTTGGCGAGGAAGGCGGACTTCGACTGGCTCGCGGCTTCGGCGGCTTTCTTCGCCTTCTTCACCTCGGCCTCGCGGCGGCGGAGGTCGGTGATGTCGACCGAGATGCCGGCTTTGCGGCCGCGCGACATCTGGCGGAAGGTGGCGAGCACGGTGCGGCCATCTTCTGTTTGCGTCATGTAGGTCTCGCCCGACTGGAAGTAGGCGAAGTAGGTCTGGGCAGAGTCAGCGAGTTCCGCATCGGTTGCGTTGGGCAGGGCGGAGCGCAGCTGGGCGGTGAGCGCCTCGAGGTGCGTCATGCCATCCGACATGCCCTGGTAGTAGGTGCGGAAACGGCGATAGGCGACGTCGTTGACGAACAGCTGGCGATCGTCAGGGCCATAGATGGCGATACCATCGTTGAGCGCTGCGAGCGCTTCAAGCACGGTTGATACGTCAAGCTTCTCTGACGCGGACATTGCATTTCCCCCGGCTGCACCTCTGACGGGCACGGCTCGAAGATCGAGTATGGTGGGGTAAGGTTAAAGGTTGGTGGGCGCCGGGTGGCGCCTAGGCCTCGCCTGCGCCCGCGGGCCTGCGGGTCGAGCAGGAAGCAGCCGCTTTGCGGACGGCGCGGAGTTCCGTCATCAGCGACATCCAGCGGCCAGCGCCGATGGCGTCGACAAGTTCGGCCTGGACGCGGGACCAGGCGGGGGTCGCCTTCTCCATCAAGGCGCGGCCCTGGTCGGTGAGGCTGAGCAGGCGCTGGCGGCGGTCGGTTCCACGCGCCACGCCGACCAGCCCGGCTTCGGTGAGCGGACGGATGGCGCGGGGTACGCCGGAGGCGTCCATGCCGAGAACGTCGGCGAGGGAGCCCACCGTCATGGGCCCCATGTTTCCCAACGTCATCATCAGGTTGAACTGGTGGCCGGTGAGGCCGAAGGGCGCGAGCGCCGGATCGTAAGCAGAAACCACGGCGCGCGACGCGCGGGAGACGTGGCGCAGGATACAGGCATCAGGGGATGTCGCCGTCAGGGCGCTTGACGGCGCCGAGACAGACTCATCCGTACCGCCTTTTCGCGGAGCGAACTGGTCCGGCATGTTCTTTTCCGACATTGCCTTGCGGCAATCCTGATCCCGCTGAAACGAGTACCGGCATGGACCCCAAGCGTCAACGGCGGGGGCTGCTGGCCTCAGCGCCGGCCGGCGAGCCAGACGCCGAACAGCACGAGGACGCAGCCGGCCAGCTGGATCTGGGTCAGCGCCTCGTTGAAGAGCGGCCAGGCGATCATCGCGCCGGTGACGGGCTGGATCAGGAGCAGGAGGCCCGCCAGCGCGGCGGGCGTGCGGCCGACGCCGGCGACGATGAGGCCCTGTCCGAGCACGTGCGCCACAACGGCGAGGGCGAGCGGCCAGATGAACCAGGAGATATCCGGCGGGATCAGCGTCTCGCCCTGGATCAGGGTGGAGCCGCTGCAGACGACAAGCGTGGTGGCGGTCGACCAGAACAGGACGTTCATCGCCGACATGTCCCGCCGCGCCAGCTTGGCGAAGAAGAGGTAGAGCCCGACCATCACGGCAGCGACCGTGGCGAGAAGATCGCCTGCGAGTGCGGATGGGTTGCCCGCCGCCGCGCCGCGCGAGAGCAGAAGGGCGCCAAGCAGGGCGACGGCCAGCGCGACCAGCCAGATGCGCGCGGGTCGCTCCTTCAGCACGACCCATGCGATCAGCCCGACAGCAGCGTTGCCGAGATTGACGAGGAAGGTGGCGTTGGCGACCGACGTCATCACCAGCGAGGCGTGCCAGAAGGCGATGTCGAAGCCGAAGAAGGCGCCCGCCAGCAGCGCCATGCGCGAGGGCTTCTCGATCTTGCCCCCGCTGGCCCAGATGACAGCGGCGATCATGGGAAGGGCAAAGGCGAAGCGCCAGAAGGCGGTGGCCTGAGGCTCAAAGGGCGAGAGACGCAGACCGATAGGGGCGAAGCCGATTGCGACTGCGCCCGCCATCAGCATCAACGGCCCGGCCCATGACGGCGCGGGCGACAGCGTGGATGTGGGGGTGTTCAAGCAGGCAATCCGATGCGAGCGCGAATGTCGGCGGGTGATAAGCCCGAGGCGCGCAGGGCCGCAAGCGTCACCGCGCCATCGCGCTTGGCGAAGCGCTTGCCATCTGGGCCGGCCAGCAGCGGATGATGGAAATAGACGGGGCGCGGCAGGCCGAGCAGGTGCTGCAGCAGCACATGGATGTGCGTTGAAGCGCGAAGATCCTCGCCGCGGATGATGTGTGTCACGCCCTGCAGCGCATCGTCGTGGACGACAGAGAGGTGATAGCTCGTGGGCGTGTCCTTGCGTGCGATGATTACATCGCCGAGAGATTCTGGACGCGCCGTTACGATCTGTTCTTCGTTCGATCCGATCTGGCGCTCGACAAAAACCAGTCGCGCGAATTCTTCGCCTAGCAGGTCTTGTGAATATCTTATCGAGAGGCGCCACGCGAATGGATCACCGCGCGCAACGCGCAAGTCTTCTTCGTCATGACTCATCGGCTGAGCCGGTCCGCGATAGATCACACCCTCAGGGCCTTCCCCGAGTGTGTGCGGCGCGGACATGGACTGCTCCATGATTTCGCGGCGCGTTAGGAAGCAGCGATAGACGACGCCGAGCTGTCTCAGCCTGTCGAGCGCGGCGGCATAGCCGGCCATGTGTTCGGACTGTCGGCGGACGGGCAGAGGCCATGTCAGGCCGAGCCAGGTGAGGTCTTCCACGATGCCCGCCTCGAACTCGGGGCGGCAGCGGCCCTGGTCGATATCCTCGATGCGCAGCAGGAAGACGCCGCCATTGGCCTGCGCCGTGTCGTGCGCGAGGCATGCAGAATAGGCATGGCCGAGATGCAGCCGTCCGGTGGGGCTGGGCGCGAAGCGCGTCGTGAATGGCTTCACGCCCAGATCCCGGTTCTACTTGCTGTGCTCAACCTTGAGGCCAAGCTCCTTGAGCGTTACGCCCGGCGCCTGCGCGGTGCTGGTCATCTTTTGGCCGAAGGCCGAGAAGGTCATCGGCTGCGGCGGCTGGAAGGCGAGGTTCAGCTTTCCACCCTGCATCACGAAGTTCGCGACCGGGGTCACGAAGGGAGCGATGTCGGGCGTGGCGCCAAACGTGGTCAGCATGCCGCCGGCCATCTGGCGCAGGGATTCTCCGGTCTGGCCTTCAAGCGGGTTGAAGCCAGACGGGTCGGCCGCCGCCATGATCGGACCCATGTCGGCCGTGAAGTTGAACATCTTCGTCAGGCCGCCATTGTCGACGATGTTGACGTTGATGAGCTTCAGGGTCGAGCGTTTGTCGAACAGCTGGGCGACGCCGTCCATGTTCGTCATGCCGGCATCTTCCGGGATCATGTCGGAGACCGACTTGAAGTCCGGGAAGCCGCCTTCGTATTTGAGGCCCATCTGCATCAGCTTGTCGCCGCCGAAGCCAAGGTCGACCTTGGCGTCGCCTGATGTGGCGTTCCAGTTCCAGCCGAAGTTGAAGTTCATGTTGGGGCGGGCGAGCCCATGCTTCTCCATCGTGGCGGCGATGGCGGCAAAATCCGGCATCGGGGGAGGGGCGTAGGCAGGATCAGCATCCGAAGCCGGACCGTATTGTTCGGCCTGGATCTGGCTGGCGAATTCGCCGCTCATCTGGGTGATGGCCGCAAAGTCAATCACGGCGTTTGTCGCGGACGCCTTGATCTCGGTCGGGATGAACCAATGGAATTTGCGGGCGTCGAAGCTGGATTCGCCGACCGTCATGATGTCCTTGCCGCCGACCTTCATCACCTGGTTCTGCATGGTGATCAGGCCATAGCTGAGCAGGTCGGTCTCGGTGCGCGGCGGCATCGTGCCCTTCGCCATGTACGAATAGAGCTTGTCGAAGCGCATGTCCTCGATGCCCATGTGCTCGATGGCATAGGAGAAGTTCATCGCCGGGGCGCCGGTGACAGAACTGGCGGATGCGTCGAAGGCGATCATCATGCCGCGAATAAAGCTCGCATCGACGTCGCCGCCGCGCATGCCGCGCGTGCCGGTCGTCTCGGCGCTGACTGTCGCACTCACCTTTTGGCCCATCTGGGTCATGGCGAAGTCCGCCTTCATGTCGAAACCGGCGAAGGTGTCGATGCCCAAGGTGCGCATGAAGCCCATGTATTGCTGCATGAACACGGCCCCAGGTCCGTACATGTCGGCTATGCCGCCGGTCGGCGGCGCAACAGATGCCTCATACGGACGCAGCACGACATCGTTGAGAATGATGCGTCCGAAACCGAAATCGTAGCGGTCGAACGAAGTGGCGAACATCGCATCGTCAAATTCGAACGACGGCTCGGACGTGGGCGGCCAGCCGTCCGGAGCGCCTTCTGGCGGCACGGTAGCTGTTTCCGGCGTGATCGCCACCGGCGGTTCGACGGCGGGCGCGACGCTCATGGACTGGTTCAGCATCGTCGCCATGCCGAAGAGCGAGATGCCCTTCGCGTCGATGCGTGCGGCGAGCGGAGCGGATTCCGTCAGACGTTGGCCCGAGAGGCGAGCCTTGGCGAAATCGGAGTCGAAGTCGTAGAGGCGCAATTCGTCGATGTTGATGCCGACGCCCGGTGCGGAGGCGAGGCCGAGTTTCACCTGCGTGAGGACGGTTGAGCCCGTGGCGGCGTCAAATGACAGATTGCCCCAGGTGAGCGTCACGTCCTTGGGCAGCGCATCGCGGACGGCAGCGAAATCAGTCGGGGCAGTCGCCTTGCCCTTGAAGCTTTCGGTCTGCAGCTTGGTGACAAGCGCCTCGACAGCCTTCGGGTCCGTTTCGACGGCGCTCAGTGCAGCCGAGCCACCCTGACCGCAGCCCGCGAGTCCCGTCGCGAGCGCCAACGCAAACAAGCCAGCCCTGAATGTGCGCATCTATCCCTCCAGAATTCCTGGAAAGGTGCATATCCGAGACTGCATATTCTGGCGAGCCGTTCTGTGCGCAGGACGGGGCGTATTAAATATGTTTAGGAGTGATCCCGAACCGCCTAGTCCGACGTGCCGCGCAGGGTGTCCCACGAACGGGTGGGGTTGAGCATGGCGCGGAAGTAATCGCGGTTGGAATCGACCAGCGCCTTGGGCATGTCGGACCCGGCGACGGCGGAGATTTCCTCGAACTTGCCCTGCAGGCCCAGCACCATCATCAGGTTCTGAGTCACGCGGCTGTCGGCGCCGGGCAGGGCGATGGCCTGGCGAAGCGTCTGTTCGGCAAGGCCGGGCTTGCCCTCGAGTGCGTAGGACAGGCCGAGGTTGGAGAGGATCTTCGGATTGTCGGGCGAGAACTCCAGCGCGCGGAGGTAATAGCCCTGCGCGGAGGCGTGCTGGTCGAGGGAGTCCATCGTGACGCCGATGACGGACAGCATGCGCCAGTCGCCCTGTCCGGCCACTTCGGCGCGGGCAAGCGCCATGGCGGCGTCCTGCGCCTTGCCCTGATCGAGCATGGCCTGCGCGAAGATGATGGTGAGTTCAACGTCGCCCGGCTTCATCGAGAGCGCCTGCGCCGAGACCTCGGCCGAGCGGGCGCCGGAGCCGATGCTGCGCAGGACGCGCGAGTATCGCAGGGCGGCTTCGTATTCGTTGGGGTTCTTCTCGTACTCGGCCGCCCAGAACTTGGCCTGCGTGAGCAGGTCCTGCTGCTCGGCCAGCGCACGCTCGGCGGGCGTCGCGGGCAGCAGCGTGGTGGTGGCGTCGTCGATCATCGCCAGTTCCTGCTCGGTGGGAGCAGGGGCGGCGGCGCAGGCGGTCGCCAGGGCGGCGAGGCTGAGCGCGGCGGCAAAACGGATGGCACGCATGGGCGTTTCCCAGAGTAAGTGGGCGAATCTTACCGGAAGCTTGATGGCAATCGGCTCAACGAAGCGTTAACTCGCGGCTCGGAGTCCGAGATATCACCAAGGCCAAATCTGGTAGAGCACTGTCAGGGTGACACTGGGACTAGGCTTTCAGCGATGAAAGCAATTGAGCCATCGGGCATCGTGACTTGAATCCAACTTGGATCGGACGTTTTACTGAACTGCTCGAAGCAGACGCCTTTTGCGACATTGCCGACGAGGTCGTAGTTTGCGCCGGGGCCTGCGCGCAGGTTGGCATCACGTCGAGCACATCGTTGTCCGGTCGAGCCGACAGCAGGTGCGACCGAAATTTCGACTGAGGTTGGACCCTCGGTCGTCGGTCGTCCAAACAAATCGAGAGGACTCGGGACAAGTCCGGCATAGGCTATCATGAACCAACCTTTGCCCCAAAAAATCACTGAGACCACCACGACCTTGGCCACATCAAGCAGAGCATCTTGCCAACTTTGCCAACGTGGACCCAGCCAAGTATTATTTGAAACGCTGATGCTCCCACTCCAGATAAAGCTTCCCAACCGCTTGGCGCCACGAGTCCACATTCCGAGGAGGTCGATTGGTTCTAATGTGCCTCCTGTTTCAGTAGAGAGCTGGAAGACAAACTTGACTAGCCAAACGGCACCAGCGACCACGGTAAAGCTCACCCACACGATCAGTCCAAACGTGATCCAAAGCGGCAAAATGATAAGAATGGAAAACGCGGCGCGTACAATGACGGCAGCCCAGCCAGCCAACGACTTTGAAGTAGTTGCCATATTTCATCCCCCCAATAATTTCAGACGCCCGGCTGTTGGATGAAGCCATCTAACCTGCTCTCAACTCAAGGGGTGACGTGGGGCAATTGACACGAGATCGGTCGTTTTTGTTCTTCTTTAAATTCTAGGACTTCCTGCAGCTCATCATAGCGTCGATAGCTTCCTCGTTCGAGACTTCCTCAATGCACCCCATCTTTTTGTCCCCTTCTTCCGCGGCGATCCCGCTGGTCCTGCTGACTGCGAAGGGTCTGGGGCCGTGGACAAAAGACCAGCCGGACAATGTGAAGACGCTGGTGGACGCCACGGGCTTCAAAGCGGAGACGGGGAAGGTGCTGCTGGTGCACGGCGCCGACGGGACGATCGCGCAGGCGCTGGCCGGGCTGGGCGAGGGGAAGGATGGCTTCGCGCTGGCGAGTGTGCCGGGGTCGTTGCCGGCGGGGGATTATGCTTTGGCCGATGTGCCTGCGGGCATGAATGGCGAGACTCTGGTGCTTGGCTGGGCGGACGGGGCCTATCGCTTCACCAAGTACAAGACAGGCGACAAGCCGCGCAGGCTGGTGCTGCCGAAGTCCGTCGATGCTGCGGAGGTGAGCCGGCAGGCCGAGGCGATCGACTGGCTGCGCGATCTGGTGAACACGCCGCCCAACGACATGGGACCGGCGGAAATCGCCGCGGAAGCAGAGGGACTCGCGAAGGCGTTCGGCGCCAGCATCGAGATCACGCTCGGCGAGGAGCTCGAGACTGGTTTCCCGATGGTGCACGCTGTCGGAAAAGGCTCAGGCCAGGCGCCGCGTTTCATCGAGATTGCATGGGGCAAGGAGAGCGATCCCCAGATCGCCATCGTCGGCAAGGGCGTGGCGTTCGATACGGGCGGGCTCAACATCAAGACTGCCGGCATGGGGCTGATGAAGAAGGACATGGGGGGGGCGGCGCACGCGCTGGCGCTCGCGCGCCTGATCATGGGCGCCGAGCTTCCCGTGCGCCTGATCTGCTGCGTGCCTGCGGTCGAGAATTCCATCGGGCCGAATTCCTTCCGGCCCAGCGACATTCTCAAGTCGCGCAAGGGTCTGACTGTTGAGATCGAGGATACGGATGCGGAGGGCCGCCTGATCCTGGGCGATGCGCTGACGCGGGCGAGCGAGCACAAGCCGGAGCTGATTATCGACTTTGCAACCCTGACGGGCGCCGCGCGCGTGGCGCTGGGGCCCGATCTCGCGCCGCTTTATACGGACGATGATGCGCTGGCGACGGACATGAACGAGGCGGCGCGGACCACGGGCGACCCTGTGTGGCGCATGCCGCTGTGGCCGGGATATGAAGGCGGGCTGCGCTCTCCCATCGCGGACATGAAGAATCTTGGCGATGGGCCGATGGGCGGTTCCATCACGGCGGCGTTGTTCCTCAAGGCTTTCGTTTCGGCGCCGAGCTGGGCGCACTTCGATATCTGGGCCTGGCGGCCCGCAAGATATGGCCGCCCGGCGGGCGCGGCGGCGTGCGGATTGCGTGCCGTGTGGGGCGTTTTGCGCAAGCGATACGGCGGCTAGGCAGCCCCGCGCGCGGGAGGCAAGACCTGTTTCGATTCATGGAGCGAATTTTATCGTTCTGTTCTGCTTGAACCCCGCTCCAATTCGAGCGAGTCTAAGTGAGGGGCTGGCAATGGAGTTGTCATGGATCGCGCATCCGCGCTTGCCCTACTCAAGGATGTATTGGCGGAAACTGTTCGCGCCGATGGTCCCGATCTCAACGTAAGACAGGCGGCCATTCTCTTGCGAGTTTCGCTTGAGCCTGGTCCGCATACCGTCCGCGGTCTGGCCGAGGCGCTGAGCCTGGGCAAGCCTGCGGTGAGCCGCGCGCTTGATGCGTTGTCGGGTCTGGGTCTTGCCGTGCGGGTTCCGGACGAAAGCGACCGTCGCAGTGTTCTCGTGAATTCGACCGCACGTGGCCTTGCCGCGCTCGCGGGACTCGGCGACCGGGTGATCAGCTGCGAGCGGCGGCTGAGCCAGAAGCCGCCGGTGCAGATACCGCTGCCTGTGACGCCACAACAGGCGCCGCGTACCATTCAGGCGGTGTCTTCTGGGAGCAACGACACCGCTTCGCATGCCGCCTGAGTTTAAGGTGGCCGCCTAGGAAAGTGCCGACAGACTATGCAGGCTGATTGGGGCCCGGGCGATGCCCGGTTGACGCCGAAGTCCGTTTCAGGGTCCGGGGAGGCAATGCGCGTCTCCGCCGGCTCTGCGGCGTTGCGCAAGTCGCCGGATGGCGCGGCCGAGCAGATCAACCAGATCCTGTTCGGCGAGCCGGTGCGCGTGTTCGAGCGGGATGGCGAGTGGGGCTATGTCCAGCTTGGCCTAGATCACTATGTGGGCTGGACGCGGCTTGCGAGCCTGGCGCCGGCGGGCAGAGACCCAACCCACCGGGTCCGCGTGCTGCGCACCTTCCTGTACGAGCGCGCCGACATGAAGAGCCGCCCGATGCGCGCGATCTCGATGAATGCGCGGATGGCGCTGGGCGAGACCTCCGGGAACTTTGTCGCGGTGGATGGCGGCGGCTGGGTGTTCGCACGGCACGTGGTGGCGCTTGAAGATAACGAGACGGATTTCGTTGGTGTGGCCCAGCGGTTTGTCGGCTCGCCCTATCTGTGGGGCGGACGGGAGAGCGCGGGGATCGACTGTTCCGGGCTTGTGCAGGTGTCGCTGCAGGCGACGGGCGTCTATCCGCTGCGCGACAGCGACATGCAGGAGCGGACGCTGGGCCTGCCGCATCAGCCGGACGCGGCGTTCACGAATTTGGAGCGCGGCGATCTCGTGTTCTGGAAGGGGCATGTCGGGATCATGTGCTCGCCGACCATGCTGCTGCATTCGAGCGCGCGGGACATGCATTGCGAGATCGAGCCGTTGGGCCAGGCGGTGGATCGCATTAGGCCGATCGCGGGGGATGTGCGGAGCGTGAAGCGGTTTGGGTGAGGGGCTGCCGTGGTACTGAACAACTACCACAATGACGGTGTCATTCCCGCCGCAGGCGCGTAGCGCCGGAGAGCGGGAACCCAGGAGCGTCTTGCACCGTTGTAGCAGCCCCTGGGTTCCGGCTCGCGCTTCGCGCGTCCGGAATGACACGTGTGGGAAGTCTGCAGCGTTGGGCGCGTGGATGAGCAGGTGCTCCAGCAAATTCAGTTAGTTAGCAGACGGCCGCTTGATTCCCGCGAATCAGCCCACACTTCCCTGTATAATCGTCCACAGGATCGGCTGGCTGGCTGCTGGCGCGCATAGGGCGCGGCGGCTAGCGGGGTCGATTGGGCCTTATGCCACCAGGGTAGCAATGCGGTTCCCGGAGGAATTTCTCAACGAGCTGAAGTCGCGCGTGCGGCTCTCGGACGTCGTGGGGAAAAAGGTCCAGCTCAAGAAGCGCGGCAAGGACTGGGTCGGGCTGTCGCCATTCTCGGCGGAGAAGACGCCGAGCTTCTACGTCCACGACGATCGCGGCTTCTACAAATGCTTCTCCACGCAGAAGTCGGGCGACGCCATTACCTTCCTGATGGAGACGGAGCGGCTGACGTTTGCCGAGAGCGTCGAGAAGCTTGCGCGTGACTATGGGCTGGAGCTTCCCAAGTCTTCGCCGGAAGAGGCGCGGCAATACAAGCGGCGCACCACGCTGATCGAATGGGTGGAGAAGGCGTGCGCCTTCTATGAAGACCAACTGCGCAAGCCCGCCGGGGCCGAGGCGCGCGACTACCTGCAGAAACGCGGTTTCGGCCCCGAGGCTTGGAAACGCCATCGCATGGGCTTTGCGCCCGATGGTTGGCGCGGATTGTTCGAGCTGCTCACCAAGGAAGGCGCGACCACCGAGGAGCTGATCGAGGCGGGCCTCGTCGTGCAGCCGGAAGAGGGCGCTGATGGCAAGTCGCGCCAGCCATGGGATCGTTTCCGCAACCGCGTGATCTTCCCGATCACCGACACGGGCAACCGCGTGATCGCATTCGGCGCGCGGACGCTCGATCCGGACGGCAAGCCGAAATACCTCAACTCGTCCGACAGCCCGCTCTTCCACAAGGGCCGCACGCTGTATCGCTACATGGCGGCGCGCGAGGAGATGGCGAAGATCAAGGATGGCCCGCTGTCGCAGGGCCTTCTGGTCACCGAGGGTTATGTCGACGCCATCGCGCTGGCGGAAGCCGGCATCGGCACGGCGGTGGCCCCGCTGGGCACGGCGCTGACGGAAGAACAGCTCGATCTGCTTTGGCGGGCGGGGCCGGAGCCGATCCTGTGCTTTGACGGGGATGCGGCGGGTATCCGGGCGGCGTGGCGCGCCTGCGACCGGGCGCTGCCGATGATCGAGCCGGGCAAGACGCTGTATTTCGTGATGCTGCCGGACGGGATGGACCCGGACGATGTCGTGCGCGTGCGCGGGGCGCAGGCGATGCGCGACATGCTGGCTGGCGCGCGGCCTCTGGTGGACCTGCTGTGGACGCGGGAACTCGAGGCTGAACCGCTTGATACGCCTGAGCGGAAGGCCGGTTTTGAGGCGCGGCTTTTGCGCGCAGTGGAGCAGATCAAGCATCCCGGCGTGAAGAGGGCCTATGAGCGCGAGCTGCGGGACCGGTTGTACTGGCACGCACGCGGCACGCGAACCTGGGGCCAGTCTGGCGCCCAGACGGGTGGAGTGACCCTAGGGAAGAAGGGGTCTTCGCCCGGCCCGACCCGCTGGCCGGGCCTCCGGCTGGTGGTCCGGGCGCTCGAGAGCCCGAAGATCATGGAGCAGGCCCCCGAGGCGCTGGCCAAGGCCGTGTTCGACGACCCGGACGTGGACGCCATCAGAAACGCTGCGTTTGACGTCTACAATGGCTCCGAAATGCTTGACCGGGCTACGGTTGCAGCCCATCTACGTAGCCTTGACCGCAAGCGGGCTGTCGAACTTTTGGAAACCTTCCCGGTCGGGCAGCCGATGGACCCTTTGTCGAACGAGGGGCGCGATTGGCTTGACGCGATTGGGCGGTTCCATGTCGCCAGGACGCTGATAGCCGAGGTGGAGGCCACGAAGCGGGCAGACGAAGAGGGCGTCGAGATCATGAGCGCCGCCCATCAGGCCAGAATCATGCAGAAGGTGATCGCCCGGCGCAGCGCCAGCCGATCAGTGGTTGATGAAACGGTGACCTCTCCCGCGCAGGACGGCGTTCAGGAACTGAGGAACGCGCTCGGAGGGATGGGGGCCGCAATGGAGTCGAAACGCTCTGAAGACTGATCTCAAGAACAAGGCAAAGTCCGCCATGGCCGCGAAGGGCCAGCCAGCCAAGGGCAAAGTCCTGGCCAAGGCCGAGGCGCGCAAGGATAAGCCTGCTGCCAAGCCGCAACCCGCAAAGGCGGATGCGCGTAAGGATTCAAAGAAGCCCGAACCGGCCAAGGCCGCCAAGGGCGGGACAAAACCGGTCGCGACATCAAAACCAGTTGCGGCCAAGCCCCAGCCCGTTAAAGCCGCCCCTCCCAAGGCGGTCGCCAAACCGGCTTCGAGCACCAAGCCAGTGGTGACGGCCAAGACGACGTCGAACAGGGAGCCGCCGCCCGCAAAGGGCGGAACAGAAAAGACCGGCACGGCGAAAGCCCAACCGGCGAAGGTCGAGACGGCCAAGGATGGCCGGACTGACAAACAGGGTCTGCGGAGAGACGGAATGGCGAAAGCAGAAGCAGCGGCGAAGAAGAAGTCAGCCCCGGATTCGTCCGACGGCCCGCTGCTCGACATGAACGACGCCACGGTGAAGAAATTCATCAAACAGGCGAAGGCCCGCGGCTTCGTCACGTACGATGAGCTGAACAAGGTTCTGCCCTCGGACCAGAACTCGTCCGAGCAGATCGAAGATATCATGTCCCAGCTCTCGGAGATGGGCATTAACGTCGTTGAATCCGAAGACGACGTGGAAGACAGCGAACGCGAGCAGGAGAATAAAGAAGACGACGACGACGACGGCGAGAACCGTCCCGCTACGTCGAAGTCCACGGCGCTCGCGACCACCACCAAGGACCGCTACGACCGCACGGACGATCCGGTGCGGATGTACCTGCGCGAGATGGGCTCGGTTGAACTGCTCTCGCGCGAGGGCGAGATCGCCATCGCCAAGCGCATCGAGGCCGGCCGCGACGCGATGATCCGCGGCCTGTGCGAAAGCCCGCTGACGTTTGAAGCCATCATGGTGTGGCGCCAGGAACTGAGCGAAGAGCGCGTGCTTCTGCGCGACATCATCGATCTGGAAGCGACGTATGCGGCAGCCCACGGCGGCATCGTCGACAATTCGCAGATCGTGCTGCAGGGCGGCGCGCCGCCGCCGTCGACCGCGCCGATCACCGCCCGCAAGCTTGCCGAGGCCGAGAAGGCCAAGGAAAAAGAGAAGGCCAAGCCCGTCCGCCGCGCGCGCGACGAGGACGTAGATGAAGTCGAACTGGAGCGCCAGAAGCAGGCCGAGGCCGAGGCTGCCGAAGCCGAGGACGATTTCGATGATGGCGGCGCCATGTCGATGTCGGCGATGGAAGCCGAACTGCGCGAAGGCGTCACCAAGACGCTCGACGCCGTTGGCGAGAACTTCGTGCGCTACCGCAAGCTGCAGGAACGCCTGATCGCGCGGAAGCTCGAAGGCAAGGCGCTGACGCCGAAGGACTTCAAGGAATACGACGAGATCGTCTCCGACATCATCGAGAACCTGAAGACGCTGCACCTCAACAACGCGCGTATCGAAACGCTGGTCGAGCAGCTGTACGAGATCAACAAGCGCCTCATCCAGCATGAGGGCAAGCTGATGCGTCTTGCCGACCTGCATGGCGTTGGCCGTCAGGACTTCCTCGACAACTATTTCGGCAACGAGTTGAAGCCGGACTGGATGGACAAGGTCGGCGCTCTCTCGAAGCAGTGGAAGAAGTTCGTCACCACCGAGACGCGCAAGATCAACCAGCTGCGCGAAGATGTCTCGACGCTCGCGCAGGAGATGGGCGTTCCGATCGACGACTTCCGTCGTATTGTTCAGACGGTCCAGAAGGGCGAGCGCGAAGCCCGCCAGGCGAAGAAGGAGATGGTGGAAGCCAACCTCCGTCTCGTGATCTCGATCGCCAAGAAATACACGAACCGCGGCCTGCAATTCCTGGATCTGATCCAGGAAGGAAACATCGGCCTCATGAAAGCGGTCGACAAGTTCGAATACCGCCGCGGCTACAAGTTCTCGACCTATGCCACGTGGTGGATCCGTCAGGCCATCACGCGCTCGATCGCGGACCAGGCGCGCACGATCCGTATCCCGGTGCACATGATCGAGACGATCAACAAGATCGTCCGCACGCAGCGCCAGATGCTGCACGAGATCGGCCGCGAGCCGACGCCGGAAGAGCTGGCTGAAAAGCTTGGCCTGCCGCTGGAGAAGATCCGCAAGGTCCTGAAGATCGCGAAAGAGCCGATTTCGCTCGAGACGCCGATCGGCGATGATGAGGATTCGAACCTTGGCGACTTCATCGAGGACAAATCGGCGCTTCTACCGGTGGATGCCGCGATCCAGTCGAACCTGCGCGAGACCACCACCCGCGTGCTGGCCTCGCTCACGCCGCGCGAAGAGCGCGTGCTGCGCATGCGCTTCGGCATCGGCATGAACACCGACCACACGCTGGAAGAAGTCGGCCAGCAGTTCTCGGTGACGCGCGAACGTATCCGCCAGATCGAAGCGAAGGCGCTGCGCAAGCTGAAGCACCCGAGCCGGTCACGGAAGCTGCGCTCGTTCCTCGACACCTGATTTCGCCGGATACCAAACAGACAAGGCCGTGGCTTCCCGCCACGGCCTTTTTTGTTTGCGTTGTTGCGCGCTCAGGCCGGCTTCTTCCGCATCGCATAGCGCGCGCCGTAAACCGCGAGGCCGATAGCCATCCAGATGAAGAAGCGGATCTGGGTTGCGGGCGGCAGGCTGATGAACAGGTAGATGCAGCCGATGATCGCGAAGGGTGCGACGACCCAGGCGAGCGGCGTGCGGAAGGGGCGTGGGCGGTCGGGCTCCCGCCGGCGCAGGGCGAGCAGGCTGGCGCCGACGGCGGCGAAGGCTGCGAGCGTTCCGGCATTGGCGAGCGCGGCGATGTCGCCCAGCGGCAGAAGGCCCGCGAGGATGGACACCAGCGCTGCAGTCACCACGACAACGAACACAGGCGCGCCGCGCTTTTCGTTGATCGAGCCGAGGCGGCGCGGCAGCAGGCCATCGCGCGCCATGACGAAGAAGATGCGCGACTGGCCGAAGAGGAAGGCGAGGATCACAGTGGGCAGGGCGATCACGGCGACGCCGGCGATGGCGGCGGACAGTTCGGGATGGCCAAGCGTGCGGATGATGAGGGCCAGCGGCTCGTCGCTCTTTGCGAAATCGCCGGGCGGCATGGCGCCGATGGCGGCAAGCGCGACAGCGATATAGATGAAGGTGCAAATGGCCATTGAACCGATGATGCCGATGGCAAGATCGCGCGCGGGGTTCTTGGTCTCCTCCGCGGCGGTGGCGACGGCGTCGAAGCCGTAGAAGGCGAAGAAGATGATCGCGGCAGCCCCCATCACGCCATAGGTGACGCCGTTTGCATCCGTGACCGGGCTAAAGCCGTGCGGCATGAACGGCTCGAAATGCGCGGGATTGAAGGCGGGCAGGGCCAGCGCGATGAACAGGACGAGCGCTGCGATCTTGAGGCCGACGAGTGCGGAGTTGACCGCCGCACTCTCGCGCGTGCCAAGGCAGAGCAGGCCCGCGACGGCGAACAGGATGAGCACGGCGGGCAGGTTGATGATGCCGCCCTCGCTTGGGCCGGCGGTCAGCTGGGGCGGCAGGTTGACGCCGACGCTGGTGAGGAAACTGTCGGCATAGCCTGACCAGCCAACCGCGACGGCGGCGCAGACGACCGAGTATTCGAGGATCAGCGCCCAGCCGATGACCCAGGCCGGAAGCTCGCCAAGTGCGGAATAGGAGTAGGTGTAGGCCCCGCCCGAGGCATGCATCATGCTGGCAAGCTCGCCATAGCAGAGCGCCACGCAGGCGCAGACCAGGCCAGCGATGCCGAAGGAGATCAGCACGGCGGGCCCCGCGCGATCCGCTCCCACGCCGATCAGCGTGTAGATGCCGGTGCCGACGATGGCCCCGACGCCAAGCGCGATGAGATGCACCGGCCCCAGCGTGCGGCGCAAGCGCGGGCCTTCGTGTGAATCCGGCGAGCCTATCGGCTTCCGTGTCCAGATACCCATGCGGCCCCTCCGTTGCAGGAGGCAGCATTCAGCCAAGTGGGCTGCAACTTCAAGTGCGGGTTTGGCCGCTTCCTACAATCCCGCGAACGTGCCGTCGCAGACGCTGGGGTCGCCGTTCTGGAAGCCGCGGCGCAGCCATTCCATGCGCTGGGCGGAGGAGCCGTGCGTGAAGGACTCGGGCCTGACGGCGCCGCCTTGGCGGCGCTGCAGTGTGTCATCGCCGATGGCCCCGGCGGCCTCGATACCGGCTTCGAGGTCGCCGGGCTCGAAGCTCACCTCGCCGTTGGAGACTGCGGGCGCATTGGAGGCCCACACGCCGGCATAGCAATCGGCCTGCAGCTCAAGCGCGACGGAGTAGCGGTTGCCTTCTTCCTGTCCGAGCGAGCGCTGCGCCTGCTGCACTTTCTGTGAGGCGCCGCTGAGCACCTGCATGTGGTGGCCGACTTCGTGTGCGAGCACATAGGCGCGCGCCGATTCCGCGCTGCCGGCGCCAAGTTCCTCCATCTGCTTCCAGAAGGAGAGATCGAGATAAACCTTCTGGTCGCCGGGGCAGTAGAACGGGCCCATCGCGGCCTGTCCCTGACCGCAGGCTGTGCCTGTGCCGCCTTCGTAGATGACGATGCTGGCGGGCGGCTTGTAGCTGTCGCCGAACTTGGCGGCCCAGACATCGTTGATGTTGGCGCTGATCTTGTCGACGAAGAGGCCCTCGGGATCGCCGGGCGTGCCGAACGTGCCTTCGCGCTGCGAGGCGCCGCCACCCGTGACCTGGCTGACGATGCTGTTGGCGGCGTTGGGATCGATGCCGAGGAAATAGGCCGCGATTGCGACGATGATGGCGATGCCGCCGCCGCCCGCGGCCATTGCGCCGCCACTCATGCCGCGCCGGTCCTCGACCCCGCCACCCGACCGTCCGCCTCTCCAACGCATGCGATATCTCCCGATTGCCGCCGGTGCATTAGGCCAGATCGCGGCGGCTATGGGAAGCTAGGTTGGCCGCACTCTCAGGTAATGGCCGCGCCGGGCCGTCCTTCGCTGATCCATGTGTCGATCTGGCTGCGCATGACCTGATCGTAGCGGCGTGCCCGGTTGGTTCCGATATCGTCGCAGACGTGAACGCCGGCGAAGGTGATCGTGCCGTCCTCATCGTAACGGAAGACCGGTCCACCGCTCTGGCCGGGCATTGTGTCCATCGTGTAATTGAAGTTCGCGGCCGTGACCGACGGGATGCTGACATTGCCGAAGCACATCATCAGCGTGAGCGGCGAACAGCTGCCGGGATAACCTGCGACGGTGAGGCGGCTGCGCGCGAGATCAACGTCGCTCATCGCGGCCTGGGTTGGCAGCTTGAAGTGCGTGCCGGCCCATTTGCCCAGCGAGTCGTCGGCCAGCGTGATAAGCGCAAAGTCATGCTGGCGCCGCTGCGCGTCGTTCGGGCCGCATTTGCGATAGGCCGGAAGACAGCTGAGCTTGGCGCCACGCGATTTGCCCTGCCGCACGCCCTTGTACACGCCGATCTGCGCAACGATGGACGTTGCCCAGGATTTGTTGGCGAGGCGAAAGACGTTATGCGCGGCCGTGAGCACAAGGTTGGGCGCGATCAGCACGCCGCTGCCGATATAGGTCGACGTTGCATTCGGCTTGGTGTCGTGGGGCATCGTGATCGTGAGCAGTACCAGCGGCCGCCACGGTGCGATGGTGACGTCTTCAACATCGACGCTGTTGGGATCGCCGTTGTTGCCCTCAAGGCCCGTGCCCTTGAGGCTGATGTCCGGTTCGGGCTGGCCAAGATCCAGCGTCACGCCCGAGCGTTTGCGATCGTACCAGGCGGTGATCAAGCCGGGGGGCTGCGATGTCATCGATTGCCTCCCGGCTTTGCATCCGTGGCCTCGCCCGATTTGACGGGTTCAACTGTGGTCTTGGCGCCGGTGGCTATGTTGACGTTGAAGAGCCTGTCATCCGAGCCGCGTTCGATCGTGGTGATCGGGGCCTGATCGAGCTTCCATACGCCTGCGCCAGTGGTGTCGTCTGATGGATCGATCTGCAGGGCGAGCGAGCTGGATTCGTCCGATGCGGCCCCACCCACACCGCCGCCGCCATCGGCAATCTCGGCTTGCGCACCGGAGGCGTCGAGCGGGGGCGAGACGCCGATCTCGCCGAGTTCGGCGACGGCCTCCTCCAGGGTTTTCTCGCTTTGCTCCAGCGTCTCCGCAGCCCGCGCGGTTTCGGCGATCATGTGGGTCTTCTGTGCGGGCGGGGCGGCCGCCTCCGCCTTCTGTGTGCGTGCCAGGGCGGCAGCGGCCGCATCCCGCTCGCGCAGGTATTTGTTGTAGGTGTCGATCGCGGCCAGGCGCTTTTGTTCAGAGGCGAGCAGGTTGCCCGTCTGCGTGCCGTAGTTGATGCGCAGCTGGAACACCTTGCTGACGCCATCGAACAGACTGGTGATCACCTGCAAGGGGATCGCCGTGATCGCCACAAGCTCGCTCTTGCGCTCGACAGCAATGGTGGCGGGTATGCCATGCACGAGATCGACGCGCGTCTTTGCGTCGGCGAAGATGCCAGCCTCGAGATCCATCGCGAGAATGGGCGACTTGTTCGGCATCATCACCAGTTCGGAATGGTCGCTGACGTCGCCGATTTTTACGCTAAGCGTGTAGGGCGCGGGCGCGCGATAGCAGATCGAGCTGTGGCAATCCTTCGGTTCGGCAAGCGGGCGAAGGGCCTCGAACGCGAACAGGGGGTTGATCGAGACGGAGAAGTAGTTGGCGTCGCGCAGCTTCTCGCATGTGGCGCGATTGGGGGTTGGAACAGGCTCAGCGTCTGCTGCGGTTGGCGGGGCGCATTCAAAGAAGGCGATGGCGCGCTTGCGGAGGGAGTCATTGAGTTCGGTCAACGTGCAGGTTTCGCCAAACTCGCAATTCTTGCCCAGGAACGGATCGATCACGGTCGAGAACAGGAGGCGCTCCTCGCCCTGCGGGACTGCATCGGACTCGTCGCCGGTTATGGAAGGCGTCCGGTTCACGCTGCCGATCGCGCCCAGGCTTTGCGCTATGTTGCGGAGAATTTCGCCGGCCTGACCCGTCGATTGCGAGTTGATGTAGCTGAGCAGGCGGGTCTGCGGGTTGACTACCACCACATACTTCTGGTCGGCGAGCATCGATGTGGATGCGGTGAGGGCGAAGGTCGCTTCGGGGTCGCCGACGAGAAAGGGGCGACTGATGGCGAGATAGAGTTCTGCCCGGTCGTTGGCGAGGCCCTTGGCGTAGAGCTCCACACGCATGACGGCCTTGGGCGCGGAATACTGGATGCCGGTGATGACGCCGCCTGCGCCGTAGTCGACATGGCGCGACGTGACAGACTGGCAGGCTGCAAGCGCGAGCGCCGCCAGCGCGATTGCGCAAATCCGGATCATCGGTCCCCTCCGTGATGACACAGCATATCGGCAAAAGAGGGCGGGCAGGAAGGCCCGCCGCGCGGCGTGCCCGTTTCTCGCTCTGTACGCGAAGGCCCGGAAGCGACGCTTTCGCGGCGCGGATTGCGTGATATCCATCCGCCGCAGGGAGATTCAGCGCCATGAAGCATGACATTCGCGTCGGGGTTGGCGGCTGGAGCTTCGATCCCTGGGACGAGACCTTCTATCCGCCGGGCCTCTCGAAGGCGAAGCAGCTGCGCCATATGAGCCGGCGGGTGACCGCGCTCGAGGTGAACGCGACCTACTATTCCTCGTTCAAGCCGGACACATTTGCGAAGTGGCGGGACGAGGCGCCGGAGGGGTTTGTGTTCAGCCTCAAGGCGCATCGCTTTTCGACAGTGCGCAAGACGAAGGAGGACATGCAAAAGTCGGCCGGCCTGTTTCTCGATCAGGGCGTCACGCAGCTGAAGGAGAAGCTGGGACCGATCAACTGGCAGTTTCCGGCGACGCGGAAATTTGATCCTGAGTATTTTGCGAACTTCCTGTCGGTTCTGCCGCGGAAGAAGGATGGTCTCGAGTTACGGCATGCTCTGGAAGTGCGCGGGCAGGGGTTTAACGATCCGAAATTCCACGACTTGCTGACGAAGCATGGCGCGACGGTGGTCTATGCCGAGGACGATGCGTTTCCGAAGGTGCGCCATGAGGGCAGCGATTTCACGGTTGCGCGTCTGATGCAGTCGCAGGCGGATCAGGCGGCGGGCTATCCGAAGAACGAGATCGACCGCTTCGCGAAGATGGCGACGGACTGGTCGAAGAAGCAGGACGTGTTCGTGTTCTTCATCTCGGGCGCGAAGGAACGCAATCCGGCAGCGGCCGAGGCGCTGCAGAATGCCTTGGGCATTGCGCCGGCGTTTCCGGATGAGCCTGTGGCTGGGAAGAAGGCAGCCGCCAAGGCGTCTCCTGCGAAGAAGGCTCCGGCCGCCAAGAAGAAGTGACGAACATGCGTCTTAATCAGGTCACTGTGCCACTGGGCGATTATGAGGCGAGCAAGGCGTTCTATCTGAAGCTTGGCCTCAAGCTTATTGTCGATGCGCCGCCGCGCTATGCGCGGTTCGAGATGCCTGAGGGTGGGTCGACGTTTTCGATCGAGAAGGTGGACGGCGTCAGCGGCAGCGCGTGGCCGCTGATCTGGTTCGAGAGCGACCGGCTGGACGAACTGGTGGCGGAGCTGAAGGCGAAGGGCGTTGTGTTCGAGCGCGATCCAGAGACGATGACCTATCTCTGGCGTGTCGCCACCCTGCGCGATCCGGCGGGGAACATGCTTGCGCTTTATCATGCGGGCGAGAACCGGCTGGACCCGCCCTGGCGCGTGAAGAGTTAGGACGCCTGCGGCTTAGCTACTTCGCCAGTTTCCCGCTGATGACTTCGCGGGGCTCCTCGAAGCAGCGGCCGCGCATCAGGACGAAGTCGGAGGGAAACCAGTCGCTGGTGAAGGCAACGATCACGCGGCCCCAGTTGCGCGTCGTGCGGCCGTGATCGTCGATGATCGCGAACGGGCAGATCAGCGTGGTGTCGTCTTCATCGTCGTGGCTGACATCGGGCTCTGACCAGTAGCCCTCGAGCGGGCCCATGCCGCCGAACTCGCCGGCGAGGCCGTTGAGGTAGAGATAGCCGACATTGTCGCCGAACGGGACGGGGTATTCGAGAATGCCCGCGCCGCCACTTTCATCCGCGTAGGTCACCTTGCCCCAGGCGGTGTCCCACGCGACGGGCGCGGGCTCCTGCGCAACGGCGGTGGCGCAGCCGCCGAGCATCGCAAGCGCGAGAAGGGCGGCGTGGAGTTTCATGGCGTTAGCCTGCAGGTGTTGGTGTTGAAGGCGCGGCGGCGACGGGGGCGTTGAAGTTCTTCGGCAGCAGCGTCCACCATTGTGGGTTAGCGGAGTTCATGCGCTCGGCGAATGCGCCGGCCTCTGCGCCTGTGCCGGCGAAGACGTCACCGCGATTGGGGCCGCGGCGGATGGCGCCACCCGTATCTTGCGCGACGAACAAGCGCTGGAAGGCGCCGCCCTGATAATCGCCCGAGACGAACACGATTGCGCCGTAGGGATGGAAGGCCGGGTCGACCGCGATCGAGCCCATTGGCGTCAGCGGCACGTTGGCCGCGCCTTTCGGGCCGGCGGCGTAGTCACTGATCGTTTCTTCCTGGAAGAACACGTAGGATGGATCGGCGTTGAGGGCGGATTTCTGCTGCGCCGGGTTCTGGTCTAGCCAGGCGCGGAAGTTTGACCAGGTGGGGCTGGGCAGGCGGCCGGAGTTGCGCAGCGCGCCGAGCGCGGAGTTCCACTTGTAGCCGTTCTGCGCGGAGAACTGCGCGCGCGCCTCGCTGCCGTCCGTGAAGCGCAGGCGGCCGGAGCCCTGGACCTGCAGGTTGTAGACATCTGCCGGGTGGGCATAGCCGATGATCTGGCCGAGGAAGGGCGTAATCGCCTCGCGCTTCGGGTATGGCACGATGCGGTCGCCGTTCAACTTGCCGTTGAGCGTGCGGGGCGCGCCGCGCAAGGTCTCGTTGTCATAAGCCTCCGCGAAGGCGCCGAGATCGACCGTGATCATGTCGGGCGGGCGCTTGAGCAGGGGCTCGGAGAAGGCGGGTGTCCACTCGCGGCTGGCCGAGATCACAGGCTCGAAATAGGCGGTGAGCCTGGCTTCGCCCGGACCGATGACGAATTGCGGATCGAAGTAGGATTCGAAGAACCAGCGTTCCTGTCCGGGCTGGATCACGCTGGCGGCGTCGCAGGCGTTGAACCAGTCGCCGGCCTTGCCGCCATAGCGGCCGCCGGAAAGGGAGGCGTCGGAGCTGCGCTGGCGCAGGGAGATGCACTGGCGTTTGAACGCGGCGAGGGCGGGGGCCATGTCGGCGGAGGCCCAGCCGGGAATATCGCCGAACGCCACCGGCACGAGCGAAAAATCGCTGGGTGGCGTGATGGGCGGCAGCACCGGCGGAATCGTGGGCGTCTCGGGGCCGGTGACCGGCGGGCGCGGTGTTGGCGTGGTTCCGCCGATCTTGATGGGCGCCGGGCGCGAGGAGGCGCATGCGCCAACGGCGATAGCAAGCGAAACCGAGAGGATGGCGCGGCTGATCATTCGCGTCTCCAAAACGAAATACGGCAGTCCCGGGTGTTATCGACCAGAAATGATAGCGCGAAATTATGGCGCGGCGACCGGGCTACTGCTCGGGAGTTCCCTCGGGGGCTGCGGCGACCGGCTTGATCGCGAACTCGTTGCCCGGCTCTCCCCGCGGAACCAGCGTGTAGAAGCCCTCGATTTCCAGCCGGATCACGACCGGATCGGGCGAATGGTTGCGGAAATGCCAGCCGAAAATCCCGTCGAGCGGGGCGGTCATCGAGCCCTGGTCCGATAGAAGCCGCTCCTTGCGGAAGTTGACCACAGTCGAAGGAATGGTGCGGGTGCGCAACTGACGGCGACCCGACAGGCATCCGATCCCGATCACGTGCGTATGAAAGGTTGAGAGGATCGCGCCATGGAGCTTGTGAAGTCTGCTATCGCGGCCGGGATCGTGCTGGCGGTGCTGGATGCGCTGTGGCTCGGCATGATTGCCAGGAACTTCCTGGTGCAGCAGTTGGGCGAGAAGCTGCGCCAGCCACTGAACTGGCCGCCGGCGCTGGCATTCTACGCGCTCTATTCCGTGGCGCTGGGCTTCTTCGCGGTGAGCCCTGCCATGGCGGCGGGTGGGGACGGGCTGGTGGCGCTGGGCCTTGGTGCGTTTCTCGGCATTGTTGCGTATGGCACCTACGACCTCACCAACTGGTCGACCTTGAAGGGCTGGCCGCCGCTGTTTGCCGTGGTGGACATGGCATGGGGCGCGGCTGTGTCGGCCATGTCGTCGGCCGGCGGCGTCATGCTGCTCAACGCTACTGGACTCTGGTGATCACGCTTCCCAGCTGAACACGTCCTCGATGCCGACGCCGAACACCTGCGCGATGCGGAAGGCGGCTTCGAGCGAGGGGCCGTACTTGCCAGCCTCGATCGCGGCGATGGTCTGGCGCGTGACGCCGATACGCTCGGCGAGGTCGCTTTGCGTCATCTCGCCGTGCTCGAAGCGCAGGCGGCGGATGTGGTTGGCGATGGGAAGCTTCGCCATGCTCAGTAGCCGCGCCGGAACAGGACGATCTGCGTGATGGCGACGGAGAGGGCGGACGCCACCATCGCGAACGTACCGATATTCACGGTGCGGACAATCACTTGGCCGAAGTCATCTCCCTTGAAGACAACGTGCGTAAGAATGAGCGTGGCGGCGACGCCGATCATCAGCACATAATAGCCGATCACGTGCGAGCGAGCGTGGATCAGGCGCTCACGCTCGTCGCGCGGCGTATGTGCATCCTTGGGATTAAGGAGCGCGGCTAGTACGTTGAGACCCACCTGCAGAACCACGAGGCCGATGATGCACAGCAGGCCGAGATGGAACGCTTGCCAGGTGGCGGGGCGGACAAGTCCGGCCAGCAGTGCGCCGTAGTAGGCGCCAAAACAGATCACGATGGTGATCAGGGTGATCCAGGCCGTGCGTTCACGGAATGACATGACGAATCCTAAAAAAGGGACTGGACACGATGTATAGAATCTTTTACATCATGACCAGTTTTCTTTCCACGGCATAACAGCCGCACCGGCGCGCGGCAACGCGATTCGGGGCCTGTGTTGTTGCGCCCAAGCCAGGAGGTCCTGATGCGAAGTCCCGCTGCTTTGGCGGCTCTGATGCTGTGCGCCGGTTGCGCGCTGCCGCCCCCGCAGGCCGAGCCGCTCGAGCGGTCCGATCCCCACGTGGCGGAGTTGTTCAATGTCCTGCGCGCCACGCTAGGGGCTGGCGACCCGGTGGACATGGACAAGCTGGAGTTCCGGCTTCGCGAGATGGGCCGCGCCCACGCGGTGGAGTGGGAGAGCGAGCAGGCTCTAGCCGAGGCGATGATGCTGCACACTGGCCGTGAGGCTCTGGCTGCCGCCCGGACCCACCCCGAGATTCTCGATTCGCTCGACGCCTTCAACCGCGCCATCGGCGCCTGGTAGCACTTCAGGGAGACTGATCATGACACGCACGATCGCCATCGTCCTCGCCGCCGTAGCCGCAACGGCAGGCCTCGTTGCGCCCGCGCAGGCGCAATCGCACGGGAACCCGCAGGGCAACAGCACAGTGAACATCCAAGGCCCGCAGGGCGCTTTCGCCGAGAAGGCAGTGATGATGCCGTTCTTCAATGTGCTGAAGGAGGCGCACGGCCTAGGCGACAAAGTCGACCTTGCGGCGATGGAGGACAAAATCCGCGCGCTGGTCCCAACTCTGGCGGGTGGGCAGCCGTCGAAAGCGATGGAGGATCACGTACTCGGCGTCGCCCATCAGGCGCTGGCGATGGGCGTAGGCAAGCCGAAGATGTTCGAGAGCTACGAGACCTTCATGGCCGAGATGCTGGGGCCGGAATAAGTGCGGGCGGCGGCCAACAGGCAGGCTGCAAGCACCATCGCGCGCATCATTCCCCGCCGGCGTAGATCTTGACCAGCTGATGCAGGAACATACGGCCTTCCATCAGCTGTTTCACGCCCACGCGCTCGTTGAGGCCGTGCGCGCCTGACGTGTTGGGGTCGGCGAAGATGCCCGAGACGCCGTAGGTCGTGATGCCGGCGGGCGTGGTGAAGCGCGCGTCTGTGGCGCCGGTCGACATCTGCGGGATGACCGGCACGCCCGGCCACATCTTTTCGGTAAGCTGTTCGATCGGCTTCAGGATTTCCGGCGGCAGCGGCGGCGGCTTGATCGGCGTTTCCGGCGGCGAGCGCATGGCGACCTTCACGTTGGCGTTGCCGATCACATTCTCCAGCACGCCGAGGATTTCCTGCTGCGAATGGCCGGGGAAGATGCGGCAGTTGACGTTGGCCGTCGCGCGCTGGGGCAGCGCGTTGGGCGCGTGGCCGGCGGTGAGTTCGGTGGCGACGCAGGTGGTGCGCAGCGTGGCGTTGTAGCCGGGGTTCACGGTGAGCCGGCGGATCGCGGCGGCGTTCTCGCCATCGGCGGCGTCGCGCATGTCCTGGCCTTCCTGGCCGGGCGTGATCTGGCCCATGCGGCGGAAGAATCCGCGCGTGGCCGCGTTGAACTCGATGGGGAATTCGTAGGCCTGAACGGCCATCAGCGCCGCACCGAGTTCATAGATCGCGTTGTCGGGCACGGGGCGGGAGGAGTGGCCACCCGGATTGGTCACTTCGATGGTGTAGTCCTGGTAGAGTTTCTCGCCGGCCTGCACGCCGTTGAAGGTGTATTTGCCGGTCTCGGCATCGATCCGGCCGCCGGCGCCTTCGTTGAGGGCGAACTCGGCGGAGATGAGGTCGAGATGGCTTTCGACCATGTACTTGGCGCCGATGAAATCGTTGGCGCTTTCCTCCCCGCAGTTGAGCATAAGCTTGATCGTGCGGGCGGGCTTGTAGCCTTCGCGCTTGAAGCGGATCATCGAGTCCGTGAAGATCGCGGCCATCGCCTTGTCGTCGGTTGCGCCGCGCGCATAAAAATAGCCGCCTTCCTCTGTGAGCACGAAGGGATCGCGCACCCAGTCCTCGCGCTTGGCTTCCACGACATCGATGTGGGCCATCAGCATGATGGCCTTCGCAGTCGGGTCCGAGCCGGGGAGGATAGCGACAAAGTTGCCATCCTGTGGGCGATTGGGCTTCGGGTTCACGAGGATGTAGAGATCGCTCTCGGGATAGCCGGCGGCGAGCAGGCGCGCTTTCATCCGCTCCGACGCCAGCGTGCAGGAGCCGACTGACAGCGTGGTGTTGGTCTCGATCAGCTCTTTGTACAGGTCACGGAAATCTGCCTCATGCGCGCCGGGATCGCGGGAGAACGTGCTGGGGTCGCCTGAGGGCGAGACCGGCGTGGTGCAGGCCGCGAGCGCTAGGGTGGAAGCGGCGAGAAGCGTGAGGCGCATGGCGGCGTGTCCCTGAATCTGTGGGGCGACACAACCATGCCGTGCGCGCTACGCCAAGTGCCTCAGGGCCAGGCCGAGATGATGCCACCGGCGACGAGCGTGCCGAGCAGAAGGTGGATCAGGTCCATCACCAGCAGGCCGGGCTTTTCCGGGCTGTAGACGAAGGAATAGAGCCGCGCGGGCAGCACGATGAAGAACCAGACCTGCAAGCTGATCATCAGGCCGGTGGCGAGGTTGTAGACGCCGGCCATCTTGAGGATGAGCGCGAGGCCGATGGCGGTGAGGACCGGCATGATCCAGGAGATCGCCATCTTCCACATGTGCGGCGCGAGCTGTTCCTTGGTGTAGCCCGACAGCTGCATCCAGAGTTTCGAGAAGACTGCGCCATAGATGATGAAGCCGATGGCGTAGATCGCGACGGCGGCGGCGATGATGGCGAGCCAGTTGTCGCCGACGATGATTGCGGGCGTGGTTGTGTCGATAGGCATGGGTCGCTCCCCGGTCTCCCTGGGCGGAGGCTATGGCTGCAGGTTCAGCGAGTCCATTTGCCGCGTTGGGCATGGCGTGGGGGAAGGTCAAAGCAAAAGGTCTGTCGACGCGGCGACTAGGTCCAGCCCCCGCCGGGATCAAACAAGTAGGCGTGGTCGGCGAACCATCGGCGGACGGGTGGGATCAGGAGCGCTATGACGCCGGTTACTGCGCCACCAGCAATCGCCGAAAGGACGGCTACATCGCGATCCATGCCGGCGATCATGCAGACCAGCCCCACGACAATCAGGCCCACCAAGCCAGCTGCAATGAATGGCGCAATCCAATCCCGACAAAAGCGCCAGATGTGTTTGAGCACGGACATGTGTGGAGAATGGCTACGAAGGCGCATGGCCGCAAGCAGACAAAAAGCGGATTACCAAAGCAAAAGGCCCGCCGGTTAGGGCGGGCCTTTCGGTGTTCAGTAGGCCGCTGTGTGGCGTGTGCCGGGCAGGGTCCCGGCGGTCCAGAGATTACAGCTTGCTCGTCAGTTCCGGCACGATCTTGAAGAGGTCGCCGACGAGGGCGTAGTCGGCGATCTGGAAGATTGGGGCTTCCTCATCCTTGTTGATCGCGACGATGACCTTCGAGTCCTTCATGCCGGCGAGGTGCTGGATGGCGCCCGAGATGCCGATGGCGACGTAGAGCTCCGGGGCGACGACCTTGCCGGTCTGACCGACCTGGAAGTCGTTCGGGGCGTAGCCCGCGTCAACGGCGGCGCGCGAGGCGCCGACGCCGGCGCCGAGCTTGTCAGCGAGCGGCAGGATGTACTGGTTGAACTGTTCAGCCGAGGCAAGCGCCCGGCCGCCCGAGACGACGCGCTTGGCCGAGGCCAATTCGGGACGATCCGACTTCTGCAACTCTTCCGAGATGAACGTCGCCTTGAAGGGGCCAGCAGGCGCGGCAATCGTTTCGACAGCAGCGGAGCCAGCGCCAGCAGCCGCCTGGAAGGCTGTGCCGCGGACGGTGACGACCTTCTTCGCGTCGCCGGACTTGACCGTCATGATCGCGTTGCCGGCGTAGATCGGACGCTCGAAGGTGCTGGTGTCGAGCACCTTCGTGATTTCCGAGATCTGCATGACGTCGAGCTTGGCGGCGATGCGCGGCGTGACGTTCTTGCCCGTCGTAGTGGCGGGGGCGAAGAAGGCGTCATAGCCAGCCATCAGCGGAACGACGAGCGCTTCGACGGCTTCGGCGAGCGCATGCGAGAAGGCGGCGCCTTCGGCATGGAGCACCTTGCGGACGCCGGGGATCTTCGCGGCGGCTTGTGCTGCGGCGCCGGCGTTGTGGCCGGCGACGAGCACGTCGATGTCGCCACCGAAGGCTTGCGCCGCGACGACCGTCTTGGCGGTGACGTCGTTGAGCGCGTCGTTGCTGTGTTCAGCGAGAACGAGAACGGCCATGATCAGATCGCTCCAACGGACTTGAGTTTGGCGATGAGCGCGTCGACGTCGGCGACTTTCTCGCCGGCTTCGCGTTTCTTCGGCTCGGCGACCTTCACCACGGTGAGGCGCGGCGTGACATCGACTCCGTAGTCGGCGGGCGACTTGGTGTCGATCACCTTCTTCTTCGCCTTCATGATGTTCGGCAGCGAGGCAAAGCGCGGCTCGTTGAGGCGCAGGTCGGTGGTGACCACGGCCGGGAGTTCGAGCGAAACGGTCTGCAGGCCGCCATCGACTTCGCGCGTGACCGAGAGCTTCTCGCCATCCTTGGCGATGGCCGAGGCAAACGCGCCCTGCGGCCAGCCGAGCAGGGCGGCCAGCATCTGGCCGGTCTGGTTGGCGTCGTCGTCGATCGCCTGTTTGCCGGTGATGACGAGGCCGGGTTGTTCGGCTTCGACGATCTTGGCGAGGATCTTGGCGACGGCGAGCGGCTCAACCGCCACGTCGGTCTGGACCAGGATACCGCGATCACCGCCCATGGCGAGACCGATGCGGATGGTTTCCTGGGCTTGCGCCGGACCGATGGAGATCAGGACGATCTCGGTGACGACGCCCTTTTCCTTCATGCGCACCGCCTCTTCCACGGCGATCTCGCAGAACGGGTTCATCGCCATCTTTATGTTGGCGAGATCAACGCCCGAGCCATCGGCTTTCACACGCGGGCGAACGTTGGGGTCGATCACCCGCTTGACGGGCACAAGCACCTTCATCGGTGGAATCTCCGGTATCTTCGGACTTCTGGCGGTCGAAAAGGTCCCCCGGACGCCCCGCTATGGTGCGCCTGCGAACCAGCGGCTTCCTGTTATGCAGCAGACGCGCCGGAATCAAGTTTCGTGATGTGCCGCGGGGCAAAAAGCGTCGATTTGGCGCGAATGGCGGGGCGTCAAGGGAAACAATCATGCCCGACACCGGGTTTTGCGCGTGGCTTTTGGGACTGGTGCGCTAGCCTGCCCGTGCAAATCCGGGATGACACCGGAAGCGGAGGGGACATCATGAAGCGCGGAATCGGTCGCCTGACGGGCGTTGTTGGCGCGGCGCTGCTCGCCATGGCGGGTTGCGCCACGAGCGGGGAGCCGCAGCAGATCGCCAGCGCCGAGACGGCGGCGAGCGTGGCGCGGGGGCTCGATTGCTCGTTCCTGACCGAAGCCGATGCCGCCGCCAGTGCGGGCGTGCCCAACGTGGCGCATGATGGCGTGCGCCTCGATCCCCAGCCGCCGCCTTCGACCGATCCGAATGACGCGATCGCCCAGCGGGCCAACATTCCACGCTCGGCCCAGCCGCCACTGACGCCGAGCCAGACACGCATCCTGATGTGCGGGTATGAGCTGGACGCGGCGAATGCGCGGATGCCGTTCGCGTTGTTCGTGCCCGACAATTATGATCCCGCGAAAAAGTGGCCGCTGATCGTGGACCTGCATGGCGCGGGCGTGACGCCGCTGCAGCAGATCCTGTTCGATGGCACGACGGATTTCGCCCAGCGCGATGGCTATATCGTTCTCGCGCCGATGGGGTTCTCGACATTTGGCGGCTGGGGGCCGCCGCGCGGAACGCCAGTTCTGGTCGAGACGGCGGACATCAATCCGGCGACCGGCGAGAAATGGGCGACGAATGCGTTGTCTGAACACGATGCGCTGACGGTGCTTGGCATGGTGCGCGACAAATTCAACGTCGATCCAGATCGCATCTACCTGATGGGTCATTCGATGGGTGGGTTCGGGACGTTCTTCCTGGGCGCCAAGCACAACTCGCTGTGGGCCGGCATCGCGCCGATTGCGGGCGGGGGTGTGGGACCGAATGCGCCGGCGGAGGCGCTGAAGGGCGTGCCCGTGCTGGTGATGCATGGGGCGGAGGACAATGTGGTGCGCAAGGAAAGCTCGCGTGCCTCCGTGCGGGCGCTGCAGGCGGTTGGCGCGCAGCACATCTATCTGGAGTTTCCGGGGCTGGAGCACGAGTTCTTCATCCGGCGTGGACGCGAGAACCTCGAGAAAGTGTTCCACTTCTTCAACCTCGTCTCGCGGAAGACGAATGTGGGACCGATACCGCAGCCTGCGCCGTGACGTTGCCGGCGCCAGCCGTTATCGTGTGCGCAGTTCTCCAGGAGTTTCCATGGCCGATCCGTTCGATGATGCCTTCTACATGCGCGCGGATGCGCACATCACGCTGTCCAACGAGCAGGTCGATGACGCGGCGCCCGAGATGGTGAACGCATCGATGATGTTTGCCTCGGCGCGGTTCTGCGCGTGGTTGTCGGCGGGCGGGTTCAAGACCGGCGAGGCGATGGCGGCCAAGCACGGCGAGACGATCGAGTATTTCGTGGCTGGATTTCGCCAGATGCTCGAAGGAAACATGGATGCCTACATCGCGAACTTCGACACCTACGTGAGGCCGAAGGAGTAGGCGCCGGAAACTCGCGCGCGTAGGCTCTCCTGAAAATCGGGAGAAACACATGGCGGGACGTCTCGAAGGCAAGGTTGCGGTGATCACCGGCGCGGCGAGCGGAATCGGCCGCGCCACGGTCGATCTTTTCGTTGCGGAAGGCGCGTGCGTGATTGCCGCCGACCTGCAGGAAGACAAGGGCGCGCAGATCGAGCACGAGCACAAGGGCAAGGCGCGCTTTGTCCGCTGTGACGTCATGCAGGAAGACGAGATCGCGGCTGCGGTGAACGCGGCGAAATCAGAATTCGGCAAGCTCGACATCCTGTTCAACAATGCCGGTACGGGCGGCGCGCGCGACATGGCGGATGCCGTGACGGCCGAAAGCTTCGACAGCGTGATGCACCTGCATATCCGCGCGGCGCTGTTCGGCATGAAGAACGCGGTTCCGATCATGCGCGGGCAGGGCGGCGGTTCGATCATCTCGACGGCGTCGATTGCCGGGCTGCGCACGGGGTATGGGCCGCTGCTGTATTCGATCGCGAAGGCGGGCGTGGTGCACATGACGCACGCAGCGGCGGCGCAGCTGAGCCCGGAAAATATCCGCGTGAACTGCATCTGCCCGGGCATGATCGCCACCAACATCTTTGCGTCGGCCATGGGTCTGCCACGCCAGTACGCCGAAACGCGCATTGATGCGTTGGCGGAGGCGAGCAAGCACACGCAGCCCATACCGCGCGGTGGACGCGGGTCCGACATTGCGGAGGCTGCGCTCTATCTCGGTTCCGATGGATCGGGCTTCGTGACGGGGCATGCGCTGGTGGTGGACGGCGGCATCACGCTGGGGCCGAATGATGCGGCGCGCATGGCCACGTTCGGGCCTGTGTTCGGCGCGCTGGGCGCGGATGCGGAAACGATTGCGGCGCTTTTCAATCCACCGAAACCCGGCTGAGGCGTCACGGAAATGCCATCGCGGCGCGGGTTGTCCCATCCGCGCAAAGGCGCCATTTCAGGGTTATGGCTCTGGATTTCTTCAAGCGGCTGATGGGGGCGACTGCGCCTGCCGAGCTTCACGACAGTGACGCACGCACGGCTGTTGCGGCGGTGCTGGTAATGGCCGCGCGCGCGGATGGAGATTATGGCCTGGGCGAACAGGCCGTAGTGGATCATGTGCTTGGCACACGTTTCGGGCTTGATGCGGCGGGCGCAGAGGCGCTGCGCCAGCAGGGCGAGGATGCCGAGCTGGAATCCATCGACATCTACCAGTTCACCAAGGCGATCCGCACGGCCATCGCCATAGAGGATCGCGTGGCCATTGTGGAGGCGTTGTGGGCTGTCGTGCTTGCAGACGGCGCGCGCGATCCGCACGAGGACTCACTGATGCGCCAATTGGTGGACCGGCTGGGCCTGTCACCGATGGATTCAGCGCTGGCCCGCCAGCGCGTGCAGGGCGGCGGTAGTGTAAGCGGGATGTAAGTAGCCTGCGCGCTAAAGTTATTCGCCGCTGGCGGTGACGGGCGTGGCGCCGGCCTGCAGGATCTCATCCATGCGGAACCAGTCGGTCTTCGGCAGGCCGAGCTGATAGTCGAGCCAGGCGGGCACGATCTTGCCGGCGCGCGAGCCGCGCGAGTTCGACAACACGACGATGCCTGTCTTGCTGTCCGGCAGCCAGGCGATCTGCGCGATGTAACCTTCCACGCTGCCCGAATGCGTCATCAGCTTGTGGCCGGCATACTGATAGATGCGCCAGCCAAGTGCGTACGATGTCGAGGTCACCGGCGTTTTCAGCGAGCGCTGGCGCGCGGATTCCGGCGGCGTGTCGATGCGGCCGCGGTGCGCGTCGGCGAGAACCGCCTGCGGCAGCACGTCGGGCCTGCCGCCCATCTGCGCGATCAGCCATTTCGACATGTCGGTGATCGAGGCGTTCATGCCGCCGGCTGCGGGCACCTTGTAATAGTAGTCCGTGACCGGCGTTGAGACCCAGCCGAGTCCTGCGCGCCTGTGCGGGCGGGCCCAGTTGCCGGTTGCGACCAGCGCCTTCTGGCCGAGCGAGGCGGTGGTCATGCCGAGCGGTTCGAGGATGCGGCTCTCAAGCTCCTGTGCATAGGAGCGGCCTGTCGATTTCTCGATCGCGGAGGCGATGATGTTGAACGTGGTGTTCTGGTAAGTGAAGCACGCGCCGGGTTTGCACGTCTGCTTCACAGAGCCATACTTGGCTAGAATGTCCTGCGGCGCTGTGCCGGATTCGAGCAGGTTGTCGTAGGCATAGGGCGGAAGGCCGGTGCTGTGGGTCAGCACGTTTTCGAGCGTGACGGCCTGTGTGTCCTTCGCGCTCTTCAGCTTGAACTGCGGGGCGTAGGTGATAGCGCGGGCCTGCAGGTCGAGCTTGCCTTCGGATTGCTCGAGCGCGGCGAGCGTGCCGGCGAAGCCCTTCGACAGTGACGCGAGGCGGAAGACGGTGTCGGGCGTGACGGGCTGGTTGCCGCCGGCTTCGCGCACGCCATAGGTGCGCATCAGCACGATCTTGTCTTCCTTCACCACAGCGACGGCGAGGCCGACGAAGTCAGGCGCGGTGGCGGCGTAGTCGAGCTCTTTCGCGAAATCGACCAGCGCCTGGTACTCGCGCGTGGCCTGTGCGCGCGCGGGAGCGGGCAGCGAAAGCGGGGCCGCCAGGGACAGGACGAGCGCAAACAAGGCCGAGCGACGTTTCAACCAAACCCCCCGAACTGGGTGGATCACGGAGGGTGGCAAATCACCACCGGACTCCCCGATCCTTCGCGAAACAGGTTAACGGCGAACTAGGCGGGATTTTGTCAGGTTGCGGGCTGACTGGCGAGTGACTGCCGAACGTCCACGGGCACTTTTCCGAGACGGTTCTGGCCCTGCGCGCGGGCGGGATCCAACGGCAGGCATCTGGCCCTACCGGTTGGCGCCGGGAACCCAGAGCACGTCGGATGCGCCATTGTCGTTGCAGCGGCGGGCAGCGACGAACAGGAAATCCGACAGGCGGTTGGCATAGGCCAGCGCCGGCCCCGAAACGATCTCGCCGGGCGTGGCGGCGAGTTGGGCCACCAGACGCTCGGCGCGGCGGGAGATGGTGCGCGCGACGTGCAGGTAGGCGGCGGCGGCCGACCCGCCGGGCAGGATGAAGCTGGTGAGCGCCGGGATCGCGGCGTTCATCGCGTCAATCTCGGTTTCGAGCCGGGTGACCTGGGCTTCCACGATGCGGAGCGGCGTCCAGCCGAGCGGCTTCTCGCGCTCGGGGGTTGCGAGGTCGGCGCCGAGGTCAAACAGGTCGTTCTGGATGCGGCCAAGCGCGGCGCTGAGGTCGGGATCGCTGGCGGTGTGGAGGCGGGCGACGCCGATGGCCGAGTTCGTTTCGTCCACCGCGCCATAGCTCTCGACGCGGAGGCTCCACTTCTCGACGCGCTCGCCGGTGGCGAGGCCCGTCGTGCCGTCATCGCCTGTGCGCGTGTAGATCTTGTTGAGAACGACCATGTCGCTAGTTCGCACCGCCCAGCATGAGGGTCAATGCGCGCCCGGAATCAGGCGTAGGCCTCGAAACGGCCCGTGATCGGCGCGGCCAGCACGTCGAGCGACGGGCGCGGGGCGCGCAGGAACGGGATGCGAGGCGTTGCCTTGCCAGAGACCGGCGGCAGGAACTGCCAGCCGCGCAGGCGCGGGGCGCATGCGAGAACCGGGTCCACCGCGCCGTCTGCGCCCGTGATCGTCAGGCAGCATTGGCCGTCCAGCGTGCGGACGATGTCAGCTTCCAGCGTGGGGTTCACGCGCTTGATGCGGTTGTTGATGGCTTCAATGGCCCATTCGGCGTCGGCTTCGCCGCGCGAGAGGGCTTCGAGCGCGTTGGAGATGCCTTCGGCCTCGGCGGCGAACCACGTCCAGAAGCGCCTGGGGCTGGAATCGAAATCGCGCTTTCCGAACATCTGTATTCTCCCACCGCGGATCCGACCCGTTGATCCTGTCATGGACAGTTTCAGGTCTGGATAATCGGATGAGTCGAATTTCATCGATCCTGCCCGAACGCAGGATGAACGCCGCAAAAAACGCGCGGTTCCGGTGCGTGGAGATTGCCTAGCGGAAAGCTCCGGCGGCGAAGCCGAGGGCGCACAGCATGATGATGGCGATGAACTGGACCAGCACGCGCAGGCGCATCAGCTTGTTTGACCGCGAGCGGGCCTGACCATCCGTGCGGACGAGGTTCACGATCCCGAAGGCGAGAACCACGAACACCGCGCCGATGGCGACGTAGACGCCGTATACAAGCCAAGTTTCCATGGGGCCAACCTACGCCCGAAACGGCAGTTGCGCCATCGGGCAACAGTGTCGCGACGCAGGGCCTGGCCGCGGGGCTAGCGGCTGCCATCCGGGGCGAAGCGTTCGTCGGTCCAGACCAGTTCGTTGAACGACATGGCCGCTCGCAGCTCGGCGACCAAGCGCCGGATGGCGTTCTCGCCGCATCCGACACGGTATTTCAGGGTCTTCTGGCGGCCCTCGGCGGTTCGCCACGTGATGTCGACCACGGGCGGACCCGGCTGGCAGGAGGGCAGGGAACTGGCCGTCTGGTCCGGCTTGAGGGTCCAGAACTGGACCTCCTCAAGGGCCGTCTCGGCGCGGGCCCAGGCGGTTTGATCGAGAACGCCCTCCTGGACGCCGATCGTCCGCACGAAGCGCTCGCCGTGCATCATGTAGGACCCATCGGGGTGAAGCGTGGTGGCGTAGACAGGGCAGGTGGTCTCGCAGGCGCCTTCGGCCAGCACGATGACCGCGTCGCCTTCCTGGGCCTTGATAACGCCCTGCTCCGCCGGCGAGCAGGCGCAGGCGAGCGCAGCGAGCGAGCCCGCAAGCAGGATGCGGAGACGTCCGATCATGGCCGGATGTCTAGTGTGCTTCGCAATTGTTGGCGAGAGCGGTGATCCGCTCTCGCCTCCAGCCCCAGAATCTAGGGCTTCCGGAAGCGGAACAAGAACTGGTCGGTGTGGCGGCGCAGATCGGCGGCGAACGGCGATTTCGTGCGATCGTCCTCCGGGTTCGCGAGGATGTCGCTCTTTTCGACGTAGACGAGACCCGCCGCCTTGGCTGCCGCCAGCACATGGGCCGGATCGATCCGGTGGAGCGTCTGCGCGGACGTCGCGGCGGGTGTGCCGGCGACTGCGGCGTGGTCCATGGCGATGAATTCGCCGCCGGGCTTCAGCACGCGGGCGATTTCGGCAAAGGCGGCTTCAGGATTGCCGAGGCCCTGCGTGTCCTTCGGCGTGAACCACACTTCGTGGGGGCCGAGGATCCACAACACCTTGTCGACGGAGCCGGTCGTAGCTTCGAGCTTGTCGAAATGGCTCTTGGTGATGACGGCGTTGGGCAGCTGGCCGCCATCCACGCGCGCCTTGTAGGCGGGATCGCCGTAAGCGAACTCGGGCGGATATTGCACGATCAGCTTGCCCTGCGGTCCGATCGCTTTCGAGATCAGGAACGAGAACCAGCCCCGTCCGCCTTCCATCTCGACAACCGTGTCGCCCGGGCGAAGACCGGCGAAGGCCAGGACCTCGGCGGGCTTGCGGGCCGCGTCGTCCTTGAGATCGTCAACTGGCCGCGCAGGGTCGGCGAGGATGGCGGCATAGTCTGCAGCGGCGAGCGGCGCAGGACCAGACGCGCAGCCGAACGCCAACAGCATGGCGGCGCCTGCAGCGAGCAGGGTGATGGGTTTCATGTGTGTCTCCTCCGAGAACGCTTCGTCCGGTGTGTTTCAGAGCTTGCGGTAGCGCAGCAGGAACTGGTCCGTCTTGCCTTGCACGGCTGGGTCGAACACGCCTTTGGAATGATCGTCAGCCGGATTGGCGAGCAGCGCGCTTTCTTCCTCCAGCACGAAACCGGCGGCGGCGATCATCGGCTTCACGAGGGCCGGATCGATGCGGTGCAGGTCGTTGCCGGAGGTGGCGGGCGTGCCGGGCTTGGCGACGTGGTCCACGACGATCAGGTAACCACCCGTCTTGAGGACGCGCGCGATATCCTTGAAGGCGCCGGCAGGGTCGCCCATCGGTGCGTTGCCGCACGCGGCCTTGCACCACATTTCATGCGGGCCCTGGAACCATGTGACGACATCGACCGAGCTGTCGGCGGCATCGAGCTTGTCGAAGGTTGACCATGACACGCGCACGTTGGCGAGGCGGTTGTCCTTCAGGCGGGCGTCGAGTGCGTCCTTGTAGAAGCGCTCGAACTCTTTCGGGCTCTGCATCGTGACCTTGCCCGATGATCCGACGGCGCGGGACAGAAGCTCGGTGTAGTAACCGGAGCCGGCTTCCATCTCGAACACGGTCTTGCCCGGCGCCACGCGCGAGAAGGCGAGCACGTCTGCGGGCTTGCGGGCGCCATCGCGCTCATAGTCGCCTGACATCCTGCCCGCAGCGGAAATCGTCGTGGAGAAGTCAGCGGCCGACGGCGCGGTCGCACAGCCGGCGGCGATCATCGCCAGAACTACCGCAAATGCTGCGGAAATGGCCGGGGTGCGAAGCTTCATCTGTCTCTCCCTGGGAGGCATCCAAGCGCCTTTGCGCGGGACAATACACGCACTGGTGGCGCGGGCCACGCCCGAGATTTTTTCATCGCTTCGATGAAATCGGGGCTTGAAGATAGTTTAATGCTGAAGTATATAGTTCAACATTAAACAACATCCGGCGTTAACCGGACCAGCAAGGGAAGAACGAAAATGTGCATTCTGTATGGCCTCTCGACGGTCCTGGTTGTGGCCTGGCTGACGACTGCCCTGGCCACTGTCTCGCAGCTTGGCGTCGGAGCAGCGTGATGGCCTCGCGCCGCGGAGTTCTGAAACTCATTGGCGGCGGGGTGGTGCTTGCCGCCGTCGCCGGCGGCGGCTGGTATGTCGCCAATGGCCCTTCCGGCGCTTCGCGCGCCGCATGGAAGGAAGCGGGAACCCCGAAAGAAAAGCGCAGGCGGTTCCTCTCTTATGCGCTGCTGGCCCCCAATCCCCACAATCGCCAGCCCTGGCTGGTCGATCTCGCGGGCGAGGATGAACTCGTTCTCTATTGCGATCTGGATCGCAGGCTGCCTGAGACAGATCCTTTCGATCGACAGATCGTCATCGGCTGCGGCGCTTTTCTCGAACTGCTGTCCATCGCGGCGGCCAGCGAAGGATACCGTGCGGACATCACGCCGTTTCCCAAGGGCGAGCCCGCGCCAACGCTGGATGCCCGGCCGATAGCCCATGTCCGGCTGGTGGCCGACAGCGCCTCCCGCGACGCAGCCTTTGATTACATTCTCAAGCGCCAGACCAATCGCAACGACTATGAGGAGCGCGGAGTCGAGGCCGATATTCGCAGCAAGCTTGAACTGGCGGGCAGCCTTCCAGGCTTCAAGCTGGGCACAACCGGGGAGGGCGAGCTTGCAGCGAAGCTGCGAGACCTCACCTGGCGGGCGCATGAACGCGAGATGCTGACGCATCGCACGCTGAAGGAAAGTGTCGATCTCATGCGGATCGGAAACGCCGAAATCGAAAAATACCGCGACGGCATATCGCTCGACGGCCAGATGATCGCCTTTGCCAGCCTGACCGGGATGATCTCCCGCGAAAGCATGCTCGATCCCAAGTCCGATGCATTCAAGATGGGCATGGACCAGTATCGCAGGATGGCTGCATCCGCGCGGTCGTTCGCCTGGCTGACGGGACCGCCGGGGCGGCCGGCCGAGATTGCGGCGGGGCGAGCCTATGCGCGGTTTGCGCTGAAGGCGGCTGAACTGGATCTTGCCGTCCATCCCTGGAGCCAGAGCCTGCAGGAATTTGCCGAGATGCGCCCGCTATACGAAGAAGTGAATGCCCTGCTGGGCGGCGGTGAATCGGTGCATATGCTGGTTCGCATCGGATACGCCGCCCCGGATGTCACCGCGCCGCGCCGTGGACTTGCGGCGCTGATCAGGGAGACAGGGCAGGGATGAACCAGCGCGAAGACCCCGTGTCGTTCTATTTCAGGTTCTTCAATGAGATCGGGATCATCGCCCAATTGTCGGGCAACAAGCTCGAGCGCGTCCTGCCCGAAGGCATGTCGCTCGCCCAGTTCACGGTGCTCAATCACTTCTGCCGGCTCGGCGGCGCCTGGTCACCGACCCGGCTGGCCGCAGCCTTTCAGGTGACGAAAGGCGCCATGACGAACACGCTGCAGAGGTTGGAAGCACAGGGTTTTGTCACGATCCGGCCCGACGATGACGACGCACGTGCGAAGCTGGTGGAGATAACCGGCGCCGGTCGCGCGGCCCGTGAGGCCGGTGTGCGCGCGACGAGTCCGATCGTGGCCGGGCTTGCGGACCTCGTTCCGTTGGCAGACGTAAAGGCGGCGTTGCCCTTGCTGGAGTTTGTCCGCAAGACTCTCGATGCAGGGCGCTAGCGATCGGGGTGTTGACGTTACGTGGGGGTTCCGTATGGGGCCGGTCGGGGGTAGTCTGCTCGCCAGGACAAGCGCCGCATACAAGGCGTACCCAATATAGGAGGATCGACCATGCGGATGCTGAAACCCGCCCTGAGAGCAACCGTGGCGGCGATTGCTGTTGCGCTCCTTGCTGCGCCTGCCATGGCTGACGTGCCGCGCGCAGCCGATGGCAAGCCGGACCTTACGGGCATCTGGACCAACGCCTCGCTGACGCCGCTGTCGCGCGCGCAGGGGCAGAAGGCGCTGGTGGTCAGCGAGGCGGAAGCAACCAAGATCGCCGCCGGCACGGGGCTGGCCGGCATTTCTGCTGACGACCCGGACTTCAACGACTCGGGCTATTCCGATCCGAACAAGGGCGCGCCTGCGAAGGGCGGTGATGATTTCGGCCTGAAGGGCTATGACAAGTTCTGGACGCAGCCCGGCGAGAACCTTGCCTTCGTGAAGGGCGAGTGGCGCACGTCGAACATCGTGGAGCCTGCCAGCGGCCAGCTGCCGTACAAGGATCCGGCCAGCCAGATGAAGCGCCAGATCGAAGGCTTCCAGCGCTACATGACCGGCAACGCGCCATACGAAGGTCCTGAAGAGCCCACGCTGTCCGAGCGCTGCCTGATCGGCTTCGGTCAGACCGGCGGCCCTGGCATGCTCAGCGTGCTGTACAACAACAACTACCAGTTTGTGCAGACGCCGGACCACATGCTGATCCTTGTCGAGATGGCGCACGATGCGCGCATCGTGCCGATCTTTGCGTCCGCCGATGAGGCGCGCCGCAACCATCGCCCTGCGGTGATCAAGCCCTGGCTGGGTGACACGGTCGGCTGGTGGGAAGGCGATACGTTCGTGATGGAGACGATCAACATCAATCCGTTGCAGGCGGGCGAGCAGTCCTTTCCGGTTTCGGCCAAGGGCGTGGTGACCGAGCGCCTGACACGTACGGGCGAGAAGGACGTCTTCTACGAGTTCAGCGTCAACGATCCCGAGACGTACACGCAGCCCTGGCGCGCCGAGATGGCGTTCTATCCCTCGACCGGCTGGTATGAATATGCCTGCCACGAAGGCAATCACGGCATGGTCGGCATTCTGGCCGGCGCGCGCGAGAAAGAACGCCAGGCGACGGGCGCGGCCAAGCCGACGCGCTGATCTGAACTGCGATCAGAAGGGCCGCATGGTTTCCCGCGATGGGATGATCATGCGGCCCGTTTTGCGAGACCTGACGGGGAGACTCAAGCGATGGCAATCACGCTCTACGACACGACTGTGGCTCTGTTCATCCAGACTCTGGGAGCCATGGATGGGTTCCTGAAGCGCGGACTGGCGCACTGCGAGGACAACAATATCGATCCGGCTGCCGTTCTCGAAACGCGCCTGTTCGATGACATGCTGCCGCTCCGCTATCAGGTGCAGGCCTCGATCGGGCACTCGGTGGCCGCCATCGAGGGTGTGAAGACCGGCGTCTTCAAGCCGCCTTATGGCGATGCATCAGCAAGCTATGCCGGCATTCAGGCGGCGGTGACGCAGGCGCTGGAGAAGCTCAAGGCGTACACGCCAGCGGAGATCAATGCGCTGGAGGGCAGGGACGTGGTGTTCGTGCTGGGCGATCGGCAGATGCCGTTTGTCGCCGAGGGTTTCCTGCTGACCTTCTCGCTCGCCAACTTCCATTTCCACGCGACGACCGCTTACGACATCCTGCGATCGAAAGGCGTGCCGCTGGGCAAGCGCGACTATCTGGGGCGATTGAACCTCAAGGGCTAGATCAACGGAACAGCGCGAGGTCGACGGCTTCGCCCATAACCTTGTAGCCGGCGTCGTTGGGGTGCAGCCAGTCGCCTGACTGCAGCTCGACCCGCATCTTGTGCGGACTAGCCGGATCGCGCGTTGCAGCGTCGAAGTCGATGAAGCCGTCGATCTCGGGTGTGGTGCGGATCCACGCATTCACCTGCCGGCGCACGGCCTCGCCATTCTCGTGGAAATAGCGGGCGCCCTCGTAGGGAAGCAGCGTTGCGAAATAGACCTTCATGCCGTGCGCCTTTGCGCGTTCAGCGAGCTGGCGATAGCCGCCGATGAGTTGTTCGGCCGAAGGCGGCGAGGCTCCGCCGAGGCCGATGTCGTTGATGCCTTCGAGCACGACCAGCCACTTCGCGTTGGGAACGGCGAGCACGTCGCGGTCGAAGCGGGCAAGGGCGCTTTCGCCGAAGATCGCAGCGCCCTGCGACAGCACGCGGTTGCCGGCGATGGCCTGATTGCTGATCGCACGGGGCGTTGCGGCGGCGGCCAACCGCCCGGCGAGCACATCCGGCCAGCGGCGGTTTGTGTCTGCGGTGGAGGCAGTGCCGTCGGTGATCGAATCCCCGAACGCCACGATGGTGGCAGGCCTATCGCTCTCGACCTCAATGCCCGAGATGAAGGCGCGGTTGATGAACGTCTCTTTTGCCGTGAAGTCCGCGTTCGTGAAATCGCCGGGGCCGGAGACATGCGACGTCGCGATGGCCGCGAAGTGGCAGGTGCAGGGCCCGGTCGGCTTGGGCAGATAGATGCTGACCGACAGCGACTGCAGCGCTTTCACATCGAGCCGCACCGGGTCGCTGAGAAGCGGCGCGCCGGCCGGGATGGTGACGGAACGATTGCCGCCGAAGGTGATGGGCGCCAGTGCGCCGGTTGCTTTGTCATCGGGGCCTGCTAGCGCGATTGTCGCCGCGCCGATTTCGAGCGGGGCTGTTCCATACTCGTTGGTGAAGCGGATGCGCACGCCGCCGCCGCCCTGACTCAGCTGCACAACCTGTCTCACAGTCTGGTTATCGAACGCGCGTCCGCCAGAGGGCGGAATAGTGGGCGATGCGCCCCAGGCGCCGGCCCATCCGGGTTGCACGGGCGCGGGATCGGGGTGCGTGGCGCATGCGGCGAAAGCCAGCGCCACAAGGGCTCCAGGCAGGTGTTTCATCGTTTGCCCCCCGAATCTTCAAGGCCTCATGAGGCAGGGCCTTTGTGCCGCCACACTAGCGCGCTGAAAGGACCGGGGTAGCTGCAGCCGCGATATTTTCGCCGGGATGGCGGTATTTACGGTCTTGCGGGTGGCCTATAGGACTTGAAGCAGGGGACCGCGCCCATCAGGTTTGAGCGGCGTGGACCAGCCGCGACGTGCGGGCGGGAAAGGTTTTTTTCGAGATGAGTCTGCTCAAGAAGATCTATCCGTTCAACGCGGAGCAGACCGTCAACATCGCCAGCGAATTCGGCCCGCTTGTCGCCCTGTTTGTCGTCAACGCAATCACCGGAAATGTCGAGGCCGGAACCTGGGCGCTGCTGATCGGCACGGGCGTCGCCATGGTCGCCATGCAGATCGTGCTGAAGCGCCTGCCGATCTTTCCACTGATCGCGTCGGCTATCACAATTATCTTCTCGGCGCTGACGCTGGTCACGCATGACCCGATGTGGGTGATGATCAAGGTGACGCTGTTCAATGCGGCCTTCGCGATCTTCCTTTTCGTGGGCCTCATGATGAAGAAGAACTTCTTCAAGTACATCATGGAAGGCACCTTCCACTACACGCAGAAGGGCTGGGACCAGTTCACCTGGAGCTTTGCCTGGTTCTTCGTGGCGACCGCCATCGGCAACGAGGTTGTCCGTCTCGTGTTCGCACAGACGCCAGCGCCCGGAGCCGCCGTACCGATGTACAACATTCTCGGTATGCAGATGGACGGCGTGAACGTGTGGATCATGTTCAAGGTCGCCATCATCATGCCGGCGAGCGCGCTCTACGTGTTCATTCTGACACGCATCATGCAGAAGCACCGCCTGCCTGATCCGAAGGTCGAGACCGAGCGCAAGGACGCGATCGCGACAGCCGTCACCGGCGTGCCTGTCGCCCACAAGAAGGAAGCGCCGGACGCGAGCCCGGCGGGCTGATACCGTCGCGCCGGCGTTTATCTCGGCGGCGAGGCGTGGGCCGGACCGCGGAAGATCGCGTTCGCAACCAGCACGTTCAGCCCATCGAGATAGGCGCGGACGGTCGGGTTCTGCGTGAACACGATCAGCTGGCCGCGACCTTTCGGCTCGACGACGACGAACGGCTTGAAGGCGAGCTGGCGCTTGGTCTCTTCCCACAGATAGCCTGACGTCAGCAGCTCAGCAGGTCCGGCGAAGCTGACCACGTTGACGCCCTCGTCGCGGCGGACGGGCGTGTAGATGTCGCTTCCGGTCATCAGCACGTTGAGCGAAGGCTTGAGGCCCGCCGCCATCCAGTGGTCCATGTCCGGCGTCGCCTTCACCAGCGCGCCGGGCGATGCATCCGGGGATTCCTCCACCGGCGCCTCGGCCGCGTGCAGGGCGTCCGCCGTGGTCAGCTCCGTGCCGGGGGTGGTAGATTTTGCGGCGTCTGGCTTGTCGGGTTTCGCCGCGTGGTAAGCAGTTTCGCGACGGATCGAGGACATCTCGGATTTCGGATTGGACACGAAACGCGCGGCCTGTCCCATGGCGATGACCACGCCGCCGCGCTCCATCCAGCCGCGAAGCGCTGCGCCATCATCGCCCATCACGCCGGCGTAGTCGCCGCCATCAGGCAGGATCACCACGTCGAACTGCGACAGATCGGCGCCCGCGAGATCCGATGTGCGGACCGGCACGACCGGGTATCCGAACTGGCGCTCGATAACAAAGCGCAGGTTGCCGGCGGACGCCGCGCGCGTCGGCGTGTCCCACGCCAGCGCGATGCGCGGCGCCTTGTGCGAGACGACACGATCGCTGCCGAAGCTCGGCCCGTCCGTGATCCAGCTGTCGTCGACGCCGACGACATCGGCGCCGGTAGCAGCCGCAAGGCGCGACAGCTTGCTGGCGAGATCATCGGTCGCTGATTTGCGGAAGATCAGCGTACCGGCCGGATAGGCGCGACCGTCATGTGTGAAGGCGACGTCAGCGCTTGAAACCGCGATGCCCTCGCGCAACGCAGCGGCCAGCAGACGCACGGCGGCGGTCGAGCCCCAGGGTGCGAGGAAGCCATAGGCAGCCTCGGGCCGCGTGACCGCGCCGGGCAGCGGCGTTTCAGCGGAGAAGGCGGCGAGGGGGCCAGTGGCCTCATCCGCGCAGCGATCGGTCGTGACGTTGAACATCAGCGGCAACGACCAGGCGGTGACGTCGTAGAGTTCCGGTTCGAGATCCTTGGCGCGGCGGCGTTCCTGCTCCTGCATGAACTTTGCGTCCAGCGCCACTTGCGGCTCCAGCAGCGTGCGCGCGAGGCGTCCAGCGGGCTGGGCCAGCGAGATGGCGTAGGAGCCGGCCGGATAGGTCTTGCGGCAGGCGCGGATGTCGGCTGTCGCGCGCCGCACGTCGATGCCCTGCTCAGCCAACAACTTTGCCAGACGGTCCGCAGTCGATTGGTCGGCCTGCGGCGGGATCAGATAGGTGCGCACGGCCCCCTTGCGGCCTTCCTCGATAGCGGAGGCGCGGTAGGCGTAGAAATCGCGCAGCATCTTCTCGCGGTTGATCGACATCGTCTCCAGCGTCGCGATGGACGAGGTGAAGTGGCGGCGCACGGTGTCCTGGTAGGTGAGGTCCGTGCCGTCGGACTTGCGGCCGACGAGACCGCGCGAGGACGCCTGCTCGTACGTGGCGCCGATGGAGCCGTGGAAAAGCGGCCAGGCGGCGCCGTAGCCGGGATAGAAGGCGTCGAAGATTTCGCGCGTGTAGTAGGAGAAGCCGAACTGGTCGAACCAGCGCGCGTTGTTGCGGCCGATCACCTTCAGCGACTCGCGCTGGCTCTGCGTGATGTCGGGGTTGTAGGGGTCGGCCTCTGGCGAAAAGAAATAGGACGAGTCCGTGCCCATCTCGTGCAGATCCACGAAGACGAGCGGGAACCATTGCTGGAAGATCGCGATGCGGCCCTTCGTTTCCGGCTGGGTGATCGACAGCCAGTCGCGGTTCATGTCGAACAGGTAGTGGTTCACGCGCCCGCCCGGCCATTGCTGGTTGCGCTCGGCGGCGATGGGGCTGCCAGCAGGCGCGAGGCCCAGCGTGTCGTAGAAGCCGTTGACGAAGCGGTCGCGTCCATCGGGGTTCTGCACCGGGTCGATGAAGACCAGCGTGTTGGCGAGAATGCGTGCCACCGCCGGATCGTCTTTCGCGGCGAGCAGGTGATAGGCCGTCATCATCGCGGCGTCGGCGGAGGAGATTTCATCGCCGTGGACGCCATGCGCCAACCAGACGGAGCCGGGCGTGCGTGCGATGATCGCGTCGGCGGCGGAAGCAGATGTGCGGCGCGGATCGGCGAGGGCTTTCATGTCTGCCGAGAAGCCATCGAGGTTGGCCATGCGCTCGGTCGATCCGATCACGGCATAGACCAACTCGCGGCCCTGCCAGCTTTTGGCGTAGGGCGTGACCTTGATGCGCCCGGGCGCGGCCTTCTCGAGCTCGCGGAAATAGCGGACGACATCGGCGGACGGTGTGATGCGCTCGCCGGAGGGCTTGTCCAGGACGGATTCGATGGTGGGGATCGCGGGATCGTACACCACGCCCGGGATGAAGGTCTGCGCCAGTGCGGGGGCAGAACCTGCAAGAGCCGCAAGCCCGAGAGCCAAGGCAGCAGCGGCGGCGCGCAGGAGATTCATGTGAGACATCCCGTTTTGGTCTCACAACCTATCGCATGCGTCAGGGCAAAGTCAGCGTCAGTCGCCTTAGCGGCGAGCGCCAGAACCGCCTGATTTGCGGGCGATGCGCCTACTGGCCGATCAATCCGCCGGGCGGGGTGTAGTGAACCGCCGCGCCTGGCCCGAGCGGGATGTCGAAGAACACCCAGGCCGCCGTCATCGCCATGCCCGCCACCGCGAAGGTGAGCGCATAGGGCAGCATCAGCGCCAGCAGCGATCCAACACCGAACGAATTGTCGTATCGCCGCGCGAAAATGAGGATCAGCGGGAAGTAGGACATCAGCGGCGTCATGATGTTCGTGAAGCTGTCGCCCATGCGATAGGCGGCGGTGGTCATTTCCGGCGAGATGCCCAGCAGCATGAACATTGGCACGACAACTGGCGCGAGCGCGCTCCATTTGGCCGAGGCCGAGCCGATGAAGAGATCGAGAAAGGACGAGAAGGCGAGGACGCTGATCAGAAGGATGGGGGCAGGCAGGCTGATGGCCTTCAGGACTTCTGCGCCGTTGATGGCCGCGATGGGGCCGAGGCGCGACCAGTTGAACATCGCCACGAAATGGGCCGCGAACAGCGCAAACACGATGTACGGCGCCAGCGACCGCACGCCATCGACCATGCGGTCGATCACGTCGCGGGTGTTCTTCACCGCCCCCGTGGCGGCGCCGAATGCGGTCCCGCAGGCAAGGAACAGCAGAGCGAACGCGCCGATCAGCGCGCTGTAAAAGGGCTGCAGCTGGGCCGGACCTTCGGACTTCTCGTCGATCAGCGGCGTGTAGCCGGGCCAGAAGCACATGGCGGCGAAGAAGCCGACGACGACAAGCGCCGCGATGCCGGCCCGGGCGAGGCCGCGCTTTTCTTCGGTCGTGACGGCGGACTTGGCGAGTTCGGCCCGCAACGCATCGTCGGCCTGCCCACCCCACTTGCCGAGGCGGGGCTCGACCACACGATCCGTAATGAACCAGATGATGGGCGTGAACAGAACGACGATGGCCAGGATGAACCACCAATTGCCCACGGGGTTCATGCGCCAGGCGGGGTCGATGATCTGCGCGGCTTCCTCCGTGAAGCCGAACAGCAGGACGTCGAGTTGGCCCGGCGTGATGTTGCCGGCAAATCCGCCGGACACGGCAGCGAAGGCGGCGGCAAGCCCGACCAGGGGATGGCGGCCGACGGCGGCATAGAGAAGGGCGGCTAGCGGGATGAACACGACGTACGCCGCTTCGGAAGCGTGATGCGAGGTCATGCCGATGATGCAGACCAGCGGCGTGAGAATCACGCGCGGCGCGTCGCGCAGGCTAGCGCGGATGAGGGCGCTGAACAGGCCGACACGCTCGGCCACGCCAGCGCCGATCATTACAAGCAGCGCAAGGCCGAGCGGCGCGAACCCCGTCAGTGTGCGCGGCATTTCGGTGAGCAGGCGGGAGATGTTCACTTCGGAGAAGAGCGATTCCGCCGTGTAGGTGAGCACGCCATCCCTTAGCATCGAATACTGCGGCGCGGTCTCGCCCGGATAAGCGAGAGACGCTGACCAGCCCAGCGACGAGCCGATGGCCGACAGGATCATCAGGAAGCCGATCAGCCAGACGAAAATCATGATCGGGTCGGGCAGGAAGTTGCCGACCTTCTCGACGACGCCGAGGAAGCCTTTCTGGCGGTTGTTTTCTGGCTGGCGCTGCAATTCGGGTGTGGCCTTCCGGGCGGCGTCGCTCATGCGGCGTCTCCTGTTGGTTAGACAGGAGACGATACTCGCCGACCCTGCGTTCGTTCGATCATGTCGTGGGCCAGGCGGTTCTACAACCCGGCCGATCTCGAGCCTTAGCTTTAGCCTCAACGTCCCAAGCGTGGAATGTAACGGATGTAGATAAGCGAGGCCAATAGCTCGACCATTGTTTGAGTGACGATAATCGACGGCAGCAACGGAACCGCGCCGGGGACGGCCAGAGCGATCGGCAGCACAACAAGTGAGTTTCGTGTTCCCGCGCTGAAGGCCACCGCACGTCCGGCCGGTTCATTAAGCCTGACAAGCTGTGAAACGAGCCATCCGGCGATTGGAGCGAGAATGGCGAACGCCACATAGACGGGCAGAACGCGCAACGCCGTCTCGCTGGCTGGTCCTAGCTGGGGTAGGACCGCGATGACGACAACGAATAGCACCAGCGCGGTTGCGGGAACGGGAAGCAGCCCTAGCGCAGAGGTCGCACGTTCGCCGAGCCGACTCCGTGCGGCCCAGACCTGAAATGCAATGGCAAGAGCGAGTGGGATAGCGATCAGCCAAACGAAGGCGTGGATGAACGGCCCGACTTGAACGAGCCGTGCGGCCTCGTCCCCTAGAAACATGCTCAGGTAAATCGGCAGCAACAGGATCTGAACAATCAACAGCGCTGGCGTCGACGCCAACAACAGCCGGGCGTCGGCGCCTCCGAGATGAGAGAAAGTCACGACATAGTCGATGCACGGTGTGAGTAGCACCAGCAGCACACCGAGACGAATAATCGGATCGGCGGGAACAAACTGGATCAGTCCAGCCACGAGTAGCGGCACAACGATGAAGTTGACGACTAGAAGCGCTGTAAGAAAGCGGACCTCCTTTAACGCCTGACCGAGCGCCGCAAGCGGCACCTGAAGAAATGTAACGAACAGCATCAAAGCGAGTGCTGGATTGATAGCTGCTTCAAGCGCCGTCGTACCAGAGAGCATAAGCGCGGCCACGGCCCCCAGCAGAACGGCGGCAAAATAGATTGCGACCTGTTGCGCTTCCATTTTGTGGCGGAGTTGGTCGCGATTCATGCGTGTCGTTCCTCATTCTGGCGTCGTTTAAGCAGCGGCCTTGCAAGCTTTTTGCGCATGACGTCGGTCAAGCGTTTACGGCTCGACGCTGACGTCCGCTACGGCCCGGCAACTCCTTGCAGAGACAGACTGAAACAGTTGTGTTTCCGTTCACCGCCAGCGGGGGGCGAGGCGCCTGGTATGGTCACCGCGCCTGCGCTTCAGTTCTTCGCGCCGATGAACTCGTCGATCGTTCGGCGGGCGATCACCATGGCCTGCACTTCGCCGGCGCCCTCGAAGATGTTGAGGATGCGGGCGTCGCAGAGGACGCGGCTGATCGGGTATTCCAGCGCGAAGCCGTTGCCGCCGTGAACCTGCAGCGCGTTATCGGCGGCGCCCCAGGCGATGCGGGCGGCGAGCATTTTCGCGAGGCCGGCTTCGAGGTCGCAGCGCTTGCCGGCGTCCTTCTGGCGGGCCGAGAAATAGGTGAGCTGTCGGACGCCGACGAGTTCGGCGGCCATCATCACCAGCTTGTCGGAGGTGCGCGGAAAGTCGAAAATCTGGCGGCCGAACTGCGTGCGTTCCAGCGAATACTTCAGGCCAAGCTCCAGCGCGCATTGCGCAACGCCGATGGCGCGCGCGGCGGTCTGGATGCGGGCGCCTTCGAAGGTCGCCATCAGGTGCTTGAACCCCTGGCCCTCGACTTCGCCGAGCAGGTTTTCGAGCGGGACTTCGAAGCCATCAAAGCCGAGTTCGTATTCCTTCATGCCGCGATAGCCGAGCACTTCGATCTCGCCGCCGGTCATGCCTTTGGCGGGGAAGGGGTTGCCTTCGACGCCGCGCGGCTTCTCGCAGATGAACATGGAGAGGCCGGAGAAATTGTTGGTGTCGGGGATCGAGCGGGCCAGCACGGTCATCAGGTCGGCGCGGGCGGCGTGCGTGATCCAGGTCTTGTTGCCGGTGATCTTCCAGGTGTCGCCATCCTTCGTGGCGCGCGTCCGCAGGCTGCCGAGGTCCGAGCCGGTGTTCGGTTCGGTGAACACGGCGGTCGGCAGGATTTCGCCCGAAGCGATGCCGGGGAGATACTTCTCCTGTTGTGCGCGCGTGCCGCCGTTGAGGAGAAGCTCCGCCGCGATTTCCGAGCGCGTGCCGAGCGAGCCGACGCCGATATAGGCGCGGGAGAGTTCTTCGGACACGACACACATCGACGTCTTGCCGAGACCAAGGCCGCCGAACTCTTCGGGGATGGTGAGGCCGAAGACGCCCATCTCGCCCATCTGCTTGACGACGCTGTCCGGGATCAGCTCGTCCTTCATGTGCCACTGGTGGGCGTAGGGTTCGACGACTTCCTTGCCGAAGGCGCGGAACTGGTCGCGGATCTGTTCAAAGGTTTCCTCAAGGCCAGTGTATTCCACCGTCGCCTTCTGGCTTTCGAGGAAGCCACGGATGTGTCTGGCGGCCGCCATGCGTGCGGCGGGCGTGTTGCCGCTCATGACCAGTTTGGTGATCGACGGCGTGAACAGCTTCTGCATGATCGCCTGATCGTGCGTCATGTCGATCGGGCGAACGATTTCGACCTGCGTCATCGGCAGGCCGCCGATTAGCTGGCTGAGATATTCGCCAAACAGAATCTGCGTGAGGAGCTGTTCGATCTCGCCGAACCGGCCTTCGTCCGCGATGCGGTCAGCCCAGTTGGCGGTTTCCTTCAGCGTCTCGACATAGGTCAGCACCCAGGCGAGGCCGTGGGTGGCGCGCTGTTCCTCGTCGATCTTACGGCGGTCCACCTTGCCGGCAGGGGCGACAGTGGCGGCCACGGCGCGGCGCAGATCGAGGAAATAGGCCTCGGCGTCGGACGCGGCCTGACGGACGGTGGCCCTGAGGTCCGAAATCACGACGCTGTCCGACATTCCCGTCCACTCCCGTTTCGACACGTTTCCCGTAGCCGATTGCGGCGTTGCAGCAAAGATCATGTCGTTCGCCTCGACACATCCCCGTGTTTCGGGCGAATCTCGCCCCGCAACCCGATTTCAGCGGCTTGATTGCATACGCAGGCTCCTTCAAAACCGTTCAGAGGTAGACGCTGCGGCAAGACATCGCGCATCGCCTTAGCGGAGGAGACGTCCAATGAAGTTCACCGGTTTGCGGACTGCGATGCTCGCATCGGTTGCGATGCTGATGGCTGCGGGGGCGGCACACGCCCAGAGCGAGCCGGGTTACACCCCGCCCAAGACGCCATGGGGCGCGCCGGACCTGCAGGGGTTCTGGAGCAATGCCTCGATCACCGACATGCAGCGCGATCCGCAATATCCAAACCTGGTGATGACCGAAGACGAAGTCGCCCGGATGGAGGGCGCGGACTACTACAACAATCGCACGCGCGAGGACGCGAAGCCCGCTGATGTTACGAACCTCAAACTTCTGGATGGATCGGACCTTCTCTCGGGCGGCGGCTACAACGCATTCTGGGTCGACCAGGGCAGCAATGTTGCGCGCGTGAGAGGCACGCCGCGATCGTCCTGGATTGTTGAGCCGGCTAGCGGCCGCATACCGCGCATCGGCGCGCCTGCAGTCACTGCTCCTGCTGCTGCTCCTCCGCGCCCGACGGGAGCCGCCGCGCCGAGCGGCACGGTGCAAGGGCCCGGCGCCGTCAGCCGCACCGCTGGCGGTGGCTTCGGCAGCTACGACAATCCCGAGAACCGCCCGATGGGCGAGCGCTGCATCATCGGCTTCGGCAACACCGGTGGGCCGGTGATGACCAACGTGCTCTACAACAACACGTACCAGATCGTGCAGTCGCCAACGCATGCGATGATCCTGGTGGAGATGGTTCACGATGCGCGCATCGTTCCGATCTTCGCCAACGCCGAGGCGGCGCGCGCCGGCTATCGTCCGAGCGCCATCACGCAGTGGCTGGGCGATTCAGTCGGCTGGTATGAAGGCGACACGCTGGTGGTGGAGACCCGCAACGTGCATCCCCAGCAGCGCGGCTATGTCTCCAAGGCGGGCAAGCTGACCGAGCGCTTCACGCGCTGGAATGCAGGGCAGGTGGTCTATGAATTCACGGTGGAAGATCCCACGCAGTTTTCCCAGTCGTGGAAAGGCGAGATGGCGTTCAATGCCTCGAAAGAGCCGTCCTACGAGTACGCCTGCCATGAGGGCAATCACGCGATGTACGGCATTCTCGCCGGCGCCCGCGAGAAAGAGCGGGACGGCAGCACGGTCGCGGCCAACGCCGACGAAGAAGGCCGATAGGCGCCCACGATTACTTCAATCCGGCGTGAGGTAAGCCGCCTTGGCGCAAAGCGTGCGGACTTTGTCCGCATTCGCGGGGCAGGGGCCGTTGCGGTCCGGCGCGGCTGGGCGCTCCATTGCGTTCGGGTCGGATCACGCACCTCGCCCGTGAGAGGCGAGACAAAAGGGACATCAAATATGAAACGCCTCCTCATGTCGTGCGCGGCTGCTGCGGCTGGCGCGGGCCTGCTTGCGGCTGCAGCGTTTGCCGGGCCGACGTTCGACGAACAGGGCCGCATCGTGATCCCCGAGAACATGGATCGCTGGCCGACAGTCGGCGCCACGTATGCCCTGCAGTACGAGGGCGATGGCGGGATGACGCTGAACACAGTGCGGCTCGATCCTGCAAGCTACGACGCCTACGCCGCCACGGGTACGTTTCCGGTTGGCGCCATCCTTCAGCTTGAGGTGAGATTGCCTGTCGAGGAGATGGCGCCGGCAAAGGGCGGCAAGACGCAAGGCGCCATCGTTGGCCGCTCGCTGCATGTGAAGGACGAGAAGGGCGGGCCGGGCACGTGGACCTTCTACGGCTTTGGCCCCGGCGCGAAGACGGGCAACGCCATCCCGCGCAGCCAGGCCTGCTATGCCTGCCACGATGAACACGCCGGCAAGACCGACACGGTGTTCATGCAGTTCTACCCGGCGCTGGCGGAAGCCCGCGCGCGTGTGGCGCAGGCTTCCGCCGCCGGACAGTAGATCAAGCTGCCTTGATCAGACCTTCGGCAACCAGCGACGCCTGCACCGCTGGGCGCGCGGAGACGCGGGCCTGATAGGCGAGAAGTTTCGGGAAGGCCGACAGATCGACCTTCAGCGACGCCGCCCAGTTAGTGACCGTGTAGAGATACGCATCCACGGTCGCGAACTGGTCGCCCGTCAGATACGTGCGGCCATCGGACAGCATTTCCTCGATCAGCTTGTAGCGCGTGTACGCCTTGTCGATCGTGGCCTTGCGGGCGTCGTCCGTGATCGCGGGATTGAACAGGGCGCCCAGCGACTTGTGCAGCTCTGTCGAGATGTAGACGGCAAGCTCATCCTGCTTCACGCGCGCCTTGGTGCCGTGAGCGGGGGCTAGCTTTGCGCCCGGTTTGAGATCGGCGATGTAGCCGTGAACGACAACGTTCTCGGTGAGGATATCTCCATCCTCCATGCGCAGGGCGGGCACATAGCCCTTGGGGTTCACGCTGAGAAAATCCTCGCCGTGTTCTGTCTTCTTGTCGCGTCCAACGCGCTCGAGCTCGACGGGAATACCCGCCTCGCGCAGCAGGATGTGCGAAGCGAGCGAGCAGGCGCCGGGCATGTAGTAGAGTTTCATGTGGGATTATCCTCCGTGTCCTGTGCACGGAGTTAGGGCGCGCGATTACATTTGGAAACCACATGTCGATATGTTACCAGAGATAATCGCGTAACCGCCAGGTAACCTAGGGAGTTGGGGGAATGCCGCTCAAGGTCCGCAAGAGCGCCGTGCGCCAGCAGGCCGAGATGTGCCCCATCGGCGCCTGCATGGACCTGATCGGCGGCGCGTGGACGCCCAACATCATCTGGTATCTGTCCGGCGGCGCGCGGCGCTTCTCCGAGTTGCGCGAGGATGTGAAGCGGATCTCCGCGAAAATGCTCTCCACCCGCCTGAAAGAGATGGAGGCTGCCGGCATCATCGACCGCACCGTTATCGACAGCTCGCCGCCATCGGTCGAGTATTCGCTGACCCCGCTTGGCCGCGAACTGATCCCCGCAATCGAATCGATCGCGCGCGTTGGCTACAAGCTGAAACGCGAGCAGGCGAAGAAGCGGATCAGTGTCGCGCGCTGATCCTGCGCTCTCTCTACCATTTCGATATCATGTAGTGCGTCGCGCCTTCGCCGGAGAACATCCGCGCCTTGAAGCCCAGCGCATTGAGGTCGATGCCATGGAGCAGATGTTCGCCGCGCCCGAGCAGGACGGGCGAGACTGCAAGGTGCATGTCTTCGATCTGGCCTGCCTGCAGGTATTGCCGGATCGTCGATGCGCCGCCGCCGATGCGGACATCCTTGGCTCCAGCTGACGCCTTCGCGCGCTTGAGCGCGGCGTCGGGGCCGTCGGTGACGAAGTGGAAGGTCGTGTCGGACAAGCTGAATGATGCGCGTGGATAGTGCGTCAGCACGTACACGTCGCAATGATAGGGCGGGGCATCGCCCCACCAGCCTTTCCAGTTGTCATCCAGCCAGTCGCCTCGCACGGGCCCAAACATGTTGCGGCCGAGGATCCACGCGCCGACATTCTCGAACGAGCGTTCCGCGAAGCCGTTGTCGACGCCGTCTGCGCCACCGTCCTTGCCGAAGACAGCCTTCTGGATCGCCTTCGTCGGGAAGAACCACGTGTGCAGTTCCTGCCCGCGTTCGCCCAGAGGATTTTCGAGCGTCTGGTTTGGCCCCGCGCCGAATCCATCGACCGAGATCGAGAAACAGTCGACGCGGACCTTCCCCATGGAAATTCCCTTCACGCCCGTGATCGCAGGCGCGGCGAACCTAGCGCGCCAGTCGCAAAGCGAAAGCGGTGGGTGGGTCAGAGGCCCATCTGCGAGCGGAATTTCCGGCGCAGCAGGTCGATGGGGGCGAGGCCCTGGTCGGACTTGTAGTGCCAGAACGTCCAGCCATTGCAGGACGGCGCGTTCTGCACATGCGCGCCCATGCGATGGATCGAGCCCGTGGCTTCACCATTGGCGAGCGAGCCATCGGCGCGGACGCGCGCGACATGGCGGTTCTGCGGGCAGAACAGGCGGTCGCCGGGCCGAACCAGGCCATGCTCGACCAGCGCGCCGAACGGCACGCGGGGCTCGGATTTCTTGGACGACTGGACCTCGATGTCCTCGGCGCCGAGTGCGCGGACATTTGCAATGCGGCGGGTGGCGACGTCGATGTAGTCGGCGTCGCGCTCAAGCCCGATGAAGTGGCGGCCAAGCAGCTTGGCGACGGCGCCGGTCGTGCCCGTGCCGAAGAAGGGATCGAGGATTACATCGCCCGGGTTGGTCGTGCCCACGATGATGCGGTGGAGCAGGGCTTCGGGTTTCTGCGTTGGATGCGATTTGCGGCCATCGTCATTCTTCATCCGCTCACCGCCCGAGCAGATCGGCATCGTCCACCAGTCGGAGCGCATCTGGATGTCGTCGTTGGCGGTCTTCAGTGCGTCGTAGTTGAAGGTGTACTTCTTCTGCTTCTCCGAGCGTGAAGCCCAGATCAGCGTCTCGTGCGCGTTGGTAAGGCGTGTGCCCTTGAAGTTGGGCATCGGGTTGGCCTTGTTCCACACCACGTCGTTGAGAATCCAGAAGCCGAGATCCTGGATCGCGGCGCCGACGCGGAAGATGTTGTGATACGAGCCGATCACCCAGATTGCGCCATCGTCCTTCAGGATGCGGCGCGCGGCCTTGAGCCAGGCGCGGGTGAATTCATCGTACGCGGCAAATGAATCGAACTTGTCCCAGGCGTTGTTGACGGCATCGACATGGCTGTTGTCCGGCCGCGTGAGATCGCCGCCGAGCTGCAGGTTGTAGGGCGGGTCCGCAAAAATGAGATCGACTGAGTTTGCGGGCAGCGCATTCATCGACTCGATGCAGTCGCCCACCACGATCTGGTTGAGCGGCAGCGTTGGCTTTGCGAGAATCTTCGAGGCGGCGGAGGCGCCGGCCTTCGTTTTCGCGTTCTTCTGAACTTGTGGCTCGATCGTTTTGATCGCCATTTGACTGTCTCACGCAACGCCCGAACGGGACTTGAGCGTGGAGAGTCGCTGACCCGGGTAAATAACCCATTGAGTCAATGGTTAAGCGGCATTTACCATAATGGTTCTGGAGCGGTCGAAACTAGTCCAACAGCCAACGCAGTTCTTCCGTGCGGCTGCGTGTGATCATCGCAAGGCAGGAAAAATGGACCGCCGGGCGCATCGAGCCGCCAAAGAAGGTGAGGCTGCGCGCCGCGCAGAAATCGCCGCTGCTGGCGATCCATGCCTTCTGCGACTCGGCAAGCGCCACTTCCGCGCCGGCAAATTCCGGCCCTTCCTCGGCATAGGCGCGGTCTTGTTCGCGGAATTGCGCGATCGCCAGTTCGTAGGCAGCGGCCATGTCGCGTTCGGCCGCTTTGAAGTCGGCTTCCGCGCACATGTTCATCTCGGCCTGGAATAGCGGGTCGGCGCAATTGAGCGCGTGGCCGGGCTGGGCGAGAGCGGCGGGGGCGCACAGCGTGGCGAGTGTGGCGAGAGCGGCGGGGGCGCACAGCGTGGCGAGTGTGAGCAGCAGGGCTGCAAGCCTGGCATGTGATGTCATCGGTTCGTCCCCTTGGCGCCTCACGGCGTAAGCTAGGCGATTGCTGTGGCGCTTTGAAGGCCTTGCCCATCCAGGCCGCAGCGAGCAAGCCTTGGCCGGTGGCGCCGGGATGATCGGGCGCTGCATGCGGAGCTTGGAATGCCCAGCCCACCGATGTCGCGCAGGCAGGTCGCAGCGGGGCTCGCTGTTGCGGGGCTGGCGGGCGCGTGTGCATCGGGCGCGGCGGACGTGGCCGTTTCCGACGGGAGACTTTCCGCCCGGCCTGGGCCTGTCTCGGCGGCTGCTTCGCAACGGGGCGCCTTCCGGCTCGATACGTGGCCGCAGCCGGACGTGTTCATTCCACCGGGCCATGATGTACTGAAGCCTGCGCCGCTAATGTTGCTGCTGCATGGCGGCGGGGGAGGCGGCGACAGGTTGCTGCGCGCATTTGTGCCGCTGGCGAGCGAGCACGGCGTGCTGCTGCTGGCGCCGGAGGCCGAGCGGCGGACGTGGGATGTGGTGCGCGCCTTCCAGTATGGCGGCGAGCCGGAATTCGGCGCCGATGTGAAGCGCGTGGACGCTTCGCTCGAGGCGCTGTTTGCGCAGGCGGTGGTTGACCAGAGGCGGATCGCGATTGCGGGCATGTCGGATGGGGCGAGCTATGCGTTGTCGCTCGGCCTGCGCAACGCGGCGCTGTTCTCGCACATCATCGCGTTCTCGCCGGGCGGCATCGCGCCTTTTTCTGGCCGGCCCAAGCCTCGCATCTTCATCTCGCACGGCCGCAGGGATCGCGTGCTGGCGTTCGACAACACGGCGAGCGGCATGGTGGGTGGGCTCAAGACCGCGGGCGCGGATGTGACCTTCACGCCGTTCGATGGCGATCACGAGCTGCGGCCGCAGGAGATGCGCGCGGCGATGGACTGGTGGCTCAAAGCTCGGTAGCCCAATTTTGCGAAGTTCCTCGGCTAGAGGCTAGCGGAACATCGCATAGGTCTCTGGGAAAACTTCTCGAACCCACTCCACGTAAGTCGAACGATCAGCGGGCCATTTCTTCAGCTTTGCCCATGCACCGAAAGCGAAATCGGCGGCGAAGTGATCCTCAAAGCCGTGGTCTTGAGCTTTACCGTGAATGTAGCCTTGCAAGAGCCAGCTAAGTTGTTCGTCGGTTTGGCTGTATGTCAGAGTCCTGAAAGTTGAAAAATCGCGACGCTTGCCCGGCTCGGCGTAAGCGCTACGGCCCAGCAGTAGGAACAACAGACGGAATAGCGAAGCGATGACTTGCGCGTTGATAGCGTCCTTGCCATTGGCTGACTTGAGTCTGTCCAATGCTCGATCAAGCTCTTGCTCAATCGCCTTCCTGTGACTCTTGTCGATGGAGCCAATGGAGCGGAATACTGACAGGCGCAGAACCTCAAACGTGCGGACATAGAGATTCTTCCAGAACTTCATATCCGAGATGTCTTTGGATTTGTAAAACTCACGCGTGATCCGCACTTCGGAATTCAATGCATCGGCTCCGCTCTTCGGCGCGGTGGTCCTTTTACCCGTCTCGCGGTCAAAGTACTCTCGGCGCTCATAGCCAAAGAGCGCCACGCCCCAATTTTCTAGCGCCAGCCCATCTTGAGAAAAGTGCTTCTGATCTTCGCGCAAAGGAACCCTGGGTGCGGGGTTGTCAGAACCCACGAACGCGACGCTGATCGGCGACACCCCCTTTGCCTTTGTCATTTTCCCTCACGTTTGAATTCAGCTATGAGCTTTTTAAGCAAAGCTGGCACTCGTTGCATCCGCTTCAAGTGACGCTGAGCCTAATCTCATTCTAGTCCGCCGCTATCTAGCTTTCATCAAATAGCCCCATCTGGGAGCCTGCATCTTTAAGCGTCGGCGCGCGGAACAGATCCGTGCGCAGGCTGCCATCCGCCTTGTTCATGCCAAGACGCCGGATCGTGTTGCGGAAGCGCGCCGAGACCAGTTGCGCGTAAGGGCTTTCGCCGCGCTGGCGCACTTTCCATTCCGAGCGATAGTCCTCGCCCTTGTGCATGGAGCGCAGCAGCGACATCACGCGCCTGGCGCGGCGGGGATAATGCGTTTCCAGCCATTCGGTGAACAAGCCGGCAATTTCGAGCGGCAGGCGCAACATCACATAGCCCGCGCGTGTGGCCCCGTGCTCATGGGCGGCTGCGAGAAGATTCTCCAGCTCCGGCTCATTGAGCGCGGGGATCAGCGGCGCTGTCATCGCCGTCACCGGAATGCCGGCGTTGCTGAGCTCCCGCATCGTCTCCAGCCTGCGATGCGGCGCGGCGCAGCGTGGCTCCATCGTGCGGGCAAGCTTGCGGTCGAGCGTCGTGAACGAGACTGCGACCGAGACGAGGCCCTTGGCCGCCATGGGAGCTAGAATATCGAGATCGCGCAGCACCAGCGCAGACTTGGTGATGAGGGCTGCGGGATGATCAAACTCCGCCAGAACTTCGAGAATGTCGCGCGTGATGCGCAGCTCTTTCTCCAGCGGCTGATAGATGTCCGTGTCGCCCGCCAGCATGATCCGGCCCGGCTTGTACGACTTCTTCGACAGTTCGCGCCGGAGCAGGGCAGGCGCGGACGGCTTCACGAAAATCTTCGTCTCGAAATCGAGGCCCGGCGACAGGCCGCGATAGGCGTGGTTCGGCCGGGCATAGCAATAGATGCAGCCATGCTCGCAGCCCTTGTAGGGATTGATCGTGCGATCAAAGGAAATGTCGGGCGAGGCGTTGTAGGTGATGATCGTCTTCGGTTTCTCGAGGATGGTTTCCGTCTTCAGCGTCTCGGGCTTTTCATCGGGCTCCCAGCCATCATCGAACGGCTCGGCATACTGGCTCTCGAACCGGCCGGTGGCGTTGGACAATGCGCCGCGACCGCGCGCCTGATCCCGCTCACGCGCCCAGTCGGCCTCCTGCGATCTCGTTTTCCAGTTTGTCCGGGGCGGCATTAACCCTGTCTGCCTTCCATGTCCGCTTTCGATGTCCTGTCCGCTAACCATGCTTGCAGGACAGAACATATATCAAACAAAAAACGAACAAACCAGCATTGCGGCCGGAGGTGGCACGTGAGAGTTGTGGATTCCGGGATTGCACAGGGCCTTGACCGGCCCCGGCTGGAACCGGCTTTTACCGGCTTCCTGCCGCAAGCAGGCGGCGGGCCGACTTGGTGTCGGCCCGTCGCCATTTGCTTCGTTGATATGGTGAAAGCGGCGTCGCTGAGGTCGCCGCTACTTCGCCAGATGCGTCACGAACCAGCGGGCGGCAGCGCTCGATGAAATCTCGAACGGCTTGCCGGAATACATCTCGAAGTGGGTGATGTCGGGCACCACGATGTATTCCTTGGGACCTGTGGCGAGGTCGATTGCGGCCTTGCCGGCGCGATCGTTGTTGATGAGCTCGTCATACTGCGCGACGATCACCATGAACGGGCGGTCGCCGATGTTGCGCGCCCATTGCAGCGTGTTGTTCTCGCGGTTGGCCTCGATCATCTCGGCATCGATCAGGATCGAGCGCGAATAGCCCGTCCACATCTCGGCGCCCTGGCCGGTGCGGGCGCGGGTGATCGCATCCTGCAGGATCTGTCCTGAATAGGCCTGCGGGGGCGTGCCATCAGGATTGCCGCCGATGCCGGGGATCTGGATCGCGATCGCTTTCACGCGCGCGTCCTGCCCGGCCGCCGCAACCGAGTTGCCGCCGGCATAGCTTGAGCCCCAGACGCCGATGCGATCCGGGTCGACGCCCGGCTCGCCCTGGATGAAGGAGATCGCGTTGCGATAGTCGTCCTGCTGGTCACGCGCATCGAGGCGCGTGCGCTTCACCCACACGGTGGCGTTCTGAATGATCTTGTGGCGCGTCTCGTCCTTCTCCATGCCGCCGCCGAGATCGATGGGGGAGAGCAGGCGCACCTGGCCTTCGGAATTGCCCCAGCCGCGATAGTCGATCGTCATGGCGACGAGGCCGTGTTGTGCGAACACGGCGGCGTACTTTTCGATCGAGACGTGGCTGCCGGCCCAGCCCTGGCCCATCACGATGGCGGGCATCTTCTTCGCGGGATCAAAGCCCTTGGGGTAGAAGATCTTGGCGTAGGCGGGCGTGCCTTCGGAATAATAGACGACTTCCTTCGTCGTCACGCCTGCGGGCATGACATACCCGTAGTCGCTGGCGTCGAGGCCCTTCTTGGCGACAGGCTTGCCGGTGCGCGGATCGTTGGCGACCACTGGCGAGGCGGGCTTGGGCGGCGGCGTGGGGAGGGTAACGGTCTGCTCGACCTTGGGCGGGTTTGCCGACGGCTTTTCGGGATGAACCATCGTGCCGGCCTGCTGCATGAAAGCCAGCGAGACGAGCGAGGTCGCAACAGCGGTAAACATGGCATTTCCTCCGAGCATGCGGCGCTGTCATCGCGCCGCTTGCCCGAAGGTTAGCCGACAGGCGGCGGGCCGCCAATCAAAAGACTGTCGATACTGGAGCGGACGCCATGCGGTGACCTACAGCCCCGGACCGCGCTTGATGCCCATCTCGTCGCACAGCCTCGCGATGGTGCGCAGGTCGTCCCACGCTTTTGCCTTCTCGGCGGTGTTGCGCAGGAGGTAGGCGGGATGCAGCGTCGGGATGGTGGGGATCGCGGCGAGGCCGTCCTGCGCGTAGGACAGCTTGCGGCCGCGCAGCTTCATGATGCCATCCGTGCGGCCAAGCATGGCGTGCGTCGCGAACTTGCCGACAGTGAGCAGGAGTTTGGGCTGCTTGAGTTCGATCTGGCGCATCAGGAAGGGCGCGCAGATCTGCATCTCGATCGGCGAGGGGTCGCGGTTGCCCGGCGGGCGCCAGTAGATCAGGTTGGTGATGTAGACATTCTCCTGCCGCGACAGGCCGACGGTCGCCAGCATCTTGTCGAGGAGTTTGCCGGCGCGGCCGACGAAGGGCAGGCCGGTTGCGTCTTCCTCGCCGCCGGGCGCCTCGCCCACGATCATGATGGGGGCGTCGAACGCGCCGTCGCACACCACCGTGTTCTTGGACGCCTTCTTCAGCTCGCAGCCATTGAAGCCCGCGACGGCGGAGCGCAGCTCGGCCAGCGTGTTGGCCGCGGCAGCCAGGCGGCAGGCGTCGGCGATGGGGTTGTTGCCCAGCCTGCGCGGTTCGGGGCGCGGGCCAGTTGGCGCAGCGGAGGCGGCGCGCGTTTGCAGGTTTCCGGGGGCCGGCGCGCGTTCTTGCGAACGGGTCGCGGATGTTCCTCGCCTGGCAAGGAGCCGGGCGGACAGCACGCGACCCTCTTCCAGGCCCATATCGGCCCAGAATTCGGCCAGCGCCCTTGCGGCGAGATCTGGCTGGGGGTGCGTCACGCCGGCTTTGTCTCCAACCTTGTTGCTTCTGAAACCTAAGGCTAACTAGCCGGACCTATATGGGATTTCCGCCGTGGGGACGAATCCCCGGCGACTGGGAGTCCGCATCAAGCAGCTGGCCGCCGAGACCGGGAAAGACGTCTCGGTCGTGGTCCTTGAGAAGGGCTCCGAGGTTGGCGCGCATATCCTCTCGGGCGCCGTCATGGATCCCAAGGCCATGAACGAGCTGATCCCGGACTGGAAGGAGAAGGGCTGCCCGTTCGAAACGGCGGTCACGAAGGACACCTTCATCGTGCTGGGCGAGCAGGGGTCCATCCCGCTGCCGGTCTTCCTGATGCCGCCGATGCTGCAGAACCATGGCATGTATATCGGCTCGCTCGGCAACGTGACGCGCTGGATGGCGAGCCAAGCCGAGGCGCTGGGCGTCGATGTGTATCCCGGCTTTGCCGCATCCGATTTCACCTATCGCGAGGATGGATCGATCAAGGGCGTGATCGCCGGCGTGATGGGCATCGAGAAGAATGGCGAGCCGGGCCCGAACTATTCGCCGGGCATGGAGCTCAACGGCAAGTATGTGCTGATCGGCGAGGGCGTGCGTGGCTCGCTCGCGAAGAAGGTCATCAAGGACTTCAAGCTGGATAAAGACAGCCAGCCGCAGAAATTCGGCATCGGCGTGAAGGAGCTGTGGCAGGTGCCTGCCGCGCAGCATCGCCCGGGCTATGTGCAGCACACGTTTGGATGGCCGCTGGGCAACAGCGTGGGCGGCGGATCGTTCCTCTATCACTTCGGCGATCGCTATGTGGCGGTCGGCATGGTGGTGCACCTCAACTACAAGAACCCGTGGCTGTCGCCTTTCGAGGAGTTCCAGCGCTTCAAGCATCACCCGGAAGTCAGCAAGCATCTCAAGGGCGGCGAGCGCGTGTCCTATGGCGCGCGGGCGATCACCGAGGGCGGATGGCAATCGATTCCGAAACTGACCTTCCCGGGCGGCGCACTGATCGGCTGCTCGGCCGGCTTCGTGAACCTGCCGCGCATCAAGGGCAGCCACAATGCGATGAAGACCGGCATGCTGGCCGGCGAAGCAGCGTTTGCGGCGGTGGTCGATGGCCGCCAGGGCGATGAGCTGAAGGCGTATGCCGAAGCGTTCAAGACCAGCTGGGTCGCCACGGAGCTGAAGAAGGTTCGCAATGCGAAGCCGCTGTGGTCGAGGTTCGGCACGGCGCTTGGCATCTCGCTCACGGGCTTTGATCTTTGGGTCAATACGCTGTTTGGCGGGTTCTCGTTCTTCGGCACGATGAAGCACGGCAAGAACGATGCGAAGTCGCTGGAGCCTGCTGCCAAGCACAAGAAGATCGTCTATCCGAAACCGGATGGCGTTCTCTCGTTCGACCGCCTGACCTCGGTCGCGTTCTCCTTCACCAACCACGGCGAGGACCAGCCCGCGCACCTGAAGGTGCTCGACATGGAGCTGCAGAAGAAGAGCGAGCTTGGCGTGTTCGCCGGGCCGTCCAACCGCTACTGCCCGGCGGGCGTCTATGAGTGGATCGAGGACGGCAAGGGCGACAAGAAGTTCCAGATCAACGCGCAGAACTGCGTCCACTGCAAGACGTGCGATATCAAGGATCCGAACCAGAACATCAACTGGACAACGCCCGAAGGCGGCGGCGGACCGAACTATCCGAACATGTAGGCTGGCTGGAGGGCTGGTGTTGAACGGGTCGCGACCTCGCAGGTGAAGCCTGCGAGGCGGGTTGCGGGATTTGCGAAGACATCGAAGACGGGTGGGCCCCTGGCGCCGGCCGCGTTGGCAACTGCGGTGAGCACGCGCTCGTGGTTCGACGGACGCGCGGCCATGGCCGCGCTAGGCGGATGGCCTGCCGTTGCGCGAGGCGTTCGATATCGGCGCAGTCCAGCGCGAGACTGCGAATGCGCTTGACGAGAGCGACGAGTGAGCGGGCGCGCGCCGGGCGGTGGAAAGACTTTCTACCGGGGATGAAGCGCAGCTTCGCGATCTGGTGCGCGCGGGCGGCGATGACGAGGCGAAGGGTGGACTCGTAATCGATGAGAGCGGCTTCGAGGGCGATGCGGGCGTCGGGGTTGCTGGCCAGTTCGTCGAGCGCGTCGTCATCGAGGATCAGTTGGACCATCGCGGCGACGCGGTCGCACAGGGCCGCGATGCACTGGCGCACGGGGTCCAGGGGGAAGAGGTAGCGCAGGATGATCCAGAGCCAGTCCATG
>NCEM01000011.1 GCA_002280725.1 Alphaproteobacteria bacterium 32-64-14
GGATTGCGGCGGGAGTTTGCTACGAATTCCGGGGCAAAGGCCCTGTTGTTGTGGGAGTTGCGGCAGAGTTTTCCGACGGATTGGGGAGAGGGTTTCCGCATGTTCCGGCCGCTTTGCGGCCAGCCCCCTCCGTCTCGCGACGAAGACGTCGCGATCCATCTCCCCCGGCTTTGCCGGTGGAGGACCGTCCTCCCTCGCCGCAGGCGGGGGAGGTGGATTGATGCGAAGCATCAAGACGGAGGGGGCTGACGACGCGAAGCGGCGGCGGGCCGGCGCCGGGTGCGTTCAATCAAACGGGCGGGTGACGAGTTGGCCGGTGAGCCACATCTTGTAGCGTTTGAGCAGCTTCATGGCCGCGGTGGCCTTGGGCAGGTCTTTCGAGAACATCAGCTCCATCGCGAGGCCGCGCATGGCGGCGTTGTGGAGCCAGGTCATCGCCTCGATCTGTTCCTTGTCGGTGATGCCCACGCTCTGCGCCTGTTCCCAGACGCCTTCGCGTTGGTGCTTTTCCAGCGCCTCGATCACGGCGGGGAAACGGGCGCCGAGTTCAGGATCGCTGCGCGAGCCCATCATGATCTCGAGAAGCGCGATGGCGGGCGGGCGTTGCACCGCATCCCATGTCGCCATGGTGATGCCGAGATAGCGATCCATGCCCGGCTCGGTGTTGGCGAGGAGGCGGGCGACCTGGCGGTTCTGCTTACCGGCGGCGTATTCGGCCACGGCGATCATCAGATCAACCTTGTTGGGGAAGTGGTGAAGGATGGCGCCGCGGCTGGCGCCGGCGGTATCCGTCACGACCTGCAGCGTGGTGGCGCCGTAGCCGAGCCTGGTCAGGCATTCGATGGCGGCCTCGATGAGGCGCTTGCGCATCGCGGCGGAGCGTTCGGCGTGGGGGCCGCGGATAGCGACGACGTTTGTCGCAGATTTGGAGGCGGCTTTCTGGGACGAAGACTTGACGGCGGCGGGCTTGGCCGCGGCCTTGGTGCGCGCGCCACGCTTGCCCGCTGTTTCAGACTTTCCGGTCACGTCGTCGTCCTGATCGGCCGCGTTGATCGGCTGCTATGCAAACGATGGGGGATAGAGCATGGCCTGTCCAGCGGGACCAGCCCGGATGCGGCCACAGCACGCAGCCAGACGTGGCAGCGGGGGGCTGTTCCGGCGTGTTTTCAGCTCTTCGTGAACAATCCGGCGTGCTGCTGGCGCAGCAGGTTTTTCTGGACCTTGCCCATGGCGTTGCGGGGGAGATCGTCCACGAAGAGGATGCGCTTGGGCGTCTTGAACGCGGCGAGCTTCTCGCGGCAGGCGGCGATCATCTCCGGCTCCCGCCCTGTTCCGATAACCACTGCGCAGACGGCCTCGCCGAAATCCGGGTGTGGCAGGCCGATGACGGTGCTTTCGATGACGCCGGGGAGTTCATCAAGGATGAGCTCGATCTCCTTCGGGTAGACGTTGTAGCCGCCGGAGATGATGAGGTCTTTCGCGCGGCCGGAGATGTAGACGCGGCCATCGGGATCGCGGCGGCCGACATCGCCGGTGATGAAATAGCCGTCGCGGAATTCCTCGCGGGTTTTTTCGGGCATGCGCCAGTAGCCGCCGAACACGCTGGGGCCACGGATTTCGATGACGCCGGTGTCTTCCCCGCTCTCTTCTTCTTTTCTGGCGATGCGCAGCTCGACGCCGGGGAGCGGATAGCCGACCGAGCCGGCGATGCGCTCTCCGTTCAGTGGGTTGGAGGTGATGATGACGGCTTCGCTCATGCCGTAGCGCTCGAGGATGGGCTGGCCGGTGCGCTGTTCGAATTCCGCGAAGGTGGTCGGCAGGAGCGGGGCTGAGCCGGAGATGAAGACGCGGATGCTGCTGGCGAGGTCTCGCGTGAAGGCGGGGTTGGCGAGGAGGCGCGTATAGAAGGTGGGGACGCCCATCATGACGGTGGCGCGTTTGAGGCCGGCGAGCACGTCTGCATCGGCGAACTTCAGGAGCCAGATCATCGGGCAGCCTGAGAGGAAGGCGCAGTGCATGGCGACGAAGAGGCCGTGGACGTGGAAGATGGGTAGCGCGTGGAGCAGCACATCGTTGGGCGTGAAGGCCCAGATTTCGTGCAGCGCCTTTGCGTTGGCGGCGAGATTGCCGTGCGTGAGCATGGCGCCCTTGGAGCGGCCGGTGGTTCCGCTGGTGTAGATCAGCGAGGCGAGATCGCCGGCGTTGCGGGGGATGGCGTGATCGAGCGTGTGGCCGGCGGTGGCGGCCTGCTCCACGAAGCTGCGCGCATCGGTGATGGTGAGCTTCGGTTCGGCGTTGTCGATGAAGTAGTCGACTTCGCTTTGCGTGTAGGCGGCGTTGAGGGGCACGAAGACGGCGCCGGCTTTCAGCGTGGCGAGGTAGATCGCGACGAAGGCGATGGATTTTTCGTCTTTCAGGACGATGCGGTCGCCCGGCTGGACACCGCTGGCGATGAGGTGTCCGGCGACGCGGCTGACCTGGGTTTCGAGCGTGGCGTAGCTGACCTCGCTGCCATCGGCGAGGATGAAGCAGGGTTTGGCGCGGTCGGCGGGGAAGCCTGTGGCGAGGAGGGTGTAGAGGTTGGACATGGGCGACTACGCCCTCACCTCGACATGCTGGCGGCATTTCATCAGGGGTTGGATCTTGCGGCCGAAATCGTCCATGCCTTTCACGAAATCGTCGAAGGTGAGGAGGACGCCGGACGTGCCGGGGACCTCGGCCACTTCATCCAGCATGCGCGCGATGCTGGCGTAGGAGCCGACGAGCGTGCCCATATTGAGGTTGACGGCGCTGGTGGGGTCAGCGAGCTGCGTGGTGTTGGTCTGAGCGCCGCCCTTCGCGTTGGGGGCGGCCTGGTTGGCGAGCCATTTGGTGGCGTCCTTGTCCTCGCCCGCGCGATAGTGGTTCCACTTGGCCATCGCCTTCTCGTCGGTCTCGCCGGCGATAACCATCATGAGGAGATAGGAGCCAACCTTGCGACCCGTTTTCGCGGCGGCGGCTTCGAGGCGTTTGTTGACCGGGGCGAAGGCGGTGGGCGTGTTGGTGCCCTTGCCGAGGGCGAAGGCGTAGTCAGCGTACTTGGCCGTGAAGGCGAGGCCTTCGTCGGACGAGCCCGCGCAGATGAGCTTCACGCCCGCCGCGTTGGGGCGGACGAGGCAATCTTCCATCTGGTAGTACTTGCCCTTGAAGTCCGATCGGCCCGAATCGAGCAATTCGCGCAGGATGGTCGCGTATTCGGCCAGCACGTTGTAGCGGTCGCTATAGTGCTGCTCGCCGGGCCAGAGGCCCATCTGGTCGTACTCGGCTTTCTGCCAGCCGGTGATCAGGTTGATGCCGAAGCGGCCCGGCGCGATCGAGTCGATGGTGGCGGCCATGCGCGCGACCATGGCGGGCGGGAAGATCAGCGTGGGGGCGGTCGCGAAGATCTTGATGCGTTCCGTCACGGCGGCGAGGCCCGCCATCAGCGTGAAGCTTTCGAGATTGTATTCCCAGAACTGCGTCTTGCCGCCGAAGCCGCGCAGCTTGATCATCGAGAGCGCGAAATCGAGGCCGAACTTGTCGGCGGCCTGCGTCACCTTCTTGTTGAGGTCGAAGCTCGGCATGTACTGCGGCGAGTTCTCCGACAGGAGCCAGCCATTGTTGCCGATCGGAACGAAGACGCCGACTTCCATCCTGCTCATGTGATCAGTCTCCACTGACGCGGCCGAGAAACTTCAGCAGCGCCGAATTGAACCGTTCCGGGTCGGTGACGCTCATTGCGTGGCCTCCCCAGCCCATGATGTCGAGCGTGGCATTGGGAAGGCGTTCCGCCAAGCGCCGCGAGCAAGTGACGGGCACAAGCATGTCGTCTGCCGATGCCGAGACAAGCACCGGCGCCGTTATATTCGGGAGCTTGGCGTCAATATCGAAGGCGGCGAGCGCGGAAATGCGGGCGAGGACCACGTCTACGCTGGGGAAGGATTTGAGGTGGTGGACCTCCTCATGGTCCAGCCGGGCGGTGTTTTCAGAGATCCATGTGGCGGGATAGAGGAAGATCGGCTGGGCGCGGACATAGGCGCGGCGGCCGGATTTCTTCAGGAGCTCGGTGCGCGCCTCGAAGCAGCGGGCGGTATGCGGGTCCATCCGGCTCCAGGCGTTGACGGCGACGATGCTGGCGACGCGCTTGGGGCTCTTGAGGGCGAGCGCGAAGGCGGCGAGCGCGCCGGCGGCGTGGCCGACGATGTGGGCTGTCTTTGACTTGGCGGCGTCGAGGACGATGCGGATGTCTTCGCTCATCGCCTCCACAGAGTGCGGCTCGGTGAGCTGGCGGACGCTGCGAGCGGTTCCGCGATGATCGTAGAGGATGACGCGGTAGCGCTTGGCCAGCAGCTCGGCCTGCGGCTGCCAGAACGCGGCGGAACCGCCGAGGCCGGAGGAAAAGAGGACGGCGGGGGCGTCGGCGGGGCCGAGGGTTTCGTAGTGGAGGCCGTCTGGAGTCAGGGGCATGCGCGGCTGCCACAGCTTGTCATCCCGGCCGCGGCGAAGCGGGGGGCCGGGACCCATTCATCAACCCACGTGGGTTTCACCATGGGTCCCGGACAGCGCTGCGCGCTTCCGGGATGACAACCACGGGTGATGCGGGACGACGCAGCCACGCCGCTACTTCTTCCCGATGTGCGCGATCGAGCCGATCTCGACCAGCGCATCGGGCCGCACGAGGCCGCAGACGATGCACCAGCGGGCGGGTTTGTCGCCGGGGAAATATTCGGCGTAGACCTTGTTCATGGCGCCGTAGTCGTCCCACGATTTCAGCATGATGTTGTTCATGGTGACATCGTCCATCGTGCCGCCGGCGGTTTCGATGACGGACTTGATCACCTCAAGGATGTGGCGCGTCTGGGCCTCGGCATTGCCGGGGTGGAGGATGTTGTTGTCCTTGTCGAAGGCGAGCGTACCGGACACGTAGACGATGCCGTCTGCGACTGTGCCCGGCGAGAACGGCGCGATGGGCTTGTGCGTGCCGGGCGGGAGGATGATTTTCTTGGGCATGGGGGCGCTCCTGATCTGCGATGGAGCTTAGCGCGTTCGCGCGATGGGGAAAGGGCCAGCCGACCTGACAGCGAGCACGGCCTCGTCCTTCGACGGACGTTCGCTTCGCTCACTGCTCAGGATGAGGCCTTTTGGGCTGTGGCGCCGGAGCGCCTCATCCTGAGGCTGTCGAAGGACGAGGCGCGGCCAACAGCTACGGCTTTTGCGGCCGTTGCCCGAACGAGCCCTTGAAGTCGGCGACGGTGCTGACCCAGCCGAAGAAGGTCTCGATGTTGTAGATGGCGGCTTTCTGGACGAAGTCGGGGCCGGCCTGGTGGGTGGCGTCTTCCAGCACCGTGCCGAAGTATTCGAGGAAGAAGCCGTCGCGCAGGGTGCTTTCGACGCAGACGTTGGTGGCGATGCCGGTGAAGATGAGGTGGCGGATGCCGCGTGAGCGGAGGACCGAATCCAGCTGCGAGTTGAAGAAGCCGGAATAGCGCGTCTTGTGCAGGACGATGTCGCCGGGGTGCGGCTTCAGTTCGTCGACGAGTTCATAGTCCCAGCCGCCGCGCGCGAGGAGCTTGCCTTGCAGCTCGGGGTTCTTGCGCATCGTCTTCAGTGCGTTGGACTTGTGATAGTTGGGCGAGCCGGGGCCGCCGGCTTCGACATAGTCGCAGTCCCAGCCGTTCTGGAAGAAGATCACCTGCACGCCGGCGGCGCGGGCGACTTCGAGCACCTGTTTCGTGTTCTCGATGACTTTCGCGGCGCCCGAAATGTCGAAGCCGGCGAGATCGAGATAGCCGCCCTTGGAGGCGTAGGCGTTCTGCATGTCGATGACGATGATCGCGGCTTTTGACGCGGGCACCGCGATCGGCTCGGGCCGGGCGGGCAGCATGACGATGTCATCGTCGTGGTCGGTGGGCATGATCGCTCCCATCAGTCTTGCAACGCGGCCAGCATGACATAGCCTTGCGCGGCGCCAACCCGTAGCGCGTGGAAACAGAGCCGATGCCTGAAGGTCATGCAAAGCCGCACGAAAGCCCGCTGCCGGGGGCGTCGCTCGATCAGCTGTTCCGGGAGGCGCGCAGCTATAATGCGTTCGAGCCGGAGGCCCTGCCCGGCCTGCTGCTGCGCGAAATCTACGAGCTGGCGAAATGGGGGCCGACGGCGTCCAACGGCAATCCGGCGCGGTTCGTGTTTCTAGTCAGCCCCGAGGCGAAGGCGCGGCTGGCGCCGCACATGTCAAGCAGCAACCGGCCAAAGACGCTGGCGGCGCCGGTGAATGTGATCGTCGCGTACGATCTCGATTTCTGGAAGCTGACGCCCGTTCTGTTCCCGCACAAGCCGGAGGCGGGGAGCTGGTTCTCGGCGAGCCCGGGAGCCGCGCAGGAGAGCGCGCTGCGCAATGGCTCGTTGCAGGGGGCGTATCTGATGATGGCGGCGCGTTCGCTGGGGCTCGATTGCGGGCCGATGAGCGGGTTCAAGACGGATGGGGTGAACGAAGAGTTCTTCAAGGGCACGAGCGTGCGCGTGAACTTCGTGTGCAATATCGGGTACGGCACGACGGAGAAACTGTTTGGGCGTTTGCCGCGGCTTCCGTTCGAGCAGGCGTGTCAGGTGTTGTGAGAAGAGCTTCAAATGCGATGCTGGCGAGGGAGCCATCAGGATAACTTCCGCTGCCCCGCTCGCCGCTCATCCCGACGAAAGTCGGGATCCAGGAACGGTTGCGCGTCCTGAACGGGATTGAAGCTTCAAGCCTGAGCAAGCCTTACCGTCAGCCCTGGATCCCGACTTTCGTCGGGATGAGCGGGACAAGGTGCGGCTATGGGGCGCTTATTGGTTCAGCCCCGCTTCCGCGACTTCGCGAACACCTTGAGGATGCCTTCGGCGCGCTCCAGCCGGGCCTCTGGCGTTGCGATTGACTCCTGCAGGATGAGGCGGTCGTTCTTGGCGACGACGCCGGTTTCCGCGATGGCTTTCTTCGTTGGTTCGACACGCGGCGTGAAGGCGATGGCGTTGGGGCCGGCGTCGAGCTTGGCGATGTTGGCGTCGCGCAGGAGGACGCGGGTGTTGGCGATGCGGAGCAGCGTGGCCGCCTCTTCCGGCTCTTTGCCGAAGCGGTCGATCAGTTCGTCCTCGAACGCATCGAGTTCGGCGCGGGATGTGAGGCGCGCGAGGCGCAGGTAGAGCGAGAGGCGCGTGTCTGCCTCAGGAATCCAGTCGGGCGGGATGCGGCCGCTGAGGCCGACATTGATGACCGGGGCCCAGCGCTCGATGCTTTCGCCCTGCGCTTCCCGCACGGCGCGCTCCAGCAGGTGCTGGTAGAGATCGATGCCGATCAGCTTCATGTGGCCGCTTTGTGCGTCGCCCACGAGGTCGCCGGCGCCGCGAATGTCGAGGTCGCGCGCGCTGATGGCGAAGCCGGCGCCGAGGCGGTCGAGCGATTCAAGCGTGCGGAGGCGTTTCTTCGTGGCTTCCGTGAGCGTCGCGCCGGGTTCGGTGGCGAGCAGGATGTGACCACGGCGGTTGCCGCGACCGACGCGGCCACGGAGCTGGTGAAGCTGGGCGAGGCCGAAGCGGTCGGCGCGCCAGACGACCATGGTGTTGGCGCGCGGAACGTCGAGGCCGGCCTCGATGATGTTGGTGGCGAGCAGCACATCGCCCAAGCCGCCGGCGAAGCGGACCATGGCGCTGTCGATATCGGCGGCGGCCATTTCGCCGTGCGCCTTCAGAAGCGACAGCTCAGGGACGAGGCGGTTCAAGGTCGCCTCGATGCCGTCGAGATCCTGGATGCGGGGGACGACGACGAAGCTTTGGCCGCCCCTGTCCTTCTCCCGCAGCAGCGCTGTCTTCACCTGATGCTCGTCGAACGTGCCCGCGAGCGTGCGGATCGGTTGGCGGCGGGCGGGCGGCGTTGCGATGACCGACATCTGCTTCAAGCCCAGCAGCGCATTCTGCAGCGTGCGCGGGATCGGCGTTGCGGTGAGGCTAAGCAGGTGGCCGCTGGGCCCGGCGAGATCGCGGAGCTTTGCCTTGTCGGCGGCGCCGAACCGTTGTTCTTCGTCGATGACCACGAGGGCGAGGTTGGCGTATTCGACTTTCTCTGCGGCGACAGCGCCCGTGCCGACGACGACGGAGATGGAGCCATCGGCTAGTCCGGCCTTCACGCGCTTGCGGTCTGCCGTGTCTGACAGGCGCGAGAGCGAGGCCACTTTGAGGCCTGTGCGCTCGAAGCGGGCCTTGAAGGTTTCGTAGTGCTGGCGGACTAGGACGGTGGTGGGCGCAGAGATGACCACCTGCGTGCCTGCGAGGGCGGCGAGCGCGGCGGCGCGGAGGGCGACTTCTGTTTTGCCGTAGCCGACATCGCCGATGACGAGGCGGTCCATCGGCTTGCCCGACGCCAGATCATCGCGGACGGCCTGGATGGCGCGCGTCTGGTCTGGCGTTTCGGAGAACGGGAAGCCGGTGACGAATTCGCTGTAGGCGGCGGGATCGGGGTCGATCTTCATGCCCTTGCGCTTCGCGTTTTCCTTGGCGAGGCGCGTCATCTCGGCGGCGGTTTCGGTCATCGCCTTGTCGATGATCAGGCGGCGCTTGCGCCAGCTGACGCCATCGAGACCATCGAGCGTGACGGCAGACCTGTCTGCGCCATAGCGCCAGATGCGATCGGCTTCTTCCACCGGCACAAGGCGGCGGGCGCCGCCGCCGTATTCAAGCTCGATGGCTTCCACGACTGCGCTGGCGCCGGAGGGGCGGCTGAGGCCTGCGATGACGGCGAGGCCGTGATCTTCGTGGATGACCACGTCGCCGATGCAGACGTCGCCGATTTCGAGCAGATGTTCGCCGCTATCCCCTGCAGCGGCGGCAAGGCCGGCATTGCTGCCGATGACTTCGCGCGCGGAGATGACCAGCCGTTTCGGCTCGCGCCAGCTGAGCGGCAGGCGCATGTCGAGCAGCTTGACGCGGTTGAGCCATCCGCTGTCGGCCTCGTTCCAGCCCGGGATGGGACGCGCGCCCTGCGCCAGCTTACGCGGCAGGCGTTTCTTGATGAAGCGCAGATCGTGATCCGAGCCCGCGATGACAACGCGCGCCTTCTCCTTGAAGGCGGCGGCGATTTCGATGTTCATCGCTTTCAGGGGGTCGACGTTGGCCGAGAAGCGGATGGTGCGCTCGCCGTCAGCGGCGGAGAGATCGAGGATCGTGCGCTTCTTGATGGCCGCATCCCACGCGGCGGGGGCTACGACCGTCTGGTTCGCGGTGGTTTTCTTGCCGCCGGCCGCGTCCGCTGCGAGGCTGAGGAAGCGGGCGCGCTCGGTGGCGGCGCCGGGATCGAGCGCGATGACGGCGTCGGGGAAATAGTCGAACAGCGCGTTGGTGCGGCCCAGCAGGACGGGCCAGGCGGCGGAGCCGAGATCAATGAACGGCAGGTCGCGCACGCCGCGCTGGCTGACCGAGTCGAATTCGCGGATGCGGCGGACGACTCCATCGGCGAGTTCCAAGCGGACGGGGTTGTCCGCGTTGGCGGGGAAGATGTCGATGACGCGGCCGCGCATGGCGAACTCGGCGGGCTCGTCGACGCGGTCGTCTTCGTAATAGCCGATGCTGCGCACGACAGTTCGGAAGGCTTCGGTCTCGATCTTGCCGCCGACCGTGAAGCGCGTGAGCGATCCATCGAGCGTGGCGGGTTTGGGCAGCAGTTCGCTGGCGGCTTCCGCCGTGGTGACGCAGATGACGCGCTTGGCTTTCGCCTTGGCCAGCGCGCGGGCGCGGCGCAGGGCGGCGAGACGCACGCCTGTGTTGGCTGGCGTTGGCGGCTGGGTGTCGCCAGGCAGCGCGTCGCTGGGACCGAAGAAGACGATCTCGGCTTTGGGGGCGGCGCCCTGGAGGGCGAGGTAGATGTCGCGGGCGCGATAGTCGCTGGAGATGATGGCCAGCACGTTCTTCTTGTTCAGCGCTTCGGCAATGCGCGTCGCGGCGACGCCCACGGCACATTCCGCGCGCGCAACAGTTGTCCGTGCCTTGGCAGGCCCATCAGCCATGTCTGCGATTCCCCATGAGGAGGAAGCAACTATCGCATGCGCGCGCCAGCGCAAGCTTCACAGGCATAACAGCTGTGAAGCTTGCTCAGGGCCTTTGCGGATCAACTACGGCGTGTTGCTGCCGGGCTGGTATTTCTTGATCTCGTGGCGGCCCACGACCATGTGGTGGACCTCGTCCGGACCATCCGCGAAGCGGAGGTGGCGCACATCTGCGTACAGCTCAGCAAGGGGAGTCCACTGCGAGATGCCGGTGGCGCCGTGGACCTGAATTGCTTCATCGATGATGCGGCAGGTGATTTCGGGGATCATCGATTTCACCATCGAGACCCAGACGCGGGCTTCCTTGTTGCCGAGGACGTCCATCGCCTTGGCGGCTTTCAGCACCATGAGCCGCATCTGCTCGATGTCGTAGCGGGCGCGCGAGACGACTTCCGGGTTCTTGCCGAGCTTGATGAGCGGCTGACCGAAGGCTTCGCGCGAGAGGCCGCGCTTGATCATCATTTCGAGGGCGGCTTCGGCCTTGCCGATGGTGCGCATGCAGTGGTGGATGCGGCCCGGCCCGAGACGAACCTGGCTGATTTCGAAGCCACGGCCTTCGCCGAGCAGGATGTTTTCCTTGGGCACGCGCACGTTGGTGAACTTGATGTGCATGTGGCCGCGCGGCGCGTGGTCTGCGCCGAACACGTGCATCGGCCCGAGGACCTTCACGCCGGGCGTGTCCATGGGGACGAGGATCTGCGACTGCTGAAGATGCGCGGGGGCGTCCGGGCTGGTCTTCACCATGGTGATCATGATCTTGCAGCGCGGATCGCCAGCGTTGGAGATGTAGTACTTCTCGCCGTTGATGACCCACTCATCGCCTTCAAGCACGGCGGAGGTGGAGATGTTCTTCGCGTCCGACGAGGCGACGTTCGGCTCGGTCATCGCGTAGGCGGAGCGGATTTCGCCGTTGAGCAGCGGCTCGAGCCATTTATGCTTTTGCGCGGGCGTGCCGACGCGCTCGAGCACTTCCATGTTCCCGGTGTCGGGCGCGGAGCAGTTCAGCGTTTCGGAGGCGAGGTGATACTTGCCGAGTTCGGCGGCGATATAGGCGTAGTCAAGGTTCGACAGGCCCTCGCCCGTCTCGGCGTTGGGCAGGAAGAAGTTCCACAGGCCGGCGGCCTTGGCTTTCTTCTTCGCGCCGTCGAGCAGTTCGAGCTGACGCGGATGCCAGGACCAGCGATCGGTCTTCTGGTTGTCAAGTTCGTCGAATTCTTCGAGGATCGGCTCGACGTTCTCGGCGATGTGGCGCTTCACGGCATTATAGAGCGGCAGGCCCTTGTCCGACATTCTGAGGTCGTTGAGTTGGTTCTGCGTGTCAGCATCGGTCAAGCTGGTTGCTCCCATTGGCCATTTGTTTTGCCAATAGTAGAGCGGCCTGCGCCCCCTGCACAATCAGAAAGCGCGATAGCTGACGAAGAGCCCCAGGCTGGCCTGATCTTCCGAGCCGCGCAGCCGGACCAGCGGATTATCGGCTGCGTCCCCCGTCAGGCGGTCGTAACCGGCAAACATCACAGCCGTCCACGTGCCTTCACGGTCCAGCGGCACGATGGCGGTGGCGCCGACGCCGTAGGAATAGACCCCGCCCCCAGCGACAAACTGAGGCAGGCCGGAAGCGAGCGACTGGCTGGCGCTGACGCCGAAATAGGCCTGGTTGTAGGTATCGTCCACGATGCGCAGGCGCGGGCCGGCGGACCAGATTACGGGCGGACCGAAGGCGAAGTTCGCGCCCGACCATTTCGCCTCCAGATCCAGCACCGCGCCGCCATGGCCCGAGACCGCCTTGCGCGCCTCCGCGCCGAGCGTGACCGGGCCGAGACCGTATGCAACGAAACCGCCGAGTTCGAAGCTGGTGTCGACATCGCCGAGCCCCACAAGGTCGGTGGTATCGCTGCCGGTGACGGCGAAGGGTTGGCCGCCATCCGCATCGCGCGAGAACTTGATGCGCCCGATGGGGCCCGCGCGCAGGGGTTGCGTGTTGATGGCGCGATAGCCAACGCCGCCCTCAATCGAAGCGAAGAAATCATCGCCAAAGGTAAGCTGTATGCTGGGCAGGATGGAGGCGCGATAGGTATCGTCGCCACCATAGCTGGGCGAGAGGATGCTGCCCGCGCCAAGGGTTAGGCCCCAACCCTCGTTGACGGGGCGGCCCGAGTTGGCGGGGGCGGCGATCGGGTTCTCCTGCGCAAGCGCCGATTGTGAAATTCCAACCACGGCCAGCAGGCAAACCACTCTCAACAGCACGACACACTCCACATTGATCGCCCACACTGGTCGCGAGGTTTACGTACCGTCTGACAGATCGGATCGCCCCCTGATTGAAGGAACAGAATGGTGATCGGCGCGGGCGGACTTGCGGCGGAAGTTCTTCCGGCCTCTACTCGCCGAAACGAGCCGGGGCGACTCCGGCGAAGAAACGACGCGAAAGTGATTCCATGACCCAGCGGCCCGCCTCGACACGGCGCATCGTGCTTGCGTCCCAGGCGGCGGGCGTGCCCGTGGCCGGGAATTTCCGCATCGAGGAAACGCCGCTGCCGGCCCTGATCGAGGGACATGTGCTGACGCGGACGCTGTATTGCTCGGCCGATCCCGGTACGCGCTCGCGGCTGTCATCGGGCGCCAGTTATGCGGCGCCGTTGCGGATTGGCGATCCGATTGACGGCTTTGCGGTGGGTGAAGTGATCGAGTCCGCGAACCCGCGCTTTGCCGTGGGCGATGTCGTCGCGACGGGCGGTGGATGGGCGGAGCATGCGATCTTTGCCGGGCGAGGCTACATCCAGAAGATTCCGCATCGCCGCCTGCCCTTGTCCAACTGGATCGGCGTGCTGGGCGTACCGGGGATGACGGCGTGGTTCGGGCTGAAGCGGGTGGCGGGGCTGAAGCCGGGGGATCGCGTGCTGGTGACATCTGCTGCGGGGCCCGTGGGCGCAACAGCGGCGCAGATTGCGCGGGCGATGGGGGCCTCGCGCGTGGTGGGCACGGCAAGCGGGGCGGACAAGGCGGCGTGGCTTCGGAACGAGGCAGGGCTCGACGACATTGTGGACTACAAGACGGCGCCCGATCTTGCAGCCGCGCTGAAGGCGGCGAGCCCCGAGGGCTATGACGTTCTGTTCGACAATGTCGGCAATGAGATGATCGACACGGTGATCCCCCTGTTGCGCCCCGGTGCGCGGATCGTGATCTCGGGGCAGCTGGCTGACTACAACACCCCACCGGACAAAGTGCGCGGCATCACCAACACCCGCTACTTCATCGCCAGCAGGTTGCGCATGGAAGGCCTCGTCGTGTTCGACGATCTCAAGGGCTTCCCGGCGGCGCAGGAAGAGCTTGGCGGCATGATCGAGCGTGGCGAGGTGAAGGTGCGCGAGCATCGCTATCGCGGGCTCGAAGCTGTGCCGCAGGCGTTCATCGATCTGTTCACCGACAGCGCCTTTGGGCGCCGCATCATCGCCATCGGCGACGAGCCGACCTGAGGACCAGCCACATGGCGCCCGATTTTTCCGGTTATGAGCGGATCAAGGCCAGCCGCGCTGGCCGCATCCTTACGCTGACGCTGACCGCGCCCAATCCGGTGAATGCTGTCGATGGTCCGATGCATCGCGAGCTGGCGCGTGTTTTCCTTGATGCGCAGGATGATCCGGAGAGCGACCTCATCGTGCTGACCGGGGCGGGGCGTGCGTTCTGCGCGGGCGGGGATACGACGTGGTTCAAGAGCCATATCGAGGACCCGGCGAGCTTTCGCGCCATCGGGCCTGAAGCCAAGCGCATCGTTACGTCACTGCTGGAGCTGGAGAAGCCGATCCTGTGCCGGCTGAATGGCGCGGCGGCGGGACTGGGCGCGACGGTGGCGCTGTTGTGCGATGTGATCATCGCGAGCGACAAGGCCGTGATCGGCGATCCGCATGTGAAGGTGGGGCTGGTGGCGGGCGATGGTGGGGCGATCATCTGGCCGCAGCTGATCGGGTTTGCGCGCGCCAAGGAATTCCTGATGACGGGCGAGATGATCCCGGCCGAGCGGGCGTTTGCGCTGGGGCTGGTGAACCATGTCGTGCCGCATGAGGGGCTGGATGCGAAGGTAAGCGAAGTTGCGGGGAAGATTCTCGCTAACCCCAAATGGGCCGTGCGATGGACCAAGACGGCGGCGAACATGCCGCTGCGGGCGCTGGCATCGCAGCTGCTGGATGCGGCGATGGCGTATGAGCTGCTTTCCAACACGCTGGCAGATCGCAAGGAAGCGGTGGCGGCGTTTGTCGAGAAGCGCGCGCCGAACCTGACAGGCGAATAGATGATCGAGAATACGCTGCCCGAGCCGGACCATGTGAGCGAGCTGCGCAGGCAGCTGCGCCGGTTTGTTGCCGAAAAGGCGCCGCGCGAGAAGCGGCGCGCGTGGGACAAGGCGCACGACTGGCCACGTGAGCTGTTCCGCGAGCTTTCGGACATGGGGCTGTGCGGGTTGACCATCGCCGAAGAGCATGGCGGGCTGGGGCAGGATATCGTGGCGGCGGTGGCGGCAATTGAAGAGCTGGCGCGCGTGGGTCCGTTTCTGGCCGGACCGTTCATTCACTGCGCGTTCTATGGCGGGATGAACATTTCCGAGAACGGATCGCCAGAGCAGAAGGCGAGCCTGTTGCCGCGCCTTGCGCGGGGCGAGTTGCTGTTTGCCTACGGGCTTTCCGAGCCGGATGTCGGCGGCGATCTGTCCAGCGTGCGCACGCGCGGACGGGTGGACGGCGGTGAGCTGGTGATCAACGGAGCCAAGCGCTGGTGCACGGGGGCGGACTGGGCGGATTACATCTACTGCCTGATCAACACGGCGCCGGAGGCCTCGAAGCGCGAGGCGCTGACGTTTGTGCTGATACCGGGCAAGGCGGCAGGCGTTTCGACGACGCCGATCGAGCATGTGAATTTGCGGTACACCGCATCCTGCGACGTGCATTTCGACGATGTGCGGATTCCACTAGATGCGATTGTCGGCGGGCCAGCCAAGCTGAACACGGCGTGGGGCATGCTGGCGGGGCGGGCGCTGGATGTCGAGAAGCTGGAGGTTGCGGCGTGCACGTTCGGCTTTGCGCAGGCGGCGCTGGACGAGGCGTGGACCTATGCGCAGCAGCGCGTGCAATTCGGCAAGGTGATCGCAGGGCATCAGGTGATTGCGCACAAGCTGGTGACGGCACGCACCAAGCTGGAGGCGTGCCGCCACATGCTGTATCACGCGGCGCGGCTGGCCAATGCGGGTGAACCGTGCGGCGTCGAGACATCGATGGCGAAGCTGTTCATTGCAGACACGGGCGTCGAGATCGCGCTGGCGTGCCAGCAGGTGATGGGATCGTATGCGCTGTCGGACGCCTATGACATGGATCGCAATGTACGCGATCTTCTGGGCATGCCGATCGTTGGCGGATCGTCCGACATGCAGCGCAACAACCTTGCCGGCCTGTGGAAGCTGAACCGATGAGCGCTGTGCTGGAACGCGCGCGGGCGTTGGCGCCGGATATCGCTGCGGCGCGTGGCGCGATGGATGAGCATCGCCGCCTGCCCGATCATCTGGCGGTGATGTTTCGCGAGGCGGGGTTCTACCGGCTCTGCATTCCCCGCGCGTACGGCGGGCTCGAAGCGCCGCCGCGGTTGGTGGTAGAGACGCTGGAGGCGCTGGCGGAGGCGGATGCGTCTGCTGCGTGGTGCGCGATGATCAGCGCGACGACGGGATCGCTGGGCGCCTATCTCGATGCCGATGTGGCGGGCGGGATTTTTAGCGACCCCGGTTTTGTCGTCGCGGGCGTCTATGCGCCGATGGGCAAGGCGGAGGTTGAAGGCGATTTCTATCGCGTGTCTGGCCGATGGAAGTGGAATAGCGGCGGGCAGAATGCGACGTGGCTGTGCGGCGGCGCGATGATCTTCGAGAACGGAGCGCCGCGCATGCTGAACGAGAACATGCCGGAGCATCGGATGATGCTGTTTCCGGCGAGCGAGGCGCAGTTCATCGATACGTGGCACACGGGCGGCCTGCGCGGCTCGGGGAGCGGCGACATGGCGGTGACGGATCTGCTTGTGCCGCGCCATCGAACGGTGTCGCTGATCACGGACAGGCCGCGCGTGGCGGCGCCGCTGTATGCGTTTCCGGTGTTCGGGTTGCTGGCAATCGGCATTGCGGCGGTGGCGAGCGGGAATGCGCGGGCGGCGGTGCGCGAGTTTGCGGCGGAGGCTTCGGGCAAGAAGATGCCGGGCGGGCGCACGCTGGCCGAGCGCGGGGCCATACAGGTCGAATTTGCGCGGGCGATGGCGAGCCTGGAGGCGGCGCGGGCTTTCCTGTTGGCGGAGATCGATGCGGCGTGGAGCGAGGCGCAGACGGCGCCGGCAATCGGGCTTGAGCAGCGCGCGCGGTACGAGCTGACGGGCCGGGCGCTGCTGGGCGTGCCGGTGTCTGCGGCTGAGCTTTAGCTGACGGCTTCGCGGGCGATCAGGGCGCGGACGTGCTCGGGCGCGGCTTCACCCGCCTTCTGTGCGTTGACGACACCGACGTCGAAGTATTCGCGCAGGGCGCTGATGCGGTCGCCTTTGAACTCGACCACGCCGGCATAGGGCGCTGACACCAGGTGGCCGGCGGTGGAGATGTATTCGTCGACGCCTTCGACGAACAGGCGCCCTTCGCGCTCGGCATGATCGAAGATGCGCCAGCGGACTTCGGCGATCTGCGGGCCGAGGGCTTCGAGCAGCTTGCGCGCCTTCATCTTGCCCTTCACGGGCTGCGCGATGGCGGCGGCGTAGTGCCAGACGATGTCGTCGTCCATCAACGCCAGCACGCCATCGATGTCGCGCGCCTTCCAGGCGTCGATGAAGGCGAGGAGGATGTGAAGACGGCTCATGATCGGCCTGTCGGCAGATCCTTGTAGGCGACGCCCTTATCGACGCGGACATCCTGCGGCAGGCCGAGGACGCGCTCGGCGATGATGTTGCGGAGGATCTCGTCGGTGCCGCCCGCGATGCGCAGGCCCGGCGCCCACATATAGGCGTTGTGGAAGGCGCCCTGCATGGGGGCGAGGTCGGCATCCGAGATGATGCCGTAGTGGTCTTCGCCTTCGATGGCGGCGTTGGCGAGATCCTGCATGCGGTTTGCGTTGAGGATCTTGCCGATGGAGCTTTCGGGGCCGGGCGTCTGGCCCTTCGAGAGCGCCGTCATCGTGCGGTATTTCCCGAGGGTGTAGCCTTCGGCGCTGACATACCAGCCGGCGAGTTTTTCGCGGAAGGCCTGGTCCTGCAGCAACGAGCCCTTGCCGGATGGCGAGGGCGTGTTGCGGGCGAGTTCGAGGATTTCGGCGTATTCGGGTCCGGCCGATCCGCCGACGGCGAGGCGTTCGTTCATCAGCGTGACGAGGGCGACGTTCCAGCCATTGCCGACTTCGCCGAGGCGTTCTGAGTCGGAGACGCGGACGTCGGTGAAGTAAACTTCGTTGAAGTTCGAGCCGCCGGACATCTGGTGGATGGGGCGGACCTCGACGCCGGGCGCCTTCATGTTCACGACGAACATGGTGAGGCCCTTGTGCTTTTCCTTTTCCGGATTGGTGCGGACGAGGACGATGCCGTAGTCGGAATAGTGGGCGCCGGAGGTCCACACTTTCTGGCCGTTGATGATCCAGTCGTCGCCGTCTTTCACGGCGCGGGTTTTGAGGCCGGCGACATCGGAGCCGGCGCCGGGTTCTGAGAAGAGCTGGCACCAGATTTCATCGCCGCGCAGGGCCGGGCCGACATAGTGCTTCACGCGATCCGGCTTGTGGAAGGCGATCACGGTGGGGATGCACATGCCGAGGCCGATCGCGAAGGGGGCGACGGGCGCCTGGAATTTCTGCTCTTCCTGACCGAAGATCACCGAGAAGATCGGCGGGAGTTCGCGGCCGCCGACTTCCTTGCGCCAGGTGAGGCCGACGAAGCCGGCGGCGGCTTTCTTCGCCTGATAGGCCTTGGCGGTTTGCAGCCATTCGGCGGACTCGGGGCGGGCGCCTGTGCGGGCGGTGGGCTGGCCGAGGGTTTTCTCGAGCCAGGCGCGGGCTTCGGCGCGGAAGGCGGCTTCTTCGGGCGTGTCGTTGAAATCCATGACTGTCTCCTAGGCCGCGTTCTTCTGTTCAAGACGACGCACGAGTTTTTCCTTCCACACGCCGGGGCCGCCCGCCTGCACGGCGAGCAGCTTGGCGCGGCGATAGAAGAGGTGGCAGTCCACCTCCCACGTGTAGCCCATGCCGCCATGCGCCTGGATGTTTTCCTTTGATGCGAAATAGTAGGCATCGCACGCGGCGACGCGCGCGGCGGCAGCGGCGATTGGCAATTGCGACGCCTGTGTCGAGAGCGCCCAGGCGCCATAGTAGGCGTTGGAGCGGGCAAGCTCGATGCCGACATACATGTCCGCCAGCTTGTGCTTGATGGCCTGGAAGGAGCCGATCTGGCGCGAGAAGGCGTAACGGTTCTTCGCGAAGTCGACCGACATTTCGAGGCAGGCTTCGGCGCCGCCGATCTGTTCGAAGGCGATCAGCACGGCGGCGCGATCCAGCACCTGCTCGGCGAGGTCCCAGCCCTCGCCGGCCTTGCCGATGCGTTCGGCGGCGGCCTTGCTGAAGGTGAAGCGGGCGTGGCTGCGTGTGGGGTCGAGCGTTTTCAGCGTTTCGCGTTTGACGCCGGATTGGGTGAGATCGACCAGAACGAGCGACAGGCCCTGCCCTTCGCGCGCCAGCACGATGGCGTGGGTGGCGATGTCGCCATCGGTGACGGGGATTTTGACGCCGGTGAGCTTCGAGCCGTCGAACTGCGTGTCGATGGAGGATGGCGAAGGCGCGCCGGGGCCTTCGGAGATTGCGAAGGCGCCGATGACAGAGCCGTCTGCGATGCCGGGGAGGATGCGGGCGCGTTGATCTGGGGACGCTGCGAGCAGGAGTGCTTCGGCGAAGAAGTAGAGCGTTGAGGAGAAGGGCGCCGGCGCGAGGGCGCGACCGAGTTCTTCGGCCAGCACGCACAACTCAAGCCGGCCGAGGCCGAGACCGCCGTGTTCTTCCGGGATGGCCACGCCGAGCCAGCCTTGCTCTGCGATGGCCTTCCAGAGCGCCGCGTCGAATGGCTTGGCGTCGTCGTTGAGAATCTCGCGGACGGCCTTCTTGCTGGACTTGTCCGCCAGGAATTTGCGCGCCTGATCGCGCAGCATCTTCTGGTCGTCTGAGAAATCGAAATTCACCGGCGGGGTCCTCTCTCGACTCGTGTCGGGCTAAATGCGTGTCGTGCGGCCCGCCCAGAAGGGCTCGCGCAGTTTGCGTTTGAATATCTTGCCTGAATCCTCGCGCGGCAACTCGGCGCGGAAATCGACAGACCTTGGCACCTTGAAGCCGGACAGATGCTCGCGGAGGTAGGCTTTGACGCCCTCCTCGCTCAGCTGTTTACCGGGCTGCGCTTGCACGCAGGCGTGGACGGCTTCGCCATACTCATCATCGGGGATGCCGAAGACGGCGCAGTCGGCGACGCCGGGCATGCGATGGAGCACGGCTTCGATCTCGGCGGGATAGATGTTGACGCCGCCGGAGATGATCATGTCCTTCGAGCGGTCGCAGAGATAGAGGAAGCCGTCCTTGTCGAAATAGCCAAGGTCTCCGGTGGCGACGAGGCCGACCTTGGCGGTGGCGCGGCGCTTGGCGTCGTCCTTGTGGTAGGTGAAGTCCGCGATGTTCGGGAAGGCTGCGGTGACTTCGCCGATCTCGCCTTGCGGGAGCGAGTTGCCCTCAGCGTCGGTGATGCGCACGTCGGCGCCGGGCATGGCCGTTCCGACCGTGCCGGGATGCGAGAGCCATTGTTCGGACGTGCAGAACACGACACCGCCGGTTTCGGTGGAGCCGTAGTATTCGTTGATCACCGGGCCCCACCATTCGATCATCGCGCGCTTGACCGGCGCGGGGCATGGGGCTGCGGCGTGGACGACGAACTTCAGCGAGGAGAGATCGTATTTCCGCTTCACCTCGTCCGGCAGCTTCAGCAGCCGGTTGAACATGATCGGGACCATGTGGATGTGCGTGACCCGGTGCCGCTCGATCATCTGGAGCAGTTCTTCGGGCTCGAACCGCGCTTCGAGATGCAGCGTCGCGCCCTGCCGCGCGCAGACCATGCCGTAGGCGTTGGGGGCCGAGTGGTACATCGGGCCGGTCATCACGCTGATGATCTGGTCGGGCGGGTGCGTCATCAGGCCGAAGATGTCGAGGAGGCTGCGCATGGACGCCTCGGCCTGCTCCGGCGTGGGCGAGGCGCGCCGGACGCCTTTCGGATTTCCAGTGGTGCCGGAAGTGTAGATGATGGTTCCTGGATTTGGCCGCACGTCGCCCGACCAGGGTGCGAAGTCTTCAAGCCAGGCCGCCCAGTTGCGCGCGCCGTGCGGCGCTTCGGCTGATTGTGTTGGCACACCATAAGCGCCGGCGATCTCGGGCGGCGTGGGCACGGTGAAGACGTGGACGCCAGCGGGAACGACCGCGCGGACGCCTTCGTATAGATCGGCGTGGATGACGATCGCCTTGGCGCCGGAATTCTCGAAGATGTAGCGCGCTTCCTCGGGCGTGGCGTGCCAGTTCACGGGCGTTGGATAGACGCCGAGAATGCCGGCGGCCATGCTGGCTTCAAAGAACGGGAAGTCGTTGCGCAGGAACAGCGCGATGATGTCGCCGGGTTGCAGGCCGATGCTGTCGAGGCCTGTCGCGGCGCGGGCGGCGCGCAGACCCAGCTCGGCTGTACTCAGGCGGCGCTGGCCGCTGACGATATCACCCAAGACACGTCTCCCTCGCGATCCGGTGGGCCGGATTCTGTGTTCGCCGCTCAGTGCCGGGGCGCGATGCTCACGCCCAGCTTGCGGATGGCATGCACGAAATTGTTTGGCGCGATGTCGATCTCGCCGGTCCATTCGATATCCGGCAGGCGGCCGAGCAGCTGGCGATAGGCCTCTTCCAGCTGAATCTGCGCGACGCGCTTGCCGAGACAGACATGGGGACCATAGCCGAAGGCAACATGCTTGTTGGCGTTGGCGCGGGCGACATCGAGCGTGTCGGGGTTTTCAAAGACGGTGGGATCGCGATTGGCGGCGCCGTAATACATGACTACCTTCTCGCCAGCGGCGATCTTCTGGTCTGCGACCATCGCATCCTGCAGGGCTGTGCGCCGCATGTAGATGACGGGGCTGACCATGCGGATGAATTCATCGGCGGCGTTGCCGAGCAGCTCCGGCTGGGCGATCAGCTTTGCTTTCTGGTCCGGGAATTCCGTCAGCAGTTTCATGGCGCCGGACAGCGTGTTGCGCGTGGTATCGTTGCCCGCGAAGACGATCAGCAGCCAGGAGCCGTCGAGGTATTCATCACTCAGCAGCTGCCCATCCACCTGCGCGCGGGCGATGGCGGACATGAGATCGGCCTGTGGATCCTGCCGCCGCTTGTGCAGCATGTGCTGGCCGTAAGCGAACATCTCTTCGACATTGTTGTTGAAGTCGGCGACGAACTGCATGAGCTCGAGGCTGGGCGCCAAGGGGGCTGCGGCCTGATCGGCGGCGAGGTTCTGCGCCATTTCCAGATAGTGCATCCAGTGCAGGAATTTCGGGCGGTCCGCTTCCGGCACACCGAGGATTTCGCACAGCGTGTAGAGCGGCAGGCGCGAGGAGAATTCCTCGACCAGATCGCAGTCGCCCTTGGCCGCCATGCCGTCGATGAGGCGGGAGACTTCGCCCTGCACTTTCTGGGTCAACGTCTTCAGATAGCCGGGCGTGAAGAAGGGCATGTGCTCGCGGCGCAGCTGGAGATGGTTTGGCGCGTCGAGATTGATCATCGTGTCGAGCGAGGCGCGGCCGAGCAGCACGTGGCCGACGCCGGGCTTCGGCGTGTTCATCAGGATGCCGCCGCGTTGCGAGGAGAAGGTCGCCGGATCGCCGTTCACGCGCATGACATCGGCGTGGCGCGTGACGACCCAGAAGCCGGGCCAACCTTCGGGCTCGGGATGCCAGCAGACGGGCGATGCGGTGCGGAGCTTCGCGTAGGCGCCGTATGGCTGTCCTTGCGTAAAGAGCTTGCCGTCGTTGAAGTTCAGCCCTTCGAGCCGCGGATAGGCCTCGGCATAGCTCGGCCCGGGGATTCCCTCGACCGCCGTCTGGCTGATCAGCTGCATACACGGCCTCCACAACGCCAACGCGGGTAGACCTTGCGCGTACGTCAACCTGTGCGCAAGGGACGACGCAGCGTCAGGCGCCCCGGTTGATGCTTGCGGCAAGAGCGCACGGGGTTGGGCTAGTAGAGCCCCGTGAACACACCGAGCTTGCAGCTGTAGCCCTCGGGCGGCGCGGTGAGCTTGAACGCTTTCGGGTCTGATCCCTTGGGGTGGGACGACATTGTCGTGAGCGCCCAGAGGTTGAAGGCCTGCGTGTTCTGCTGGGGCCACATGTGGCCGTGGCTGGCTGTGCACGCGACGTGAACGACGTTCGGCATCGATGAGAAATAGTTCGAGCCGGCTTGCGTCGAGGGGCGATAATCCGCGCAGAGGCCGAGCGGCGGGCCGCAGTCCCACAGGTCCTTCTCGCCGCCCCACACGGTGATGACCACGAGCGGGCTGAGCGCCTTGGGCAGCGGATAGGGGCCTATGCGGCCCTGGTGGATTTTTGTCGGGTTGTCGATGACGGCCTGACGCGCGGCATTGAACGAGAGCGCCGAGCCATCGTCGTTCGAGACGTACCATTCGCCCGAGATCGGCATGCCGCCGGACCAGAAGGCGGAATTGAACGTCAGCGCGCGGTTGGTGACAGTGCCGCCAGCGGAGATGCCACCGATGAAAAGCCGCTTGGCGTCGAGCGGGAATTTCGTGCCGACGCAGCGGACCATCGCCTCGAAGAAGCGCGAATCCGGGCCGGCGTCGTTCTTCCACTTCTCGCCTTCGGCGTTGGCGGCGCGCCCATCGTTCCACGGCGTCCAGTTCCAGCCATCCTTGCCGGGGCCGTTGCAGACCTGCCCGCTGGCGTTCGGGTCCTGGTTGGAGCACTGGCGCACGGGGCCGATCACGGTGAAGCCCTGATCCGCCATCAGCGCATTGGCGCCCGAGCGCGCGACTGTGAGATTGGCGTTGGTGGATTCAACCGTGCCCGTGATCGGGACCCAGACCGGCGCCGCGCCCGTCACACCCTTGGCCGGCGCGACGACGAAGGCGCGCATAAGGCCTTCGTGCGGGAAGTTGGTGTTGAGGCCTTCCTTGACTTCAAAGCCCGCGGGGCAGGACCAGATTGCGGCCTCTGTCGACTGATCCGGCGCGGCGGGGGCCTGACTGCAGGCGGCAGATAACGCAGCGAATGCGGACAGGCACAGGCCGCCCAAGCCGTGAATACGTTTCATCCCTGGGACTCACTCTTCTCGAGAAGCGATGTCGAGCTGTGAGCCTATACAACTCCTGCCGCGGAAGAAACTGGGTCTGGTTGGCGGCGGAAAGGGGCGCCGCTATTTCTTCGTACGCTTGGCGGCGGCTTTCGCTTCCTGCTTCCGTTCGGCGATGCGGTGTTGGCAGATGCCCATGAAGCCGCCGGCCATGAAGCTGGCCATCCGGTCCTTGGCGGCGAGGAAATCGCCGGACTCGCACAGGCCGTTGGACAACCGGTCGAGGCGGCCTGAGCGGGCGAGCGTGAGCATCAGACCGCCGGACACGAAGTGGTAGCCCCAGAAGATGTCTTCCTCGCTGCAATCCGGCAGGGCGCGCTTGAGCAGGGCGATCAGTTTCAACACGACGACGTCGAAATGCTCGTCCATCAGAGCGGCGCCATAGGGCATGTTGGCGGCCACGGCGCCGAGCCTGCCATAGTTCATCCAGCCTTCCCCGCCGCGGCTGTAGAGATCAAGGTCGGTATCGAGGAAGGCGCGCAGGGCGCCCTCGACGGTCGGTTTTCCGGCGCATTCCTTCTCGTAGGCGTCCAGCGCGGCGACCCGCAGGTCGCGCGTCACCTGTGCGCGGCGGGCGAACACGGCGTCGAACAGTTTCTGCTTGTCGGTGAAATAGTAGTTCATCAGCGTATGGTGGACGCCCACGCGCTGGGCCACGTCCTTCATCGTCACGCCATAGAGACCGTGCTCGGAAAACAGGTGCTCGGCCGCGTCGAGGATCTGCTCCATCATCTCCGCGCGCTGTTCGGCCTTCTTGGACCGTTTGGGCGGCGTTGTGGTCGAAACCGGCATCGCTGTCTCCGACTATGTCTTTCCCGGTTCGCATCGGCGTTGCGGTTTGACAAGGTCTGCGGCGCCTATTCGGCGCCGAACTCCTTGCGCAGCCTGCGTTTGTCGATCTTGCCGGTCGCCGCGAGTGGAATTCTGGGCAGCCGGATGACAGCGTCAGGCAGCCACCAGGAGGGAACCCGCCCCTTGAGAAGCCCCAGCAGGTCATCGTCGCTGGCCTCGTGTCCGTCGCGATTCTCGATAACAAGCACGGGCCGCTCGCCCCATTTGGAATGCTGGCGGGCGATGACTGCGACCTGGGCGACCGCGGGCGACGTGCCCACGATGGCCTCAATCTCGGCAGGATTGATCCATTCGCCACCGGACTTGATCAGGTCCTTTGCGCGGCCCGTGATGTAGAGCGCGCCGTCGGCGTTGATGCGCGCGAGGTCGCCCGTATCGAACCAGCCATCGGAGTCAACTGCCGGCTGCTCGATGCCATAGTAGCGGTGGACGACGCTCTGGCCTTTTACGCGCAGACGGCCTTCGGTTTCGCGCTGTTGCGACAGCGCCTTGCCGTCGCTGTCGGTGAGCAGGACATCGACGCCGAGCGCGATGCGGCCCGCGGTGGCGGCTTCGCGTTCGGGCAGATGCGAGGGGGCAATGGCGCCGAGGGGCGTGAGCTCCGTCATGCCCCAGCTTGTCTGCACGATGGCGCCGAGGCGTTTTTCGACACGCTCCATCAGGCTTTCAGGCATCGGCGCGCCGCCGACGATGATGCGCTTGAGCGTGGGAACATCGCCGCCGGTTTCGTCGAGATGATCGACGAGGCCGAGCCACACGGTCGGCACGGCGGCGGCGAGCGTTGCGCCTTCCGCCTGGACGAAGCGCGCGAGGCTGGCGCCGTCGAGATTCTTGCCCGGCAGCAGCAGCGACGCGCCGACAGCGGGCGCAGCGAACGGCAGGCCCCAGCCATTGGCGTGGAACATCGGCACGACCATCAGGATGCGATCGCTTGCCGTGGGGCCGATCACATCGGCCTGCAGCACGCGCAGGGTGTGAAGGTAGGACGAGCGGTGGGTGTAGACGACGCCTTTCGGCTCGCCCGTGGTGCCGGAGGTGAAGCAGAGGCCGGCGGGGGAGTTTTCGTCGAACATGCCCCATTCGACGCGGGCGCCGGTTTCCATCTCGCTGTGCAGGATCACCGAAGCGGGCGAGGCCATCGCCTCGACTTCGACCGACTCATCGATGACGATGATACGCTCGATGGTGGGTGCGAGTATGGCGAGGTCGACGCCCATCTTCGCGAGGCTTGAAGCGACGACGAGCAGGCGGCATTCGGCCTGGCGCACCATGCTGGCCAGCGTTTCGGTTGCGAGGCGCGGGTTGAGCGTGTGGACGACGGCGCCCATGCCGGCGATGCCATACCAGGCTTCGACGTGCGCCTGCGTGTTCCACGCGAGCGTCGCCACGCGGTCGCCAAAGCGCACGCCGAGCTGGCGCAGGCCCGAGGAGAAGGCCTGGCTGCGCGTGAGCAGCTGTTCGTAGGTCAGCCGCGTGGCGGCGCCGTTGGCGGTTGCGGTGACGACGCCGGCCTTCGGGTGCCACTTCGCGGCATGTTCGAGCAGGCGGTTGAGCGTCAGCGCATAGTCCTGGACGTAGGGCTGGGTCAAGCGGCAGCGCCTGTACCCAGCTTCTCTTCCCGGCCAAGTGCGCGCGACAGGAAGAGATGCATGACGATAGCCAGCACGTAGAACGGCGCCAGCGTGTAGAAGGCCAGTTGCAGCGGGTTGGTGTGACCCTGCGCCGTGAACATGTCGCTCATGGCGCCCAGATAGGTGGGGCCGAAGCCGAGGCCGATCATGTTCATGATCAGGAGCAGGATCGCGCCGGCGAGCGTTCGCTGTTCCGGCTTCACCTTTGCCTGCACCAGCGCCACGGCGGGCGAGAGATAGAAGTAGTTGAGCGCTGTCGGCAGGGCGAGGAAGACCAGCGCCAGCGGCCAGCCGGGCGCCCAGACGAAGCCGACGAACAGCGGGGCGGCTACTGTCAGCGCAATGGCAGGCAGCAGCGCATAGGCGCGTTGCGTCTTCGGCGCCCAGCGGTCCAGCAGCCAGCCGGACACGAACACGCCGGCGCCAATGCCAAAACCGATCAGAATGGCGTACCACAACGCAACCTGTTCCAGCGTCATGCCCTTTTCCCGCATGAGAAACAGCGTGGTGAAGTTGAGGACGGCGTAGGTGATGAACTGCGTCGCTGCGGCCGCCAGCGCCGTCAGCAACAGCACCGGGCGCGACAGGAACATGCCGAACGTATTCCAGAACCTCGGCCGCTCCACAGCAACCGCCGGCGCCGCGACGGGCTCGGGCACAACCGCAGTCTCCATTCCGCCGCGCTTCGGTTCGCGCACGAGGAAGAACACCGCAACGCCGGCCACGACGCCGATGGCGCCCAGCGCCACAAACGCATCGCGCCAGCTGTAGGCGGCGGCCACGCTGGCCCCAAACGCGACGCCCAGCGCCTGCCCGATCGGCGGCCCGAGATTGTAGACGCCATAGGCCATGCCGCGCCTGCGCGCGGGGAAGTAATCGGAAATGATCGAATAGGAGGGCGGCACGCCACCTGCCTCACCCACGCCCACTGTCATGCGGGCGACGGCCAATTCGGGATAGGTCCGCGCGAGGCCGCAGGCGACGGTGGCCGCGCTCCACAATGTGCAGGCCATCGCGACAATGCGGACGCGGTTGTGCCTGTCGGCGAGCCAGGCGATGGGGAGCGAGATGGTGCAGTAGAAGGCTGCGAAATAGAGACCACCCAACAGCCCGAGTTGGCCGTCGGTGAGATGCAGCTCGTCCTGGATTGGTTTCGACAGGATGGACAGCAGCTGGCGGTCGAGGAAGTTCAGCACGTAGACGAAGCACAGCATGATCAGCGCGACCCACGCGCCGCGTCCTGCCTGCTGAATCTGGCCCGCCTGCTGAACGTGGGCTGCCGTGTTGCTGATCGCCTTGCCCGTCATGACTGCGGAGCTCCGTGGATCATAGTGATCAAGGCAAGAACCGGGTGATCAAGGCGGACAAGCCCGCATCGCTGCCTCCGGCACGTCTCGCCGGGGGCAACGAGAGATCAAGAAAATGCGGCAGGCAGCGAGGCTGCCTACCGCAGGTCCCTTGGGGGGGTTAGAACAATTTCTTGACGCCGATCTCGAACGTGCGACCCAGCGGGTTGCCCATGAACGGATCGTAGCCAAGTTCTTCCTGGGCCTTAGGCGGCATGCGATCGAACATGTTCGCAACCGTCGCGGTCAGGGCGAGGTCTTCTGTGACTTCCATGCGATAGGTGAAGTCGGTCGTGATCCAGTCCTCACCATTCTCGCCGTACTGGACGCCGGCCCGCTCGTCGGTGACGGCGGAGACATAGTTCACGCCGAGCCGGAAGCTGTGCTGATCCAGCTTGTAGCTGGCGGCCAGGTTGGCGCGCAGCTCCGGCGCCGCGAGGGCGAAGGTGGCGAAGTTCAGCGAGCCGAGACGATCATCGCCCGTCGACACGACAACACCGTCAAGCGATGTCGGGCCGGTTTTCAGTTCGGTGATCTGCGTGGCCGTGAGGTCCAGCATCAGGTCGCCCGGTCCGAGCGGCAGGGCGTAAACGACCTGCACGTCGAAGCCGTTGGTTTTCTGGCCGGGGCCGTTGCCGTACAGCGTCGTGACCGAGGAGAAGCCGGTCGCGCCGCTGAGGCCGACAGAGCAGCTTCCGTTGAAGTTGATGCGCCGCACCAGAGGCTGCACGTTCGGGTCGCAGGTCGTGATCGTGCCGCCGGCGCCGTTGAACACGAGGCTGGCGATCTGGTTCGGATCGGCGATCTGGCCGATCTGGTCTTCGGTCTCGATGTCGAAGTAGTCGACGATCACGCGGAAGTCGTGATCCGAGGAGAATCCCTGGCTGTCCCAGATGGCGCCGAAGTTCATCGCGGTCGCCGTTTCCGGCTTGATGCTGGCGTCGGTGACGAACGTTGCGCCGAGCCAGTTGCCGCCCGCGACCGTATAGGTGCGCGCAGCAGCGACCTGGGCGCCCGGTATGACGCCGACCGGCGGCGCCTGGTAGTTGGTGCCGTAGGAGGCGCGGAGCGACAGCGGACCCCAGACATCCCACTTGCCGGCTACCTTGTAGACGGTGGCGCCGAGGCCGCCGGAGAACTCCTCACGGCGCACGGCCGCCTGGATGTTCACATTGTCGAGCACCGGGATCTGCAACTCGCCGAACAGCGAGTACTGCTGTTGATCGGCGTAGTTCGGAAGGTCGGGCACGAAGGCGATGAAAGCGCCGGGGCTGTCAGGCGTGCAGCCACGGAAGGCCGGGTTGGTCGTCGCGAGCGGGTTCTGCTCGAGCGCGGGCGAGCCGGCGCCATTCTGGCTGGTCGTGCCATCGGGCCATTCGCACGGGTTCATGCCGTTCATGAACGGGCTGTTGACGGACTTGCGGCTTTCGAACTGACGACCCTGCGCACCTAGCGCCCAACCGACCTCTCCGCCCGGAAGTTGCAGGCCTGTCTTGCCGTTGAAGACGAGATCGGCCGTGAGGCTGGACGACACCGTTTCCACCTGACGATTATCGAAGAACCAGCGCGCGAGGGCGACAGAGTTCTCGGCGCCCGCCACGTATTGCGGGTTGGCCAGGCCGCGAACCGGCTGGTTCACGAACGACGTGGCGAACGGGTTCCACCACTGGCAGTTGCCCTTGCCGGCGAGCGCGGCGTTCTGCGTTCCGAAGCGGTTCGGATCCAGATCGGGCACACTGCAGTTCGGTCCGCCGAAGCCGTTGAGGGCTTCCTGAACGCGAGAGCCGATGATGTCAGGGTGCGTGTTGAGGTTGATCGACTGGTTGTAGGTGACGGCGAAATCGTAGTTCACGTCTTTCGCAATGCCCGCCCAATCGCCGAGCTGGCCATCCAGGCTGGCCGAGATGCGCCACAGCTGGTTGTCGACGAGGTCAGGCACGCCCTGTCCGCCGAACGCGGTATTGCCGCCGTGGCCGAGCACGCGATACGTGACCGGCGTGAAGCCGGACGCAGCGCCAGTGCCGGTGCGCGCAGCGAAGGCTGCGGCGTGCGGGTTGGTGATGGGCACGTAGAACTGGAACGTCGCGCCCGTCGCCATCGCGGGGCCCTTGATGACGGGCTGCGAGGGAGACGCGAACATGTTCGGCGTCTTCACCTGGCCGTAGGAGGCTTCGATGTGGAAGTTGGTGTTGTCGTCGAACGAGCCATTGAGTTGCGCGTACGTGCGATAGATGTCGTTGTCTTCCACCAGATTGTAGTAATTCGAGTAATTGTACGCGCAGGTGAAGGCGTTGTCGTACCGGCCGCCTACCGCCGCGCACGAGGCGGGTGTGAAGTCCGGCGTGATGCCGGCCACGGGCGCGCCGAATTCGGCGCCGTTCGCGCCGATCGTCGGCGTTGCGGGCAGCGGACCGAGCGGCAGCCAGCCAGCAAGGTTGGTGAGCGTGGACCATGGCGCTGGGTTGTACTTGCCAACACCTGCCGCGGGATTGAACGAGTCAAGCGTGAACGGCCGGTCGACGGCCTTGAGCGCGGAGCGATGCTCCCACTCGGCCGACCAGAGGAAGTTGATGTTGTCGTCGCCGAAACCGCCGAGGACGCTGACGCCGAAGTCGCCATCCGAGCTGTCGATGGCTTTGTATTGGGCGCTGACCTGCAGACCTTCGAAATTGTCGCGCGTGATGAAGTTGACGACGCCGCCGGTGGCGTCTGCGCCGTAGATCACGGCCGCGCCGTCTTTCAGGATCTCGACGCGCTCCAGCGCCGCGAACGGAATGTTCGACGTGTTCGAGCTCATCCGCCGGCCGTTCAGCAGGGTCAGCGTCTTGTCCGCACCGATGCCGCGGATGTTGTAGTTGACGGAGCCGATCAGGGCGGGGCCGCCGAAGTAGTAGGCTTCGCCCGTGGTCGGGCCGGCAATGGTGAGGCTTTTTGCGAACTCGAGCGCGGTTGGCGCGCCGCGGTCTTCCAGCTCCTCCTGCGTGAACACCTCGACCGGCAGCGCCGCATCTTCGGGCGTGCCCCGGATGAATGAGCCGGTGATGACGACGCGATCACGGCCCGCATCGGCTTCGGCGCCGGCCGGCTGCGTGGTCACGGTCTGCGTTGTCGTGGTCTGGGCAAAGGCAGGCGCGACACCGGCCAAACCCAAGAGGATCGCAGCGCCGGACGCGCTGCGGAGCATGCTGTTCACGATGACGTCCTCCCAAATCAGAGCCTTTGTTGGCTCATTCTCTTGCGTGTGAACGTTGCCGGACTCAGACGGCCCGTCAACAGATATTCACGCTCGTGAGAGTGAATTATGCGGATGCAGCAACAACCGCCCTTCCCGGCGCGGCTTCGTACGGTGCGGCTGCGCGCGTTGCGCATAACCTCGCGCCCTTGTCATCGCCGGGGCGAGCGCCGCCGCGCAGCCTGCTCTCATGGGATTCGTACCCCGGGAAGATCGTCGCTCGGCCAGCCCCGACCTGCTAGGGATTGCCGCGTTAGACTTGGCAACCCTTGCAGGCGTCATGATGAACCAACGGAAGATCACCGCGATCCTCAGGGCGCGGGCGGGCAAGGAGGCGCAGCTGGAAAGCCTGCTCAGGCAGCTCGCCGTCGCGAGCCGCCTTGAGGCGGGAAATCTGCGGTGGGATATCTGGCAGGATCAGGCCGACGCCGGCACGTTTGTGCTCGATGAACTTTATGCGGATGACGCGGCGGTACTGGCCCACCGCGCGACGCCGCACTTCCAGACTTATCTCGCCAGCATCAACGACCTTGCTGAGCGCACGCCGATTGTTTCGCGGCCGCTCGACGTCATCTGAGAAGGTTATGGGCCTGAGGGTTACGGCGCCTCGGCCATGAACGGGATGGCGCCTGTCGCGAGCGCCACAGCGATCATCAGGAACTGCAGCGCGATCACGAAGGGCAAGCCGAAGCGCTGCATGTCGCCCACTTCCGCCTTGAGCAGGCTCGCGACCAGATAGATCGCCGCGATCAGCGGGCTCAGCGCATGCACGGTCTGTCCCAGCAGTGAGGCGCGCGCGACTTCCACAGCTGACAGTCCGAAATGCCCTGCCGTCTCCGAGATCACCGGCACGATCCCGAAATAGTAAGCGTCGTTCGACATGATGAAGGTGAATGGCCCGCTCATCACTGCGATCACCGGCCCAAGATATGGCCCCAGCGCATCAGGCGTGATGGCGAGCAGGCTGCGTCCCATCGCGTCCACCATGCCGGCGCCGCTGAGGATGCCGGTGAAGACGCCGGCGGCGAAGATCAGCAGCGCAATGGGAAGCGCGTTTGCGGCGTGCGCCGTGATCCTGTCGCGCTGGCTGGCGATCTTCGGATAGTTCACGACCGCCGCGACCGCAAAGCCGACGCCCCTGACGCAGAACGACCTCGCCAGCCACCTCGGCGTGACGCGGCAGAGCCTCCATCGCGAACTCACGCTGCTGAAATCCGCCGGCATCGTCGAGAAACCGAACGAGCGCTGGATCATCCGCGACATCCGCCGCCTGCAGCACCTCGCCCAAGGCCAGCAACTGGCGCTCGGTGAAACGCGATAGGTTGCACGGCCTCTGTCATGTCGCCTGAAAAGCGAGTGCGCCCGAAAACGACACGCAGGGGGATTTATGCCCGCGGCCATGGGCCGGTATTGCTTGCGGAGCGCGCGCAGGGACGGTTAGCTCCCCCAAACGTCATCAGGGGACTTCCGTGCGATTCATTCTTGCCTCCCTTCTGGGAGCTTCGTGCCTGCTCGGCGCCGGCCAGGCCGTTGCCCAGGGCCTCGGCTATTATCAGACGCCGGCTCTCGGGCCGGGCTCCCTGGTGTTCGCGAGCGAGGGCGATCTCTGGCGCTCTGCGCCCGAAGGCGGAGATGCCCTGCGGCTGACCACGCATCCCGAAGCGGAATCGATGCCGGTCATCTCCCCGGACGGACAGTGGATCGCTTTCGAAGCGACCTATGATGGTCCACGCGAGATTTACCTCATCCCCGTCGCGGGCGGCACGCCGGTGCGGCTCACACACGAAGGCGGCGATGTCGCCGTGCGGGGCTGGCTCGACAACAACACAATCATCTATCGCACATCCAATATTCCCGGATCGGTTCCGCGCCTGCTGAGAACGGTTGACCGCACGAGCCTGAAGATCGCCGACATTCCCCTCGCCGACGCCGAACAGGCGACTGTGCTGAGCGATGGCAAGACGCTCGCCTTCACGCGCTATGGCCTCTCCGTCGGGGGAGACAACGCGGTGCGCTATCGTGGCGGCCGGATGGGACAGCTCTGGCGTTACACGCTGGGGAGCGATGCGGAAGCTATGCGTCTCGCTGCTGATTTCGGCGCGCCGATCTCCAGCCCGATGAGCTGGTCCGGCCGCATCTATTTCGTCAGCGACAAGTCCGGCTCCGACAACATCTGGTCGGTGAACGAGACAGGCGGAGATCCGCGCCAGCACACGCAATCCGCCGCCTGGCAGATGCGCACGCCGTATCTCTACAACGGCCGCATCGTCTACCAGAGCGGCGCCGATCTCTACACCTACGACATCGCCTCCGGCGCGACGTCTCCCGTCTCGCTGCGGCTCGCCACGGATGACGATTTCACGCGCCGCCGCTGGCTCGATACGCCGCTCAACTTTCTCGAGAGCGCGCAGCTCTCACCGGCGGGCGATGCCGTGACGATCGCGGCGCGCGGCCGCTTTGTGACTGCGTTCATCGGTCCGCGCCGCCGCATCGAGTTTCAGGTTCCCGATGGCGCACGTGCGCGCTCGCCCGCGCTCGGCGCGGATGGAAAGTCGCTCTTCGCCATCGTCGATGCGGGCGTGTATGGCGAGATCTGGCGCTTCCCGGCGGATGGCCGCGGCGACGGCACGGCGCTGACCACCGGCTCGAAGGCCTATATCTGGGACCTGTCCGCCGCACCGAAGGGCAACAATCTTCTTTATTCCGACAAACGCGGGAAGCTGTTCCATCTCGATGCAGCAACCGGGCGCAGCACGGAGATCGACACGACCCAGAGCAGCTCGGACGCGCCCTTCGCGAGCTTTGAATGGTCGTCGGATGGGCGCTACGTCGCTTATTCCTTCGTCGACGCACGCGACATCACACAGGTCGCTCTCTACGATACGCAGACGCGCCAGCGCACCGTGATGACATCGGGCAAGTATGAGTCGTTCTCGCCGGCCTTCTCGCCGGATGGCGCTTGGCTCTACTTCCTGTCCGACAGGAATTTCCAGGCAAACCCCGGCGCGCCGTGGGGCGACCGCAATATGGGTCCCGCCTTCCGCGCGCGCACGAAGCTTTATGCGCTGCAGCTCGACCCCGCCGCGAAGTTTCCGTTCAAGCCTGATGATGAGCTTGCCGCCGCCACCGAGACCGAAGACGGCGGCAAGGATGGCAAAGACACGACGGGCAAACCCGCCGCCGCTGCCCAGAAGCCCGGCGACAAGCCGCCCGCTGCGAAGGAAGAAAAGCAGGCGACCATCACGCTCGCCGGCATTCAGGATCGGTTGTGGGAAGTTCCGGTGCGGCCCGGCGACTATTCCGGTCTTCTTGTCACCAAGACCCACATCATCGTCAGCGAGGAAGGCGGCCCGGGCGAGGAAGGCGCGTCGCTGTTGCGCGTGAAAATCACGTCGCGAAAGCCGGAGCTGAAGGACTTCACCGGCGACGTGCGGCGCTTTGCGCTGTCTGCCGACCGCAGCAAGCTGTTCGTCCAGCAGGGCGGCAGCGCCAAGGCGAAATTCCTGATCGTCAATCCAGGCGAGGATTTCCCGAAGGATCTCGAGGAAAGTACGATCCGCATTTCCGACTGGCGCCTCGCCGTCGATCCGCGCGACGAATGGCGCCAGATGGCGCTCGACGCCTGGCGTCTGCATCGCGACTTTGCCTATGACAGCAGCCTGCGCGGCGTGAACTGGAATGCCGTCCGCGACCGCTTTGTGCCGCTGGCAGAGCGCGTCGGCCATCGCGCCGAACTCAACGACCTGCTCGCGCAGATGTCGGCGGAGCTTGGCATTCTGCACAGCCAGATCCGCGCGGGCGAAATGCCGCTCGATCGCGAAAGCGGCGTGCCGGCTTTCCTTGGCGCCGCCTATGAAGCTGTTCCCGCCGGACTGCGCATCGTGTCCATCCTCGATGGCGAACGCGCGCGGCCCGATACGCTCGGCCCGCTGCTCAAGCCGGGCGTCGGCATGCAGCCCGGCGACATCATCACCGCGATCGACGGCGCGAAGATCGCCACCGTCGCAGCGCTTACGGATCGCCTGACGCAGAAGGCCAGCCAGCAGGTTCGCATCGACTTCACGCGCGGGTCGACCCGGCTCAGCCGCATCGTCATTCCCGCCTCGCGTGGAGAAGAGACGACGTTGCTGTATGCCGACTGGGTGCAGCACAACCGCGACGCAGTCGCTGCGGCCTCCGGCGGCAAGGTTGGTTACCTGCATCTCCGCGCGATGGGCGCCGGAGACGCGGCCAGCTTTGCGCGTGATTATTTCGAACACTTCGACAAGGACGGTCTGATCATCGACGTTCGCGGCAATCGCGGCGGCAACATTGACAGCTGGATCATCGGCACATTGCTGCGCCGCGTGTGGGCCTTCTGGCCTGCATCAAACGGGATCGGCCCGGCGACCACCAACATGCAGCAGACCTTCCGTGGCCACCTCGCCATCCTGATCGACGAGGGGACCTATTCGGACGGCGAGACCTTCGCAGCGGGCGCGAAAGCACTTGAGCTGGCGCCGCTTGTCGGTGTCCAGACCGCAGGCGCGGGCATCTGGCTGTCGGATCGCAATCCGCTGATCGATGGTGGGCAGGCGCGCGTTGCCGAGAGCGGACAGTTCGGCCTCGATGGCCGCTGGCTCGTCGAAGGACGCGGCGTGTCGCCGGATATCATGGTCGAGAACATGCCGCGCGCGGCGTATCTCGGACAGGACAGCCAGCTGGACGCAGCCCTCACCTATCTGCGCGACAAGATCGCCGCCGAGCCAATCCCGCCACTCACGCCCCGGGCCTATCCGCCCCTGGGCGAATACGGTGCGGACGTGCGGTAGGGCTCAACACGCGACCACTCGTTCTGGCTTTCGCCCGACGGCCCGTGCACCTTAGCGGGTCACAGTTTCCCGCTTCATAGGCGCCAGTTTCGCCAGCAGTCTGTTCTGCGCGGAGAATGCAACGCCTTCTCGCGCCATGGCTGCCTGGAGGAGCTCGACGAGGGCGTTGAATTCGGCCGTGATGACCCCGTGATCGGCGTGGACCGACTTCATGTCGCGCCCCGTGTAGGAACATCCGCCGTTGAGGATGTAGCAGAACTGCTCCTTGAGCGTTCGTCTCAGGCGCACGAAATCCGACGCCTTGAAGATTTCCGTCAACCTGGGATCCTTCTGCACCTGCTCGACGAGATCATCCACAATCCGGCTGATCCCTTCATGGCCATGGAACGCGGCGAACAGTTCCTGTCCGCCGACCGGCGCTGCACCCGCATTTGCGTCAGAGACCGCGTAGGGATCGACCGCTTCCTCTCCGGGGGGAACGTGCGAAGCCGGTTGAGCGAAGGCGGGCGCGGCGAAAAGGATTGTCGCAACAGCGCAAGCAAGAGACGTACGCATGCTCAGAACCCCGCCTGCAGCGAAAGATAGACGCCGCGCTGATTGTCAAACGTCGCAATCGAACCAAGGTCAACATAGGCGCCGGTGAGGGTGACTTGGTGGTTGATCGCCCACGCGGCGTAGATGTCCACCCAGTCGTCTTCGTTGGCGATTGCGAGGTTGTCCGGCTTCATCCGATACTCCGCGCCAACGACAAGATCAGGCGACAGCAGCCAGCCGGCGGAGAACTCGCCCATGAGCTCGTGATCATCGTTGAGGTTGCCGCCATAACCGAGCAGTCCGGTCTGGTTTGCGTTGGTCCAGCGCAGTGTGCCGTTGAGCAGCAGCGAGCTGTCGAGCAGGATCTTTGTGGCGGTGGCGTATGTTTCCCAGCCTTGGTCGTCTGTTCCGCCCACGGCAGATACGACAGCTCCCTGATCGTTCTTCTTCCAGTTTGCGCCAATGGCGACCTGGGGCAACCATGTGTCCTGATCGTAGATCGCATCGCCGATCACGCGCATCTTTGCGCCCCAGACGTCCTGGCCGAAGGTAAAACCACGGCCCAGGCCGAGCGCTGCGCCAACATCTCGCGTATCGAATTCCTGGCGCGTGTAGCTGAGCTCGACGCGATCGAAGAGGCCGAGCGCGACGCCATAAGACAGGAAAGTGTAATCCGGCAACTCAACGGCCGTGACGTGCGCTGCGCCACCGACGCCGCGATCTGTCTCGTTGCCGGTGATGAGCGCCCACGGTGTGAGACCGCCGCCACCCTGCCCTTCGATCGTGGAGATGCCGCGCGTGAGCTTCAGCTTTCCGCCCGTCTCGATATCTCTCGCAGGCGCATCTTCCTGCGCATGGGCCGCGAGCGGCGTCCACATGACGAGGGCGAGGCAGGCAGCGCCAAGTCGTGACATCGGAAAATCCATCGCAGCGTGCGCACACTCCTGCGTGCGCGATAAGCCGAGTTTGCATGGAAGGCTTAACCAACGCCGAATACCACGGGGTTGGCCCTGTATCGCTTTACGACATCTTCAGTGTGCGGGTGTTAGGGAAACGGATGCTTCGCACCTTTCTCTTGTCCGCCGCCACGTCGCTCCTCTTTGCGGCTCAGGCTTTTGCCGGCGAACTTGTCATCCGCGTGACGACGCCTGACGGAAAGCCCCTACCCGATGCGGTGGTATTGATCGCCGCAAGGCCGGGCGATCCCAAGCCCGCTCCGGCCGATGGCCTCAGGATGGCGCAGACGTCCAAGCAGTTCGCGCCGTTCGTGCTGATCGCGCCGGTGGGATCGACCGTGGAGTTTCCCAACCTCGATAAGTTCCGGCATCACGTCTACTCTTTCTCCAAGGGCAACAAGTTCGAGCTCGAGCTGTACGGCCGCGAAGAGAAGCGTGTCATTACTTTCAAGACGGCCGGCGTCGCCGCACTTGGCTGCAACATCCACGACCAGATGGTGGCCTTCATTCGTGTGGTGGACACGCCGTGGGCAGCCAAGTCCGGCCCCGATGGCGTAGCCAGGCTGACCGTGGCGCCCGAGGGCAGCAGGCCCCTCGAAGTCTGGCATCCGTACGCCACAGCGAAGGACCAGACCATCACGCAAACCTTGAGCGTATCTGCGGGAACCACGACAGTGACCGTTGTGCTCGACATCGCGCCGCCAAGGTAAAGCGGCGGCGCACCAGCATGTTCAAACGCCTCTCATCCGAACTTACGCTTATCTATGCGGCGCTCTTTGGCATCGTGCTGATGCTGATTGCCGGCGCGGTCTGGGTAGCGGTCGAGGCCAACTCCAGACAGGCTGTCCGCGCGGAGATGACCTCATCCTCCGCGGTGTTCGACCGCATCTGGAAACTGCGCGCCGATCAGTTGCAGCAAACTGCCGAAGTGCTGGCGCGGGATTTCGGATTTCGCGAGGCCGTCGCCACGGGCGATGACGAAACCATGCTGTCCGCGCTCGACAACATCCAGTCGCGGTTTGGCTTTGACACCGCGCTGATCATTCGCCCGGATGGATCGGCAGTTTCACTGGATGACACTCTGACTGGGCGGGCGGACCCTACCCTGCTCGCCGCCGTCACCACCAACCCAGACGCCTCAGGCGTTCTCACGTTGGGCAACACGACCTATCAAGCCGTGTCGGCGCCCGTGCGGGCGCCGACGCTGATCGGCTGGGTTGTGTTTGGCCGGCGGCTCGGCGGCGAACAGCTGGGAGAACTGGAACAGCTTTCGGCCATCCCATTGTCCGCGCACCTCTATCTGCAGCGCGAAGGTCAGACATGGGCAGCGCTCGAAGATCGCCCTGGACGCGCCATTGGCATTGCCGGCGAAGAACTCGCGGGGCGCGCAGTTCAGACGGACGGCGACATAATGATCAACATGCCCGAACGCAACTCGATCGGGGGTGTCAAGACATTGCAGGTGTTTGCCGAGGGAGCATCCGCCGCCCTTCTGCTCGAATACTCGCTCACCATGAACCAGGCGCACTATCGCGACATGCTCGCGACCATCGCGGTGATCGGGGCAATCGGCCTTGCAGCGCTTGTGCTGGGCAGCTGGTTTGTCTCGCGCCGCGTGACGGGGCCGATCTCAGGTCTTCGCGCTGCCGCCGGCCAGTTGACCCGCGGCGAAGTCGCCGAAGTTGCGGTCAACGGCCGCAACGAGATTGCGGAGCTGGCAGCGAACTTCAATGTAATGTCGTCCGAGATCGCGGCCCGCGAACAACGCATCCTGCATCTGGCGCGGCACGATCAGGAAACCGGCCTGCCGAACCTGCGCGCCTTGCAAGAGGCGCTGGCGACGCTGCGCAGCAGCACGCCTCCGGGCAACGTGTTCGGCGCTATCATCAGCATCAACCGCTTCGACCAGATACGCGGCGCCATCGGCCACGGGCTGTTTTCGCGCCTGGTCGCGGAGGTGGCGACCCGCGCCTTGCATTCCCGCGAAGACCTTCATGTGGGCCGGGCTACCACTGGCACGATCGCTGTTGTGTTCACGGCAGAGAGCCGAGACGCAGCCGAAGCCACAATTCGCGCAACGGCGCAGGCGGTCTCCAGCCCGGTGACGCTGGATGGCGACCGCATCGACGTCATGGTAACTGCCGGGCTTGCATGCGACGCAGAGGACGCCAAGGCGCATCTCGAACTGTTGGAGCGAGCCGAAGTCGCCGTCGAGCAGGCCCGCACCCAACGCAGGATCGCGGCATGGTTCGACCCCACGGTGTATGGCGACCCGGCGACCACACTCTCGCTAATGAGTTCGATGATTCACGGGCTATCGAGCGGCGAACTCTTCCTCGCGCACCAGCCAAAACTCGACCTGCGAAAGGATCGGGTGAATTCCGCTGAGGCGCTGCTGCGCTGGCGTCACCCGCAACGCGGGATGATCCGGCCAGACGCTTTCATCGGCATGGCCGAGGAAACCGGCCACATCCGCCCGCTTACAGACTGGGTCATCGATCGCGCGATCACAGACCAGCGCATCTTCCAGAAGGCCGGTCACGACGTCACCGTATCCGTGAATGTCTCCGGCAGGCTCATTGCGAACGAGCAGTTCGCCGAGCGGGCGCTGCGCCAGGTCCGGCGGTCGGGCGCCCGGCTCTGTTTCGAGATCACCGAAACAGCCGTGATCGACAATCCCCGGCTGGCGCTGGAGGTGATGAACGAGCTCAAGCAGGCAGGCGTTGGCATTTCCATCGATGACTATGGCTCAGGCCTGTCCTCGCTGTCCTACCTGCGCGCGATACCGGCGGAAGAGCTGAAGATCGACAAGGTCTTCGTGGAAAATCTCGGCAACGGAAACAGCGATACCTTCCTCGTCAAATCGACCATCGATCTCGCGCACAGCCTCGGCATGAAACTTACCGCTGAGGGGGTCGAAACGGCTGATGTCCTTGCGATCCTGCGCGCAATGGGTGCAGACATGATCCAAGGCTACTTCATCGCAAAACCGCTGACGGTCGACGACTTCCTCGCCTTCATGCAAAGCCCGGACGCTCAAAGCCCGAGCGCCAAGGCGGCATCGGCGATCTAACCTGGTGAACCTGGCGCGCCCGTGAACGACCCCGTCGCGACTGTGGCCAATCGCCAAAAACAATTGCCGCGCGCTCGTGTAACCGGCGGCCTGCTTCATACGGATAGCCCTGTACGCGGCCACGACGCCGCACTCGCGGCCGCAGTCCAGCGGCGCGAAGCTCAGGAGCATATCCATGAAGAACGCTTCCACGATCTCCGCGCTTGTTGGCGCACTTGCCGTTGCCGGCGCCCTCGCGGGCGCTGCCGCGGCCCAGAACATGCCCGCGAAGAAACCGCCGACTGCCGCTCAAGAAGCCGGCATGGAAAAATGTTACGGCGTCGCCAAGGCTCACCAGAATGACTGCAAGGCGGGCGCTGGCACGTCCTGCGCCGGCACCTCCACGATGGATTATCAGGCCAATGCCTGGTCGCTCGTGAAAGCCGGCACCTGCACTACGATCAAGACCCCGAACGGCATGGGCTCCCTCACGGCGAAGATGTAGTCCAATGACCATCGCGCCAGCCGCCGGTCTCGGCCTGAAGCCTCAGCATTATGCCGATGCGATCGGCGATACGGCGGCTGGCGCCTGGTTCGAGGTTCACCCCGAAAACTACATGTGCGATGGCGGACCGCGCCACACGGCGTTAGCTGCGGTCCGGGACCGCCATCCACTTTCTTTCCATGGCGTCGGCCTGTCTCTGGCAGGTTATGAGGCGCCGGACGAGACGCATCTGGCGCGTCTGCGCCGGCTCGTCGACCGCTATGAACCGTTTGTGGTTTCAGAACATCTCGCCTGGTCGCGCCGCGCCGCCGTCTATCACCCCGATCTGCTGCCCTTTCCGCGCACGGATGCAGCGCTCACACGCATCGCTCGCCACATTGATCGAACGCAGGAAGTTCTCGGCCGCCGTATCCTGATCGAGAACCCGTCACTCTATCTGGCCCTCGACGGTCACGGCCAGGGCGAGACGGAATTCCTGGTCAGTCTCTGCCGCCGCACAGGTTGCGGCCTGGTGCTCGACGTGAACAACGTCCACGTCAGCGCCAACAACCTCGGCTACTCTGCCGATGCCTACATCGACGAAATTCCCGGCGGCATCATTGGCGAGATTCATCTCGCCGGGCATGCGCCCGACCCCGCGCTCGGAGCCGACCTGCTCATAGACACCCACGGCGCGCCTGTCGACGATACCGTCTGGCGCCTCTACCGCCGGCTGATCACCCGCATAGGCCCGCGCCCGACACTGATCGAGCGGGACGACAACATTCCGCCATATGCCGACCTTGTCGCAGAGCGCGGTGCGGCCGCAAGACTTCTCGCAGTCACGCAGGAGGCCGCCCTTGTCTCCGCATGACGAGCGCGACTTCTTCGATGCTTTTGACGCGGCCATCGCTGGCGATGACCTGGCGCTGTCGCGATGGCTGAAAGCGCCAGCCCCAGGCGTTAGCGTCTATCGCAACACGATCGCGAGCGGCGCCATCGATTCGCTGGCCGCCACGTTTGCCACGGTACGGCTGATGGTCGGCGAGCAATGGTTCCGCGCCGCCGCTCGCGAATTCGCGCGCGCGCATCCGCCTGGCGATCCGGCGCTGATCAACTATGGTGGAGACTTTCCTCGCTGGCTCGCGGATTTCCCTCCCGCCGCCGACACGCCCTACCTGGCCGGCATCGCTCGTATTGACTGGCTCTGGTGGCAGTCCTGGTCAGCCGCAGACGTTCCCCTGCTTGATGCAGCGACCCTCTCAGCGCTTCCGCCCGAAATCCTGGACAGCACAGGTCTCGGTGTTCACCCCACGCTGCGTCTCGCGGCGTTTGACGCAGGCATCCCCTCACTATGGCTTGCCCACCAGTCGCCTCTGCGGGGCGAGGCATGTCAGCTCAATGATACTCCCGAGCGGATTCTTTTCATCCGTACTGGCCAGCATGTGCAGTCACACCTTGTCGATGCCGCGACATTCGCCTTTATTGAAGCCCTCCAGCGCCATGACTCGATCGTCGCCGCCGCCGAGAACGCATTCGCGGCCGATCCAGCTTGCTCGCTATCGCATATCCTGACCGGCGGCATCGCCCTCGGTCTCTTCAGCACCCTCAACCCGATCCTGGATATGGCCACATGAACGCCGTTGACCAAGCCCGCACCAATCCCGTCATCGCCCTGCTGCGCGCGCCGGAAGCGATCATCCCCGAATGGCTGATCGCTCTCGTCTGCCGCTTCGGCGTCGCGGCCGTGTTTTTCCTCTCCGCCCGCACCAAGGTCGAAGGTCTCATCACGCTCAAACCAGAAACCTTCACGCTGTTCACCTATGAGTACAACGTCCCGCTCCTGCCTCCGGAAATCGCCGCTTACGCCGCCACCTATGCCGAGCACGCCTTCTCCATCCTGCTCGTCCTCGGCCTGCTGACCCGGATATCTGCAGCAGGATTGATCGGGATGACGTTGGTGATTCAACTCTTTGTCTATCCCGATGCCTGGCCGACGCATCTCAGCTGGGCAGGCCCCATGCTGTATCTTCTTGCTCGCGGAGGCGGCGCGCTATCCCTTGATCGCGCACTGAAGCTGCCCTGACCGCCGCCCAGCACTCGATTTTCGTCCTGTCCGCCCGGACGGGCCATGGCGCCAGGTCGCACATCCGGCTAGAACCGGCGACGGCTCCAGTCGGGAGCGCACGCCGAGGGCCGGGCTTGAGCGAGATCGACGCGCCGTTGAAAGCGCTCATGCTGCGCGGACTTGCGGGCGACGCCGCCGCGCACGCCGAGCTGCTGTCACGCATGAGCGCCTATCTGCGCCGGTATTTCGCACGAAAGCTCGGCAGCGGCGATGCCGACGTCGAGGATCTCGTTCAGGAAACCCTTCTCGCCATCCATCTCAAGCGCGAGACCTGGGACGCCGCTCAACCCTTCACGTCTTGGGCCTACGCGATTGCGCATTACAAGTTGATCGACCAGTTCCGCCGCCGGCGCGTCCGCCACACCGAACCTCTCGAAGCTGCTGACAGTCTCTTCTCTCCCGACGATGTAGATCCTGCCGCCCGCCTTGACGTCGATCGTCTGCTCGGCGAATTGCCGGACCGCCAGCGGCAGGTGCTGTCCGACGTCAAGCTCGGCGGTCTGTCCACGGCAGAAGCCGCGAGGAAATCCGGCATGTCCGAAAGCGCAGTGAAAGTCAGCGTCCACCGATCGCTGAAAGCGCTGATGAGGAGGGTTCGCGATGAAAACTGATGATCTCATCGCCCTGATGGCAGCCGATGCGAAAAAGCCCACATCGCCCTTCCCCGTGATACGCCGCCTCGGGCCGGCCGCGCTTGTCGGCGCCGCCGTTGCGCTCGCGGCTCTGGCAACCTGGCTTGGCGTGCGCGACATGGCCGAAGCTGTCGCTTCACCCAGCTACTGGATGAAGACGATCTATACCCTCGCGCTTGCCATCGCAGGATTCCTTCTCGCTGAACGCCTCTCGCGCCCCGGCGCAAAGGCAACGCGCGGGATCATCGCGCTGGGCGCTGTCGTGGCCGTGATGCTGGGGATCGCTACCGTCCAGCTGGTGTCTACGCCTGCCGAAGCCATGCGCGACGCCTTGCTCGGCTCGACATGGGATCGCTGCCCCTGGCGTATCGTGGCGCTTGCCATCCCAAGTCTCGCTCTCAGCCTGCTCGCCATGCGCAACCTCGCACCGACGCGACCCACACTCGCCGGCGCGAGCGCCGGGTTGTTCGCCGGCGGCATCGCCACCACCATCTACGGCCTGCATTGCGCCGAAACATCCGCCGCGTTCACGGCCATCTGGTACACGGGCGGAATTGCGCTCTCGACAGCGCTGGGCGCCGCCGGAGGTTGGCGCTTGCTGCGCTGGTAGCATCAGCACCTGGTGTCGGCGTTCCTGGATGGACGCTCGCCAACTGATGGCAGTGCTTCAGGCGAGCCACCGTTTGACCAACCCTCAGCCCGGGTAACGAAGTACACGTTGCTCCGCGATGCAAGCGCGCGTCACCCCGCAGCTGGCTGATCGCTCGTCCACACATCCAAATGCTGATTTCGCAAGACAGATCGGCCGCGCTGCTCGCGAACTCCAGCCGAATCAGTCATGCGGCATCTTGCCAGCGACCAGCGCACGTTGGCCGTCTCTTACAGATCAACGCTGCCAGCTGCCTTCCATCTTGCGAGCATCTAGAGACGCTACCGCTCAAACGGGCCGAGGTCGCGTCGATCGCGAACTGCGATCGAGCCTCTGGGAGCATTGTCTGTCGCCAAGGCCCGGACAGTTGGGCTCAATTCAGAGTCTCAACGGCCGAAGGGCCGGAGACAGAAGATCCCTGGCTGTGTAGCGACCCAATTGGGATCCTAGCTCTGCGAATTCCCTGGTAGCAGGGAATTTTCCGTGATTTTCGGCGGCACTTGGGGAGCGGCACGTTCGAATGGCCCGACAACCGGGCGGTTTTTTCCATTTTCGGCCTCGTCTCCGGGTGAAAACAGCAGGGAATTTGCGACGTGCTTGCAGGGAATGTCGAATCCAGAAGCAGGGAATTTTCTGTACTTGGCTGGCGCAGCGGGCGGCAATCGAGGGAAGCCTCCCGACATGAAAGACCGAATCGAACCAAGTTCTGATTCAACGGAGACAACGACCGACGGTAGACACGCCGGAGCCCCGGTGAGTTCGCGTGGGAGACCCGGCCAATCCAGCAACCAATCTGGCAAACGGGGGCGGGACATTTTGCAGGAAGTCCTGCTGTCGCCATTCCCAGTGAAAATCGGAGCAAGAACCGAGATGGTCCCCGCGCTGGACGTCATGCTGCTCCGTATTCGAGCGAAAGCACTGCAGGGCGACCAAAAGGTCATCCGCAGCCTCATCGAGCAATTCGGCAGTTCGGCTTTGGAACACGCGCTTGTTAGGCGCGGCGCCAAACACCCGTGATGTTCGACCTGGACAGGGGCCGAACCAGTTGCCGTACCCCCGTAATTAAGCACGGCAGACTTGACGGATGTGTACCGTATGCGGTACTCACCAAATGCGAGGCAGCGCGTGGCCAAGAAACCCAAGAAAATCCCCGCGTTCTTCTATCAGTCTGGATCCGGCGCGGAGCCGGTACGAGACTGGTTGAAGGGCTTGGACGACGAAGACAAACAGACGATTGGCGAGGACATCGCCACAGTAGAGTTTTCATGGCCGGTCGGAATGCCGACCTGCCGCTCGCTGGGTGGCGGCCTGTGGGAGGTGAGAAGCTCTCTCCCCAGCAAGCGCGAGGCAAGGATCATATTCGCGGTGAACGAGGAGCGGATGGTGTTGCTCCACGGGTTCATCAAGAAGACGCAGAAAACGCCAAAGGGCGATCTCGATCTAGCGAAGAAACGACTGAAGGAAATTGAGTGATGACAAAAAAATCGAAAGCGAAAGTCGGTTCGAGTTTTGACTCCTTCCTCAAAGAGGAAAATCGATACGAAGCAACCCAGGCGGTTGCCATCAAGCGCGTGCTCGCATGGCAGATTGAACAAGAAATGAAATCGAGCGCGATCACCAAGAAGGCGATGGCGGAACGGATGCACACGAGCCGCAGCCAGTTAGATCGCTTGCTTGATCCTGAGAACGATGCAGTAAGCCTGGAAACGCTGACGCGCGCGGCCCATGCTGTTGGGCGAACCCTAAAGGTGGAGCTGCAGTAAGGTACATCGCTCATCGTCCGCCGACCGGCGGTTCGCGGACAACTCAAGATCTCAGTTCTCATGAACTGGGCTACAGGGCATGGGGTTGGCGATTTGCACGGGTCCGTAGCATTGATGGATGAGCCCGAGGCTGACGAAGAGATCGCTCGTGTTCGGGCCCGCCTTGCGTCGCTGGAGACTGAACGGGCAGAACTTAAGGCCAAGCTCGGCGAGCTTGAGCGCCAGCGGGCGCCGCTCGCGCGCAGCGATCCCCAGACGTTGGTCTTGATTGCGCCAAGCGTCACGGCGGCCTCATCGACGAGAGACAAGGTGGCGCTGTTCCGGCGCCTGTTCGTTGGACGCGCCGACGTATTCCCCGTGCGCTGGGATAACCACAAGACGGGACGGTCGGGATATGCTCCAGCCTGCGCCAATGAGTGAGTACGAGGAATATGCAACAAGCCGCAAGTCAAATGCGGAGAGTGTGCCCATCAAGCATTCATTCCGGTCTCCGACGAGGTTATCGAGAGACATCTCCGCGGCGGCGGTAACGCAAGGCGGCCGAAGCAGCTCTGCGCGTATCCAATGACCAGGATCGGCTCATCCTTGCAACAGGGCGATACGTCGGAGAAGGCTTCGATGATCCTAGGCTCGACACACTCTATCCTGGCGATGCCGATCTCGTGGAAAGGTACGCTTGCTCAGTATGTCGGCCGTCTGCACCGCCAGCATGATGGCAAGACGGAGGTGCTTGTGTTCGACTACGTCGATGAACAAGTGGCCGTGCTGGCGCGCATGGCGGCAAAGCGACGAACCGGATATCGGGCGCTTGGCTATTCAATCGAGTAACCACGTCTGACACCGGTGCGGTAACAGCATGGCGCAGGGATCGTATCTCGCGCCAGTTGACATTGCGCTGATGCCCGTCCGTCCTTCCCTAGACGGAGGGAAGAGGGAGACCGGGTGTTGGTTGCGAATGATGACGGTCTGCGGGCGCGGCTTGCGAAGCTTGACGAACTTTTCCGCCGAGGAGCAACTGAGGGGGAGCGCGCAGCGGCAGGCGCCGCGATAGACAGGCTTCGGGACCGGATTGGGAGCGACACGACCGAAACCGAAGTCGAGCTCAAGTTGTCACTCTTGGACGTCTGGTCGGTCCATCTGTTCGTGGCCGTGTGCCGCAAACACGGCGTTCGGCCTTACCGCTATCCGCGTCAGCGTAGGACGACAATCATGGTGCGGATCTCCCGGAGCTTCTTCGACCATGTTGTTTGGGCGGAGTTCTCTGGTCTGCAGACCGAACTCAACATCTATTTCGAGGAGACTGTGGACCACTTGATCCGCACAGCGATGCATTCTGATGGCGATGACAGCGCGCTCGACCTCGTTAAAATTCCGTCCGCATAGGCCGAGCTACGACCTAGGCTCAGGACCCATTAAAGGGATTCCCACGGCGGTCGGGTTTTTATTCATTGGCGTCGCAAGGAGGCGTTGCCATGAGTATTCTGTTCTGGTTGTCGCGTACGCAGATGCGCCGGATCGAGCCGTTCTTTCCGCTGTCGCATGGTATTCCGAGCGTCGATGACCGGCGCGTGATCAGCGGCATCATCTTCGTCATCCGCAATGGACTGCGCTGGCGGGTACGGACATCAAGTTAAGTCAAAAACGACGATATTCCGGGCCTACCGACTTGTAGCGCCATCTGAAATCGCGAGGGATTTTCGACAGCATTTCGGCTGAGCCGGACCGAAGAGCACTTAACTTGTCAGCACCGGTTCTCGCCCATGTTTTTTGTCTGAGACATCCAAATCCAATTTCGCGACGTGGTGATCGTCGTAATTCGAGCCAGTCAACATTTTGCGCCCGGCTCTAAATGTGATCGCGCGGAATGCGAGCTTCGTTGCTCAGTCGGATCACATCTTCCCCGCCAGTCCAAGCGCGTAGCGATTCCTTCAGGCGGAAGGCGCTGCCGTCGCATGTAAGTTCGTAGGACGCTTCGACAGCACAGTTCCAGTCGCCGCGACGCCAGGATGAGCGAACAGTTTGCCGCCACTGGCTTGAGAGGGGATCGCCGACGACGATCTCGCAGACTTCCTCGCGGCTGGAGGAAAGCTCCACATCGGCGCCGGCGACTTTGTAGGCTTGTTCAGGCGAGCTGGTGACGAGGCGCACGCGGCCGTCTGCGTCTGGCGATATGGGGACGGGCAAGGACGATGCCGCGGCAGCGCTGCGAGTCTCCTGAATCGGAAATGGCGCTGCGACGTCTTCTGGAATGCGGAATGGCAGGTCGAGGGTGGAGACGCCGGAGGCCAGGCGGAAGGTCGGCGTTTCCGGCGATGGCCAGATCTGTGGCCACCATCCTTCACAGAGCGACAGCCGGATGCGCGAGCCCGCACTGAAGCGATGCGCTATTGGCCGGAGTTGGAGATCAATTGCGTGCACTTGATCGACTTCCAGTGGCCTGGGTTCAGACATCGAGTCTCGGCGGGTCAGATTCAGAACGCCCCATGTGACCAGCCAGCTTTTGCCGTCCGGGCGCACTTCGCACAGGCGGAGAACGAGGTTTGCCTGCGGCTTGTCTGATGTCAGGCTGATGCGAGCACTTGGCGCTCCCATGAGCTCGAGCGGTTCGGTCAGTGGCCGGCTGTCGAACACGGTGGAGAGGGCGTCATCGTGCGATTGCTCAGCGGGTAACCTGTCGAGCCATTCGGGCTTTGCCGTGCCGACGACGCCTTTGTCGCGATGTACGATCTGGACACCGCGGACTGGTTCGCCGCCCAGCGCACCTTCGTTGAGCACGTATCGGCGCGAGGGATAGCGGCGCGGCCAATCGGGTTCTGCGATCCAGCGGCCGGACATAGGCACGCCGCCTGCTTCCGAAGATGTCTTGTCGGGCATGAAGCAACGGAAGCGCGATTCATCCATGATGCCGGTGCGCTCGCCGGTGAGCCAGTGCCGCCACCAGCGCAATTCTTCGTAGGCCCAGTTGAGACCAGAGGGCGTCGCGAGGTTTGGATAGGTGTGCCCCCACGGACCGATGAGAGCCTTGGTTGGCGCGGTGAGCTTTTCGAGCAGGCGCAGGACAGGGGTCGCATAGCTGTCGTCCCACCCGCTGACGAGATAGGTGGGGATCTTGATGCTCGCATAGTCCTCGGAAATGGAGCCGCGCCGCCAGTATGCGTCCTGACGCTGATGGTTCAGCCAGTCGGCCAGGATCGCGGGCGTTGCGTGCAGCCGTTGCTGCCACATCTCGCGCCAGGCATCGCCGACGATGGCCGGATCGGGCGGGCCGGCCATGACCGACTTGAACAGCACACCCCATTGGAAATTGGCGCGTGCGAGGGCGCCGCCGATGAAGTGTGCATCATCAGTATAGCGGTTGTCGCAGCATCCCATTGGCATGATGGCTTTCAGCGCCGGGGGGCGCCGGGCAGCGACTTGAAGCGTGTTGATGCCGCCCCATGACAGCCCACGCATGCCGACCGAGCCGTTGCACCATGATTGGCGTGCGAGCCAGCCAATCGCTTCGACGCAGTCTTCAAGCTCTGCCTCGGAGTATTCATCCGTGATGGCGCCTTCAGAATCGCCCGTGCCGCGCACATCCAGTCGAGCAAATGCAACACCGGCCGACGCCAGTGTCTCACCCCAGATGTCATCGTACGCGCGATAGAGATCGCGTTTGCGATAGGGAATGCATTCAAGAACGGCGGGGCTTGGCGTGATTCCTTCCGGTATCCACAGGCGAACCGACAGACGGACGCCATCGCGCATCGGCACCCATTCATGCTCTATGACGCGAAAGGCGATCGGCGCCGGCAGCTTCCAGCCGTTGGATGTGTGCCCACACGCGGCGGCAAGCCACAACGCACCGGCCGATGCGAGCACCGTTCGTCTTTGCAATGTTGGACCAGTCGTGGTCACGACCCGGATTTCCTTGCGATATTGATCGTCTTCTACCACGCGCGACGCCTCATGCCAGCGCGACGGGCCGCGCGCATTCTGCGGGTGTGCCCAGAAGCCACACCGCGCGCGAATGAATCGTCGTCGCGCATGCAGCAGACGCACGTCCACAGCGGGATTCCCTTCATTCCAGAAGGTTCGTCGCCCACACGTCATGCGAAGCGGCCCGACCGAATCCAAACTGTCGCAAAAGTGTGGGCTGACCGTCATGCTCGCCCACTAAGCGGAAGCCCGGGGAAGCGGGCGTCTGATGACAACCCAAAATGTCGGCGCTCCCAGCGGCCCAGTGATGTGACCTCGAGGGAAAGCAATATGATGTCCAGGAATGCAGTTCGAGCGGCCCTGCTGGCCTGCCTCGCCACCACCGCAGTTGCCGCTTGCTCCGGCTCCGATGGCGTCGCATCGCCGGGCGAAGGCGTGTTTGTGCCCTCGCCGCCGCCTGCTCCGCCGCCGCCGCCGACCCCGCCTCCTCCGCCGTCGCCCCCGACTGGCCCAGCCGCCAGCTGCCCGACCGGCTTCACCAACGTCGGCCTCGTGACGACGAACAACGCGGCTGTCGGTACGGCCGGCTCCTACCGCAACTGCCAGATCCCGGCGCTCATCACGGGCAGCCTGCTGGTTCCGAAAACCGATGGCGTCGTCTACTCGATCTCCGGCCGCGTCAACGTGGGCGAAGACACCGGACCGAACCCGGCCGCTCCGATCGCGGGCCGCACGTCGGGCATCCTCTCCATCGAACCGGGCGTCGTTGTCTTCGGTTCGGGCACGCTTGACTACATCGTTGTCAACCGCGGCTCGCAGATCAACGCTGTCGGTACATCGACCGCGCCGATCGTGTTCACCAGCCGCCAGAGCGTTGAAGGCGCCACCACAGTCGACTCGATCGGCCAGTGGGGCGGTCTCGTCATTCTCGGCCGCGCCCCGTCTTCGGACGGTTGCCCGGCCGGCACGATCGCGCCGAGCATCCTCTGCGACGCCACGGTTGAAGGCACGGCTGCCAACTACGGCGGCCTCACCAACACCGACAACAGCGGCCGTCTCTCCTACGTCCGCGTCCAGCACTCGGGCTTCGAGGTCCTGCCGAACCAGGAACTCAACGGCATCACGATGGCTGGCGTCGGTAACGGCACGGTTGTCGATCACGTCCAGGTCCACAACTCCTCGGACGACGGCATCGAGCTCTTCGGCGGCACGGTAAACCTCACGCACATCGTGCTCACCGGCAACGACGACGACAGCTACGATCTCGATTCTGGCTACCGCGGCGGCACACAGTTCCTGCTCGTCGTGCAACGTCCGAACGGCGGTGATCGCGGCTTCGAACTCTCGGCGCGCGGAGCCAAGGGCACGCCGACCGGAAGCGTGTTCCCCTTCAACACGATCCCGCGCATTGCGAACGCCACGATCGTCAGCCGCACAGGCACGGTTGAAGTTCAGCTGCTCAACTCGGGCAACGGCCTCCGCCTCGTAAACTCGGTCGTGACACGGACGGGCGGTACCGGCGCATGCCTCGACATGGACGACGCCGACACCACCACGGCCGTTCCGACCTGGAACTCGGTGTTCATGAGCTGCGCCACAGCGTTCGCCGCTGACGGCAACCAGCAAGCCGAAACGGCCACGGCGTTCAACGCCGGCGCCAACAACGTCAGCGCCGGCACGTCGACGCTGACCGCCGTGGTCGCTGGAGCTGTTCCCTTCGTGAACGGGGCCAACGAGACGGCTGTGGTCGGGACGACGCCGATCAACAATGCGACGTACTCCACCACGTTCACGAACACCACGTATGCCGGCGCGGTTCGCACTGGCGACACGTGGTACCGTGGCTGGACCTGCAGCGCGCTGATCGGCGAAGAGGCCTGCTGAGACTAGCGTTGATACTGGCGGCGAGATCACGGCTCCGCCGCCACCATCGCTCCACTCACATCGAAGTCTGCTTGTCCGGAACCGACCATGAAAATCCGTCGCCGATCCCTGAGCGCCCTCCTTATCGCCACGTCCGCGCTGATTGCTCCGAGCGCACTCGCGCAGGAGCCCGTCGCGGAGACTGGAGCCACCGACCAGCCGCCCTCCGAGCAACCTGTGCTTGAGGACGAGCTCGAGGGTGAACGCGACGTGGTCGTTGTTCGCGGCAGCTACATCCCGGAACCTCTCCAGGATACCTCGGAAGTCGCGGCCTTCCTGACTGGGGAAGATCTCGATCGCCAAGGCGACTCAAACGCAGCGGAATCGCTCACGCGGGTTCCCGGACTTAGCATCGCGGAAGGCCGCTTTGTTTACGTGCGCGGCCTCGGCGAGCGCTACTCCTCGGCCGTTCTGAACGGCTCGCCCCTCCCCAGCCCCGAGCCCTTGCAGCGCGTCGTGCCGCTCGACCTGTTCCCAAACAGCGTCCTTGGCGGCGTGATGGTGCAGAAATCCTATTCTGTCGAATTCCCCGGCGAATTCGGCGGCGGCGTCGTTGACCTCTCGACCATCGATCTTCCCGACGAGCCCTATTTGGAAGCGAGCATGGGGTTCGGCGCAAACTCCAAAACCACGCTTCAGACTGGCTACACCCACAACGGCTCGGACTCCGACCCGCTCGGCTTTGATGACGGCTTGCGCAAAATTCCCTTCCGGATCCGCGAAGCCTGGAACAACGGTCAACGCATCAGCGCGACCAACTTCACGCCGATCGAGCTCCAGGACATGGGTCACAGCCTTGAGAATGCGAAGCTGCGTCTGACGCAGCGTAACGACTCGATTCCGCTCGACGGTTCGGCTGACATCGCGGCCGGCAACATCTTCGACATCGGCGACAACCGCATCGGCATCTATGGCGCCGTGGGCTACGACAATGGTTGGAAGACGAAGGACGGCATCCAGCAGGGTGGCCGCGTCGAGACCAGCCTTGGACAGATTCAGGTCAAGGACGACTACAACTACACCTCGACTGACAACAATGTCGGCTGGAACGCGCTGCTCGGCGCCGGACTGCAGTTCGGTGAGCATGAAGTCAAATGGACCAACCTATGGATCCACAAGGCCAGCAAGGAAACCTATCGTCGCTATGGCTTCGATGAGGGCGCTGGCTCGAACGTCCTGACCGAACGCACGGCCCGGTACGAGCGCGAGCTCTACTCCTCACAGCTCGCTGGCGCGTTCGACTTTGGTGACCTCGATATTTCCTGGCGCGCAGCCTTCGCCCAGACAGCGCGTGAAGCCCCGTACGAGTGGGAAGTTCGCTACGTCTTTGACGACACGATTGACCGCTACCTCTACGACGCCAGCTCGCGCGTGCGGAACCAGACCAACTTCTCCGATCTCACGGACGAAGTCGGCTCCTCGGGTCTCGACGTGTCCTACTCGCTGCCGAACCCGGGCGTACGCGACACCGTGCTGTCGGCCGGCATCGCGCACCTGGACAACTCGCGCAAATCCGACAGCCGCACGCTCCGCTTCACGCCCGCGGTCGGCCTGCCGCTCGCCGTGCAGCAGTCGCGCGTCGACTATCTGTTCGCCGACTACAACATCAACCCTGACCGCTTCGTTCTCGCCGAGACGACCAATGCGTTCGGCGCTTACAATGCGTCGCTGGAAGTGTTCGGGGCCTACGCCAAGGTCGACATGGAGCCGATCCCGTTCGTCCGCACCTCGTTCGGCGTCCGCGGTGAGCGCGCGGTCGAGCGACTCGATATCCGAAGCCTGTTCGCGAGCGAGGCCGCCCCGATCGACCCGCCGAAACTGAAAGAAGCTTACTATCTGCCCGCCGCCACGATCACGTGGAATTTCCTGGATGACATGCAACTCCGCTTCGGCGCGTCGCAGACGATCGGCCGTCCGCAGTTCCGCGAGCTTGCTCCGCAAAGCTATCTCGATCCGGACAGCGATCGCATCTTCTTCGGCAACCCGAACCTGCGCGACACGCGCTTCACAAACCTCGATGCGCGTTACGAATTCTTCTATGGCACGGGGCAGTACTTCACGCTCGGCGCCTTTTACAAGGACGTGAAGCGTCCGGTGGAATCGATCGTTGTCCAGCAAGGCAACACGGTGCAGCAGAGCTTCATCAACGCTCCGAAAGCAAAGATTTCGGGAGCCGAGGTCGAGATCAAGCACGTGTTCGACGGCCTGTTCCAGGACGGCTGGCTGGCGCCCTACTCCTTCCTGATGCAGGCCAGCTACACCTACTCTACGTCCGAGCTTGAGGCCTCACCTCGCGACATCATCATCACGCCGACTGGTAGTGTCGTTGATGCTGCGAGTTACATCGTGACTGGTTCGCGCCTGCAAGGGCAGTCCGAGCACGTCGCCAACTTCCAGCTCGGCTTCGAGGACGAAGTGTCGCAAGGCACGCTGCTGCTCACCTACGCAAGTGAGCGATCGTCTGCGCGCGGTCCCGAAGGCCAACCAGATATCATCCAGGATCCTGGCGTCATCGTCGACTTCGTCTATCGCCGCGATTTCGAGAACTGGGGTCAGGGTTTCTCGCTCAAATTCAAAGCGGGCAATCTGCTCGATGAAGACTACATCGAGAACCAGACGCTCGGCGGCGGCGAAGTCATCATCAACCAGTACGACCTCGGCCGTTCGTACAGCCTCGAGCTGTCCACGAAATTCTAGTGACACTTTGGCGATACTTCCTCGACCGTCACAAAAGTTTCGCCGGGTGTCTGCACATACACGACCGAGAACGCCAAGAGCGTCCGGGGTACTACGATGGGAACGGTTGGCGAGTTTACACTGCCAGAACTGCGCAGAAGCGCGGCGCTCGTCTTCGAGATCGCGGCCTTCTCCGCTCTCGGCGCTTCGCTTGCCTGGCTGATGTGGTCAGTCGTCGAGCCGGTCGGTCCTGTATCGACAACCGGCGCTGCTCTGCCCGCGACCGCTGCGCTCGAGAAACTTGAAGCGCGTCTTGCGCAACTGCCGCAGATATCGATGGGCGGCGGCACGGGCGTCGCGCCCGCACAGATCGCCAGCGACTTTGTTCTGCACGCGACTCGCGCTGGCGTGGATGGCGGCGGCGCGGCGATCCTCTCAGTCAACGGCGCTCCGCACGCATCCTTTTCGGTAGGCGATGAAGTTGCAACCGGGGCTCGCCTCGTCCTCGTGGCCGCCGACCATGTGGAGATCGACGCCGGAGGCCAGCGTCTTCGTGTCGAATTCTCGGGGGGTGCACGTGCCCCTATCGTGTCCCCCTCAGGCCCCTCGCCTACTGCCACGCAGCTGTTGAACTCGGCGCCACTGCAGCCCATCACCCGCCCCGGAGGCCGCACCGCTGTGGCCGTGACCGCGAATGCCGACCTTGCCCGGCTTGGCGCCCCAGGCCTCCAGCCCGGCGATATCATCCTCAAGATCGATGGCGTCGATGTCTCCGCCGCCAATTTTGCCAACTACGCCACCCAGCTGCAATCGGGCCGCTCGTTCGACGTCGTTTTCGAACGCAACGGCCAGACCAGCACCACTCGCATCGGGAAGCCCGTACAGTGATCCTTTCCCGCACAATCGCCGCCTGCCTTGCCCTCGGTGCAGCGTCGTTGACTCCCGTAAACGCCTTCGCGCAGGACAGCGTGCAGTCCATCAACGTTCAGAGCGCCGATATCCGCGCGTTCATCCAGGACGTGGCGCGGGCTACCGGCCGGACGTTCATTATCGATCCGCGCGTCCAGGGCACGGTGACAATCGCTGGCGGCGATCCGATGCCGGACGAGCAGATGCTGGATGTGTTCTTCACGACGTTGCGTGCGCACGGCTATGTCGCCGTTCCCACCAGCGCCGGCGCCTGGCGCATTATACCCGACGAGGAAGCGGCGCAGCAGCCTTCCGGCTCCGGCGACGAACGGTTCGTCACGCAGGTCATCCGCCTCAAAACCAAGAGCGCAGGTTCGCTCGTCGGCATCATCCAGCCCCTGCTCGGCAAGGGCGGCAAGGTCAACGCGACGCAGAGCAGCAACACGCTGGTCATTACCGACTTCGCGGACAACGTCCGCCGCCTGACCTCGCTGGTTAGCGAACTCGATCGCGACACGGACAGGATCGAGGTGCTGACCCTGCAGAACTCGCGCGCCTCTGTTCTCGCGACCGCGCTGCGCGACATCGTCGGCACGGGTGGCGAGGGCGACAAGAGTTTCGCCGCCGCAAGCTTCACGGCGGTTGACGCTTCTAACTCCCTCGTCATGCGCGGACCGGCGGAAACCGTCGCACGCCTCAAAGAGGTGGCTATGCTGCTTGATGAGCAGGCAAGGCCCAATGGCGACACACGTGTGATCTTCCTTCAGCACGCGGACGCCGGAAAGATCGTCGAGCTTCTTCAAACTATCGTCGACCAGCCTATCGCGCGCAGCCAGACGCAACCCGGCGCCGAACCCGCCCCGCCCGCTGCGGCGGGCCAGCCCGGGGCGATCCAGCGCGCAATGATTGCGCGTTTCGAAGGGGCCAACGCGATCGTGGTGCGCGCGGACGCCACCGTGCAGCAGGAAATTGACTCCATCGTCCGCCAGCTTGATCGCCGCGACCAGCAGGTTCTGGTGCAGGCAATCGTTGTGGAGATCGGCGAAGGCGCGGCCAACAATCTGGGCGTCCAGCTTCTCATCGGCGGCGATGGCAAGAGTGATGTTCCGTTCTTCGCCACCAACTATTCCAACGCCTCGCCCAGCCTGCTCACGCTTGGCGCCGCGCTGTCGGTCGGCGGGCTGCCGGATGAATCGGGCCTGAAGGACGACATCCAGGCCGCCGCAGCGCAATCGCTATTGAGCGCGACTGGTGGAATCGGTGGTTTTGCATCGGATCTGGGTGGGGACGGCCTGTTTGGATTGATCGTGAACGCGATCAAGCGCGATGGCGGGTCCAACCTGCTGTCGACGCCGTCTATCCTGACGTTGAACAATCGCGAGGCCGAGTTCCTCGTTGGCCAGAACGTTCCGATCTCGACCGGCGAGGTGCTCAGCTCGAACAACAACAATCCCTTCCGCACCATCGCGCGGCAGGACGTCGGCATCAAGTTGAAGGTGCGGCCGCAGATCAACGCGGATGGCGCCATCACGCTGTTCCTGCGCCAGGAAGTCTCGAGCATCGATCCCTTCAGCTCCGTTGCCGGTGAGCTGGTCTTCAACAAGCGTGAGATCGAGACCTCGGTGCTGGTCGACAATGGCGAGACCGTCGTACTTGGCGGCTTGCTCGATGTCAGCGAACGCACCACGGTCGACAAAGTCCCATTCCTGGGCGACCTCTGGGTTGTCGGCGGGCTCTTCACGTCCACGTCGGTCGAGCAGACCAAGACGAATTTGATGGTGTTCATCCGCCCGATCATCGTCGGCGATCCTGCCGCCGCGCGCTCGATCACGAAGCCCGAACTCGACCGGATGCTGGCGGCGCAACGCGCAGCGAACAACGGCCTGCCGGGCACGCTGGAGGGCGTCGTCAACACGATGCCCCCTGCACCGGCTGTTCCGCCCGCGCCTGTATCCACGCCACTGTTGCCGGTTCCGCAATGACGGTCGCGCGCGGACGCCTCCCCTATGCGTTCGCGCGGCGCGCCGGCATCATCGATGCCGGCGGCGAAACGACCGCGCGTGTCCTGCTCCGGGATGGCGCCGATCCGGCCGGTCTGCTCGAAGCTCGGCGCGCGCTTGGGCTGCGCCTGCAGGTCGAGGTCGTGCCTGCGGGTGAGTTCGAGAAGCAACTGTCTGACATCTATTCGTCCGCCGGCATCGCGCTCGACTCTGCCGACGAAATAGAACGCTCCGACATAGCTGGCGATATCACAGGCATACCTCCCATGGAAGACCTGCTGGAAGCCAAGGACGACGCTCCGGTTATCAAGCTGATCAACGGCGTCATCGCCGAAGCGGCGCGGCTCGGCGCGTCTGACGTCCACATGGAGCCATATGATGCGTATCTGGTCATTCGCATGCGCGTCGATGGCGTGATGTCGGAGGCCGCGCGCCTGCCCGCCCGCCTTGGACCGGTGCTGGTCTCCCGCGTTAAGGTCATGGCGCGGCTGGACATCGCCGAACGGCGCCTACCGCAAGACGGCCGCATCTCGCTCTCCATCGGCAACCGCTCGCTTGATGTGCGCGTCTCGACCCTGCCCGCGAAGGCGGGCGAACGCGTCGTGCTGCGCTTGCTGGACCGGGACCGGGCCGGGCTTCAACTCGACGATCTCGGTATGCCGCCCGCCGCGGCTGCCGCTTTCCGCGCGTCCCTGGGCGAACCGAATGGGATTGTTCTGGTGACCGGCCCTACGGGCTCCGGCAAGACCACCACGCTTTACGCTGGCCTGCGCCTCCTCAACGATCGCAGCCGGAATATCCTCACCATCGAGGACCCCATCGAATACGCCGTTGAAGGTGTCGGCCAGACGCAGGTCAACACCAAGGTGGGAATGACATTTGCCGCCGGTTTGCGCGCTATCCTGCGGCAGGATCCGGACATCGTCATGGTCGGCGAGGTGCGCGATGCGGAGACTGCGCAGATCGCCGTGCAAGCCAGCCTCACCGGCCACCTTGTCCTGTCGACTGTCCACACCAATGACGCCATTGGCGCTGTAACGCGGCTGCGCGACATGGGGATCGAGCCGTTCCTGCTGGCCTCCACGCTGCGCGTGGTCATTGCGCAGCGTCTCGTGCGCCAACTGTGCCCCGCTTGCAGGCGCGCGGACATTGCGGATGCATCCGTCGCATCGCTCATTGGCGTCGCGGCGGGAGCAACGATTTACCGGGCGACAGCTTGTCCTGCCTGCGCAGGGACAGGATATTCCGGGCGCGCCGGCCTGTTCGAGGTGGTGCGCATCGACGACGCGCTGCGCCGCCTCATCTCCGCGAACGCGACCGAGGACGAACTTTCCGCGCACGCCTTTGCGGACACGGTCAGCCTGGCCCAATCCGCGCGTGCGGCTGTGACCGCGGGCGTCACCACCATCGAAGAAGCGGTGCGCGTCATCCGCAAGGACGGGGGGCAGCATGCCCACGTTTGAATTCACCGCCATCGACCGCAACGGTGAGACGCGCTCAGGAACGTTGGCGAGCCGCGATAGCGAGGCGGCGCGACGCTCGCTAACAGGCCGTGGTCTCGTCGCGACCCGCATTTCAGCCACTGCCGGTACGCGCAGTTCCGGACGCCCCATCAAGATGAGCGACACGGCGCTGGCCTTGATCACGCGCCAGCTCGCCACCCTTGTCACTGTCGCGCCGATCGAAGAAGCGCTGCGCACGCTGACCGAACAGTCAGAGAGCAAGAAGCAACGGGAAGTGCTGAGCCGTGTCCACACGGGCGTCGTGGAGGGCCTTCGTCTGTCCGAGGCCATGGCGCGCCTGGGACCTGCGTTTCCGTCCACTTACCGCGCCATGGTCGCGGCCGGTGAATCTTCAGGATCCCTGCCCCAGATTCTCGAACGTCTGGCTGACCTGCTCGAGAAGCAGCAGGAAATGCGCTCCAAGATCACGTCTGCGCTGATTTATCCCATCGTGCTGGCGGTTGTGGCGCTCTGCGTGATCGTGGCCCTGATGACGTTCGTCGTGCCCAAGGTGGTTGAGCAGTTTGACACCTCGGGCCAGCAGCTGCCTTGGCTCACCAATGCGATGATTGCGATCTCGCATGTGATGCTTGACTGGGGCTGGGCGATCGCGCTGTGGATTGCGGGTGCCCTCGCGCTTTCGGCATGGCTGCTCTCGCAGACCGGCCCGCGGCTTGCCTTCGATGGCGCCCTTCTGCGGCTGCCCATCGCCGGCCGCCTGCTGCGCAATGTGGAAGCGGCCGGCCTCGCGCGCTCCCTCGCCACGATGATCGCCAGTGGTCTGCCTATTCCGGATGCACTGAAACTGGCGGCCCAGACAACCAGCAACACAGTCGTCCGCGCCGCGGTGTGCGACATGACCGTGGCGGTGCACGAAGGCTCGGGCCTCTCCTCTGCCATGCGGCGCGCGCGCGTCTTCCCGCCTCTTTTGGTCAACCTGGCGGCCAGCGGGGAAAGCGGTGGCAAGCTCGAGCCGATGCTCGATCGCGCCGCCGATTATCTCGAACGTGATTTCCGGACCGCTACCTCCATCGCGCTCAGCCTTCTCGAACCTGCAATCATTGTCATCATGGGAGGCATCGTATGCCTTGTGATCCTGTCCATCCTTCTGCCGATCCTTCAGATCAACACGCTGTCGTTCTGAACGACGCCCAGCGCTCGGGCCAGGCCGGCTTCAGCCTGATCGAGGTGATGGTGACGATCGTCATCATCGGCCTGCTGTCGACGGTGGTGCTGATCAACGTGCTGCCGAGCCGCGACAAGGCGATGGTCGAAAAAGCCAAGACGGATATCGCTGTGCTCGAGCAGGCGATCGACACTTACAAGCTGGAAACACTTGCCTATCCGCGAACCGAGGATGGTCTTGAGGCACTGGTCACGCCGCCGGCCTCGCTGACCAGCGCGCATCGTTTCCGCGAAGGCGGCTACATCCGGCGCCTGCCGGAAGATCCCTGGGGCAATCCCTATCGCTACGCCTATCCTGGCCGCGCCGCCGCGTTCGACATCTACTCGTTCGGCGCCGATGGCCAGCAGGGCGGCGAAGGTCTCGATGCTGACATCGGCAACTGGAACTAGGAACGCCGATGCGCGACCAGGCAGGTTTCTCATTGATCGAGATGCTGGTCGCGCTTGCCGTGATGGCGCTGGTGACGGGCCTTGTAATCATTACAGGATCTGTCTCCGGCTCATCTCTGGGCGCGGAGACGGACCGCTTCATCAAGTCGCTGGCCAACGCGCGCGACCTTGCGCTGATCGAAAGCCGCACAGTTACGGTTGAGGTTTCCGACACTGGCTACATTACCAGGCTGCACGCACGCCTCACGGCCGCGGAGCCGACGGGACTGTCTGACAGCTGGAACACCGGCACTACGGTAGCGACCGCTGACGGGCGGCTGCCTGCCTTGCTCACCTTCGACCCCGTTGGCCTTACCGAGCCCGCGACCTTCACGCTCTATCGGGACGGAGCGACGGCGCGCATTGCAATCGATCCCTCTGGCCAGATCACGAGGGCGTCGGGTGACAAATAGCGCGCCCTCCAGAAAGCGACGCGCCACTCGGCGTGAAGACGGCTTCTCCTTGCTGGAAGTCGTCGTTGCAGTGGCCGTGTTCAGTCTCGGTGCGCTCGCTGTGATCAACGTTCTTGGGCAAGGCTCGCGCGAGACTGTCGCTGATGAGAGCCGCGCCGTGGCCGCGATCGTCGCGGAGAACCGGCTTGCAGAAGCTATGGCACAATCGCGGCCGCCCGCTTCCGGTCTAACGCGCGGCGCCGAGACTGCGCTTGCACGCACTTGGGACTGGGAAATGCGCGTTGCTCCTTCGCCGGACCCGCGCATCCTGCGCATCGATGTCGACGTGCGCGCTAACGGCGGAAAGCAGCTTCTCGCCTCGCTCTCGAGTTTCCGGGCGGCGCCATGAAGGGGTTCACACTCGTCGAGATGCTGGTTGCGATGGCTGCGCTCGCCGTGCTGGCCGCCGGCGGCTTCATGGTCGCTGGCGCATCATCGACCTCGCAGGACGTGTTGCGGCAGGTTCAGGGTGAGACCCAGGCACTCTTGCGTATGCGCGCAGCGCTTCGCGCCGACATCACGCAGGCTGCGCCCCGCCGCCCACGCGACGTGAATGGAGACAAGCCGCAGGCCGCCTTGTCTGGCGCGCAGCGCGCGGATGGCGTGTTCCTGACGCTCGTCCGCCGGGGTTGGGACAATCCGCTCGAACAGGGCCGCGCATCGCTCCAGTATGTCGAGTACCGCCTGAACGACGGGCGCATCGAGCGCCTGTGGCGCCGCCATGTCGATGGATCTCCGGTGCAGGCGCCGCAGCTGCTGCTGGAGGGCGTCGAGCGCGCGCAGCTTGAATTCTACGACTTCGATCAATGGACGGAGGGATGGACCGGCGCGCCCAACCGCCCCCTGCCACGCGCTATCCGCCTCACGCTGGCCCTCACAGGGCGCGGCGATCTTGCTCAGGTCTTCCTCCTGCCGGAGGCTGGCCGATGAGAAGGAGCGATGAGTCCGGCGCGGCTCTATTGACCACGCTGATGATCGTGGCGGCTCTCGCGGCGATTTCGGTCAGCGTGCTCGCCGACATGCGGCGCAGCAGCCGAATCTCGGCCAACGCGAGCAGCATCTCGCAGGCACAATGGTACGCCATTGGCGCCGAGGCGTTTGCACAGGTCACCGCCGCCGATCTCCTGTCCGGCGACATGCCGCGCACGGCGCTTGCCGGCCCGCCGCGCACGGCTACCTTCCCGCTCGACGATGGCGTGATGCAGGTCTCCGTGCGCGATGGCTCGACATGCATCAATGTGAACAGCGTGGCCGCTGGCGCGGGCGACATCTATGAGCGTGATGAGACAGGCGCATCGCAGCTGCGCACGCTGATGGAGCTGCAAGGTATACCGGGGGGACGGGCCGCCGAGTTGGTCGATGCGCTGGCTGCATGGATCGACACAACCGGCGGCTCTGTCGGGGCGGATGACGGGCCGTATGCACAGGTCGATCCACCCTACATGACAGGTCGCGAACCTCTGGCCGAAGTCAGCGAGCTTCGCGCCATTCGCGGTTTCACCCCGGAAGTGATGGCGCCCCTCCGCCCGTGGATATGCGCTCTGCCGCAACTGGGTCCCTCACGCATCAACATCAACGCGCTGACGCCGGAACAGGCACCACTCCTTGTAGCCGTCAGCGAAGGCAAGATCAGCGCTGAACAGGCAAAAGACCTGATCCGCCGGCGGCCGCCGCTTGGATGGCAGAGCGTCGGCGAGATGTTCGCCGATCCACGCATGTCGGCGCTTGGTCTTTCGGAAGCAGTGATGGCGTCGTTTGTCCTCGAAACCCGCTTCCTGGCGATCGACGTGCTGGTGACGCATGGCGAGGCCGAGGTGGTGATGTCGGGACTCATGATTCGCGGCAATGCGGGCTTTGTCACCGCCGCGCGCCGCTGGTCGGAGGATACATGAAGCCGGTCCAGCTGGTGTTTGTGTCCGATGGCGAGGAAGCCTGGCGTACTGTGCAAGTGGCAGACGCGCCTGCGCGCTCGCCGCGTTGCATCCTCGTGCTGCCCGGTGCCCACGTGCTCGCGCGCGTAATCGAGGTCGCTGGCGCAACGCCGGCGCAGAGCCGCGCCGCCGCGCTGGCGACGCTAGCGCCCGAACTTGCTCAGCCAGCCACCCAGCTGATCTGCAGCCTTGCCACCGGCGGCGGGCGACGGATCGCGCTGGTCGCCGCGCGCGCGCGCGTCGAGGCCTGGCAGCGCGTGGCAAGGGCGCGCGGCTTTGCGCCTGATGCTGCCCTTCCCGACTATCTGCTGTTGCCCGCGCCAGATCACGGACATGCCCATCTGGCGGCGCATGGCGAGGACATCATCGCGCGCACCGGCGCCAACGGCTTCACCTGCCAACGCGACCTCGCAACCCGGCTGGTGGGAAGCCTCACGCCCATCGAAATGACGCTTGAGCAGGCGGCAGCCGACGTCGTGCGTCGCGGCGCCATCGGCGATGCACAGAACCTGCTGGCCGGGCTGCCTATCGCAGCCAGCAAGGCCGCCACACGTTCCCTCGTATGGCCAACTGCGGCCGTCGCCGCCGCGCTCGTCGCGGCCAGCCTTGCGCCGTGGGTTCTCGCCACGCGTATCAATGGCGCAACCGCCGAGCTGCGCACACAGGGCGATGACGTGGCCCGCAAAGCCCTGCCCGGCGCCAGCCGCATCGTCGACGCGCAAGCCCAGCTGCGCGAAGCCGCCTTGCCACGCGAACGCACGGGACAGGCGTTGACTTACGCTGCCGGAATAATGGAAGGCCTCGCCCGCACGTCCGGCGTGCAGCTCGCCCGCCTTGAGTTCGGCGCGGATGGCCTCATGCACGCCAGCCTTTCCGCCGCCGACCTGTCCCAGCTTCAGCCGCTGCGCGACCACGTCGCGCAGCTTGGACTGCGCAGCACCGAAACGCCCGGCGTGAGTAGCGCCAACAATCTGTCGGTGGACTTTACCGTGAGCAACGCGCCATGAGCCAGAAACCTTCCATCGCGGCAGCCTTCCAGCGCCTCTCCCCACGCGAGCGTCTGCTTGGCGGCATCGCGCTCGCACTGGTGCTGGTGATCGGACTCATCTATGGTGGTCTGATGCCGGGCATGACTGCTGCCCGAAGCGCGGCCACGCGCAATGCCGATGCTGCCGCAAATCTTTCGACCATCCAGGCTCTTGCAGCGCCCGATAACCTCGCCACGCCCGGCGCAGCAGACGCGAACGCGCTGCGCCTCTCCGCCGAGGCCGCCGGCCTGCAGGTGAGCGGTCAGGATCAGGCGGACGGACGGCTGACGATGACGTTCGTCGCACCGGGCCCTCAGGCAGTTCTCAGCTGGCTGGCCGCCAATTCCGGCACGGCTACAATCGAGAGCTTCGTGATTGAACCTGCCAGCGTTGGCGTCACTGGCCGTATCCAGTTCGCGGGCGGAGCTTCATGACGCTGCTTCGCGCCTCCGTCCTTTTGATCGCGTTTGCTGTCGCTGCGCTTTGCATGTTCCCGCTACGTCTGGCTTGGGCGGCGGCCGAAACACCGGATGAGCTGTACGTGGAAACCGTTCGCGGAACGATCTGGTCGGGCGAGCTGTCCGGTGTGACGTGGCGTGGCGTAACTCTTGGCGACCTTGCCATCACGTCCAGCATTCTGGACCGGCCGGGCGATCTCGTTATGACCGCACGTTCCGACGCCGGGCCGCTTGCTGCCGCATCCATTCCCCTGTCGGCGCGCGGCAGCGTCGTGGAAAACGTCACTGCTTCCGCCGATCTGGCAGCCCTGCTACCCGGCGCACTGGCCGGCGTGCATCTCGACATCCGCGAAGCAGGGATCACGCTGGATGGCGGATGGTGTGTGGCGGCGCATGGCGAGGTCGCCATTGATGCGATCCCGGCGCAGGGCGTTCCCGCTTTTGATGGCCGCCTCGCATGCCGCAACGGGCTTATCGAGTCGGTGCTCGCCTCCCCCGATGGCCTGCATCGCTTGACGATCAGCATGACTGCCGGCGCGAGCGATGCAGATCCTGTTGTCACGGAGGCAAGCCCGGCCACACAACTATGGCTCGCCGCGCTCGGCATCCCCTTTATGTCGCCGGAGGTTGCGCCGTGACAGCACATACCCGCGCAGCGTTGATCTGGCCGCCCTCACTCGTCTTGCCCTCGGAGCGCGCATCGCTGGCGCTCTATCTCGGTCTGATCGGAACACTGGCCTGCCTCGCGCTTGGCTCGCCCGCCGATGCATTGCCGGGCGCTGTGTTGTCATTCGGCCTCGCCTGGGCTGCGATGGTTGATATCGACCGGTTCATTCTGCCGGACGTAATCACGCTCGGACTCGTTGTTGTCGGCCTTGGTGCTGCTCTCAGTGACGGAGAGTTGGCGTTGCAATCCCGCGTGATCGGGGCGGCGGTCGGCTATGGCTCGCTTGCCCTGCTTGCTGGTTCTTACCAGCGCCTGCGAGGACGGAGCGGCCTTGGAATGGGAGACGCCAAGTTGCTGGCTTCGGGCGGCGCATGGCTCGGCTGGACTGCCTTGCCGGCCATCCTGTTGATCGCCTCACTAAGCTGCCTCGCGTTTGTTGGCGCCAAGGCTCTCATGCGTGGGGGGAAAATGCCGTCGGGCGCGATTCCGTTCGGCCCATATCTTGCGGGCTCGATGTGGCTTCTGTTCCTTCTTCTTCCCGGCGTGTGAGCGACATGTCGGCCACTCACCCGCCCAAGGAGAAGAAGAAACGCGCCGCGGGCTCACCTCGTGGCGACCCGAAGACGGCAATGCGCGAAAGCGATGGACCCAGGCCCAACAGCACTCAGGACCAGACGCCCAAGGGCGACGAGCCGATGCCGGCTCGCGGCAACAGACCTCCGACCATTCCTTTCCGTTCGTTCAAGATTGCCCTGTCTGTCTTCAAGGATCAGGGCGCGATCCCGGCCAAGTTCGATCGCAGCATCTGGTCGAACAAACTCTACAGCACGAACTTGCGTGAGATACTGGAGGCCTTTCGTTTCCTGGGCCTCATGGACAACACGTCTACTCCGACCGCAACCTTCGCCACGCTCATGTCGGCGTATGATACGCGCGCGTGGCCATCGGAGCTGCGCGGCATGCTCGAGCGATCTTTCGAGCCGCTGCTTGCAAGCAACATTTCAACGCTCACCGCCGGCGGGTTGCTGAAGGTTGTCAGAACGATCTACGCAACAGAACGCGAAGACACGCGCAAATGCGGCAACTTCTTTATCCATGCAGCGCGGGAGGCAGCAATGGATATCGGGCCGTTCGTGCTCAACAGCTCGCGCTCACGCTGGACGACCGTCCGCCGCGACAAGAGCCGACGTGAGTCGCCGACATCGCCTCATGGCGCGTCGGGTCACGCCGGCGAGGCAAGAGAGCTGGCTGTGCAACTGCTGGCGGAAAAGCTACCCTGCTATGACGCAAGCTGGCCAGACGACATCAAGCGCCAATGGTTCGGCTCGTATAGCGAGCTCGTCTCGCGTGTCGGGAACTGACCCGTAAACGGGCAACGCCTCCCCGCCCGTTTCATGGAGCGAAGAGGCGCCGGAAAAATCAGTCGTGAGGCGCGTTCCTACCGCAGGCTTGCAGTATGAATTTGCGTCGGCTCGTTCAGCGACCAACGGATCTTCATGTGGACCCGGTCAATCACGGCGCTGCGCGCGCCGAAGTCCATCGCTTCGACGGCCGCTTTTGCACCGGCGCGGAACACGTCGGATGAGCATTCGCCGACGCGAATTGCATCGGCTTTGCCGCTGACTGCGATGGTGAAGGTGACGGCGCAGTCCCCTTCGAGATCGCGGGCGCCCGCATAGCTCGGATAGCGCACCTCGCCGTACGAAACCGGCGTAACCTCCGAGCTGATGGCAATGGTGAAAGGTTTGGGCTGGGCCCGCTCATCAGCGAAGGCGGCCGGCATTACGCCCGCGACCGAGGCTGCAAGGACGATGTGTATCAGTTTCATGACACAAACATGACAGATATATGACGGCTGACCAGCCTCAACATATGATGCACCGCAACAAATGTTGGCCCCTCTGCGGAATTCGACATTTGACGAAGGTCGCTGTGATCAGACCGTCACGGGAATGCGCCAAGACAGGCCTGCCAAGAAGTCCTGAGCGATAGTCCTCCCCGGATTTCAAACACGCTTCGTTTGGCGCAAGGGCGGCCCCTCGGGCCGCCCTTTTGCGTCCGGTGATTCGGTTGCGAGACTCTTTCCCCAGCCTGTGGATATAGTCGGAAAGAGACGGGTGGAGTTTTCAATGGCGCTGCAGGACATCGTCGTTCGCGGGCAACTTCTGAAGATCCGCTGCACCGACTGCTACGTCGAGACGCCTCTGGATCCACGTTTCTTCTACTTGCGACGGGGCGACATCACGCTCGCGAAACTGCGCTCGAGTCTTGTCTGCGCGTGCTGCGGATCGGCAGAGGTTGAGCTTTCGGCAATCGGGGGCGAACAGCCGACTTCGTGGGCTCAGGACAGCCTCTAGCTCGCTGCGACCTGACCACCCGTTCGATCGAAAATCCTCAGGCGTGGCGCCTGCGCCATTCCACATTGCGCGAAAACTGCACTGTCATCTCAGCTTCGCAAAATCGTCGCTTCCTTGACGCGGCTTCGTGGGGACCTTCGATGCACAGTGGCGGAGAACAGGAGGATGGCTGTTCCCTAAGGCCGTCGTTGAACGCATGGCGCCCTATGCTGCGTCTGGTGGCGCAATCGGCTCGGATGGTCTGCTCTACATCCTCGGCCACGACCGCCCGGAAATGTACGTGCTCGCCAAACCGGCCATGGGCCCGACCATGATACATGTCGCAACCATCGATATCGAAGCGGAAGGCCAGGCGTTCTCGTTCGCCGAAGGACGAAACATCTTCGCAATTGATCGCCGGAAAGGACGCGTTCTCCAGATTGCGCTGCCGGCTGTTCCATTGGATTCGCAAATCGGCGCGCGAATTTTTCGTTAGGCCGCGCAGAGCTGTCGACTTAGCTGCGCCCGCTTTTGCTGGGCTGTCGACACGCACGCAGAGACGCGGGAAACAGCAGATCCCGGCTCTACTGCGGGCAATACAGCTACAAAACAGGAACTGAAACCTAGAGACCGGACTGCGTGGCGGAGGGAGTGAGACTCAAACCGCGGCCCCACGGACGGTCTTGCAGGCGACGTCGAGCCTTCTTCCAGCACCAATGATTGATAGGCGGTTGGGGAATCGAACGTGAGGCCCCGCTCCCAGCGAGCGGTTGGTCTTGAGGAATCGAATTCACGACCCTTATTCCAAAAGAGAAGCAGTCTTGACCTTGAGCGCCTTGGCGATCTTTTCGAGTACGGTGACGGTAGGATTGCGTACGCCCCGCTCCACGCCTGAAATGTAGGTCCGATGGATCCTGGCACGATCAGCCAGCTCTTCCTGACTGACGCCAAGCGCTTCGCGCGCCCGGCGCATATTGGCCCCTACTCTCGCACGAACATCCATCTAGGCAATAGGAAGCCATGGTGACGTTCGATCTACAGCCTATGAGTCTCATTTCGAGTTGACTGTTAGGCGCACCGATGGCTCTACAAGAGCCATGACCGAGACTCATATACTACATGAATTCAGCTTCCCGCTTGACGTGTCGGATGTCCAATACATCAAGCTCGGCAAGAACAACTGCTGGGCCGACAACGCGATCTCAGAGGGAAAACTGGTCTTTGGCGACCCCCACGTTTCTCACGATCTTGCACTCAAGCACGACTGGAATGGCGTCGCAGAGATGTACCGAACGCCAGGCAAAACCAAAGGAGCGGTCACCAGGGCGACACGGGAGCTAAAGGATTTCTACACGAAGGACGAGCGATGCCTGTGGGTGACCTTCGTCGGTGATCGCCTCTACTGGGCTTTCGCCGAATCTAGTGTCCACTTTGACGCCGGGCAGGATCCACCAAGGTATCGGAAGACGATTGGTGGATGGCGCGACTACGACGCCAAGGGCAACATCCTGGTCAAGTATGCCACCTCCACCGCGATCACAATGACCGCCGCGACGCACAATACGATTTGCGCGCCAGATGGAGCGGACCACCTTCTTCGGCGCATCAACGCGCAGCCAAACGCAGACAGCCTGGAAGCCGAGCGGCTTGAAAACGAGTTGGCCGTCGTCGTCGCCCGCCTTGTCGCATCCCTGAGCGACGACGAGTTCGAGATTCTGGCGGCCCGCGTCGCAGAGGCAGCGGGCTGGCGTATCGAGTCGGCCATTGGCGGGCGCCAGGCCGACATTGATTTCACCGCACGCATACCTGCGCTCAACCTGATGGGGTACTTTCAGGTGAAGACCAAAGCCGACAATGCGCAGGTCGCAGCGTTTGTGGCGAAGTTTGCGAAATCGGATCCGTTGCCCAGGTTGATATTCATCACCCATTCGCGGGATCGCCTGCAATTGCCGGCAATCCCGAACTTCGAATTCTGGGCGGGCAAAGCCCTGGCTCGCCGGGCAATAGGCGCCGGTCTCCTTCCCTGGATCAAGAGCCGCGCGACATGACAGCGAACGCAGATCTTGCGGGGGCGATCGGCGCGCAGATCACTGCGACACTTGAGGACCTGGCTACAAAATCGCTCGCACTCCACGGAGGAGAAGGCAGCGCGGCATCCCTCCGGCGAGGCACTGAAACGCTGTCCGCGCTGATCGCAGCATATGAGGTTGTCGCCACGGCTGGCGGTGCGGCACCACCAAAGCGTCGTCAGAAGTGAATATTGGTCACGGATTAGAGTTATCTCCGGTACGCCATACTTATCCCCGCAGCGTTTCCAATACTTATCCCACGTGTGTTCCTCGCACAGTTATCGATAAGAATACTATTGACCAAGTCTTGTGATGCCCGTAGATCGTATCCGTCGCAGAGAACCCGGCGACACCATTTTGTAGTGAGCTGCCGGGATGACTCTGAATCCGATCATTATCAAACGCGTTGCGATCGAGGCGCTGCGGCCTCGACCGGATAATCCGCGCAAGCACACGCCCCGCCAGGTCGAACAGATCCGAGCCAGCATCGCATCAAGCGGCTACAACAGCCCGATCGTCGTGGACGGTCGTAGTGAGATTATTGCTGGCGAGGGGCGTTGGCTGGCGCTGAAAGCGTTGGGACATTCGCATATAGATGTGGTGTGTCGCGATGACATGACCGAGGCTCAGATCCGGGCCTATCGCATTGCCGACAACAAGATCGCTGAAAATGCTGGCTGGGATGACAACCTGTTGCGGTTGGAGTTGGGCGCTCTCCTAGAGCTTGACGTCGAAATTCAGTCGCTCGGGTTCGAAACCGGCGAAATCGACGCCCTCTTCAAAGCCGAGCTGAATGAAGAGGAAGTCGCGCAGGAGCCGGGGGACCAGCCTGCTGTCAGCCAGGTAGGTGACCTTTGGCTAATGGGCCAGCACGCTCTTTATTGCGGTGACGCGCTCGATGAGCGCTCCCACAAGGCGGTGTTGAGGGGCTCAACCGCCGCGGCGGTGTTTGCAGATGTCCCGTACAATATCCCAACCCAAGGTTTTGCTGTCGGGAAAGGCAAGATCAAGCATCGCCAGTTTGTTGAGGCATCTGGAGAAATGAGCGATGCTGCGTTCAGGACATTCCTCACGTCAGCCTCGACCCAGATGGCGGCATCCCTGAGGCCTGGAGGCATCGCATTCGTCTGCATCGACTGGAGACATGTCGATGATGTCATTGCCGCCGGCCTCACGGCTTTCTCGGAAATTAAGAACATCTGCGTCTGGGACAAGGGCGTGGGCGGGATGGGATCCTTCTATCGCTCACAGCATGAACTGGTTGTCGTCTTCAAATCCGGCGACGCGGCGCACACGAACAATGTACAGTTGGGCAAGCATGGCAGGAACCGCAGCAATGTCTGGTACTATTCCGGCGTGCTTACCCGGCGCGGCGACCTCAAGCTGCACCCCACAGTAAAGCCCGTCCTCATGGTCGCCGACGCGATTTGCGACGTCACCAGGCGCGGCGAGATCGTCCTCGATCCGTTCCTCGGCTCTGGCACCACGCTCATCGCCGCGCACCGTACCGGTCGCCGCGGAGCGGGTATCGAGCTCGACCCCCTCTATGCCGATGTCGCGATTCGCCGGTTCACGGCTGAGACCGGCGTCGAGGCGGTGCACGCCGAAACGGGCGAGACCTTCAACCAAGTCGCCGACCGCATCCTCACGGAGGCGCCCGCCCATGGGTGACAACCCTGATGACGAAATGGACGCCTCAAGCTCACCGGATGAGGATCCGGGGCCAGTTTCGTCTACCGCGTCCGCCGCCGATGCGAACAACACGACGGTGCCTCATGAGCCTAGTGGTTATGGAAATCCTCCGAAACAGCACCGCTTCAAGAAGGGCCAGTCCGGCAACCCCTCAGGGAAACGAAAGTCGAGCACGAAGCGATCGGGCTTCAATTCCTTGCCCAACGCCGTCGAGAGAGAACTCGATCGAAAAATCGTGGTGACCGAAAGCGGCCGTCGCCGTCGGGTTACGAAGCGCGATCTCGTTGCGAAGAACCTCACAAACAGCGCGGTGAAGGGTGACCTGAGGGCCTCACGTCTCGTTGCCACACTGACTGGCGGCAAAGGCGACAACGTCGCGCCAGCGGTAGATCCCGAGGCCGAAAGGCTTAGGGCCCTGAATGACGTGGCCCTGCATTTCCTCGGCTACGCGGTTGTCGATGTGGCCGTCCGGTATGCCGCCGAAATGATGCAGACCGGCGTACGTGAGGATGCGCTGTGAGGAACAAAGCTAAAGCGCTCCACGACCTTACGAGGTCGGTAGGCGCAGCCCTTCTAGGGCGCCGGGGAATGGAGCACGCCATGAAGTATGACCGCTGTGTCGCAGTGATGTCGGATGATGAGCGGACAAGTCTGTCTCATGCTCAACCTGATCGGCTAGTTCCAGTACTCGGCTTTTCACCGCCCGAGACAATGGACGTGACGGAAGGATGGATTCGCTACCACTCCGAGCAATTGCTGGCGGAAATTGAAAGAAACAAACTGTCCTACACTGGCGGGCAACGCTACGGGCGATTGGGGCAGTTTGAGGACAAGCTTTCAGGCGGTGGATTCAGTACGGGCGAGGCACAGCAAATCGCGGACGCGATGTGCGACAGGCTGTGCCAGCCGTATGGCATTCCGCTTTCGGGTGCATTTCTCAGACAGGGAGCTGCTGACGCACGTATCGTCAACGTCGTCGATATGACGGACGAACTCGCCTTGATATTGGCTGGACTTCAGCGGCAAGAGGAGCGGTAGTGCAGGTGTCCTGCCCGGCCGCGACCGGGCTTGCCTCAGTGACGGCGGATCATCGCCGTCTAGCTGATGAGGACACCACCCATGTCGACCACAAAAACCCGCCAGGCTGCTCAAGCCGCAAAGCCGGCGCCACGCAAGGCGCTCGCCAACGCGGCGCGAAAGCCTTCAGCCACAAAATCCGACACCATTCTGGGGCTCCTGCGCAAGCCGAAGGGCGCCACGATCGCGGACCTGGCCCGCGCCACAGGATGGCAGAAGCATTCGGTGCGCGGATTCCTATCTGGAGAACTCAAGAAGAAGCGCGCCCTTATAGTGCAAGCGGACCGGGTCGATGGCGTCCTGCGCTATCGCCTCTGCAAAGGCGCCTAACGATGGCCCAGATTTTTCCGCGCGTATCAGCACCGACTGACGCCGATCGACTTAAGCTGACACTCGATCTCGAAGCGCTGACGACCCTGAACCGTAAGCGGTGCCCCGTCACCCTTCTGATCGCCGAGGCGGCGGCATTGGCGGTCGAGTAGAACAGTCCCTTCGATGGGACAGTGTTCATAATGGACGACCGATCTGACGACATAAGACAGGCGTCCCCACGGCGGGTCGAGGTTTACTCTGGCAGCGGCCGGCGGCGCTGGGCGGACGATCTCAAGGCCCAGATCGTGTTGGATAGCTTGGTTCCGGGCGCGGTGGTGGCCGAGGTTGCGCGCCGCCACGGTTGCCATGCTCAACAGGTGC
>NCEM01000012.1 GCA_002280725.1 Alphaproteobacteria bacterium 32-64-14
TTTGCGGGCTTGGTGTTTGATTTTGCTCGGGACGCCGGAAGGTTTTCCGACGGATTTGCGAAGGCTGTTTCCCCGCATCTGGCGTCAGGGAGCACGGCCTCGTGGTTCGACAGGCTCACCATGAGGCCTCTCAACTGCCAGTGAGGGAGCGCCTCATCCTGAGCTTGTCGAAGGACGGGGCGCGGCGCGCGGGGTTTTCGCTGCTGCGCAGCGAGTGCCGGGCGGGGGCCCGGCGGTCCAGAGGGCCTACCCTCTTGCGCGGAGGATGCGGCCTTTCTGGCGGTCCCAGTCGCGTTTTTTCTCGACGTCGCGTTTGTCGGGGGCCTTGCGGCCGGTGGCGAGGGCGAGCTTGATTTTGGCCACGCCGGTGGGGCCGAAATAGAGTTCCAGCGGGACCAGTGTGCGGCCTTCGCGGTTCACGGCGCCCATGAGGCGGTTGTACTCGCGCTTCTTCACCAGCAGGATCCGCTTGCGGCCGGGATCGTGGTTGAACTGGCCGGCGGGCGGATAGGTGGGGATGGTGGCGTTGACCATCACGATCTGGCCGTCTTCCTCACGCGCGTAGGCTTCGGCGATGTTAGCGCGGCCTTCACGCAGGGACTTCACCTCGGAACCGGTCAGCACGATGCCGACTTCGAGACTGTCGACGATCTCGTAGTTGCGGCGGGCCTGGCGGTTTTCGGCCACCATCTTCTGCGCCAACTGGCGCCGGGTTTTGCCCTTGGGATTCTGGCCGCCGGATTTGGGAGGTTGGGCCATCAGAGGACCCCGGCTTCCTTCATGCCGGCCTCGATCTCTTGTCTCACGTCAGCCGACTGGACGGAGACGAGCGGCAGGCGGACATCGTCCGTGCAGAGACCAAGCAGCGAGAGCGCGTACTTGGCCGGAGCCGGGCTCGCCTCGAGGAACATGGCGCGGTGGAGACGGGCCAGCGTGTCGTTGAGGCGGCGGGCCTCGGCATAATCGCCGCGCAGGGTTGCTTCCTGCAGGGCGGCGCACTGATACGGCGCGACGTTGGCCGTGACCGAGATGCAGCCGACGCCGCCCTGGGAGTTGAAGCCGACAGCGGTTCCATCCTCGCCCGAGATCTGGATGAAATCCTTGCCGGCGAGCGCGGTGTGGCGGGCGACCCGGTTAAGATCGGCGGAAGCGTCCTTAATCCCGATGATGTTGGGGAGTTTTGCTAGGCGGCCGATCAGTTCCGGCTGCATGTCGGAACCCGTGCGGCCCGGCACGTTGTAGAGGAAAATTGGCAGTTGGACGGCTTCCACCAAAGTTTTGTAGTGCGCATAAACGCCTTCTTGGGTCGGCCTGTTATAATATGGGTTCACGACAAGGGCTGCTGACGCGCCGACCGACTTGGCATGCTGGGTGAGGCTTATGGCCTCGTCCGTCGAATTGGAGCCTGCGCCCGCAATGACCGGAATACGGCCCGCAGCCGTCTTTACACAGAGTTCCACGACCGCGCGGTGTTCATCGTGCGACAGCGTGGACGCCTCGCCCGTGGTTCCGCAGACGACCAGCCCGTGGGTTCCGGCGGCGACCTGGCGCTCCACCAGCGCCACGAATGCCTTCTCGTCGACCTGTCCCATGCGGAAAGGCGTGACGAGGGCGGGCATGGAGCCTTTGAACAGCATGGTCGCGAGCGATCCTGATTTTTTTGGCCATGAATGGTGGGCAAACTTTGGTCGGTCTCTCGAGCGACTCGCGGGATAATCATTTGAACATGGGTTTTGGCAAGCAAATGTCCTTGGTCCGCCGCTTAACTCTTGGGGGTGTTGCGGCTGCGGCGCTTGGCGTGGCGGCGGTAGCGTCGGCGAACCCGCCTGCCCCGTCGATCAAGCCGGCGAACGTGGCGGCCAAGTCCGTTTGGATCGAGGCGGGCGATTTCAGCCTGCTGACCCGGGCGATGGACGCGGCTGACACCAGCCAGTGGGGTCAGGTGCGGTCTCTGCTCGGCCGGATTTCGGACCCCGGCGCGCAGGCGCTTGTGCGCTGGCGCATCCTGACGGATGGCAGCGCCGGATCGGGTTTCAACGAGTTGCGCGACGCGCTGGAGGAATTCAAGGACTGGCCCGATCGCGACAAGATCGAAGACCAGATGGAGATCCTGATCTCGCGCTCGCCGCTTGGCGCGGACGAGCGGATCGCCTGGCTTGCAGCGCGCGGACCGCGCACGAGCGATGGCGTGCTGGCGCTGACGGACGCCTACAACTCGCAGGGACGGCGCGAGGACATGGTGCGCGTGGCGCGCGAGGCGTGGCGCACGCGGCCGATGAGCGGGGATGCACTGACGACGCTGCAGGCGCAGTTCAGCCCGGAGTTCACGCAGGAAGACCATTACGCGCGCGCCGACATGTTCCTGTGGCGGGGCGACACGGCCGGCGCGCAGGCGCTGGCGCCGAAGCTGAGCGCGGGACGCAAGGCGGTGATCGAGGCGCGGGTGGCGCTGATCCGCAACACCAAGCAGATCGACAAGCTGGTGAAGGCCGTGCCGGACGCCTATGCGGACGATGCGGGCCTGCTGTACGAGCGGGCGCGCCATGCGGACCGCCGGGGCAGAACTTCCGACGAGCTGTCCTTCCTGCTACGCATCAATGGCGAGTCTGCGCCGGCGGTGGGCCGCGAGGACATCTGGAACGAGAAGCAGTCGGTCGTGCGCCGCATGATCCGCGAACGGAATTTCTCGACGGCCTATCAGCTGGCCGCGGGCCATGGCCTGACGCAGGGCGAGTCCTTCCGCGACGCCGAGTGGATGGCGGGCTGGCTGGCCTTGTCGCGGTTGAACGATGCGAAGAAGGCCGAGGCGCACTTCCTGGTGTTTGGCGCGGGCGTGCAGACGCCGATCAGCATCGCGCGCGCGCAATACTGGCTTGGCGAAGCGCTGGCGGCGCAGGGACGCAACGAGGAAGCGCAGGCGGCCTATGTGGCCGGGGCGAAGTATCCGTTCGTGTTCTATGGGCAGCTTGCCGCCGAGAAGGCCGGCGCGTTGGCGCCTGAGCTGAAGATGCTGGACCTTGGCAGCCACAGCGCGCCGACGGACCTGGAGCGCGCCGATTTTGCGCGGAGGCCGGCTGTGCGCGCGTCGATCCTGCTGGCGGAGGCAGGACGGCTGGTGAGTTTCGAGCGGTTCCACTTTGCGCTGGACGATGTGCTGACCACGCCGGTTGAGCATCAGATGCTGTTCGATATCGCGGCGGGCTATCTGGAGATGCGTGCGGCTGTGCGTGGCGCGAAAGCCGGGCTGGGCCGTGGCATCGTGGCGCCGGATGCGGTGTTTCCGATCCTGCCACTGCCGCCGAGCCCGCGTTCGGGCTCTGCCGAGCCGGCGATGGTGCTGGCGCTGTCGCGGCAGGAGAGCGAGTTCAATCACCGCGCTATCTCGAGCGCGGATGCGCGGGGGCTGATGCAGATGATCCCGCGCTATGCGCAGGCGGAAGCCAAGATGGTGGGCCTGCCCTACAAGGCGAGCTGGCTGACGGATGATCCGCAATACAACCTGCGGCTGGGGCGCGGCTTCCTGGACGATCTCGTGGACGACTATGGCGGCTCGTACATCCTGGCCGCCGCCGCCTACAACGCCGGGCCGAGCCGGGCGCGGCAGTGGATTGCGGACTTTGGCGATCCGCGTGCGGGGACCGATCCAGTGGACTGGATCGAGTGCATCCCGTTCGCAGAGACGCGCAACTATGTGCAGCGCGTGCTGGAGAACACACTGGTGTATCGTCATCGCCTGACGGGGCAGCCGGTCGAGATCACGCTGTCGGCGGACCTGAAGCGCGGACGGCCGCGGTAGGCGCTAGGTTGCGGCTGGGGGCACGGCGAAGTGCCAGCCGTCGGCAGCCTGTTGCCAAAGGCCCTGCGGAACGGCGTTGACCATTTCCTTTGCAGCGGGCGTTTCCGCGTCCCAGGCGCCCTGGCGCCAGACGTAGACTTTATCCTTGAGCTCCCACTGCCCTTCCTTCCAGACAAAGCCGGCGTCGGCTGGAGAGGACCAGGCCCTGGCGGCTATTCCGGCCGGCGTAGATGCGTTGGCGTCGGCCACCATCTGGTCGAGCAGCGCGGTGAATTCCGGCGAGTCGAGTCCTTCGCACCCGGCTGTCGCAACGCAAAGCGTTGCCGCAGCAGCAGCAATGATTATCCGCATGAACCATCCCCACGCACGGATCGATCATCCGATCCAGCCAACAGCCTACGCCCGCGCACGCCATTCCGTCCATGGCTCGCCCCACCGCGCTTCTACATGACGGCCGATATGCTAGCCTCCGGCAAAACGGGAGGGATGCACATGAACCGTGTTGTTGCAGGACTTTCGGCGCTTGCCGCGCTGGCGGCTGCGGGGTGCATGACCACTGCGCCGACCGCGCCTGCTGTGAAGCTGTATGCGCTCGATTGCGGATCGTTCGATATGCAGAACACGCAGATGTTCTCACCCAATGGCGAGTTCAACGGCAAGCCGGGGAAGCTGTCCGATCCATGCTTCCTGATACGGCATCCGAAGGGCGATCTGGTGTGGGACGCGGGCATTCCCTTCGCGATGGCGACGCCGGCGGGGCGGACGTCGCCTATCATGATGTATCGCAGCAAGACGATCGCGGAGCAGCTTGAGCAGCTTGGGCTTGCGCCCGCCGACATCGAATACTTCTCCGTGTCGCACAGCCACTATGACCACATTGGCGCGGCCAACGTGTTTGCCGGATCAACGTGGATCGTGGATGCGGCCGAGCGGGACCTGATGTTCCGCGAGAGCACGCGGAAGACCACCAATTTTGGCTACTACGCGCAGCTGGAGACCGCGAAGACGCAGCTGATCGAAGGCGGCGCCGATTACGATGTGTTTGGCGATGGCAGCGTGACGCTGATCGCGGCGCATGGGCACACGCAGGGGCATCGCGTGCTGTTGGTGAAGCTGCCGGATGCGGGGGCGGTCGTGATCGCGGGCGACATGTGGCACCTGGCGGATTCACAGCGGCTGCGCACTGTGCCAGCCAACAATTTCAGCAAGGAAGAAACGCTGGCGTCGATGGACAAGGTCGAGGCGCTGGTGCGGGACAACAAGGCCCGGCTGGTGCGCCAGCATGTGCCCGAGGATATCGCGGCGCTGCCGGCGTTTCCGGCGGGGTTGGAGTAGTCAGGCGTTCAACTTGAGTAGTCAGGAGTTGCTCCGCTCATCCCGACGAAAGTCGGGATGAGCGGAGATGGATCGCGCTTCTACACCAGCGATGCGCCCTAAGCTGGCGGCGGGCGGGCGATTGCCTTTGCGAACATCTCCGCGTCGACGTTTCCGCCGGACAGCACGATCAGCACGGGGCCGCGCGATGCGAAGTGGGCGCGGTTGTTGAGGAGGACGGCGAGTGCGTTGGCGCCGCCGGGTTCGGCGACCAGCTTCAGGTGATGGAAGGCGAACGACATCGCATCGAGCAGCTGATCGTTGCTGGCGGTGAAGCCGCCTTTGACGCGGCGCTTGTGGATCTCGAACGCGAGCACGCCGGGCTCGGGCGACATCAGCGCGTCGGCGATGGAGCGCACGCCGGGGGCGTTGGCCACGATCTTTTTGGCGTCCAGCGAGCGGATGAGATCGTCATGGCCTTTAGGCTCAGCGACATAGACGTCGGTTGAGGGCGAGAGTGCCTCGAACGCCACGGCGACGCCGCCGAGGAGGCCGCCGCCGGAGGCGTTGCAGATCAGCGAGCCGAAGGTGACGCCCATGGCGGCGGCGTCCAGCGCGGCTTCGCGGCCGGCTGTGCCCTGCCCGGCCATGATCCAGCTGTCGTCGAAGGGGCGGATGGTGGTGGCGCCTGAGCGCGCGGCGATCTCGGCGGAAATGGCTTCGCGGCTTTCGTTGATGCGATCATAGAGGCGCACTTCGGCGCCGCGGCGGCGCGTGCTTTCGATCTTTGCGGCGGGGGCGTCTGACGGCATCACGATGGTGGCCTTCATGCCGAGCACCTTCGCGGTTTCGGCGACGCCCTGGGCGTGGTTGCCGGACGAGAAGGCGACGACGCCCTTGGGCCGGTCAGCATCCGGGATGCGGCTGATGCGATTCCAGGCGCCGCGCATCTTGAACGAGCCGGTGCGCTGGAGCATTTCCGGCTTGATCCAGACGGGCGCGCCGACGGCTGCATCGAGCGCATCGGAGCGCAGCAGCGGCGTGTGGACGATTATGCCCTTCAGGCGCAGGGCGGCGTCTTCGATGTCGGCAAACGTGGGCAGGTCGCGCAGGGGATCGGTGATCATGGGCGCGCTTCTACGCCTTCATGCTGTTGAGACAATACCGGAACCCGCAAACCGACGATGCTGACAGCAGCTTGGCAGCAGGGGGCGGGTAGACCGGATGTCAGAGAGAAGGAGCCCGCTCATGACACTCACCGCCTCCTGCCATTGCGGCGCGACGCAGATCGAACTGCCGGCGCTGCCCACGTCGATCAAATCCTGCAATTGCACCTTCTGTCATCGCAGCGGCGCGGTGTGGGGGTATTACGATCCGGCGGAGGTGAAGATCATCTCGGCGGCGCACGATGCGATCTATTCGCCGAGCGGCATGAACCATCACCATTTCTGCAGCCAGTGCGGCGGCAATACGCACGGGTCCTCGCCGGACTGGGCGTCGACGTACAACAATGACGGGACGCTGAAGCCGGGCATGGCCGGCGGCGTGCCTGAAAAGCGGACGGCTGCCGTCAACCTGCGGATGATCATCGACCTTGATCTCGACACGGTGGAGATCGTGAAGGTGGATGGGCGGACTAGCTGGTAGGATCGGGACGGCCTTGAGCCAAACCAACGGTGTCATTCTCGGCCTTGTGCCGAGAATCCCGGTTAGAGGTTGCGGTGGGATGCGTTGGCTTTCCCGATGACGATACAACCGAGATCCCCGGGATGCGCTTCGCTTACCCGAGGATGACAGCGGTGGATGACAGGGCCGGAGAGGCCTTTAGCCGGCGTGAGCTGACACGGCCAGTCCGAGCTTCGCTTTCGCCGCGTTGTATTCGCTCACCAGCTTTGCGACGTACTCGCCTGCGCTCATGCGGGCGTTGATGCCGCCGACGCCCTGGCCGGCGCCCCAGACGTCTTTCCACGCTTTCGCCTTGGAGCCTTCGCCGGACTGGAAGCTCATCGTGGCCTTGTCGCCGTCGGGAAGGTTGTTGGGGTCCATGCCGGCCTTGGCGATGGAGGGCGCGAGGTAGTTGCCGGAGACGCCGGTGAACAGCGAGGAATAGACGATGTCCTTCGCCGCGCTGGCGACAATCATGTCCTTGTAGCCCTCGACGGCGCGGGCTTCGTGCGTGGGAATGAAGGCGGAGCCGATATAGGCGAAGTCGGCGCCCATGGCCTGGGCGGCGAGAACCTGTCCGCCATTGGAGATCGCGCCGGAAAGAGCCAGCGGGCCATCGAAGAACTGGCGGATTTCGGAGATCAGCGCGAAGGGCGAGAGGATGCCGGCGTGGCCGCCCGCGCCCGTGCAGACGGCGATGAGGCCATCGGCGCCCTTTTCCAGCGCCTTGTGGGCGAAGACGATGTTGATGATGTCGTGCAGCACGATGCCGCCATAGGAGTGGATGGCGGCGTTCACCTCGGGCCGGGCGCCGAGCGAGGTGATGACCATCGGCACTTTATGTTTGACGCAGAGCGCCAGGTCTTCGTCGATCCGGTTGTTCGACTTGTGCACGATGAGGTTGACGGCGTAGGGCGCGATCTTGGCGGCCGGGTTGGCGCGGCGGGCGGCGGCCAGCGCCTCATTGATCTGGGACAGCCATTCGTCGAGCTGTTCGAGGGGCCGCGCGTTCAGCGACGGGAAGGAGCCGATCACCCCGGCCTTACACTGGGCGATCACCAGATCGGGGTTCGAGATGATGAACAGGGGCGAGCCGATGACCGGGATCGACAGCTGGTTGGCGAGCAAGGCGGGTATGGCCATGGGTGAGGAGGTCCCGTTTGTGAATCGGCGGGGCTGCCCCGCGTTTGAGCCGACCATACCGCTCGCGACAGGTGCGGCAATGCGGGCAAGACGCCGCAAACCCTTGACGTAGCGCGATGCCAATGCCTGATGGCCCACGACTTTGTCAGAGAGATTCATGGCCGACGACCTGCCCCTTTCCGCCGACTTTCCACAGGCCGACGAGGCCCAGTGGCAGGCCTTGGCCGAGAAGGCTCTGGAAGGGGCGCCACTCTCCAAAATCACGACCAAGACCGAGCATGGCGTGCCGGTGAAGCCGCTGTACCGCCGGGCCGACTGGGCGCCGGATGCATCGGGATTGCCGGGGGCAGCGCCGTTTATCCGCGGCGGGCGGTCGGTCAATGACGCTTACCTGCCGTGGGATATCCGGCAGGTGGTGGCGCATCCCGATCCGGTGATTGCGGCTGACCAGGTGATGGAAGCGCTTGAGGGCGGCGTGTCGTCCATCGAGCTGCGCGTGGACGCGGCGGGCGAGCATGGCGTGGTGGCGCGTTCGGCGGTGGATATCGAGCGGGTGCTACGCGGCGTGAAGCTGGACCTTGCGCCGGTGGCGCTGGAGGCGGCGGGCGCATCGACGACGCAGAGCATTGAGCTGGCGGCGTTGCTGGCGGCGGCGATACCGTCGCGCGAGATGGCGAGCGCGCGGATTGCGTTCAACGTGGACCCGATCGGCGCGCTGGCGCGGACGGGCTCCCTGCCCGGCTCGACGGAAGAAGAGATGTCGCAGGCGGCATCGTTCGCGCGCGATGCAGGCCCGGAGTTTCCGCAGGCGAGCATGCTGCGCGCGGACTCGCGGCCTGTGCACGAGGCGGGCGGCACCGAAGTTCAGGAACTTGCTTATCTCATCGGCTCTGGCGCGGAGTATGTCCGCGCGCTGATGACGGCGGGGCTGAGCGCGGATGCGGCGTGCCGCACGATCCTGTTCACGGTCAGCGTCGGGGCCGACTATCTGGTCGACATGGCCAAGCTGCGCGCGGCGCGGCGGATGTGGTGGCGCGTGGCTGATGCGTTCGGCGCCAAGGGCGCGGCAGCGGGCATGACGCTGCAGGCGGTGTCGTCGCGGCGGATGCTGACTCGGCGCGATCCGTGGGTGAACATCCTGCGCAACACAGCGGCATGCTTTGCGGGCGGCGTGGGCGGCGCGGACATCGTTACTGTGCGGTCGTTCACCGACGCGATGGGATTGCCGGGCAAGCTGGCGCGCAGGCTGGCGCGGGGCACGCAGGTGATTGCGCAGGAAGAATGCAGCCTTGGCCGCGTGGTGGATGCACCGGGCGGGGCGTGGGCGATCGAGAAGCTGGGCGAAGATCTTGCGAAGGCGGCGTGGCCGATCTTCCAGCAGGTCGAAAGCGAAGGCGGGCTTGTGAAGGCGCTGCAGGCGGGCGGCTTCCAGGCTGGCGTTGGCGATGCGCGGTTGGCTCGCATCAAAGCGGCGGCAAAGCGGAAAGAGCCAATCACGGGCGTTTCGGACTTCCCGCAACTGGGCGAGGAGTTGCCGAGCGTCGAGATGGTAAACTTGCCGGCCATCGTGCGCCGCGCGGCGGAAGCCTCGGGCCGGGCGCCGGCGTCGCGCTCGTGGTTCTCGCTGAAGGCTGCGGCGCAGGACAAGGCGACGCTGGCCGACATCTCGCGCACGACGGATGAGGACGGCGCGGAGGCCGAGCCGTTCTGGCCGATCCGTATCGCGGAGCCCTATGAGCGCCTGCGTGATCTTGCCGACCAGCGCACGGCGGCGGGTCGCGCGCCCAAGGTTTATCTCGCGGCCATCGGTCCGTTGGCCGAACATTCGGCGCGCCTGCAATACGCGCAGAACTTCTTCGCGGCGGGCGGCATTGGCGCGGTGCCCTCAGCGGGCGATGCGGTGTGGCATGCGCAGGCGATGAAACAGGCGGGCTGCTCGTTGGTGTGCCTGTGCGGATCGGACAAGCGTTATGCCGCTGAAGCGGTGGACGCGGCGCGTGCATTGAAGCAGGCGGGCGCGGCGCGCGTCTATCTGGCCGGCAGGCCCGGCGAGCTTGAAGGCGCGCTGCGCGCGGCAGGCGTGGACGAGTTCATCTTTGTCGGCGCGGATGTGCTGGCCAGCCTTGAGAAAGCGCATGCGGAACTGGGGCTGGGCAGTTAGACGTCATCCGCGACAAGTCGAATTCGCGAGGCCAGCGACCGTGTCGTTGAGCGCTGTGAACAGGCGTTCTGACAGGGAGTCGTAGGGCTCGCCGCCTTCGCCGAGGTCGTTCCACGAGCCCATGCCGCCGAACACCCAGGCGTGGTTGATCGCCTGCAGGATCGCAACCTGGCGGCGGTCGAACCCCGAATAGCGCATGACATCATCGACCCATTCGGCATCGTCGATCTCGCCCTGCTCGATCAGCTTGATGGCGCGGAGAAAGCAAGCGGCGAAGTTGTCGTAGGTGCGCGTGCGGGCGAAGGCTTCGATCTCGGGCAGCACGGTGCGCAGGTCTGACAGCGCAACAGCGAGATCAACTGGCTGGCTTTCCGACGGGCTGATCTCGCCCTGCAGGATGTGGGTGCACAGCCAGACCTTGCGGTCCGGATCATCGCGTTCGCCGAAGCGGTGGAAGCCTTCCCAGAGCTGGCACGTCTGTTTGCCGACGGCCTCGATCAGCCAGCGTGGACCGCCGCCGACGAAGGCGACCAGCATGCGGTCTGGCGCATCGATCTGCTGGTTCGGGCCGCGGCGCCCGGCGAGGCAGTGCAGGCGCAAGCCGGTGCACCATGGCTTGAGCGAGGCGAACCAGGCCATGGGATCGGCGGCGACCAACGGAAATTCGTCGGTGTCTTTTCCCGAGGCGGGCGGTTTGCGGAATTCGCAGGCCTTCATGAAGGTGAAAGTCGGCGCATCCGGCCAGAAGCCGGAAATGTCGCGGCCAGCCAGCCAGGCATTGCCGGCGGCGACAAGCATCAGCGCATTTTCGATTGGGCCCTGCACGCGCCTAGACCTTTCTGGGCGGGACAACGTCGCTGAACATGTCCATCGATTTCCATTTCGGCTCGACCGGCGTCTCGCCCGCGTGCGGGATGTAGGGCGACGCTTTTGCGGCGGCGGGATCGGGGATGTAGCGCGGGCAGTTGGGGAAGATGTCGACGGGCGTGAAGCGCACGAGGCCCTGCGCGCCGGGAAAGTCCGCGATCATCGGATCGTCGAACGACACCACCGCGCGGCCGTTTGCGCGCAGGCGTTTCGGCGTCTCGCCCATGCGGATGAAGAGCAGGCCGACGGATGGATTGATCGCGATGTTGCCGAGGCTCTTGAACATGCCGTTGCCATCATAGTCAGGCCAGACAAGCAGATCGGGCGCGACGACACGCGCAAAGCCCGGGGGGCCGCCCTTGAAGGAACAGTCGGGCTGGCCGATGGGGTTGGAGGTGGCGAGGAAGAAGTATTCGAGCGACTCGATGAACGCCTTGTCGTCGTCGGTGAATTCCGGGCGGCGCAGGCGCTCGACCAGACGGTCTGCGAGTGCGCGCGAGCCGAACAGGTCCTGAAGGTCGCGGTTGCCGTCGTGAAACATGGGCATGGGTTGGCCCTCCCTGCACGGGATCATACGCCTTGCGCGATCAGTGGCTAGGACCGTGGACGGACGGCGAACGCGGCACTGGCTGTTGTCCAGTCGAGGGCGCCCATGAATGCGTTGACGTAGTCGCCAGCCTTTGCGCCGAAATCCATGTGGTAGGCGTGCTCGTACATGTCGAGCGCGACGAGGACTTCGCCATCGGCGGCTGTCAGCGTGTGATCAGCGGCCCATTGGTTCATCAGCCGGCCCAGACGCGGCGACCAAGCGAGCAGGACCCAGCCTGAACCGCCGCCAAGCGCCTTGCCCATGCCAACAAATTCGGTGCGCCAGCGATCATGGCTGCCAAAATCGCGTTCAATCTGTTGGGCGAGATCTGCGCCTGGCTTCGAGCCGCCTTTGCCGAGATTGGCGAAATAGATCTCGTGCAGGATCACCGAATTGAGGGCGATAAGCTCTTCCCGCTTCAGGCCATTGATCATGAAGCCCGGCGCCGTCGCGAAGTCTGTCTGCCCGATCTGACTCTCGATATCGCCGAGCCGCTTCACGGCGCCTGCATAGTTGTTGTCGTGATGGCTGACCAACAGCTTCTCGGAAAGACCCGGGATGGTCTTCGGATCGAAGGGCAAGGGCTTTGGAATCAGGCCGGACGGCGAAGCCGGCGGCGTTTGCGCTGTTGCGCATCCGGCGATCGCCATGGCGCCGGCGACTGCCGCTGCTCCGCAAATGAGGTTGCGTCGATCGAGCATGGATGACCTCCCCGGCCGTTCGCGCCCTAAGCATCGCGATGCTAACGAATGCGAGACGTGGCGCGCTCACAGCTAGCATACTTTGTCGTGTCGCTGACAACGGTTCCTGCACCGCAGAGGCCGTAGTTGGAGGTGTTGTCGGGGAAGCGATCAATCGGCGCCAGCGCTGCGGTGTCGATCCAGCCGGTGACGGTGGCGGTGGCGCCGCGGGAGCCGCCTTCCTGCGTGACGATGCGGACGGCGGTTGGCTGGCGCTCGAGCACGCGGACGTTGCGGTCTTTCAGGATTGTGCCGACCGTGTTCGAGGCGGGATCGAAGGCGGCGCGGATATCGGCGTTGGCGCGCAGGAAGGCGCGGCCGGCGAAGACGGCCTGCGTTGCGGGCACGCCGTGGGACTGGTTGGTGGAGCCCTTGTCGGTCCACTGACCGATGTAGCCGCGCGTTGTGGGATTGGCGATGTTGGTGTCGACGCCGAAGCCGACTTCGGGCGGCACGATGTCGAGCGCGTTCTGGAACATGCTCCAGGCGCCGGTGTTGTAGAACGCCTGCGTGCCCGAGTGGCCGGTGGAGCCCGAGAGCCAGAAATAGCTGGCCGTGCCGGCGGTGCGCACCGCATTGCAGATGCAGCCGTTGGAGTAGATGCCGACGGCGATGCCGGAGCCTTCAAAGGCACGCTTCACATCATCGAAGTATTTGAGGATGGGATCGCGGAGCTGCTGGTAGGGCCAGTCTGCATCGACGCCGAAATAGATGGCCGAGCCTTCGGGCTGGCCGGCGGCTCCGGCCTGGCGGAGGGCCTGTTCGGCGTCTTCCTTGCCCCAGTTGTTCTCGAAGGTGCGGAAGCAGTTGTTGTAGTGCTGGAAGACGCTGCCGATCGACAGGCCTTCGCCGATGATGATCTTCGCTTCCTCGGGCTGGAGATCCTTGCCGACGAGGCTGGGCGGGAGATGCGAGTAGTACCGGAAGACGGTTTTCACGCCGTGCTCGCGCAGCTTGCGGACTTTCGCGACGTCGAGGCGCGCGGCGGTGTCGGTGATGAGGGGGAAGCCGGAGGCAACGGCTGTAGGGGGCGCTACTGGCGGCGTTGTTGGCGTCGTGGGGATCGTCGGCTTTGAGGACGTGGCGCACGCGGCGAGTGCGGCGGAGCCTGCGAAGAGGAAGCTGCGGCGGTTGGTCAACATGGCCATTCGCTATCTCCCACGAGTTGCGCGTAGGGTGCATTTCGCGCCGCTCAATGCACCTTCGCGCCGCCTGCACTATGGTGGATTTCGCCTTTGGCTCAATCCACCCTACGCATTGTCGCTACTTAGGCCTCAGCGGCGCGAAGCCGAGGTGCATGCCGGCGTCGATGATCATGAACTCGCCGGTGACGTGGCGGCTTTCGGGGCCGGCAAAGAACAGGATCGATTCCGCAATATCCTCGGGCATGGAGGCGACGCGCAGGGGCACTGTCTTGGCGACCTGCTCGGCCGTTTGCGATTCGACGGCGTCGCCCTGGTACTTGGTGAACCAGCCTGAGCCGATATAACCGGGGCAAACCGCGTTAACGCGGATGTTGGGGGCGAGCGCGCGGGCGAGCGACAGCGTCATCGTGTTGAGCGCGCCCTTGGTGGCGGCGTAGGCGATGGATGAGCCGATGCCGGTGACGCCTGCGATGGACGACACGTTGACGACCGCACCCTTGCCTGAGGCAGCCAGATGCGGCTGGGCGGCGCGGGTCATCTGGTAGACGGCGACGACATTGACCTTGTAGAGGCGGAGGAAGTCTTCAGAATCCAGCGCGTCGAGATCAGTGTGCTTGGCGAACTTGGTGATGCCGGCGTTGTTGACCAGCACGTCGAGGCCGCCGAACTGCTCGACAGCGGCGGCGACGAGCGCGCGGCAATCGTCATCCTCGCCGACATTGGCCTTCACGGCGAAGGCGTTGACGCCGAGCTTGCGGCATTCGGCGACGACTTCGTTGGCGGCGTCGGCGCTGGAGTTGTAGTTGATGCACAGGTCGACGCCACGCCGGGCGAGGCCGACAGCGGTGGCGGCGCCAAGACCCGTGCCGCCGCCCGTGACGATGGCGCGTTTGCCCTTCATGGAATTGACGTCGCTCATCGTGTGCTCCCTGCGTGTTTTCTCGCGGCCACTACTGACACCGCCCGGCGACCGGGGGCAAGGCAAAGCAGCGTCTAGTTTGCTGTCTTCGCCGCTTCGGCGGCTTCGGCGATGCGGGCGGCGCGCAGCATGGAGGGGAGCGAGATCTCGCCTTCGCGGCAGGCGTATTCGCCGATGGGGCCGTGGGCGGGGCGGAATTCGTATTCGCCGCCCCAGGACGCGGACCATTTGGTCGCGTCTTCGACGGTGAAGCCGTAGTGCAGGCGCTTGTCGCCCGAGCGCGTGAAGCGTTCGGTGATTTTCAGGTTGATCCACGATCCGCGGAACATCTGCCCGGCGGGGAAATTCGTGGTTTCGACGACGAGCGTATCCCCCTCCCACCAGCCGATGGAGTCGCCGAGATAGGGCCGCAGGCCGTCTGTGCGGTGCGTGCTGTTGAGGCGGACGATGCGGGCGTCGTGGATCATCTCGACGAGGATCACCACGTGATCGGTGGTCTGCACGATCTGGTAGTTGGAGTTGCCGGGCAATGGCAGCATGACCGGACCGGCATTGTTGAAGATGGGCAGGATGCAGCGATCGTCGATGGGCTGCAGCTCAGGGCCGTCTGTCACCTTCTCGCCGGGCTTGAGGGTGTAGTCGCGCGGATCGGGCGAGGCGCCCGGCTTCATTGCGGGCACGCGGCCATCGGATGGACTGGTGATGAGGCTGGTGCGGGGCTGGCCGTTGACGCGCATGGCGGGGCGAAATTCCGAGCCGCGATCTGCAGCCGTGGTTTCTTCCGGCGTCATCACAAGGCGGCCGGCCATTTCGGGTGGGCGTTCAAACCGCGTGGTGGTTTCGTTGGTCCATGTCCCTTGCAGGTCGGGCTGGCCGAGGGAGGTGCGCGGAGCGCGATAATCGTCCTGCGCGTGGGCGGGCGAGACGAGACTGGCGATCAGTATCGCGACTGCAAACGCTGCCCGCATGATCGCCCTCCCGTCTGCCGGGATAGCAATAGGAAGATCGAGGGATGCGGCAAGTGGAAATGAAAACGGCCAGCGACAAGGTCGCTGGCCGCTCATTCAGATCGGCGCGCTGATCACTGGCTGCGCGGAGGGCCCATGCGGAGGGCGAGGAACTGCTCCTTGGTGATGAAGCCATCGCCATCGGCGTCGACGCGCGAGGACCAGATTTCGTCGGCACGGTCGCGGGCCTGGTCCGGCAGCACGGAGGTCCATTCGGCCTTGTCGAGCTTGCCGTCCTTGTTCGCATCAGCCGCGACAAAGCGCGCTTCGCGCTGTTGGGGCGTCATTCCGCCGCCGGGCGGTTGTGCCAGAGCCGGGGCAGCAACGAGCGCACTGAGCGCGGCGCCGGCAAGAATTTTCCTGATCGTCATCGGTCTCAAATCTCCTGTGCCCCATTTCCGGAGCGTGACGTCCATCTGATCGCCCCGTTGGGGGCACGATCACAAGCTTCAACGGCAGCTGCAACGGCATCCGTCGGGCTGCAACAGCGCAGATACAATCCATTACATTCGCCAATCTGAACCGGGGCTGACCGTCGCTTCGCACGTGCGAAGGCTTCATGACGGCGGCGAGGGGTGCTAGGGAACATCCAGCGAATCCGCCTTCTGGAGCCTTGGCTTATGGCCCTGTCCTTTCCCGATTTTTCCCGGCTGCCGCTTGGAGAAACGACGCCCGGCGCCGACCTGGCCGGGTGGGCCGCCCGCGCGGGCGATGGCGCGAAGCCGGTGTGGCAAACGCCGGAAGGACTGCCGGTGAAGCAGCTGTTTTCGGCGGCGGACACGGCCGGACTGGATTTCGTGGACGGCTGGCCGGGGATCGCGCCGTTTGGCCGTGGGCCCTACCCCACCATGTACACCAACCAGCCGTGGACGATCCGGCAGTATGCCGGGTTTTCGACCGCTGAGGATTCCAATGCGTTCTACCGGCGCAACCTTGCCGCGGGGCAGAAGGGCCTGTCGGTGGCGTTCGATCTGGCGACGCACCGGGGCTATGACTCGGACCATCCGCGCGTGACCGGCGACGTTGGCATGGCGGGTGTCGCCATCGACTCGATCTACGACATGCGCACGCTCTTTGCTGGAATCCCGTTGGACCAGATGAGCGTCTCGATGACGATGAACGGCGCGGTGCTGCCGATCATGTCGCTGTATGTGGTGGCGGCTGAGGAACAGGGCGTCTCGCCCGCGAAACTTTCAGGCACGATCCAGAACGACATCCTCAAAGAGTTCATGGTGCGGAACACGTATATCTATCCGCCCCGTCCCTCGATGCGGATCATCTCGGACATCTTCGCCTACACGTCCGCGAACATGCCGAAGTTCAACTCGATCTCGATTTCCGGCTATCACATGCAGGAAGCGGGCGCGACGGCGGACCTCGAACTCGCCTATACGCTGGCCGATGGCGTCGAGTATATCCGCTCGGGCATCGCGGCGGGTCTCGACGTCGACAAGTTTGCGCCGCGCCTGTCGTTCTTCTGGGCGATCGGCATGAACTACTTCATGGAAGTCGCGAAGATGCGGGCGGCGCGCCTGCTCTGGGCGCGTCTGGTGAAGCAGTTCAATCCGAAGTCGGACAAGTCACTGTCGCTGCGCACGCACTCGCAGACTTCTGGCTGGTCGCTGACGGCGCAGGACGTTTACAACAACGCGATCCGCACATGCTTTGAAGCCATGGCGGCGGCGGGCGGGCAGACGCAGTCGCTGCACACCAATGCCTTCGATGAAGCGCTGGCGCTGCCGACGGATTTCTCGGCGCGCATTGCCCGCAACACGCAGATCTTCCTGCAGCAGGAGGCCGGCGTTTGCCGCACAATCGATCCGTGGGCCGGTAGCTACTACGTTGAGCGGTTGACGCAGGATCTCGCCGCGCGCGCCTGGGAGCATATTCAGGAAGTCGAAGCCATGGGCGGCATGGCCAAGGCCATCGAGGAAGGCGTGCCCAAGCTGCGGATCGAGGAAGCCGCCGCCAAGACGCAGGCGCGCATCGACAGCGGGGTGCAGACCATTGTGGGCGTCAACAAGTTCCGCCTCAACGAGAATGAGGATGTGCCGGTCCTGAAGGTGGACAACCAGAAGGTTCGGTTGATGCAGCTGGACAAGTTGAGGCGGCTGAAGGGCGAGCGCGACGAGACGGTGGTGACTCAGACGCTGGACGCCATCACCAAGGCAACCGAGATGGGGCGCGGCAACCTGTTCGAACTCGGAATCCAGGCGGCCCGCGCCAAGGCGACCGTGGGCGAGATCAGCTTTGCCATCGAGAAGGTGGTCGGGCGCCATCAGGCGGTGATCAAATCGATCCAGGGCGTGTATGCTAACGGCATGAGCGCCAAGTCAGACAAGGTCGTCACCGCCCGCGCACTGGCGGATGAGTTCGAGAAATCGGAAGGCCGCCGGCCGCGTATCCTGATCGCCAAGATGGGCCAGGATGGGCATGACCGGGGGCAGAAGGTTGTCGCGTCCGGGTTTGCCGACCTTGGCTGGGACGTGGATATCGGGCCGCTGTTCCAGACGCCGCAGGAAGCGGCGCGGCAGGCCGTGGAGAATGACGTGCACGTCGTCGCGGCGTCGTCGCTGGCGGCGGGTCACCTTACGCTGGTGCCGGAGCTGCGCGAGGCGCTGAACAGGGAGAGCCGGGGCGACATCATGGTCGTGGTCGGCGGCGTCGTGCCGCCGCAGGACTACGAGCAGCTGTATACGGCAGGCGCGGCGGCGATCTTCCCGCCGGGCACGGTGATCGCGGAGGCGGCTGTCGAACTGCTCGACAAGCTGAAGGGCAAGCTGGGGCATAACTCGCGGAACGCGGCTGCGGGCTGAGGTCCGTTCAGCCAGCGTTCAGGTGATATGGGCTTCGCCGTCCCCCTATCCTGGGTGCTGGCGCGGGCCGCAAATCGGGATAAGTTCGGGTTACTGGGAGAACACCATGAAACGCCTGATCGCCACCCTTGCACTTGGTCTTGCCCTCGCCGCCTGCTCCAGCGGGCCGACGCGCTATATCCCCGCGCTCGATGGGGACGACATGGGCTATCGCGAACAACGCATCGAGGAGCAGCGCTATCGCGTCTCCTTCCGCGCCAACCCCGACCTCAAGGCCGCCGAAGCCGAGGACATGGCGCTGCGCCGCGCGGCGGAGCTAACGATCCAGAATGGCTATCAATGGTTCCACGTCGTCTCGCGCATGACAGATGTGGCAGGCGGCAGCCGTTCGGGCGGCGGACCGACGCTGGGCCTCGGCGGAAGCTCGGGCTCGTATGGCTCGAGCGTGGGCCTGGGCCTCGGCTTCAACCTCGGCGGCGACTCGCGCCAGTTCGAATCGACCATCGAAGTGCTGATGGGCAAGGGGCCGAAGCCGGCCGATCCCAATGCTTATGACGCCTATTCGGTTCTCTCGCGCTTTCAGTAGCCCGTAGCTGAAAGCGGGGCGGCGATCGTGTTTCCAGCGCTTGTGCTGCTCTATGGCGCGATCACGCTTGTGAGCGTGGTGGCGCGCAGGCGGTGGCCGCTGGAATTGCTGCAGCACTTTCGTCCGCAGATGATTGTGGCGGGCGCTGTGGGCGCGCTGTTCTGCTTCCTGTTCGAGCCGGTGTGGGGATGGGCGCTCGCTGCGGCGGGCCTCGTGCTGATAAATGTGAGCGCCCTGCCCACGCCACGCTGGACGCGGCCGGATGCGGCGCTGGCCGGGCAGCCGGGGCTCACCATTGTGTGGGCGAATGTGTGGACGGAGGCCGTGCCGCTGAAGCGCGCGCTCGATTGGGCGAAGGCGCAGGGCGCGGATATCATCCTGATCGGCGAATACCCGAAGGGCGCATCGCCGGAGGATGATCTGGCGGGGGACTATCCGCATCGCGTGGCAGGCCCGGCGCAGACGCCCGGGATGGCCTATTCCACGCGCGTTGCCGTGTTCTCGCGCGTGCCCTTGAGCGGCGCGACTATCCATAAAGGGCCCGGGCCGAACGAACGGGACTTCGTTGCGGTCGGCGTGGCCTTCGGTGAGCAGGAGCTGAACATCATCGCGGTGCATCCCGTGCCGCCGATGACGGCGAAGCTGACCGATGAACGCGACAAGCACATCACCCTGCTGGCGCCGTTGGCGCGCGACCTGTTCTTCATCGCGGGCGATTTCAACACGACGCCGTGGACGCCGGTGTTTGCGGACATTCCGGGGAAGCGGATCGGGGCTTACCTGTTTGCGCCAACGTGGCTGAGCAAGCTGCCGCTTCTCGGGCTGCCGATCGACCATATGACGGCCTCGCCTGCGTTGCAGGTGAGCCGGTATGAGGTTGGGCCTAACCTTGGATCGGATCACCGCGCCTTGCTGGCGCGCGTACATGCGCCCGCGGGCTAGGTCAGCCGTTGGCGGTCACAGGCTGGGGCGACGGGCCGCCGCAGGGATGCTGCGGATCGCCTGAGCCGGGACCGAGCACCATGGCCGCGACCACCTCGTCCATCTCTTCCGCGAAGCCTGCCGGAAACTCGGTGCGGAACTGGCTCCACCAGTGAAGGCCGCCAGCCGTGCAGAGTACCCGCGCCAGGGGCGGCGCGGCCGAGCGGACGAAGTCGTCCTTGTCGAAGTTGCTGCTCTTGTTGCGGTCCCATATCTGGAAGGTGGCGCGCGCATACTCCGCCATCAGCGCGTTGAAGCGAATCTGATCGGGCGGATCGAGTTCGGCGCCGTTGAGAGAGGCGCTCCAGAAAGCCGCATGCTCCCGATCACCCGCCATGAACAGGCGGATGGCGGACCAGTGGTCATGCGTCGCGTTGAGGTCTGCGCGGCGGAGTTGCGTGGTGTTCTGCTGGATCTGGGCTGACAGGAAGAACAGCGAGGCGACCACAAGGATGACGCCCACGATCTCGGCGACGTGAGCAGAGGCTTGCAGCCAGGTGAGCCATCCAGCTTTCGCAGGCGCTGGCGTCGCGCTTTCGCTGGCGTCCGGGCTGGCAGCCGGCGCGCTGTCCGTCTTCGCATCCATTGCCGCCATCCTTGAGTCCCCTACCCGCGCAGAGTAGGACACGGCCAGACACATAACCAGTCTGGCGGCGGATTCGCTTGAAGCCTGATCTTTCAACCCGTGCGGGACTTGGCCGCGCCATCACCCTCGTGGAATCGCGCCGTGCGGACCATCAGGCCGAGGCGCGCGAGATGCTGCGCGAGATCATGCCGCTGACGGGGAAGGCGCAGCGCATCGGCATCACGGGCGTGCCGGGCGTGGGCAAGTCGACCTTCATCGAGAGTTTCGGGACGCTGCTGACGGGCATGGGCCACAAGGTGGCCGTGCTGGCGGTGGACCCGACCTCGCGGCGGTCTGGCGGGTCGATCCTGGGCGACAAGACGCGGATGGCGAAGCTGGCGGCGGACGAGCGTGCGTTCATCCGCCCCTCCCCGGCTGGCGAGACGCTGGGCGGGGTCTCCCGCAAGACGCGGGAAACGATGCTGCTGTGCGAGGCGGCGGGCTACGACATCATCCTGGTCGAGACGGTGGGCGTCGGCCAATCCGAGACCGTGGTGGCCGACATGGTCGATTTCTTCCTTGTGCTGATGCTGCCCAATGCGGGCGACGAGCTGCAGGGCATCAAGAAGGGCGTGCTGGAGGTGGCCGACCTCATTGCGGTCAACAAGGCGGATATCGACGACAAGGCCGCCAAGCGGGCTGCCCGCGCCTATGAGGTCGCCCTCCACATCATGGAGCAGGCCGACCCGGACTGGGCGCCGCCGGTGCACACCGTGTCGGGCTTTTCGGGCATGGGCCTGCCCGAGCTATGGACCGCGATCGAGTTGCATCAGCGGAAGACGACCGGGTCCGGCTCCCGCGCCAACCGCCGCGCGGGGCAGCAGGTGCGCTGGCTGGAAGCCTTGATCCAGGATGGACTGGCGGAAGGCTTTTCGGCGAATCCTTCGGTCGCAGGCCGGATCGCGGACGTCCGCCGGGCCGTGGCTGAGGCAAAAATCCCGGCATCGACAGCGGCCGATGAACTGCTGGGACTTTTCTTCAAGCAATCCTGATCGGCCAGTAATTCCGGCCTGTAATGCCGTTGTCCAATTGCCCCGCCGCGCCGCTCAGGTAGATAGAGCAAGCTGGATTCGGGAGGCTGCTGGCCAATGACACGGCCGCCGGCATGGCTTTGCCTGCCGCCGCCGACAATTCCGGCAAGCCCATGACGTTCGAATGGGGCGTCACCTATGACGAGGTTCCTGCCATTTTTGCGGACGGCGAGTTCACGCCGGAAACGCCGGCCGCGCTGCGCAGCTTTCTCGCCCGCAACATCAACGCCACGCGGGACCGGATGATCTATCTCAACTCGCTGGGCGGCGACCTCGGCGCGGGGATGGAAGTAGGCAAGATCATCCGGCGGGCGGAGTTGAACTCCGGTGTGGCGCGCAACACACGCGATGCCGGACAGGCCAACACGATCGATCTCGACCACAACAGCCGCGTCTATCCAGGCCATTGCGTGTCGGCCTGCTCTCTGGCGTTCCTTGGCGGGGTCAAGCGCGAGGTGAAGCCGGGTTCGATCTATGCGGTTCACCAGGTGAGCATGAACTGCGTCGACAAGGGAAAGGCGCTGTCGCGCTATCCCTGGGTCGAGCTGCCGAACGTCAACTACTGCCCTGACCTCAACGAGGCGCTGACCATGATGCAGGTCGCGAACGGCGTGGTGGTGGAATACGTGAAGTCGATGGGCGTCGATCCGGTGTTCCTTGCCGAAATGTCGAAGGCCGAGCCAGATGCGATCAACACGCTGCCGGAAGACAAGCTACGCGAATACAAGATCATCTTCGAGTACCGGACCGAGAGCTGGGAATTCAAGACGGACACGCAGGGCCAGCTGTTCCTGCAGTACCTGCAAGGCGACCAGTGGCGGCAGGACAAGGTAGAGATCTATTGCGACCGCACGGGCGCGCCGCGCCTGTTCCTGTGGCTGGTGCATGACGTGAACCGCGCGGGCGGCGCCATCGATGGCGCGCGTATCGTGGAGCTTGCCAACAAGGGCCTGTCAGCGGTGTGGCAGCTGGATGCGCAGACGCCCGACGGATTTGCCGATGTGCGCAACATCGCGCTGCAGCCCTACGAGATCATCAGCCCGCCCAAGCTGACGGAGCTGGGCAATGTGGCGGTGACGGTCGATCTCTCGCCGCGCTTTCTCGACGTGATGAGCGGGGCGACGCGCTTCCAGATCCTGACCACTGACCCCGACACCAATGGCCGCGACGGGTTCAACATGATCACCATCAACCTCGATCGCGACAAGCTTTCAGGTATTGTCCGCTTCTGCAGGTAGGGGCGCGCCATGAGCGAGGGACTGCGCTGGCGGCAGGGCGGATGCCATTGCGGCGCTGTGCGCTTTGAGGTCGAAACGCCCGGCGTGATCGAGGTTGAAGACTGCAATTGCAGCATGTGCGCGCGAACAGGCTTCCTGCACATCATCGTGCCGAAATCACGGTTCAGGCTGCTGCAGGGGCAGGACAAGCTGACCAGCTACACGTTCAACACGGGCGTGGCCCGGCACATGTTCTGCGGCGTGTGTGGCGTGAAGGCGTTCTATGTTCCGCGCTCGAACCCGGATGGCTACAGCGTGAACCTGCGCTGCCTTGACGATCCGCGCGGGTTCGACGAGGTGCGCATCGTGAACTTCGACGGGCGCGGCGACTGGGAAGGACAAGCGCAAGCGCTGGCTTACAAGTCGAAAGACTAGCAGCCGCTAACTGTCCTGCGTCTCCGGCACAGCTTCCGCCTTGACGCCGGATGCCTGCATCAGCTGTTTCGCCTGTGACACCCAGTGTTCGCGCTCGATGCGGCCACGGAAGGAGATCGCGGTGTTGACCCAGTCGATATTGGCCTGCGTCCACGCGGCGATCTGATCGTAGTGCCAGATGCCGAGGCTGTTCAGCTTCTGCTCCAGCTTGGGGCCGATGCCCGAGATGCGGCGGAGATCATCAGCGCGGGCATTGCGGGGCGCGTCCAGGGTATCGGGCTGCTCGCCTTCGGGAGCCTGCGTGCGTTCGGTCTCGCCGCCGGTCGCGGGCGCTGCGGCGCGAATACCGCCCGTGCGCACAAGCTCTTCTTCGAGATAGCGGATGCGGCCTTCGAGATAGGTGTTGCGCCAGCGCAGGCGCTGGGCCTCGCCCGCGCGGGCTTCGGCGGCGCTGAGCTGCGCGCTCGACGTTTCAACTTCGGTGAGTTTCGCCTCGAGGAAGCGCACGCGCGTTTCCTGATGGCGGAGGCGCCAGGCCAGCGACCCTTCGGGCAAGGGCAGGTCTTCGTCACCGGCGCAGGCGATACCGGAGCGCGTGCGAAGATCCTCGACCTCGGCGGTTGCTTTCTGCAGCGCGGCTTCGAGCGTCGACGCCCGGCCACGCGCCTCCCCCACTTCAGCCACGGTTGGCGGCGGCGGCGGTGGGGGCTTTCGCGATTGCTGGTATCGATAGCCAAACCACCCGGCGGCGCCGCCAGTGGCAAGCCCGACTACCAGCCAGATAAGGACATCCGCCATAAGCGCGTGCTCCGCTTCTCGAAGCGTTGGTCTGAATTTGGTGTGGGCCCGACCCGTCTGCGCCAGCCGAAGGGCGCATCCGGTCCCGGTACAAATCCTACAGGAGACTTGTCGTCTGGCGAGCGAAATCGGTGATCGGCATCGCTGTTAACCGTGCCGTGGGCGGATAAGGCGCGGCCTGGGCGGATCAAGCCGGCATAAGTTGAGATTTTCAAATCGTATCCGAACCATTAGACGTGCGCTTTCATTCCCTGCAGGCTGCCCACGTGACCAATTCGCCCCACGAACCATCGCGACCGCGCAACGAACACCCCGGCGGGTGGGCGGATGATGTGTTCGAGCACATTTCCTCGACGGCCAATGACACGGTGAAACTCCTGCGCTCGCTGGAGCACAAGAAGGAACGCCGCGAGACCGGGCTGTTCCTGGCGGAGGGCGCGCGGCATGCCGAGGAGGCGCTGGCCAATGGCTGGTCGCCTGCCTACGCTTTCGCGAGCCAGGCGGCGCTGGAGCGGCCTCAGACGAAGGACCTGCTCGTGCGCATGAAGCAGGCGGGCGCGCGCGTGCTGACGGGAACGGAAAAAATTCTCGTCACGCTGTCGCGCAAGGACAATCCGCAAGCGGTGATCTCTGCGTTCAGGCAGCGCGTCACGCCGCTGGTCGACCTGCCCGCTTCTGGCGCGCGGCGCTTCGTGGCGCTGTATGAGGTTCGCGATCCGGGCAATCTCGGCACGGTGATCCGCACCGCGGATGCGGCGGGATGCGATGGCGTGATCCTGCTCGGCACGACATGCGATCCGTTTTCGGTTGAATCTGTGCGCGCGACCATGGGCTCGCTGTTCGCGATACCGCTCGCGACGGCGTCGTTCGACGAGTATCGCCAATGGTGCAGCGACAATGGCGTGCGGATCGTTGCGGCGTCTATGCATGGCGATCATGCGCACGACAAGGCGACGTATCCCGAACGCTCTTCCATCCTGATGGGCAATGAGCAGGCCGGGCTGCCCGCTGACGTGGAAGGCGCGTGCGATGAGCTGGTGCGCATTCCGATGATGGGCAAGGCGGACAGCCTCAACCTCGCGACCGCGGCGAGCGTGATGATCTACGAGGCGTGGCGGGCGCGCGGCTATCCGGGCGCGAACCGATGAGCGCGTCTGATTTCCAGCTGCTCGTCAGCGATGACTGGGGCGATTATCAGCTTCTGGATTCAGGCGACCTGCGCAAGCTGGAGCGGTTCGGCAAGGTGCGCGTGAACCGGCCCGATCCGCAGGCTTTCTGGAAACCCAAGGCGCCGGTGGACAGCTGGAAGGCCGATGCAGTTTTCTCGGCCAAGACAGACGATGATGATCGCGGCGCGTGGACGTTCATCGGCAAGCAGCCGCCCGAAGACTGGCCGATTGCGTGGAACGGGCTGAAGCTGAATGCGCGGCTGGCCGCCTTCCGCCACATGGGCGTGTTTCCCGAGCATTCGGTGCACTGGCGGTGGGCGATGGAGCAGGTGCAGGCGGCGAAGCGGCCGATCAAGGCGCTGAACCTGTTCGGATACACCGGCGTGATGTCGCTGGCGCTGGCCAAGGCGGGGGCGGAAGTGGTGCACCTCGACGCCTCGCCGAAGTCGATTGCGCAGGGCAAGGAGAATGCTGGGCTATCCGGTCTCGACGGCGCGCCGATCCGGTGGATCACGGATGACGCCATGAAGTTCGTCGAGCGCGAGCTGCGGCGTGGATCGAAGTACGACGTTGTCGTGCTGGATCCGCCGAAGTTCGGGCGCGGGCCGAAGAACGAGACGTGGCAGTTCGAGACGGATTTTCCGAAACTGCTGGATCACACGCGGACGCTGCTGAGCGACAACCCGCTGTTCGTCATCGCGACCGTCTATGCCGTGCGCCTGTCGTACGTAGCTGTCGGACAGGCTGTCGCCGGCGCCATGAAGGGCGGCAAGGTGACTGCGGGCGAGATGGCGATCCGCGAGAGTGCGGGGCGGGACGTTGTGCTGCCCACCGGGCTCTTTGCGCGCTGGACGCCGAGCTAGGCTATGCCTGCTCTTTCGGTTTGCGGTTCACGCGGGTGATCACGGAGGTGAAGCTCAGCGCCGGGCGGCCGTTGGCCGTGATCAGGCCGCGCACATAGATGAGACGGCCGCCTGCGCGGGTGACCTCGCCCGTCGCCTCCAGCGTCTCGCCCACCTGGGCCGAGGACAGGAAATCGCCCGACAGGTTTACGGTGACGGCGGGGCCGCCCTGGGTCACGTCCTCGCAGATCGCGAAGCAGGAATAATCCGCGAAGGTGAGAAAGCAGCCGCCATGCATGAAGCCGCCCCCATTCATGTGGCGTGGCTCGGCGACGAACCGGCAGACCACCCGGCCGTCCGTGTCCTTGCGATAGTAGAAAGGCCCTACCCCGCTCTCGAACGTGTCGTGCGGCCAGGTACGCCAGCCTGCCCAGGGGCCGGTTTCGATAGCGATGGATGACGACATTAACGGCTTCCGGGAGGGTGGTTTTCCCTGTCCCTAGCGGCCAATTTGGCCCCTGTCATGCCCCGCCTTGAACTCGCCCAAGAGATCGCGTATTGCCTCCGCCTCGACTACAGGGGTGTAGCTCAGCTGGTAGAGTGCCGGTCTCCAAAACCGGATGTCGCAGGTTCGATCCCTGTCGCCCCTGCCAGTCTTTCTGGCGCGTCGATTTGCTGAAGACTACAGAGCCAGACCCGGCCGTGGGCTCACCCGCTCGCGCCAGGCGTTGATGTTGGCATGTTCTTCCCACGGCTTGAACTTCACCAGCTTGCCGAAGCCCATCGAGACGTGGAGCGTGATGTCAGCGATGGTGAAGCGGTCGCCGGCGACGTAGGGCGCTTCGCCCAGGCGCCGGTCGAAGAATTTTGCCACCTTCTTCGCCCGCTCTGAGGAGATGGCCGCCCATTCCGGGTTCTGCGGCTTTTCCAGTTCGGCCATGGCGGGGTGCGAATTGCGGAACCACCCGGCGATCTGCATGAAATAGGTCAGCTCGACGCGGCGATCCCACATCTCGATCCTGGCGCGCTCGAGTGGGTCGACGCCCATCAGGTTGGGCTCGGGGTGCAGCGCTTCGAGATAGCCGCAGATGGCGCGGCTTTCCGTGAGGCCCGAGCCATCCTCAAGCTGAAGCACGGGCACATGACCCATCGGGCTGATCGCGCGATAGGCGGGCTCGCGATGCTCGAGCTTCATGATGTTGATCTCGGTCTTGGGAAAATTCTCCCACAGACCCTTCTCCTGCAGGAAGTAACGCACACGATCCGGATTGGGCGCCATGCGCGAGTAGTAGAGGTTCATGAGAGTCTCCCAGCAATGATCAGGCTAGCGCGGGCCACGCGGGCCGCGAACAGGTTTTCCGCCCGGCCGTTTCGGACCGCCGGCGGCGGGACGTCCGGGGCGCTGCGGGCGGGATTTCTGCGGCCGGTTGTCGACGAAGGCGTTGAGACCCTTGCGGCGCTTGCCATCATCGGCGGCCGAGCGCGGTGCGGGTTTTGGCTTCTGCTGTTTCGCATGAACGGGCTTGGCCTGCGCCTTGGCGGGCGCCTCGCGCTTTGCGAAGGCGCGCGGGCGGCGCTTGGCGGAAATCATGTTGCCCATCTCGGCCAGCAGCTCGGCGGGCGTCACCTCCTCGATGGCGCCGGGGCCGAGATCGTCGAGCGCGAAGGCGCCGTAGGTGATGCGGATCAGGCGGTTCACCTTGAGGCCGAGGCTTTCGAGCGCATGGCGCACTTCGCGGTTCTTGCCCTCGGCCAGCGTGACGTCGATCCAGCAGTTGGAACCGGTCACGCGATCGAGCCGCGCCACGATGGATTTGTATTCGACGCCGTCATGCACGAAGCCATCGCGCAGCTTGTCCAGTTCGGCCTGTTGCACGCGGCCATAGCAACGCGCGCGATAGGTGCGCTTGAGGCCGGTGGCTGGCAGCTCCATCGCGCGGGCGAGTTCGCCATCGTTGGTGAGCAGCAACAGGCCTTCGGTGTTCACGTCGAGACGACCAACGGTGACGACGCGGGGCATGTCCTTCGGCAGATCATCGAACACGGTGGGGCGGCCGCCGGGATCCTTGTTGGTGGTCATCAGGCCGACCGGCTTGTGATAGCGCCATAGCCGCGCCGCATCGAGGCGGGCGATCGGCTGGTCGTCCACCAGGATCTTCTCGCGGCCGGTGACCTTGAACGCAGGCGTATCCAGCATGCGGCCATCGACCTTGACGCGGCCTTCGGCGATCATTCGCTCGACATCGCGGCGCGAGGCGACGCCCACGCTGGCGAGATACTTCGCTATGCGCTCGCCCTCGGCAAACGACTGGCCCGTCTCGCGACGCTCCGTCATGGTGTTTCCTTCCTGATAAGTCCGCGCGTGAAGCGGTGGACCAGCAATGCAACACCGAACAGCACGGTCGATAGCGCGAGAATGGCGGCGGCGACCATCCATGGCGTGTTGAAATTCTCGTTGAGGCCCCAATCCATGAGGTGGAGCTGCCAGAGGAAGTCGTAAGTGCGCCACAGGTCTGTGCGCGGCGCACTGACCCGGCCGTTGACCGCCGAGACGTAGAGGGTGGGGTTCCCCTCGCCCTTGAAGCGCACGATCCACGCCTGGCCCGGCAGGCCGGACTCCTTGGGCGCGACTTCGAGCAACTCAGCGGAGAGAATCGCGTCCTGCGCGATCCACTTTTCCTGCGCCAGCGCCCTCGCCCGCGTTTCATCAATGCTGATGACGTCGCCGGTTTCAGCTGAGACGAGGAATGAGCCGATCTCGCCGCGGACTTCGTAGATTGGCTCTCCCGCGAGCGGCTTGAGCGAGACTTCCAGCGGCCGGTCTTCCGCCACAGCCCGCATGGCATCGACGGACGAGAACCGGATACGCTCGGCATTCATGGGCGCGACATGCCCCGGTGGGTGCACAAGGCTTTCGCCGCGAATGTCGGTGATGTGGATCGCCGCGAAGAACAGGCCCGTGGCCGTCCATACGACAAGCTGGGCCGCAACGAGCAGCCCGAGCCATTTGTGGATCATCGCGAAGCGGCGGGCGAGGCGCGGAGAAATCATGCATGGCGCTTACTCCGCGCCCGGCCCAGCCGCAAGGATCGTCAGTCGTTGGAGCCCGAAACCAGGCTCATCGAATAGGGAATGTAGATTTCGAGGTCGAGCGGTCCGACCGGGCGGGTCTGGGCGCGCTGCTCCATGCCGGACAGGGACACCCGCACAGGCGAGTTGGGGCCGCCGAAGGTCGCCTGCATCAGCCGCAAGTCGTCCGCGATAGCCTTGATCAGCGTTTCGCGGTGCTTCTTGGGCTCGGAGACGCCGAGGAACTGGCTGTCGCCGATCACCGCCTCGACGCGGCCGGTGACGGGCGTTTCCTTCACGAACTTCTCGGTGCGGGCGCGGATGGTGTCGAACGTTTCCGTGGGCTTCACCGCGACCTTGAGGACGAGGTCGATGTAGGAGCGCTCGCCCATATCCATCACCACTTCCTTCAGGGCGGCCGTTTCGATGGCGGCCGAATTGCCGGGGGCGCCAACTTCGATGACGATATCGCCATTGGTGCGGCCGGCGCGCTGGGTCACCTGGCTGAAGGTCTTCTCCAGCTCGCTCTCGCGTTCATCGCGTGAGCGCGTTCCGGTTTCATAGCGGACACTGAACAGGACGAAATCCGCGCGCACGACGATGGACACCTGCGGGATCGCGACCTGCTGGCGGCTGACGTAATTGCTCTGCGCCACGATCTGGTCGCCGCGTACGACCTGTGCGTTCGCGGCGGGAATGGCGATGGCCGCAAAAGACGCGGCAAGGAGCAGGCGTTTCACGATGGCGGTCATTGGCGTCCCTCTGTTGTTGATGCGCCCTTGCAAACTCACGAAGCAAATCCCCGGGCGAAGCGAAGCAGTGACGCCTCAAACAGAGCAAATGCGCGGCAGGTCCGGCGCGGGCCAGCCTCACATTGCAGCGATCAGTTTCGCGGGGCCTGCACGAGCGACAGGCTGTAGTCGATGTAGATTTCCAGCTCCAGCGGGCCGACCGGTCGGCTTTTCACGCGCCCTTCCAGCCCGTTGAGCGAGATGGATGCAGGCCCCGTCGAGGTGCGCCCGAAAAGGGATTGCAGAAGATCCGTATCCGCCGCGATCTGGCGCAACAGGGTTTCGCGGTGCTTCTTCGGATCATCGACGCCCATGAATTGCGTGTCGCCCATCACGATCTCGACGCGGCCGGTCTGCGGAATCTGGGAGACGAATTGTTCGGTACGCGCGCGGATGGAGTCGAATGTGTCGCCGGCACGGACTGCTACGGTCAGCACGAGATCGATTTCCGACCGCAGCTCATCCTCGTCATCCGGATGGATGATCTCCTTCACGGCGACCGTCTCGATGGGAGAGGACGACCACGCATCGCCCGCTTCCAGCGTCATGCCGCTCGCGCCCTTTACGCGCGCGATGATAGCGGCGTAGGCCTGCTGCAGTTCGCGCGCGCGTTCGTCTTCCGAACGGGTGGCGGTTTCAACTTCCAGCAGGAAGATCACGTACTCGGCAGGCACGCGGATCGACACGACCGGAAGGTCGCCGCCGTCCCGGTCGATCCGGCTGGCGGTTACGACCACGCGCTCGTCACGCTGGGCAAAGGCGGGCGCCCCGCTTGCGCAGATTGCGGCTAGGGTAACAACCAGTCCGGCGACTACTTTCAGATTCACGTATGACCTCCCCATGCAGGCTGAGATGCAATCACAGCCGCAAGCGGACAGCCAGATGGGGAAACAAAAACGGCGGCGCATTGCTGCGCCGCCGCATGTTGGTTCCGTAGACGCCAGATCCTACGAGCGGACGCCTTCCGTCTTGCGATCGGCTTCGACCTTCGCGGAGTACTCGTTGTCACGGTACTTCTTGAACTCGTTGCGGGCGATGGCGCGGTTGTGGACTTCATCCGGGCCGTCCGCGAGGCGCATGGTGCGCATCGAGGCGTAAGCGCGGGCGAGACCGAAATCGGTCGTCACGCCGGCAGCGCCGTGAGCCTGGATCGCGTCGTCGATGATGCGGAGCGCAGCCAGAGGACCGGCGACCTTGATCATGGCGATCTCGTTCTGCGCGCCCTTGTTGCCGACCTTGTCCATCATGTCGGCGGCCTTGAGGCACAGCAGGCGCGTCATCTCGATGTCCATGCGGGCGCGGGCGATACGCTCTTCCCACACCGAATGCTCGGCGATCTTCTTGCCGAACACGGTGCGCGAGAGGAGGCGCTTGCACATCTTCTCAAGAGCGACTTCCGCCGAGCCGATGGTGCGCATGCAGTGGTGGATGCGGCCCGGCCCGAGGCGGCCTTGCGCGATCTCGAAGCCACGGCCCTCGCCGAGCAGCATGTTGGTGGCAGGAACGCGGACGTTGTCGAGGCGGACTTCGGCGTGGCCATGCGGCGCGTCGTCATAGCCGAACACCGGCAGCATGCGGAGAACCTTCACGCCCGGCGTGTCGAGCGGAACGAGGATCTGCGACTGTTGCTTGTGCTTCTCGGCGTTGAAGTCCGACTTGCCCATCACGATGGCGATCTTGCAGTGGCTGTCGCCAACGCCGGAGGACCACCACTTGGTGCCGTTGATGACGTAGCTGTCGCCATCGCGCTCGATGCGGGTTTCGATGTTGGTGGCGTCGGAAGAGCCGACGGCCGGTTCGGTCATGAGGAAGGCGGAGCGGATGTCGCCGTTCATCAGCGGCTTCAGCCACTTCTGCTTCTGCGCGTCCGTGCCGTAGCGGTGGAAGACTTCCATGTTGCCGGTGTCGGGCGCCGAGCAGTTGAACACTTCCGACGCGAAGGACACGCGGCCCATCAGTTCGGCCAGCGGCGCGTATTCGAGGTTGGTGAGGCCAGCGCCGCGGAATTCGCCGTCGTGCTCCTTGTTCGGGGGCATGAACATGTTCCAGAGACCTTCCTTCTTGGCGATCTCCTTGAGGTCGTGAACGATCTGCGGCGTGACCCAACGGTCGCCGGCGGCGTGCTGCTCTTCGAAAGTCTTCACGTTCGGATAGATATGCTTGTCCATGAACGCCGAAACGCGGGCGATCCATTCTCTCATTTTCGGGGTGTATTCAAAGTTCATGGGGTCGGCTCCTGATTGCTGTCCACACGGTTTCGCGCCGCGTCCCGTTATTCGGACCCCTGCCCGTCGGGTTCGTGGCCGTGCGTCTATGGCTTCTGGTGAAAGCAGCCGTAACCGCGCCCAATCGGCAACGCAATGGGATCAGGGCCGGGTTTTGGAAAAAGCGGTATGGGTAGTCTTGCCGCGCGCGCGAAGTTCAGTTGCGTCCGGGCTGAAACGCCGTGGCTGACCTGTCCGCCAACGTCGCTACGTCGCGCCACCAGTAGGCGACAAGTTGGACCAGTTGGCCGCCGACGCTGTCGGTTTTCCGGCCCGTGGTTTCGCCCTTAAGCGCCTCGTAGAAATCGCGTCCGCCGCCATTGTCGCGCAGCACCCACAACCCGCAGGAGAACATGCCCCGGCGGATGCTGTGATCGGCCGCTGCCTTCATCAGCACGCGGCCTATTCCTGCGCCGCGATTCTCCTTCAGGACGTAGATCATTCCGATTTCGGATTCCCACGGGGCAAAGGCCTCCCGCGAGGCGCCGAGCGTTAGAAACCCGACCACGTCCTTGCCCTGCACTGCGACGAAAACCTGCTCGTCGAGATCTTCCTTGCGATGACCCAGCGTCGCGCGCCAGCGCGTGGCGAGGCGCTTCTGGGAGAGGCTTCCAAGGTAGGCGTCATCAAGGATGCCCTTGTAGGCTTCCTTCCAGGTCGCAGCGTGCACACGGGCGATGCCGGGGGCATCCGCGCACTCTGCAATTCGAATGTGGATCATGCAACGCCTCCATCCGACATAACCAACGTGATGGCGGTTGGCTCCGGAGGCAAGTGGATTGCGTTCGACATCTTCAGTCCCGGCGGCTAATGCCCCGGCTGGCGGCCTCGCCGCATCACCCTGATTCGAAGCTGATGCCGCACGCCTGATGACATCCGCCCTTGTCGCCCTCCTCCTTGCCGCAACCTTCATAACGGCCACGATTTCCGGCGTTTTCGGCATGGCCGGCGGGCTGATCCTGATGGGCGTGCTGGCCAGCACCGTACCGATCGCCGTGGCGATGGTGCTGCACGGCTTCATCCAGATCGTCTCGAACGGGTCGCGCGCGCTGCTGCTGCGAAAGCACATCTCGTGGGCGATAACCGGCCGCTATGCCCTGGGGATTGGCGCCGCCATCCTGCTGATCGCGCTGATCGCCTGGCGCCCGACCCAGCCGATAGTGTTCATCCTGCTGGGCCTTACGGCCTTCCTGGTGTGGATTCCGAGGGCGTGGATCGACATCAATGTCGAACGGAAATTCCAGGCGGAACTCTGCGGATTTCTGGTCCAGACATTGAACACCATTGCCGGCGTCGCCGGGCCGTTGCTGGACCTGTTCTTCGTGAAGTCGCAGCTCACACGTCAGACCGTTGTCGCAACGAAGGCGCTGACGCAGGTGATGGCGCACGCGGTGAAGATCGCGTTCTGGGGTTGGCCGTTGCTGGCGGTGCTGACCGCGCCGGAGGGCTCGCCCCTCGCCGCCAGCATGCCGCCGGTGTGGATGTTCGCCGCCGTGATCCCGCTGTCACTTGCCGGGACATGGCTTGGCGGCCTGATCCTCGATCGCATGACCGACGCCAACTTCCGCGTCTGGACCAAGTGGATCGTCACGGCGACGGGCGCCGTCTATCTGTGGCAGGGCGTCAGCCTGCTGTAGCCTACTCTACCGAGCAGAACTGGTAGTCGTCTGTCGCCTTGCGGCCCGCTTCGCAGCCCGCCGTGGTGAACGGGTCCATGACTTCGCTGAGCCAGGCGCTGCGCCGGTCGAGTTCTTCAAGCGAGGTCGTGGCGGTGGGCGGCTCGTGCGTCCATGCGGGGAATGGCGGAAGCTTGCAGGCGTCGCCCGACAGCAGCCCCCGCGCGCACACCATGTTGCGGAGCTCAACCACCATGGCCGCGCCGGACTTCAAGGCCGCATCCGTTCTGTAGAGGTCGCTTTCGGCAATCTCGGGGTTTGTCGCGGGAGCCTCGATCGCGCCGTCCATCGCGCGGCCGAGGATGACGGTCCAGCGCTCGGCGCCGATCATGACGACGAAGGGATCGAGATCCTCCGGCGGGGTGTTGCCGACCTGCTGGTGGGGAGGTTGATCCGGCGCTTGGGGGCCATCTGCCGCCGCCGTGGTGCAGCCTGCGATCAGCACGGGAACCAGCATCGCCGGCAGGGCCAGGAATCTCATGAATGCGTCCTCCTGCGAGCAGGATAGCACCCCAATTGGCGGAATTGTGCCGCGATTGCAGCAGCAACAGCAAACGGTCAGCCGCTGATCGAAGCGCTGGCGCCCTTGCTGACGTCTGCGTTCTTGCGCTCGGGCCCGACATATTCCGGCGTTTCGATGAAGGGGCGGGTCGAGGAAACCGCCGCCATCACGCGCTTCAGCAGAACATCTCCCGACGCCGGGAACAGCACGTATTCGTGCGCGCCCGCATTCATCACGGCGTTGATCGTGGCGAGGTCTCGGCGCTGCGAGACGGCTACCACGGGGATCTTGGGCATCAGGCTGTCGGGCGAGCGGCGTATGTGGCGCAGCACAGCAAGGCCGGGATCGGAAGCCGCGTCGCTGTCGACATAGACCAGCAGGACGCTTGGATCGGCGGTCGCAAAACCTTCTTCGACCTGATCGGGAGCCGTCGCCAGCGCGATCCTGCGAACGCCCATGCCGCGCAGCGCCATCCGCAGCGTTCGCGCGATACCGGTCACGTCACAGCTGATCAGGACACCGATGTCCGCCGCATTCTTCATCTAGGAGGCCCCTGCCGTGACCTATTCCTAGTGCGCTAACGTTAACGTAAAGCTACGGCCCGGTAGCACATTTTCACGACAGCTGGTGTGCAGCCAGCCCGGCATAGACACCGCCGTGGGCGACAAGCTCGTCATGCGTGCCCGCTTCGGCGCAGCGGCCATCGGTCATCACGAATATCCTGTCCGCCTTGCGCACGGTGGCGAGACGGTGGGCGACAATGATCATCGTGCGCCGTCCGGCCAGCGCGCCAAGCGCCTGCTGGATGCGCGCTTCGCTTTCGGAGTCGAGCGCGCTGGTCGCTTCATCGAGCAGCAGCACGGGGGAATCCGAAATCAGCGCACGGGCAAGCGCAATCCGCTGGCGCTGTCCGCCGGACAGGTTACGGCCGCCCTCTCCGGCTGGCGTATCCCATTTGCTTGGCAGGCCCTCGATGAAGTCGCAGGCGGCGGCGCGCGCGGCGGCTTCGATCTCCTGCATGGACGCGCCGGGTTTGCCCAGCGCGATGTTCTCGCGGACGCTCACATCGAAAAGGAAAGCGTCCTGCGAGACGATGGACAGGTTGCGGCGGAGCGAGGCCATCGTCACATCGCGCACATCGTGACCATCGACGCGCACCGCGCCGGCGGATGCTTCGTAGAGACGCAGCAGCAGGCTGAACACGGTGGACTTGCCCGCGCCGGATGGACCGACGATGGCGATCGTCTGACCTGCTTTCGCGTCAAAGCTGAGCCCGTTGAGCGCAGGGCTGGCGCCGGGATAGGAGAAACTGACGCCATCGAACGATACATCGCCCACAGCGCGGCCCATGTCTTTCGCGCCCGGATTGTCGGCGACGTGGACCGGCGCGTCTATCACCGCGTAGACACGGGTTGCGGCGGCAAGACCCTCGTTGACCACCGAGTTGAGCGTCCCCAGAGCCCGCACTTCAGGCGAGGCAATGCCGATGGCGGCGATGATGCCGACAAGTTCACCCACGGTGATGTCGCCCGACATGGCGCGCCAGCCCGAAAACGCGAACAGGCCGGCGAGTGCGAGGCCGCCGACGAATTCGAGGAAGGGGTCGACCAACGCCTTGGCGCGCAGGACTTTCATGTAGAGCCGCGCCCGCTCGATGAAGCCCTTGCTCGCGCGATCTTTCTGATAACCCTCGAGCTGGAACGCCTTCACGGTGCGCGAGCCCTGGAAGGCTTCGTTCAGCACGGAGGTCAGCTCACCCGCCTGCTCCTGCGCGCGGCGCGAGGATTTGCGCACGCGATTGCCGAGCCGCACGACCGGATAGAAGGCGACCGGATAGATCACCAGCAGCACGAGTGTGAGCAACCAGTCGGTCATCAGCATGTAGGCGATGGCGGCGATCACGGTCAGCGTGGATTTCGCAAGGTTGGTCGCCACGCGCAGCGAGGCTTCGCGCACCAGCACCATGTCGTTCGCGAACTGCGAGACATATTCGCCGGAGTTCTTGGCCTGCAAGCGTGCGAAATCGCCATCGATCAACCGGCCGAACAACGCTTCCTGCAGTTTGATGACGGCGTTCTGCACGCCGCGATTGTTCGCCTGCGTCTGGCCGTACATGGCGGGCGCGCGGACGGCGACAAGCCCGATGATGACCAGCGGCGCCAGCATGAAGACGCGCTGGTCGCTGGCCTCAAGCCAGTCTGTCGCCATCGCGATGATGTAGGAGTAGCCGAATGCACAGGCAGCGGTGACGGCGGCGAACAGCGTGCCGAGCGCGAACCATGGCCATTGCGGCAGGAGCCAGTCGCGCAGGAAACGGCCCGCGTACTTTTCCTGTTTCTCCGTGGCCAGCCCCACAGCCATTGCGATCAGGCGTCGTGCGTCTTGCCGGTCTCGGGATCGAGCAGGCGGTGGGCGTGAAGGATGAAGTAGCGCATCTGTGCGTTGTCGACGGTGCGCTGAGCGGCGGCTTTCCAGGCATCGAACGCCGAGGAATAGTTCGGGAAGGCGCCGACGAAATCCATCGCCTTGAGGTCGATGAACTCCATCTTCGCGAAATCCTTCAGCTCGCCGCCAATGACGAGGTGCAGCAGCTGCTTCTCGGTCTTCGACTTTTCGCCTTTTGTGCTGCTCATCATGGGGTTCCTGCCGGGAGGTGGCGGGGTTGAACTGTTGCGCGTCAGATATCAGCGGCGGCGGCAGCGCGCCAGCGGGCTATCGACCCGCGAGTTGCATGCCGTCGATCAGGATGCTGGGCGCGTTTGTTGATCCGCGGATCTCGAGGTCGGAGCCCGGCACGGCCCGCAGCAGCATGGAGGGAAGATCGCCCGCCACGGTCACCTCGGACACCGGGTAGGATTTCCGCCCGTTCTCGAACCAGAAGCCCGAGACGCCGACCGAATAGTCGCCCGTGTTGGGGTTCAGCGAGGGGCCGAACATGTCGGTGATCAGCAGGCCCTGGCCCGCGTCCGCCATCAGGCCATCGAGGTTTCGCGCCCCCGGCTGGAGATCGAGGTTGGAGGCGGTGACCCCCGGAGGATCGCCAAAGCCCATGCTGGCGAAGCCATTCGGCGTGAGACCCAGCTGACGCGCCGCCGGGCCGTTGAGCAGCCACTGCGTGAGCATGCCATCCTCGACCAGGGCCGTGCGCTGCACCGGCCTACCCTCGCCATCGAAGGCGCGCGAGCCGAAGCCGCCCAGGCGGATCGGATCGTCGATCAGGTTGACGCCTTTGGCGAAGACCTGCTTGCCCATCTTGTCCTTCAGGAACGAGACGCCGCGCGCCACGGCCGGACCGGAGATCGCGCCGATGAAGGCGCCGACCAGCCGCGCCGAGAGGCGGTTCTCGAAGATCACGGCGGCGGTCTGGCTATCGACCTTGCGGGCGCCCAGACGCGCGGTTGCGCGGAGGGCGGCTTCGCGACCGACCCAGTCCGGCGCTTTCAGCTTAGCGCGCTTGCGTTCGCTCGTGCTTTCAAAGTCGCGCTCCATCGCCCCATCGCGCTCGGCGATGGCGACGCCAGCCATCGAGGAAATGCCGGACGTCTTGTGGGCAGCAAAGCCGTTGGAGGCCGCAACCCAGGACGCAGATGTCGACCATGACGCGCCTGCGTGGGAGACCTGTTTCACGCCCGCCACGGCGAGAGCGGCAGCCTCGATCTCCGCCGCGCGGCGCTCGAGTTCGGGGGCTTCGGGCGTGTCGTCCGTGTCGAGGTTGAGCGAGATGTGGTCGCGCGCGATCTCCTCCGCGCCGGGGATGCCGCAGTACTTGTCTTCGGGCGCGAGCTTGGCCATTGCGACGACGCGATCGGACAGCGCGCGCAAGCCGGCTGGCGACAGATCCGAGCCGGAAACGCTTGCCTGCCGGCGGCCCACCAGCGCGCGCAGCGCAATGCCCCGCGACTCCTCGCGCTCTACCGACTCAAGCTCGCCCTTGCGGACTTCGACCGAGAGGCTGGCGTTTTCCGACATGCGGACATCGGCGGCGTCAGCGCCCGCCTTGAGCGTGTCAGCAAGCAAGGACTGGAGGAGGCCGGCGTAGGATTCGGGGGTGGGCTGAGTCATGGGATGTATGTGACCTCTGCCCGCCGAAACGCCAAGACCCGAAAGAAAAAGCAGACGCCGCAGCCATTCCGCCGCAGCGCCCGGCCCTGTACGTGGCCGTCTTCTGGGCCGTCGCCTACTTGGCGCGCGGCAGGCGGTCGTTGATGTCGTCGCGGATGTCGAGCAGCGTGACCAGCAGGCCGCAGATCAGCGTCGCCGCGACCCAGCCGATGATAAGGCCCGCCACGATGGACACCGCCGTCAGCGTCGGCTGCGTCAGCACCATGCCCTGGTCGAGCTGCGGCGTGAGGGCGATCTGGCCGGTCGCCGGGTCGACTGCGCCGGCCGCAACCAGCACTTTTCCGCTGGAGGTGAACTGGGACAGGATGCTCTGAATCTGCACGCGGTTCAGGAACACGCCGAACGTGTAAAGCGCGATGATCCCGAAGTAAGCGTTATAAACCAGGAAGCGGAAACTGTTGATAATGAAGAACTTCATGGACACCCCTCCACGCGACGTCCAGACTTTCTAGCTGCCGGCAAGACAACAAGCGAACGCTTTTTTCCGATTTCTGCACAGCGCCACGAAGCTGCCGCTATTCCCGGCCCAGCAACTGGTCGACGTTCAACTTCCTCTTACGCGAATTCAGGAAGCGCGCCTTGAGGGCCACGTGGTCGTATCCCTGCGTCACCCAATCGGTGAAGCTGAGACCCTTGGCAGCGCCCCGCGCCAGGTAGGTTTCAAAGAAGAAATCGAGCACGCCGGTCTTGCCGTGGCGGATGTGCAGGTACTTGAAGGACAGCTGTTCAAGCGCCTTGTCGATCGACAGCCCCTGCCGGAAATGCATGTACAGCACCGACATGATCCCCGCGCGATCCGCGCCCGACTTGCAATGCATCAGGGCCGGATAAGCGATTGAATCGAACAGATGTTTCGCAGCCAGAACAGTCTCCGGCGGCGGGATTTCCCGCGAAAACATCTGGAAATCGACCAGCGCGATGCCGTGCCGGGCGCACGCTTCGCGCTCAAGCAGGTAGTAGCCCTTGGGGCTCTCGCCACGCACATTGATGATGGTCTTGATACCGAGCTCACTCGCGTATTGGGCGATATGTTCCGGGGACGGTTGGTTCGCCCGGTACATCTCGTCCGAGATCTTGTGCAGATTGCGGAAGCGATAGCGCAGGAAACCGTGATCGCCCCAGATCAGCTCCTTGCGGGCGCGTTTGCGGCCCGCCGGGGTGGTGAGGTCGATGGGTTTGGCCGTGGCGCCGTTCATGGCCGCTAGATGCCGTTTCCGGGCGGGAATGCAAGCGCCTGAGCCACCGCGCCCCGCCCTGCGGCCCCGAACGCGGCGCCACTGTCACATATGGCGAGCGGCGCGACAGGGAGTATATAGCCCCTCATGTCCAAGCCGCGTCGCCAGTCACCTGTGATTCCCTGGATCGGGGGCACTCTGATCTGGGCCTACATGTCGACACTTGCCCACACCATGCGCTGGCGCGTGGAAGGCATCGAACACATGCGCAGGCTGTGGGAAAGCCCGCAGGGCTGGGTCGCGGCCACGTGGCATTCGCGCATCCTCCTGATGCCTTACGCGCAGATCAAGAAGCGCCCGAAATGGGCCAAGCCGCCCCATCCCGCGACGCTGATGGTCTCGCCCTCGAAGGATGGCGAGTTCACCAAGCGCGCGGGCACATGGCTTGGCCTGCACATTATCCGCGGCTCGTCTTCCGGCCGCAGCGACAAGAGCAAGCGTGGCGTTTCTGCGGCCCGCGAGTCGATGGAGGTGATGAAGAAGGGCGGCTGCATCGTGATGACGATCGACGGCCCGAAAGGTCCGCGTGAAGTGGTCGGCATCGGCACCATCAAGCTGGCGCAGCAGATGGGCGTTCCCATCCTCATCTACGGCCTCTCCGCGAACGCCAAGCGGATGAACACGTGGGACCGCCTGCTCTGGCCGCGCCCGTTCGCGCGCGGCGCGGTGGTCATCCCCCCGCCAATCGAGACGTCGAAGAGCATGGACTCCGAAGAGCTTCGCCTGCGCGTCGAGACCGCATTGAAGGCGGCGACGGCGCGCGCGGATGAACTCGCGGGGCTGGCGCCTGATGCGGCGCCTCCGCCGGCGCCCAGGGAAAAACAGGAAGCGGTGGAGGCTGTCGAGCCGCCACCCGCTGCGCAGCCTGCGGCGGCCGCAAGTGACGCTGCTCTGGAGCAGCGCGCAACGTGACCGCTTCTCTGGCGCTTTACCGCCTGGGGACGCGACTCCTCGAACCCTTCGCGCCCTGGCTGGTGTCGCAGCGCCTGAAGAAGGGCAAGGAGAACCCCGAGCGCATCGGCGAGCGCTTTGGCGCGACCAAAGTCTCGCGGCCGGACGGCGCGGTGATCTGGATGCATGGCGCGAGTGTTGGCGAGTCCCGCCTGCTGCTCGACATGTTCGCGGCGCTGCGCAAGCGGAGGCCGGACCTTCATGCCATCGTGACCACGCAGACCGTCACGTCCGCCGAGATGATCGCCGCGTGGGCGCCGGCGAATGTGATCCATCAGGTGGCGCCGGTGGATGGACCCAAGGCCGTCGAGACATTCATCTCGCACTGGCGCCCTGACGCCGCGGTTTTTGCCGAAGGCGAGATCTGGCCCAACATGCTTGAAACATTGCAGCAGAGGCGCATTCCCGCCGTTCTGGCGAATGCACGCATGACACAGAAGACGCTGCGCGGCTGGAACAAGCGCAGCGGCTCGGCGCGAAAACTGTTCGCGGCGTTCGGCTTCATCGGCGCGGCGGATCAGGCAACGGCTGATGGTCTCGGGGCCGCGCTTGGCCGGAGGATTGAGACCGTCGGCAACCTCAAGGCGCAGGCTGTGATTGAGGCGCCGCCGAGCGAGAAGGTCGCAGGCTTCCGCGAGGCTACCGGCGGGCGCTCCATCGTTCTCGCCGCCTCGACGCATCCCGGCGAGGACGAGTTCGCGGCAGACGCCTTCACCGAAGTGCGCATGCGCAAGGTTGGTGCGCTCATGATCCTGGTGCCGCGCCATCCCGAGCGCGGCGACAGCATTGTCGCCCTGCTGCGCGAGCGGGGACTGACCACGGCGCAATGGTCCAAGGACAAGGCCGCGCCGGGGGCCGAGGTGGATGTGCTGGTCGCAGATACGATCGGCGAGCTGCTGTTCTGGTATGCGTGTTCGGACGCGGTCTATCTTGGCGGCGCGACCATTGAAGGCATTGGCGGGCATAATCCGGTCGAGCCCAACCAGCTCGGCAAGCGCGTGTTCACGGGGCCGCACGGCTTCAACTTTGCGGAGATGTTCAACACGCTCGAACCCACAGGGGCGCTGGTGATCGGGCATACCTCGCAGGAATTGTCAGATTACTGGCTGACCGAACTTGACGCGGCGCAACCAACGCCAGTTCTCGGCTCGCACTTTGCGGACTCGCGCGCGCCGTTTGAAAGGACACTGGACGCCATCGCGGCGATGCTGCCACAAGCGCATCCAGATGCGTGAGCCGCATTTCTGGACCGTGACCGACAAGCGCACGCGCGCCGCCGCGCCGATGACGAAGGCGTTGCTGACGCCTGTCTCGATTCTCTATCGCTGGGCGGGTGCGCGACGCATTGCGAACGCGCAGCCATTCGACTGCGGCCTGCCCGTCATATGCATCGGCAACCTCACGCTAGGCGGCGCTGGCAAGACGCCCGTGACGGACGTGGTCCGCCGTCACTTCACCGCACGCGGCATCCGCGCCGCCAGCCTGTCGCGAGGCTATCGCGGTTCGCTGGGGGGCGCGCATCGCGTCGATCCGGCAAGGCACGCAGCCGGCGAGGTGGGCGACGAGCCGTTGATGCTGTCGATGAGCGGCGAGAGCTGGATATCCAAGGATCGCCCCGAAGGCGCGCGCGCCATGAAGGCGGATGGCGTGCAGCTGATCGTCATGGATGACGGGCACCAGAACCCGACGCTGAAGAAGAGCCTGTCCATTGTCGTGATCGACGCCAGCAACCCATTCGGCAACGGCCACATCTTCCCCAAGGGACCGCTGCGTGAGCGCGTGGTCGACGGCCTGTCGCGGGCGCAAGGCGTCGTGCTGATGGGCGAAGGCGAGATGCCCGAACAGCTAGCCAGATTCGCGGGCGATATTCTCCGCGCGAAACTGGAGCCGCTGGCGCAGCTTGCCGCCGGGCGCTACATCGCCTTCGCGGGCATCGGCCGCCCGTCGCGCTTTTTCGACAGCCTGCAGACGCAACCGGGCGTCGAGCTTTCGGAAGGCGTGCCCTACCCTGATCACCACGCTTTCCAGCCATCGGACCTGTCCTTTCTCATGAAGCTGGCGACCGAACGCGACGCGAAGCTGGTGACGACGGACAAGGACTATGTCCGCCTGCCCGCCTCCATGAAGGACAAGGTCGTGCGCGCCTCCGTCGTGGCGAAATTCGAGGACGAGGCGGCGCTCGCGCGTTTGCTCGGCCGCGTGAGCGTATGAGCGATGACAGCTCGCAGTCGGGCCGCTTTATCCGCCCGAAAGATCTCGACAACGCGCAGCGCACCACGCTTGGAGCACGGATCGGCTGGCGCATTGAAGCGATCGCGTGGGACCTGCTCTACTGGTATCCGATGAAGGCGCTGCCGCTCACCTGGGCGTCGAACACGGTCGCCGCCATTCTCAAGACGCTGGGTCCGCTGACCTCGCAGCACCGCACGATGATCCGCAACCTGCGTATGTGCTTTCCGGACTGGACCGACAAGCAGATCAAGGCGGTTGCGAATGAGACGTGGGAGACGCTTGGCCGCACGGCTGGCGAGATGCCTCATCTCGCGAGGATGAAGCCGTATGTTCCGGAGAGCCGGATCGAGGTGATCGGGGTCGAGGTGCTCGACAGGCTGCGCGAAAGCGGCAAGCCCGCCGTGATGATCGGCGGTCACTTTGCCAACTGGGAGGTGATGGCTTCCTCCATCTCCAATCGAACGCCTGACGCGCAGATCACTTACCGCTCGGCCAACAACCCCCACATCGACCGGCGCATCGCAATGGCGCGCCACGCCTATGGCATCAACGTGCTGACGCCCAAGGGCGCGGGCACGCGCGAGCTGATGCGCGCGCTGGGCCGGGGCCAGCCTGTCGCGCTGATGAACGACCAGAAATTCAATCAGGGCATCGCTGTGCCCTTCTTTGGCTACGACGCGATGACAGCGCCGGGGCCGACGCGGCTTGCGATGAAATACAACGCGCCGCTGGTGCCTTTCTCATGCGTGCGCACAGCGCCAGGCCGCTATCGCGTGACGGTGCACGAGCCCTTCATGCCGGATGCCGATCCCGACGAGGACAAGGCGATCTACAACACCGTGCTGCGCATCAATCAGTGGGTCGAAGCGCGCATCCGCGAGCATCCGGGCCAATGGTTCTGGATGCACAACCGCTGGCCGAAGGAAGCCTGGGTGAAGGCTGAGGTGGTTTAGCCCATAATCCCAATGCTGTCGTCGATCGTGCGGCGCACGGCGCCGACATAGTCGACCAGCTTGTGGCCCTCGATCATCGCCTCGTAGAGCATCTTGAGCGCGTCGCGTACAACATACGGCCGCTCCATCGGCACGAAGTGCGTGGTGCCCGGAACCTTGGTGACGGCCGCATCAGGGCGGATGTCGTGGATGCGCTGGTCGGTATCCACCGGCGACGTCGACTCCTTGTCAGCCTGTAGCACGATGATCGGGATACGTTTCTTGCGGAGCTTGCGCAGCGCCTTCCACGGGCGATAGCGATGCGCCCCGAATACAGCGGCTTCCCATTCCGGCGTGCACGACAGCATGAAGCGCCCGTCGTCTCTGCGCAGTACGCCATCGACGACATAGTCATCGAGGAACGGCGCGCGCCACGTCTTGAACGCGCCGCGCCCGCGCAGCTGCTCAGCCGCCTCGCCCGGCGAGCCGAACTCGCGGCGGCGCTTCAGCGCACCCTTCGACATTGCGCTCTTCGGAATCGTCATGTTCAGCAGCGGGATGTTGTAGAGCCGCAGCGCCGCGCGGCGCAGCAGCACCGGATCGACCAGCACAAGCCCCTTCACAAGGTCCGGTCGCTTGCCCGCGACCAGCAGGGCCACCGTCGCGCCCATCGAATGCCCGCCGAGTACCGCGCCTTCGGGCGAGGTCTTCTCAAGCACGTGGATCACGTCGTCGCGAAACTTGTTCCACGACTTGAGTTTCTTCGGGTTGGCAGGGAGCCGCGAGCGGCCATGGCCACGCATGTCGAGCGCCGCCACGTGCATCTGGCTGCCCAGCGGCTCGAGGATCGACTGGTAGGTGATGGCGTTGAAACCGGTCGCGTGCAGGAACATCACGTCGATCGGGCGCACCGGATCGCCAAACGCGATGCCGGAGGTTTCCCCATCCTTCAGGTCAATACGAAACCGACGCATCCCGCGGGACTAGCCTCCGAACACTTTACGCAGGATGTCGCTGGTCCGCTTCACGGGATCGCGTCGAATCGCCTGCTCTTCCCGCGCGACGTAATAGAACAATCCGTTGAGCGCGCCAGTCATGGCCGCATCCGTCAGCCATGTCTTCGGATCTGTTTTCACCAGGCCCGCGCCATAACGCTTGACCGCTGAGTCAACCGCGCCCAGCGCCCCGGAGCCAGCCAGCGCCTGGCTGAAATGCGGCTGGAAGGACGCCCGCAGGCCGGTCTCCGTCTTTGCACGGAGATAATCTGTCGCAGCCGTGTCCCCGCCACGCAGGATCGCCATGGCGTCCTCGAACGTGATGGCGCGGACCGCATCGCCCACCAGCTTGCCCGCCTGGGGCATGCCCGCCTCTGCAGCGCGATTGACTCGGAGTTGCAGGTCATCAAGCGGGCCCGCAAGCCCCAGCGGCTTAAGCTGCTTCTGCACATTGCCAAGCGCACCCGGCAACGGGATGCGCACGGCCGTGTCGCCCCAGAAACCGTCCTTCAGCGACAGCTTGCCGGAGGCAAAGCCACCCGCCTTGGTCAGCGCCTCCTTGAGACCGGACGCAACGTCAGTCTTCGACAATGTGGACGAACCACCCTTGCCCAGTGCGCCGGTGATGATCTTGCCCAAGTCCTGCGCCACGGCAGGGCCCGCAGGCGCGCTCGCGGCCAGCAACGCCCCGGACAGGGCGATGGCGGCGGCAATGCAGGCTCCAGCGCGAAGGCGCATCAGATCTCCCGAATTCGGATCCCCCACCCCAAGGGCAACCCGGGGATAGGACAACCAAAGCACCGCCACGTCAAACCTGTCGCGCGGCTCATTGAGGCTCGATAGAATGGGAGCCAGATGCGACACACAACCGGGAGACGCACATGAGCGCGCAGTTGAGCTTCAAGCCGGCCTGCTTCGAGGTTTCGATCACGGATCGCATCGCCCACGTGAAGTTCAACCGACCCGATCAGTTCAACAGCTTTTCGCGACCCGTCTGGGAGGAACTCCCCGCCATCGTGAAGGAGATTGACCGCGGCGCGCTCGCCCGCGTGATCGTGATCTCCTCGACCGGCAAGCACTTCACCTCGGGGATGGACCTTGCGGTCTTCACCCAGCCCGACGGCATCACAAGCGCCGGCGCAAAAGACCCGCACCTGCGCGCAGAGATGTTCAGGCACAATCTGGACCGGTTGCAGGACGCCTTCACCTGTCTCGACCAGGCGCGCATCCCGGTCATCGCGTGCATCCAGGGCGGCTGCATCGGTGCGGGCGTCGACATGACATCGGCGTGCGACATACGCTTCGCGACGCAGGATGCATTCTTCTGCATCGCCGAGATCAACATCGGCATGACGGCTGACGTGGGAACATTCCCGCGGCTCTGCCACCTGATGCCGGAGGGCTGGGTGCGCCAGATTTCCTACACGGGCGAGCGTTTGCCCGCGCAACGCGCGCTCGACCTCGGCCTCGTCAACGAAGTCTTCGATACGCACGCCGCGATGCTCGACCACGCCATGAAGGTCGCGCGCGAGATCGCCTCCAAGAGTCCCCTGGCCGTCTCGGGCTCCAAGGCGATGATCAACTATGCGCGCGACCACACGATCGCGGATGGTCTTGACTACATCGGCGTGTGGAATGCCGCGATGCTCTCCGGCGCCCACATGGCCGAGGCGTTCAAGTCGAAAGCCGAAAAGCGCGAGGCGGATTATCCGGACCTGCTGCCCCTGAAGGACAAGGCGCTCTGAACCGCGCCTATCCTTCGACAGGCTCAGGATGAGGCCGCGCTGAACAGGCCCTGCGCCGAAAACACCATGCGCATACCGCTGCGCGCCTCGACTGACGCGAACACGATGGACCGTGCGCGCTTGTCGATGCGCGCCGTCAGCTCCACGTCTGCATCCTCAAGCGGATGCGAAGCCACGTCGAGCGCCAGCGATGTCATCCGGAATCCCGCCCCCACCGCCTCGCGCAACGCCGCAATGGCAACTGCCGAGCAATGCTCAGCCAGCGGCGCACCGGGCCCGCCCAGTTCGGCAGGCGCAACGCGGGTCACAACGGGATGGGTCACGGAAAGCTCGGTCATGCGTCCTGCCTACCCCAGCGCGGACAAGCTGTTAAGCATTGCTAACCGCGCATTAACGTCTGGGGCTCTTAGCTCGCCGCATGAAGATCCGGCGATTCCCCCTGATGATGGGTGTCGCGCTCGCGTGCAGCGCAGCGGCCGCGTACGCCCAGTCGGCTCCGGTGGCAGCTCCTGTTTCTTTGCCCGTCCAGGCCACGAAGATCGAGGACATCGAAGTCGCGCAGGACGGCGATACGATCTCCATCCTCGTCAAATTCTCGGGCCAGCCTTCGGCCGCTTCCGCGCACGCCGAAGGCAAGGACCTGAAGCTGACAATCGATGGCGTCGCCCTGCCCCATTTCACGCTGACGCCGCCCGCCGGATCGCTGGTCACGCATGTCACGGCGGTCAATGGCCAGATCACGCTCAGCGGCGCAGCGCTGTCGTCGCCTGATATCGTGATCTATCGCCATGCTGTGCTGGTGAAGGCAAAGCTCGCCGACCCCGCCGACATCGGCGGCGCATCCCTGATGACGGGCCGCGTTGTTGCGGCAACACCCGTTGCGAAGGTGCAGCCGCCCATACCTGTTGCGCCAGCGCCGATCCCGACGCCGCCATCGCCCAAGGCGATTTCGGTTGCTCCGCCGCCTGCGCCCATTCCCGCAGCGCCTGCACCTAAACCAGAACCCGCCGTCGCAATCGTTCCGGCGCCGCAGCCGCCGCCGGAACACCTGCACGCGCCGCCCGCTCCGGACGATGAATTGCATTCGGCGCCTGCGCCCGCGGCCCCAGCCGCCGCGCTCGCGCTCGCGACCGCGTCTATTGCGGGGATAGACGCTGCGCGCTGCACGGCGGCAACCGATGAGCTTGCGAAAGACAGCTGGGCGCTTGGCGCCATGGGCGATGTCGCGCTGTGCCTGATCGGCCAAGGCAAGCCTGATGAGGCGCGCGCGCGTCTCGATCAGCTTGGCGCAATCACGCCGCAGGACTGGCGCGTGTCGCTGGGCCGGGCTGTGCTCGCATCCATTGGCGGCGACACGAAAGCCGCGAACGACCTGTTCCTCGCCGCCTCGCTAGGCGCGCCGAATGACGCCGCGCGCGTGGCGCTCATCTCGCGCATTGTGCCTGACGGTGTTGTTATGCCGGAAGTTATTGCCGCCCAACCTGTCGCCGCCGCCGATCCCGCGCACGCGCCGGAACCCGACCTGCAACTCCCGCTGCCAAAATAGCGCTGCTTCAAACGCAAAGAGGCGCGCGCGACCTATTTGGTCCGCGCTCGCTAGATCTCATCTGGGAGAAGTGTCTTCCCGACGCAGCAGTCTTGGGGGGTCGGGGGGGACGGATAAGACCGCCAGCGCCGGGAAGAGCCAAGGACAAACGCCAGGGCGCTCGTCCGGTTCCCAAGAGATGGAGACTTTTTTCGGCTTTTGAAGGGCCGGACTGCATCTGCGCCATCACGCCTCAGGCACCCCAAAAATCCGCGTAAACTCAGCGCGCAAAAGAAAGCGGGCGACCCGAAGGCCGCCCGCCAGCCCTAACGCTACAATTTTTTAGGCTACGCTACGCACTGCACTTCCTTGCACGCGCAGCGCGCCGAAGATGTCGCCGAGGTGGCCCACACCTTTCACGCCGAACGTGGATTCCGCATACGACCCGATCGCCGGGAAGAGGAGGCCGACCTCCTGATTGCCCAGGCCCGCGCGATGGAGATCGCGGATCACCTGCTCTGCAACGGCCTGACGGCCGCCCTGTGTACGCTCGATCAGGCGCGCGATCACGCCCGTGGCTGCGCCGATCTCCGCGCCCATCTGGGCTGCGAGCGTGCGCGCGCCGGGAACTCTTTCAAAAACTTCATCGGCGAGCGGGGCGCCCTGCCGGTCTGCAGCGTTGAGAATGATGCCTATTGCGGCCTCGGCGGTCTTCGCCGGAAGTCCTGTCGCTTTGGACACGTGCTTTATGAACGCATTCAGCATCCGGACTCCGCAATCAACCAGAGGCCGCAATCTGACGGGTTAAGGTTGCCGGGGTCTTAAGCGCGCCTGCATTCAGGCATCCGGGCGGCCGGTGGGATTGCAGCCGCCGAACGCTGCGGCTGGATGCCTGCCCAGCTTCGCCCAGAGCTGATCGCCATGGGAGAAGTGCCACCACTCAGTGGGGTTATTGGCGAACCCCGCCTCGCCCATCACCCAGTAGAGCAACCTGCGATTGGCCAGCGCTTCGGCATCCGACATCGAAATGGTCGTCTTGCGCTCGAACGCATCGGTCCAGGCATCCTCGGTGACGTCGTCGAACATACCGCCCATGAACAGCGGCTGGCGCGTCTCGCTGAAGATCAGTGTGAGATCGACCGCAGCCCCCGTCGAATGCGGCGATGGCGAGCCTGCGCCCGCGCTTGGCGCTGCCCAGTAGTGCTCCACCTCTTCCACCAGGGCGGCGCCTTCAAGGTGCGGCTGGCGCGCCTGCAGCCACGCGGGAAACCAAACGTCGTGGAAATAGCGCTGCACTGCCTGGGGCCGCCACGCATCGAACAGGAAAAGCTCCATGCCCAGCGGAGCCAGCCGCGCATTCACCTCCGTCAACTTGGCCGCCACCGATTGGCGCATATAAAGCTCCGGTATCGAGCCCGGTACGCTGACATAATAGGGCGGGTTGTGTGGCGTGTGATAATGGTTCGCCCCCGCGATGCCGATCGTGCGCACGTCGACACAGCGCTCAATCGCCAGCGCGCCATTCGCGTCAATCGGGACCTGCGTGCGATACCCCGCCTTCAACGCATTCGCCTCAGCCGAGGACAGAACGGGGCGCCGCTTCAGGGACTGCAGGTCAAGACTCATGGCGCCACATTAGGACACGGCGCGGCATCCCGGAAGCGTCGCGGAACCTATCCCACGCCGGCAACGTTTCCGCCTTGATGAAGAACCGCCATAACGTGGCAACGCCTGCCGCCATCCGGCTCAAGGACTGGCGCGCAATTGTCGTGCGCGTGTTCTTTCGGGTGCTAGGCGACAATGTTGGCCTGCTGTCAGCCGGCATCGCCTTCTATGCGTTCCTCTCGGTCTTCCCCGCCATCGCAGCCGCCCTGATGATCTGGGGGCTCTTCACCGACATGACGACGCTTGGCGCGCAGCTTGGCGTGGTTCGCGAGGTCGCCCCCGATGCGTTCGATCTGGTGGCCGACCAGATGGTGGTGATCGCCACGCAGGGCGATGGCGGCCTCACTTTCGGCCTGCTGATCTCGGCGCTTCTTGCGCTATGGGGCGCCTCAGGTGGCGTCGCCGCGCTCATCCAGGCGATGAACATGGCGTATCACGAAAAGGAAAAGCGCAACTTTTTCCACCTTATCCTGCTGACGCTGGGCTTTACGTTTTCGGGCATCATCTTCGTGGCGCTGTCGATTGCAGCGATTGGCGCTGTGCCGCCAATTCTGAAAGCACTTGCGCTTGGATCGTTTGTAGAAGCCGCCATCAATTCGATCCGCTGGCTCGTCATCATCGCGCTGTTCATAGCGGCCTGTGCCGCCATCTATCGCATCGCGCCCTCGCGCGCCCGCGCCCGCTGGCGCTGGATCGTGCCGGGGGCCATCGCCGCAGGCGTGATCTGGATGATCGCCTCCATCGCCTTCTCGGCCTACCTTGAGAATTTCAACGCCTACAACGCCACGTTCGGATCGCTTGGCGCGGTGGCCGCCCTGCTGATGTGGTTCTGGCTGTCGGCCTACGCGATCTGCATCGGGGCGGAACTCAACGCGCAGCTTGAATTGTTCACCACGGTCGATACCACCATCGACGAGCCCACCCGACGCGGACGCCGTGGCGCCTACGTAGCGGACCATGTGGAGGCGCCTGAAGCACCGTCACCACCGACGCCTGATGCCGCTGCGCCTGTTCCGAAAACGCCGATCGCCGAAACTCCGGCTGCTGAACAATCTTAAAACGCCGTCAGATTCCGGAACCCTCCGGCCTTCACCGGCGTCCCTCTGCGCATCCCTTCTATGCGACCGGCATCCTGACCGGTCTTGGATCCAATGCCTGAAAGGCCACACGATGAAACTCGCTCTCGCGTCCGCCGCGCTCGCGGCCATCCTCGCCAGCCCCGCATTCGCCCAGCAACCTCCGTCAACAACCATGGCCCCGCCTGTTGCCCAGGGCAGCGTGCGCGTTGAAGGCGTGGCGGCTGAAAAGGTGCTTGGCGCGATCGACACCAAGGCGCTTGTCGACGGCGAAGCAAGCGCCCAGCCGGCTGCACAACCGGAAACCACTGCAACCGCACAGGCGACAGTGCGCGCCAGCGTCTACGCGGAGGCCCCGCAGGCGAAAACGGAAGTGACCGTCGACACCACGGTCGAGGAAACCGCAACCGCCACCATCGAGACCAAGACCGAAACCATCGCCCCGGTGCAAACTGCCCAACTCGACGCGGAAAACCCCATCGCCGTCGAAGTGCAGGCCGTGGTCTCCGAGAAGCCGCGCTACACGACCAAGGACATCGCACAAGCGCAGCTCGATGCTGTCCTTGCGGCGCCGGCCAGCATCCCGACCACCACCATCACCACCAGGACAACCACGGTGAAACCGGGCCAGTAGGCAGACAGCCGGCGGCCAAACCGCCGATTTCGCACTAGCGGCAAACACGAGAGCCCTCTGCCAGCACCCCTGGCAGGGGGCTTGTTGTTGCATTCCTCCGCAGAATGACGCTTAAGCTGCGCGCCAGAATCTCACTGAATGCGCGGTACGGAGGATAATACATGCGTGAGGCGGTAATCGTTTCAACGGCCCGGACGGGTCTCGCCAAGTCGGTTCGCGGCGGGTTCAACATGACCCACGGCGCGGCCCTCGGCGGCCATGCGATCAAGCACGCTGTCGAGCGCGCGAAGCTCGACCCGAAAGAAGTTGAAGACGTGTATCTCGGCTGCGCCAACCCTGAAGGCGCGACCGGCGGCAACATCGCTCGCCAGGCTGCCCTGTGGGCCGACATGCCGGTCTCGGTCGCCGGCGGCACGATCAACCGCTTCTGCTCCTCGGGCCTGAACGCCATCGCGCTCGCCGCCCACCAGATTCACGACGGCGCTGACATCATGGTCGGCGGCGGCGTCGAGTCGATCTCGCTCGTCCAGTTCGCCCCGCCGCGCCCGCTGGCCGCTGACGGCCGCAACCGCGCGATCGACGAAAAGCTGATGACCAAAATCCCGGCCATCTACATGTCGATGATCGAGACAGCTGAAATCGTCGCCGAGCGCTACAAGGTCAGCCGCGAATATCAGGACGAGTACGCCCTGCAGTCGCAGCAGCGCACCGCCGCCGCGCAAGCCGCCGGCAAGTACAAGGACGAGATCGTCCCGATGAAAACCAAGATGGCCGTCACCGACAAGGCGACGGGCGCTGTCACCATCGAAGACGCCGAAGTCACGCGCGACGATTGCAACCGCCCGCAGACGACGCTCGCCGACCTGCAGAAGCTCGCCCCCGTGTTCAAGGGCGGCCAGAAGGTCCAGGAAGGCAAATACGTCACCGCCGGCAACGCCTCGCAGTTCTCGGACGGCGGCGCAGCGCTCGTGCTGATGGAAGGCAAGGAAGCCGCCAAGCGCGGCCTCTCCCCGCTCGGCGCGTTCCGCGGCTTCGCGGTCGCCGGTTGCGAGCCTGACGAAATGGGCATCGGACCGATCTACGCCGTGCCGCGCCTGCTCAAGCGCCATGGCCTGACGGTGCAGGACATCGACCTCTGGGAACTGAACGAAGCGTTCGCTTCCCAGTGCCTCTATGCCCGCGACTTCCTCGGCATCGACCCGGAGAAGTACAACGTCAACGGCGGCTCGATCTCGATCGGCCACCCCTATGGCGTCACCGGCGCACGCTGCACGGGCCACCTGCTGCTCGAAGGCAAGCGCCGCAAGGCCAAGTATGGCGTCGTGACGATGTGCATCGGCGGCGGCCAGGGCGCTGCCGGCCTGTTCGAGATCTTCAACTGATCTGAACGCCGACACTGAAATGCAAACGGCCCGATGGAAACACCGGGCCGTTTTGTTTTGAGCGTTATGCCCGGCGCTGACGAGGCTAAAGCCGCAGGCCGATCCCCAGATTGAGATCGACGCCAAGGTTCAGCAGACGGCCGCCGAGATCGCGCTCATAGACGCGGCCATCATGGGTGACGACGATCTTACGCGGGTAAGGCAGCGGCACGCCCCGCTCGTAGCGATCGCGATCATACGTCCACGCGCGGGCGGGGCAGCTGATCACGCGCTGGTCCCTGCGATCCTCGCGCCGGTTCTGCCAACCGCGATCACGCCGCATGTCGCGATAGTCTTCCATCAGGTCGGGGCAGCGCCGCGGATCGAGACGCCATTCACCTGCGCTCGCCGTCATCGGCGCGGCTATGGTCATGCCGAGCGCCAGTGCGCCCGCACGCATGAAATGTTTGGTCCGGTTCTTCATGCTGGCCTCGTTGAACAGACATGTCCCTCCGTCGCGATTGCTGAACCGCTCATCGCGCCAACCGTTCCGCTTGCAACATGCAGTTCCCGGACAGAATGCAGCTCGAACTGAACCCCTGTTCAGCTTGCGCCATGTATCTGCCCAAATCTGACCCGAGCGTCGTGTCATAGGAGACCGGACATGCGTATGACTGCCTTCGCCGCCTTCCTGATGCTCACCGCTTGCGATCAGGCGCCGGCGAGCGATCCGCTGCCTGCGCCTCCGGTCGTGGAGGCTGGCGCCGAAACGACTCAGGCGCCGGTTGCCGTCATCGAAGGGTGGGAGACGGATACATCCGCCTACGCCCTGATCGGCGCGACGCTTCCCGCGTTCGCGGCCAAGCATGCAGACGGACGCGACTTCGCATCCGATGTGCTGCGCGGCAGGTGGACCATCCTCGGCGTCACGGGCGCGGAGCCGCTGAGCAAGGACGAGACAACCCACGCCGCCGCCGCTTCATCCGCTGCGGATCAGGATCCCAATCTCGATTTCCTGGTTGTCTCTGTCGCCGACGCCGGCGCGCTGAAGCTTGCAGCCTTTCCCGCCTACCTGCTCGTCGGTCCCGATCTAACGATTGAGGCCTATCGTGGCGCGCTGTCATCGACGCCGCGGGATGGTATCAAACCAGTGTTCCGCGGCGTTGCTGAAATCCGCAAACAGGTCTCGGCGCCGAACTAGCCGCCCCAGACTATCTGCCAAGTGCATAGGGCCCGCCCTTGTCGATCGCGCGCGTCCACGCCGGTCGTTCGTGCATGCGATCGAGCCACGCATTGAACGCCGGATAGGACGGCAGTGACTGCTGCGCGCGGGCCACTTCGGCGACGAAGCTCATCTGCACATCCGCGCCGCTCAGAGCGTCGCCGACGAAGAACGACCGTCCCTTGAGATAGCCATCAATGAAGCCGAGATGATTGGCCACCTCGCTCTGGATACGCGGATGCAGCGGCGCGCCAGCCTCTTTCAGCCGCCCGACATACATGTGCAGCATCAGCGGCAGCATGGCCGACCCCTCGCCATAGTGCAGCCACTGCACATAGGTGTCGTAATCCACCGATTTCGGATCGGGCTGCATCCGTCCGCCGCCATGATGACGGATGATGTAGTCGATGATCGCGCCTGTCTCGATGACAGTGCGGTCGCCATCCGTGATCATCGGGCTCTTGCCCAGCGGGTTGATCGCCTTCAGCTCCGGCGGCGCCAGGCGCGTCTGCGCATCGCGCTGGTAGACCTTGAGCTCGTAGGGAACGCCCAACTCCTCCAGCAGCCAGAGAATGCGCTGCGAGCGCGACTCGTTGAGGTGGTGAACTGTGAGCATTGGTGCGTCCCTTTTCCGGCCCGCACCTGATCAGGCATTCAAGCGGACATCAACGCCGGTTGCGAAGCTGGTAAGCAGAAATGCAAAGAGCCCCGTCCATCGGGCAATGCCCGCGGGACGGGGCTCTTTCGGCATTCGCCGCGCCACTCAAGAGAATGGCTGTTCAAGATGCGGCCACCTAAGGCCGTCTATTCAGTTCCTGATTTTTCATTAGCTGACGACCCATGCGTCCTGGCCAGGCACGCTACCGCTGGGGCCGGGGCTCCACGGAATACGGAGAGCCCGAATTGCTAAGCAGGTGGAGCCTCCATACGCATTCTCCGTTTCCGTTTCACGTGTCTGCCCTGCAAGGCGCTACAACCTGCCGTCACGGGCCACCGCATCTGGGGAGATGGCGCTGCGACGCGGGAGCTGCACAAGCTCGCTGACAGGAAAAGCTTACGCCTCACCTCTCATCGGTCAACGCATTACCTCCGCGCGCGCGATCACTTTGTGCGACACGCAAGAGTTCCACAGCAGCTCTTGCAGACGCGCGCGGTGAGGCCTATGTGAGCGTTCGCTCACATTCCCATTCCAGCGAGACCGTCATGATCAAGCGCACAATCGGCAACAGCAAACCTCTCAACGCCATCGGCCTTGGCTGCATGGGCATGGCTGCCTTTTACGGAAAGCCGCTGGAGGAAGCTGACGCGGTGAAACTCCTCCACGCCGCAGTCGATCTCGGGGTCGATCACTTCGATACAGCCGAGATGTACGGCATGGGCGTCAACGAGCAGCAGCTCGGCGCTGCCTTCAATGACAGGCGCGACAAGGTCTTCATCGCCACCAAGTTCGGCCCGAAATACAATCTCGAAACTGGCGAACGCCGTGTGGACGGCTCGCCCGAGAACGCAAAACGCGCGCTGGAACAGTCGCTGCGCTTCCTCAAGACCGATCACGTCGATCTCTGGTACCTGCACCGCCGCGATTTCTCCCGTCCCATCGAGGAAACCGTCGGCGCGATGGCCGAGGCGGTGAAAGAGGGCAAGGTCCGCAATATCGGCCTGTCGGAAGTGACCGCTGAAACGCTGCGCGCGGCGCACAAGGTTCACCCGATCGCAGCGCTCCAGTCCGAGTTCTCGATTTTCACGCGCTTCATCGAGACGGACGGCATCCTCGACACGGCCAAGGCGCTGGGCACGACGCTGGTCGCCTACTCTCCCCTCGGGCGCGGCATGCTGGCCGGCTGGTCGAAAGACTGGAAGGCCGATGGGTTCGACTTCCGCGCCCTCATGGCGCCGCGCTTCTCAGGCGAAGCGCTGGAAAGCAATCTCGCGCTCGTCGAAGAGATCGCACAGGTCGCATCTGACCTGAATGCAACAGCCGGTCAGGTTGCGCTTGCCTGGGTGCTGCAGCGCGCCAGCAATATCGTCGCCATCCCGGGCACTACGAAGCTTGCCAACCTGAAACAGAACCTCGGCGCCGCTGACGTGAAGTTCACGCCCGCCGCCCTCGCCCGCCTCGATGCACTGGCCGCGAAAGTGAAGGGCGAGCGCTACGACGAGGCCGGCATGAAAGGCGTCAACGGCTGACGCAGTCCAACCGGGATATCATCGCGGCGATCTTTGCCGAAACCGCCAAAGGCAACGGCCGGCCGTTCGTGGACCCGATGGCGGAGGACATGCAGTGGCGCATCATTGGCGCCACCTCATGGGCGGGCACGTTTCACGGCGCGGACTACCGCAACGGCCATCGCTTCGTGATCCACATGCGCGGCGGCAAGATCGCAGAGCTGGAAGAATGCAGCGACACAGAGCTGATCGCTGATGTGCTGGGGCTGCGTACGTAACAACGGGTTGAAAAGCTGGTTTGTAGCACTCGTCGCAAAAGGCCATTTCGCCGCTACGTTCGCTGCACTGCAGCACGTGTTTTGAATTTTCGGTATGGGAAAACGCTTGGTTTCCATCCGGCTTCCGGCATAGTCGCCCGCAACGGGGCCCGAGAGAGGCGCCGGCGGGAGAACGGAAGCCAATGACGAGCGCTAATCCGGCGACAGCCGGCTCGACTTCCCCGTCCTCCTCCCCGATGCCGGTTTCCTACCGGCGTTATGCTCTCGGCCTCCTGGTGGCGATCTACACGGTCAACTTTCTCGACCGTCAGATCGTCACCATCCTCATCCCCGACATCAAGGCGGACCTCAAACTGTCCGACAGCGAAGTCGGCGCGATGGCGGGCCTGTGGTTCGCCATCCTCTACACCACGCTCGGCATCCCGATCGCCCGCTATGCCGACCGCGGCGACCGGCCGCTGATCATGACGGTGTCACTCGCGGTCTGGAGCGGCTTCACCCTGCTCGCGGGCTTCGCGCAGAACTTCCTGATGCTGGCGATCAGCCGCGCGGGTGTCGGCATTGGCGAGGCGGGCTGCACACCGACAGCGCATTCGCTGCTGACCGAATACTTCCCCAAGGAGTCACGCGCGCGGGCGCTTGCCATTTATTCGATGGGAATCTCCATCGGCTCGCTGCTCGGCATGGCGCTGGGCGGCATCATCGCCGCCAACTGGGGATGGCGCACGGCCTTCTTTGTCGCCGGCGCGCCCGGCCTTCTGCTGGCGGTGATATCAGCGCTCACTCTGCTTGAGCCGCGCCGCGCATCGAAGCTCAACGCAGCGCAGGCCGCGGCCAAGGCGTCCGCGAACCACATCTCGCTGAAAGACGCGATGAAGGTTCTGTCGAACAAGCCGACCTTCTGGTTCCTGGCGCTCGGCGGCGCGTTCGCCGCGACGGTGTCGTATTCGCACTCCTTCTTTCTCGCGGGCTATTTCACCTATTCGCAGGGACGGGGCCTGGTGGACGCCGCAGCCTTCTACGGCATCGGCGGCAACAACCCCGGCACGGCCTATCTCGGCCTTGGGTTGGGCTTTGCTGCTGGCATTGGCGGCGTGATTGGCTCGTGGCTGGGCGGCTGGTGGTGCGACAAGTTCGGTGCAAAGGACCTGCGCCAGTTCGTGACGCTGCCGCTTCTCTTCCCGTTCATCGGCCTGCCGGTGTTCTGGTACGTCGCGCAGATGGACGACATGGTGCTTGCGATGGTCCTGATGATCATCCCGAACGTCGGTGTCGCGATCTGGTATGGCCCCGTCTATGGCGGCGTGCCAGGCCTTGTGCCGCCCGCGATGCGCGCGACGGCGGCGGCGATCCTGCTGTTCGTGATCAACATGATCGGGCTGGGTCTCGGCCCCATGCTGTTTGGCGTCACGAGCGACGCCTTCGCCAACTGGCACCTCGCGGAAACCGGCACGGACCTGACAGTCACGGCATGCAAGGCGGTGGCGCAGGACGATCCGCTGTTCGCAACCTGCTTCACCAATCAGGTCGAAGGCCTGCGCAACGCAATCTACTGGTCGACGGCAGTTCACGCCCTCAGCCTGCTGAGCTTTGCGGCCGCCTGGTTCACGATCAGGAAGGACATGGAAAGCTAGGAAAGCCTATATAGCAGGGGCGACCGTTTGCGGTTGGGCGCAAGCATGGCTGCGGAAGCAGCTATGCCGGAACCCGCAATCGCGCTATAAGACGATAGGAATGGAGACAAATCATGTCACTCCAAAAACGGCGTATCGTAACTTCCATTGTTGCGGTGGGACTGGTCGGCATCTTGGCCGGCTGCTCGACCTACGGCCACCCCGGTTATTTTGGCAATGGTTATAGGCACTATGGGGCTTACGGAGTCGGATCGGGGCATTCGGACCGTGGACACGCGTATTCGCAGCCGCATAATAACTACGCTGGCGTCGGTCGCGGTCATGGCTCGGCTGGCGGACACAACAGAGGTGGACACGGAGGCGGTGGGCGAAGGCACTAGGCCCAAGCCTGTTTTGAAGCCGCTTACAACAGCCACGGGTTCTTTGGTACGAGCGCCTAATCCGGCGCTGCTGTTCGCCCTCGCATCTCGGGTTCCTTGGCTTCCATCACTGCCGCCACGCACGCTTTGTATTCCTCGGCCAACACCTTGTCCCTTACGCCCGGCAGATAACCGGTGACCGCCGCGCAGGCCTTCTCCGCCTCGACACGCTTCGTGTCCACCGCACCCGCTGGATCGCCCGAGGACGCAATCGACGCAGCATCGCACCCGGCCAGCAACACAGTAGCAAACAGCAACCCGCGCATCTGCGATCCTTGGCCGAAACTCACCCGGTAGCATACTACCCCAGAGCCCCCCCCAATACGTCAATACGAACGGGACATTTTACTGCACGTGCAGCAATATTCATCTTGAAGGTAATGTTGCTAGCGGTCTTCGTCCTTTGCGGCTCACCTTCGCTTGCGATCGAGACGATCGGCGCGCGGCTGCCGGCCTCTCCGCAGACATCGGCACGAAACGCGCGGCTCGACCACGGCGCCCGGCAGCTCGGGTCGACGACTCGACGCGCCCGAACTCGACCTGGGTACATATCTTCGCAGAATGGATGTCCGCCGCGCGGAAGGAAGGCCGGATCGACGATCTGCTGAACTATCGCGCCCGCGCGCCGGAAGCCGCGCACAATCATCCGGCCGAGTGGCATCTCCTGCCCCGGTACGTCGCCCGGGGCGCAGGCGCAGGCCAGATCACGCACCTGCCCCAATCTACGGCCTACGGAATCCTGCGCATGGATGCGTTCGCATTCGGGTGAACGCTGCGGGTCCGGCCTGTTACTGGACCTGAGTCTGCTGTAATTGATGGGAAAACGGCCGTCTGGCCAGAAGCCCATCAGACCATCAGACCATCAGACCAGAAACATCAGGCAGGAAACATGTCCACGTTCGCGATCAATGACCCCATTCGCATTCTGCGCCGCGCAGCCACCGCCACCGTCGCGGCGGGCATGGCGCTGTTTTCCGCCGCCTGCGGCACGATGAACATGGGGGAGATCGTGGCGCCGACGCCGCCCGCCATCGGGCTCTACGAACTGCGCATCTACACCGCAGCGCCAGGCAAGGCCGACGCCCTCGACGCCCGCTTTCGCAACCACACGATCGGGCTGTTCAAGAAGCACGGCATGACGCCGATCGGCTTCTGGCATGTCGCGACGCCCGAAGGCCAGCCCAAGGACGATCGCCTGTTCTACATCATGGGCTACAAGGATCGCACCGCGCGCGATGCGTCCTGGGCCGCGTTCGCGCAGGATCCGGAATGGAAGCAGGTCTACGCCGACAGCCAGAAGGATGGCTCGCTCACCACGCAGGGCGGCATCCAGAACATCTTCCTCAACACCACCGACTATTCGCCGAAGCTGAACACCACCTCGTCCGCCACGCCGCGCTACTGGGAGTTGCGAACCTACACGGCGACGGCCGGCAATCTCGAGAACATACACAAGCGCTTCCGCAACCACACCGTCGGCATCTTCTCGCGCCTCGGCATGACCAACTTCCTGTACTGGCGCCCCGTGGCCGACCAGCCGGCCATGACCGACAAGATGGTGTACATGATGGCCTATCCGACCGCCGCCGCCCGCACGACGATGTGGCAGGCGTTCTCCAAGGACGAGGAATGGGTGAAGGTCCGCACCGAAAGCGAAGCCGCAGGCCCGCTGCTGGCCTCTCCGGGCGGCGTCGTCTCGGTCCAGCTTGTCCCAACCGACTACTCGCCGCTGAAGTAGGCGTTGGACGAAACTTCCTTATGGAACGCCCCGGCCCAAAGCCGGGGCGTTTTCATTTGACCGCGCCCAACGGCCTAACCGACGTTAGGAATAGCCTGCATTCCTACATTCGTTAGGAATAGCCCAATTCCTAACGTGGTTTAGCAGTCGCCGGGTCGCCGCACTTGCATGTTGTTGCGTTTGCAACTATATGGCCTGCAACGACGATCAACAGATGGAGTTCGCAATGATCGAAGTCCGCGCCTTTGACACCCTCGGCGGGGCCAACCATGGCTGGCTCGACGCCCACCACCACTTCTCCTTCGCGGAGTATTACGACCCCAAGCGCATGAGCTGGGGCCGTCTGCGCGTCTGGAATGACGACCTGATTGCGCCGAAATCGGGCTTCCCGCCGCATCCGCACCGCGACATGGAAATCATCACCTATGTCCGCACCGGCGCGATCACCCACCAGGACTCGATGGGCAATCACGGCCGCACCGGCGCTGGCGACGTTCAGGTGATGTCGGCGGGCACGGGTGTCCGACATGCCGAGTACAATCTGGAAGACGAGAACACGACGCTGTTCCAGATATGGATCGAACCGGACCGTACCGGCGGCCAACCCGGCTGGGGCGCCAAGCAGTTCCCCAAGGCCGACCGTTCGGGCAACTGGTCCATCCTTGCCTCCGGCAAGGGCGATGAAGGCGCGCTGAACATCCGGGCCGATGCCCGCGTTGCTGGTGTGACGCTGGATGCAGGCCAGGAAATCGCCTGGGAAACCGAGCCTGGCCGCCATGTCTATGCGGTGGCCGCCACCGGTGCGATCGAGGTCGATGGCCAGAAAGCCAGCGCCCGCGACGGGATCGCCGTGACAGGCAGCAACCGCATCGTCTTCAGGGCCATCGAAGGCCCTGCGGAAATCGTGCTGACCGATACCCTCTAACTCCCCACGCTGTAATGCAGCGCGGTTAACCCGTCTTCATTCTCCTTCGGCCTGTATGTGGGCTAAGCTCGCCCGACAGCAGGTCGAAGGGGAATCGTCATGAAGAAAGCCGCCACGCTGGCTCTCGCGCTCTGCACCACGCCCCTTCTGGGCGGCTGCCTGATTACGGACGTTGCCGGCGCAGCCGTCGGGCTCACGGTTGCAACCGTGGGCGCTGTCGGTGGCGCCGCCATCGATCTCGTCACCACCGACGAAGATGAACAGCAGTCCCACGACATCGAGGCGCTCCGGAAGGAGAACGAGGAACTGCGCCGCCAACAGCAGCAGCAACAGTCAAACAAGCCGAATTGAGCGCGGGCCCCCTTTCCCAAACGCTCCGTTCATCCCACCTTCATGTCAGATTCAGTGATATAGACCTGCCGGGCGCGTAACCGGCCGATATCCAGAATCCAGAAGCTTTACAGGGACCCAGAGCCATGCGCATCGCCGCCCTCGCCACCTCCGCCTTCGCCGCCGCCCTCATGGCCAGCCCCGCCCTCGCCCTCACGGTCGAAACGAAGATGTCGACCGCGTTCCAGGAAAAGCTGGATGACGACATCGGCGTTCGCGAAGCCCGTGTGCTGTCCGACGCGCTGACGCGCAAGATCACCAACGTGTTCGCCGAAAAGGGCGTGCAGGCAGAAAAGATCGTGGTCACGATTGAAGACGCCCGGCCCAACCGCCCGACCATGGAACAGGTATCGCAGAAGCCCGGCCTCGACTCGATGCACTCGATCAGCCTCGGCGGCGCCAAGCTCTCCGGCATTGCATATGACGCAGCAGGCAACGAGATCGGTCGCTTTGACTATCGCTGGTACGAGACCGACCTCCACAACGTCGTCGCCGCTACGACCTGGAGCGATGCGCGCTCGACGTTCGACAAGTTCGCGCGCCGCTTCGCCGACAAGCTGACCTAGACCACCGGCAATCCTGACACGAAACGCCTCCCCTCACCGGGCAGCTTTTTGTTTCGCGCTAGCGAATGCCCGTCACCTTGTGCGTCTGCAAGCTGAGCCGCCATTGCGGATGCTCCAAGCAATAGGCGATGCACGCTGCTGTGTTCCCCTCGCGATCCGGGCCGTCCATCGGCTGCAGGAAGAAGTGCTTGAAATCGAGATGCGCGAACTTCTCTGGCGGCGCATCTTTCTGCGGATAGACTAGCTTCAGCTCATCGCCGGATGTCTGCTTCAGCTCCGCGGTCGACTTCGGGCTGACGCAGATCCAGTCGATCAACGATGGCGCCTTGATCGTGCCGTTGGTCTCGATGGCAATCTCGAAGTGGCGAGCCTTCAGCCCGTAGAGAAACTCAAGATCAAGCTGCAACAATGGCTCTCCGCCCGTGCAGACCACATACCGTTTTCCGCCATCGCCCTTCCATAGCGACGCGACATGGTTTGCAAGCTCCCCGCCGTCCTTGAACCTGCCCCCGCCATCGCCATCCGTACTGACAAAATCCGTGTCGCAGAACGTGCACACGGCCTTGGCGCGATCCCTCTCCAGGCCGCTCCACAGATTGCATCCGGCAAAGCGCACGAACACCGCAGCGCGCCCCGCTTGCGCACCTTCGCCTTGCAGCGTGTAGAAAGCTTCCTTGACGGAATAGGTCATGCGCCGGCCCGCCACGTTGCCCAGCCCTTCTCGCGCAGGTCGCACGCCGGGCACGTCCCGCAGCCATAGCCCCAATCATGCCGCTGTGTGCGGTCGCCGAGATAGCAGGTGTGCGTCTCTTCCACGATCAGATCGACCACCGCCTCGCCGCCCAGCGCCTCGCTGAGCGCCCAAGTCTGCGCCTTGTCGAGATACATCAGCGGCGTCTCGATGGGCGTCGGGCGATCCATGCCGAGCGTCAGCGCAGTCTGCATTGCATCCATCGTCGCGCGTCGGCAGTCGGGATAGCCAGAGAAATCCGTCTCGCACATGCCGCCAACCAGCGAGGTGAGACCACGCCTGTAGGCGACGGCGCCAGCAAACGTCAGGAACACCAGATTGCGCCCCGGTACGAACGTGCTCGGCAAGCCGCTATCGGCAAACCCGATCTCCTGCTCGCGCGTCAGCGCCGTATCGCTGACCTCGCCCAGCACGCCAAGATCCAGCAGGTGATCCTCGCCCAGCTTCGCCGACCACGCGGGAAACTGTGCACGCAGCTTCGCCAGAAACACCGTCCGGCAGTCCAACTCCACGCGATGGCGCTGGCGATAATCGAAGCCGATCGTCTCCACCCGCTTATAGCGCGACAGCGCCCAGGCGAGGCAGACGGCGGAATCCTGTCCGCCGGAAAACAGTACGAGAGCTGAAGGTGTCGTCGTCATCCCGCCCCGATGGGCCCGCCGCCTGATGAGGTCAAGACGATCTGCGCCTGCAGCCGCTCGGATGCATCCCGGCGCAAGCCAACAACCATCTCCCCGCCCGCGAAGCCCCGCCCCTGCACGGCCAGTTGACAGCATGTACTTTGTATAACAAAGTACTCTTTAAATGAGCAAGGAGACTCAGATCGTGATACGCGCCCTTCCCCGGATACTGATTGCCGCCGCCTGTCTCGCGGGCCTTCCCGCGGTCGCGCAGACCCTCACCGTGACCATCACCGACGTCCACTCCAGCACGGGCAAGATCCTCGCAAGCCTGTGTGACGATCCCGCCGCCCAGTTCCCTGGCGGCTGCATGACGGCAATGGCGATGGCCGATGCGACTGAGGGCACGACAACCGTCGTCTTCGAGAACCTGAAGCCCGGCTCCTATGCCTTCCAGGCCTTCCACGACGAAGACGGCGACATGATGCCAAACATCCCGCCGGAGGGATATGCGTTCGGCAACAACGCCAGCTTCCCGCCGTCTTTCAAACGCGCAGCCATCACGGTCGCGAGCGACACGACAGCGGAAGTGAGGATGAACTATCTTGAGCAGTTCGGCTCAGTCGCGCCCGCGCAGATCGACAAGGGCGCGCCTGCGCCGGCCGGCGTCACCAAGACCATCGTGCGCGACAACGGACTGCTCGGCGCGTTCTACCTGCCGGAAGGATCGGGCAAGCGCCCCGCGCTGCTGATTCTCGGCGGATCGGAGGGCGGCCTTGGCGCCTCCAGCGGCGTTGGCCTCTCCTTCACCAAGCAGGGCTACGCTGTGCTCGCGCTCGCCTACTTCATGGAAGACGGCCTGCCGCAATCGCTCGAGAACATCCCGCTCGAATACTTCGACAAGGCGGTCGCCTGGTTGAAGCAACAGCCCGGTGTCGACGCCAACGCCATCGGCGTCATCGGCGGCTCGCGTGGATCGGAAGCGGCCCTCTTGCTTGCTTCGCGCGATCCCTCGATCAAGGCGGTGATGGCGTTCGCGCCCTCGGGCGTGGTCTGGCAGGGCCTCAACTTCGCCAATCCGATGAACATGGGTCCGGCCTGGACCGTCGATGGAAAGGCGCTGCCCTTCGTCACGCCGGACGGCATGAAGTATCGTCCCGGCGCGCCGATGAAACCGATGTTCGACGCAGCCCTCGCCACCGAAAAGCGCACAACCGTCGACATTCCCGTCGAGCGCATCAACGCGCCAATCTTGCTGATCTCGGGCGCAGAAGACGCGCTGTGGCCCTCGCACGACATGGCAGAAGCGATCATGAAGCGCCTCTCCGCCGCGAACTTCGCTCACGCCTACAAGCATCTCAGCTATGAAGGCGCAGGCCACATGGTGTTCATCGGCGACCCCGCCGGCGCCAGCGCGCAATCCATGGCGAAGGCGCCGCCCAACCCCGTGCTCGGCGGCACGGGCGCAGCGGGCCTTGCCGCCTGGACGCAGAACTGGCCCCTGACACTCGCCTTTTTCGACAACGCGCTGAAGGACACGCACTGATGAACGTCACACGCGAGGAAGCCGCGCAGGCGCTGGCCGACATCGACAAGGCCAGCGACCGCGTCTTCAAGCTCAAGGGCTATCATCACGGCGCGCCCTTCTTCATCGTCTGGGGCTTCGTCTGGCTGATCGCCAACTCGGTCAGCCAGTTCAGGCCGGAGTATCAGCGCTGGGTCTGGCCCGCCGCGGTAGGCGCAGGCTTTGTGATCTCGATGGTCATCGGCATCGCCCAGTCGCGGAAATCGCCCGCAGGCACACAAGCCGCCGCTCTCGATCGCCGCGTCGGCTCGCGCATCGGGATGACATCAGGCGTCATGATGGCCTTCATCGCGACCATGATCCTCATCGCACAGCCGTCCAGCGCGGACGAAGGCAATGCGATGGTCTCGATCTTCTTCCCGTTCATGTACATGGCGGCGGGAATCTGGGCTGGCTGGCGGCTGTTCGCGATCGGTCTGGTTACGGCCATCGCCATCATCGTGGGCTTTTTTTGGATGCGTGAGTATTTCGACATCTGGATGGGCGTGTTCGGCGGCGGCTCGCTGATCGCTGGCGGCATCTGGCTGAGGACGGCGTAGGATGGAAGGCCCCGACGAGATCATCCACCAGTCGATGCGCCTGCGCATCGCCGCCTCGCTCAACGCCCTGCCCAGCGGCGAGCTGCTGGAATTCGGCAAGCTCAAATCGATGCTCGGCGCCACGGACGGCAACATGGCGACACACCTCGGCGCGCTCGAAAAAGCAGGGTACATCGCCGTCGAGAAAGACTTTGTCGGCAAGAAACCCCGCACCCGCGTCAGCCTCACGCGCGTGGGCCGCAAGGCGTTTGAACGCCACGTCTCCTACCTGAAAGATCTGCTTGAAGGCGGCCAGTAGCCGCGGGTCAGTAGTCGCGCCATTCGCCATCGCGGCCACGCAAGCGCGTGCGCCCGTCTTCGGTCTCAACGTCGGCCAGTGATGCAAGCGCCTTTGAAACACCGCCTGGAATGTCGATCACATAGTGCGGCTGCGCGAGCCCCGACACGCGGTCGCGAAGCTGGCGAACCAGAGCCTGCCCTTCCGCGACCGTAGTCCGGAAATGCGACGTGCCCGGCGCCAAGTCGGCGTGATGCAGATAGTAGGGCCGCACCCGCGTTTCGACGAGTGCGCACATCAACTCCGCCAGCATGTCGATATCGTCGTTGACGCCCTTGAGCAGCACGGTCTGCGACAGCAGCACGATGCCCGCATCTGTCATGCGCGCCAGCGCTGCGCGTGCATCCGCCGTCAGCTCGCGCGCATGGTTGCAATGCACCGCGACATAGACCGCCTTCGCCGCACTGCGGATCGCGCCAACAAATTCATGCGAGATGCGCGAAGGATCCGCGACCGGCATGCGCGTGTGCCAGCGGATCACCTTCACATGCGGAATATCTTCCAGCGCCCGCGTCAGCGCCTCTGCTCGCCGCGCCGACAGCATGAACGGATCGCCGCCCGTGACGATCACTTCCCAGACCTCCGGACGTGACCGGATATAGGCCAGCGCGTCACCGAGTTCGGCCTGCGAAAGATTGCCCTGCTTGTCAGGCCCCACCATCTCGCGGCGAAAGCAGAACCGGCAGTAGACCGGGCAGACCGACACGGCCTTCAGCAGCACGCGATCCGGATAGCGATGCACAATCCCCGGCACAGGTTCGTGCGTCACGTCGCCAATCGGGTCCGGCAGCTCATCGGGCGTGACATGCAGCTCATCAGCCGACGGCACGAACTGCCGCGCGATGGGATCGGCAGGGTCGTTGCGGTCGATCAAGGCAGCCAGCGCCGGCGTGATCGCAGTGGCATAGGTGGCCATCACAGGGCCGAGTTCGCCCGCACCGCGCGCGAGCCCGGCGGCGACGAGATCGTCTCCCGTGCGCAGGGTGCGCGGCGCAGCGATGTCGATAACCTTGGTCACGGCTGGCAGGGTATCCGGGCGGCCATTTGAATGCGCGCCTCTATGACCCTCTCAGCGCTCAAAGTCCACAATATTGCCCAGCCGCTCGATGGCCGCGACCGCCCGCTCGTCCACACCCTGATCCCGCAGCATGTTGGCGAAAAGGTAAGCCGCATTGGGGTCGGCGGCGCACTCGGCCACCGCATCCGTGATCTGCGGCCAGGCGTCGTTGGCGAATTCCAGAACCAGGTCGAGCGCGCCAATCGCGGTCAGCACCATCATCGCGTTCGGCGCAATGTCCTGCAGTCCGCCCGCCGGCCCGAACATGATCGGGGCAATATCGCGCAACTCGCCGATCTGCTTGCCGTGGCCAGCCACGAACTGGCCGATGATGCGCTGCGTCTTCCAGTCGACCCATTCAGACGTGCACGGCTGGGGCGCGGTAGCGCAACCGGCCATCAGCGGAAGCGCCATCATGCCGGCAGCGATCGACTTCATCATGGCGCCACCTCCTTGACGGCATAGGACAGGTTCAGACCGGCGGCGTCCAGAGCACATCTGCGATCCGCCGCGCGCCAGAGGCCAGCATCACCAGCCGGTCAAACCCCATGGCCACGCCGCTCGCCTGCGGCATGTGGGAGAGTGCAGCGAGGAACTCCTCGTCCAGCGGATAGCGCTCGCCATAGGTCGCCTCCTTGACGTCCATCTCCGCCTCGAAGCGGCGGCGCTGTTCGGCCGGGTCGGTCAGTTCGCCATAGCCGTTGGCCAACTCCACGCCGCAGGCATAAAGCTCGAACCGCTCGGCAAAGCGCGGATCGTGCGCCAGTGGCCGCGCGAGCGCCGCCTCTTCCGCCGGATATTCGCACAGCACGGTGAGGCGGCCCTGTCCCAGCTTCGGTTCGATGTGCTTGACCAGGACTGCGCTGAAGATGTCGGACCAGCTGTCGGACGCTGCCGTCCGCACGCTGATCGCCTGCGACGCGCGCGCCAGCGCATCACGATCTCCCAGCGTCGCTTCAAGATCGATGTCCGCGTGCCGTGCGAAGGCTTCAACCAGCGTCAGGCGCTCGGGCTCAAGATAAGGGTCACAGCTCTGGCCACGCCATTCGAGCGCATCCCGGCCAGTCTGCCGGAGTGCAAGGCGGCATAGCCCCACGCAATCCGCAATCACCGCCTCGTATGGCTCCTCCGCCCGATACCATTCAAGCATGGTAAACTCGGAGGAATGCAGCGGCCCGGATTCACCGTTCCGGTAGACGCGCGCATAATCGAATATCTTCGTCTCCCCCGCCGCGAGGAGCTTCTTCGCGGCAAACTCCGGCGAGGTATGAAGGTAAAGCGGGCGGCGCTGCCCGTTCTCGGCCGCCCATTCGGTCCGGAACCCATGCAGATGGGCCTCGTTGCCCGGCGACACCTGAAGCGCCCCGCATTCGATTTCCGTGAACCCGCCAGCCTCGAACCAGCCCCTCATCGCTCCCCGAATCTTGCCTCGGGCCTCGAGGAAGGGGCGCCGGTCCGCATGGGCGTTCTTGTTCCACCAGGGGGTCTGGGCGTTCAAACAGGCCTCCAGAAGCCCCAGAAACGCGGGCTTGGCCGCAGGGGCGGGGCATTGTATGACCGCGCCGCTTCAGCAGTTTCCGACCGGCCGAGCCATACTCCGCCGCCGGCCCAATTACAAAGGCGTATCCTGTGTCAAAAGTCATCGCCAGCGACGTGCGCAAGGGCAACGTTCTCGAGCAAGAGGACGGCCAGCTCTACACCGTGCTCAAGGCCGAAACCTATCGCCCGGGCAAGGGCACGCCGACCGCCACGATCGATATGCGCCGCATCTCCGACGGCGTGAAAGTGGTCGAGACCTTCAAGACCACGGATCAGCTGAACCTGGCGTTCGTCGAGGAAGTGAAACACCAGTTCCTGTTCAAGGACGGCGAACTCTACGTGTTCATGAATCCGAACAACTACGAGCAGGTCATGGTGCCCGCCGCCATGCTTGGCGATGACGCCGCGTTCCTGGGCGAGAACATGGACTGCGACCTGCTGATGTTCGACGGAAAGCCGGTCGCGATCAAGCTTCCCCAGCGCGTGACGCTCGAGATCGTCGAGACGGAACCGGTCGTGAAGGGCCAGACGGCGTCGGGTTCGTACAAGCCGGCCAAGATGTCGAACGGCATCCGCGTGATGGTGCCCCCGCACATCGGCACGGGCACGCGCATCATCGTCAATACCGAAGACGGCGCTTACGTGGAACGCGCGAAGGATTGAGCGCTTCCTGCTAGTGCAGAACAATGATCCCGGCTGGCGCAACCAGCCGGGATTTTTGTTTGCGCTGACGCCTAATCCAGAAGCCTGCGCTCGTCCTTCGACGGACGGCCCTACGGTCCTGCTCAAGGATGGCGCTCATGGGCATTGCCAGATTTGCGCTCATGGTGAGCAGGTCCGCATAGCGGACCGTCCGTCGAACCACGAGCGCGACACTCACCGGTGGTGAGCGGCTGCACTTAGAACTTGCTGAAATCCGGCGCGCGTTTCTGCTGGAAAGCCGTGAAGGCCTCCATCGCTTCGGCAGACTTCAGCCGCTCGCCGAAGATCGCGCCTTCAGTGCGCAGCTGCGTCATGATCTTCTCGCCATCGCGCATCAGCTTCTTGGCCGCCATCACGGCGCCGGGTGCGCGCTGCGTGAGCTTGCGCGCAGCTTCGCGTGCAGCAGACAGAACTTCTGAAGCCGCCATCGCCGCATTCGCAATGCCAAGCTCCGCTGCCTGCTCGCCCGTCAAAGGCTCACCCAGCGCGAACATCGCAAAGGCGCGGCGATGGCCGATGTGCGCGGGCAACAGCAGCGAAGAGGCAGCTTCCGGAACGAGCGCGAGGTTCACAAACGGCGTTGTCAGCTTTGCATCCCGCGCGATGAACACCAGATCGCAATGCAACAGCATCGTCGTGCCCACACCCACGGCAAGCCCGGACACCGCCGCCACCAGCGGTTTGGGGAACTGCGCGATCGCCTCGATGAAGCCGCCCGCCGATGTCGGCGCGCCGGTTGCAGCAGCCGCCGCGAAATCCGCCAGGTCATTGCCCGATGTGAAGCTGTCGCCCTCGGAGGCCAGGATCACGACGCGGATCGCGGCATCATCCTTCGCCCGCGCCAGCGCTTCGGTCGCCGCGCGATACATCGCGTTGGACAGCGCGTTCTTCTTGTCCGGCCGGTTCCAGACAATCTCCATGACGCCGCTGTCGACGCTGATCTTCACAAGGTCGGTCATGCCTGTTCCCTTTTCCTTTGACGTTTTGGCGCACCGCCGGTTGCCGCGGCGTGCGCAAGCCAACGCACAACGATATCGATCTCGCTGTCCTTGAAGCCCTGAAGCAGCTCGGCATTGGCGGCTATGGTCCGGCGTGCGGCCTCGTCGCGCTTGCGCCGGCCAATGGCGGTCAGCTTCAGCCGCGCCGCGCGCCCATCGCTCTGCTCCTCGTGACGCGCGACGAGCCCCGAATCCTCAAGCCGCTGCGCGAGACCCGAAGCTGCCGACTGCGCAAGATCGAGCGCGGCGGCAAGCTCACCGACCAGCAGGCCTTCATCCCTGAAACAGAACAACGCGCCCGCCTGTGTGCCTGTGATCCCGAGATCGGACAGGCTCGCATCGGCAGAGGTGGTTATGCGCCGGTGCGCACGCGCAAGATGCCAGAACATGCGGCGATCAGGCTTCGTCATTCCGGCGGTCTAGCCGGGATACATCGCATGCGCAATATCTATATCGCGTGCGATATAGATGACGCAACGATAGACGCGGGCGAGCAGATCAGCCCGGCGCCTTGACGCGCTCATAGCTCAGGCGATTGCCGCGCGGCTTGTAGAACATGTCGAAGCCATCGTGCCCGATCTGGCCCATCTCGTAGTAGAAAGCGCCATTCTCTCTGGTCACTTCCAGATAGCGGGAGGCAGGCGTGAAAGTCTCGGCCGTGCCCGCCGGCGGTGTGTCGCCCGCAAAAACGCGCCACGCGGAGACGACCGGCTCGGTCCCCTCATACGTCTCGGTCCACTTCCCACCCACATCGATGGCGATCGTCGAGTTCGCATCGTCCGCAGACTCGAACTCGCCAACCATCATCGCGCTTATCGCTTCAGGCGTCAGCGTGTTCGCGTCCTTCAAGGCAGACGCCGCAGCTTCCACCGCCGGCTCAGCCGCCGCCGCTTCGGTGGGGACCGAGAGCTCCGTCGGCGCCTGCTCGCTACAGGCAACCAGCGAGGCAAGCGAAAGGCCAAGCGACGAGGTCAGCACGAGAGCCAGGCGCATATGTTTTCTCCGGAACGGAAATCCAGCTTTCAGGCGCACGTTTCAGGCAAGGCTACGCGACATCACTGCGATCGGGCCGTGGGCGGTATCCACCCGTCCGGCATGCTTGAAGCCGCACTTCGCATAGAACGGCTCGGATCGCGAATTGGCGGAGGCGAACAGCTCGCGCGCCTCGAGCGCCTGCGCAAACTGCGCCGCCTCTTCCACCAGCTTGCGGCCAATGCCGCCGCGCCACAGATCTGGCTCGACAAACGGCCCGTCGATGTCGGCGGCGCCATCATCGCGTGGCACCACGACGGCAAACCCCGCCGGCGCGCCCCAGTGCTCGAACACGATGACCAGTCCCGCCGCTATGTGATCCGCAGGCAGCTCGAGCGCCGCAGGATGCTGCAGCGACTCCGGCAATGCGGTGTCCCACTTCGATGACGCACGGCGCTGCAATTCCTCCAGCGCTTGGCGCTCTGAAGGATGCGCGGGGCGAAACTGGCGGGTGATGGGACTAGCCTACGATTTCATCGAGACGGAAGAAGAAGCCAATCTCGCGCTCGGCCGAAGCTTCGCTGTCCGAGCCGTGGACCGAGTTCTCGCCGATCGACTTGGCGAACAGCTTGCGCACGGTGCCGTCAGCAGCTTTCGACGGGTCCGTCGCGCCCATGACTTCGCGGTGATGGGCGACAGCGTTCTCGCCTTCGAGAACCTGCAGCACGACCGGGCCGGACGACATGAAATCCACCAGCTCGCCGAAGAAGCCGCGGGCCTTGTGCTCGCCATAGAAGCCCTCGGCTTGCGCGCGCGTCAGGCGCACGCGCTTCTGGGCGACGATACGCAGGCCGGCTTTCTCGAACACGGCATTGATGCCGCCCGTCAGGTTGCGCGCCGTGGCGTCCGGCTTGATGATGGACAGCGTACGTTGAACCGGCATGTGGTATCCCTGAAGGTCTCGTCGATCAGCGCCAAAGTGCGCCGGAATCGGGTTTGGACGGCCCCTATAGCGCCCGGCGGAGGCCGCGCCAACAGGGCGTGGGCGTTTATTGGCAGCACTGAACGCCGCATAATTCACGTGTGCTGCCGGGACACTGGAGGAGTTAGCGATGACCGACCGTAATGCCGCTCAGATCGCCGACTGGAACGGCGCCGTTGGCCAGCGCTGGGCCGCCGAACAGGAGACTCTCGACGTCCTGATACGCCCGTTTGGCGAGGCGGTTCTGGCGGCGGCGCGCCCGGCGCCGGGGGAAAAGGTGCTCGATATCGGCTGCGGATGCGGCGAGACCTCGCTGGCGCTCGGCCGCGCCGTCGGCCCCAGCGGGCAGGTGCTCGGCGTCGACGTCTCCGCGCCGATGCTCGATGTCGCCCGCCGCAGGGCCGCGAGCTCCGCAAACGTCACCTTCGCGCAGGCAGACGCCTCGCAAGTGCGCCTGCCCGAAGGCTTTTCGCTGCTGTTCTCGCGCTTCGGCGTGATGTTCTTCGACGCCCCCGCCGATGCCTTCGCCCGCATGGGAGAGGCGCTTGCGCCCGGCGCCCGGGCCGCCTTCGTCTGCTGGCAACCGGCGGCGCAGAACCCGTGGGCGACCGTTCCCGCGAAAGCCGCCCTCGCCGCAGCCGGCCTGCCCGCGCCGCAGGCCGATCCGCACGCACCCGGCCCCTTCGCTTTTGCCGACACCGACTACGTCACCGGCATTCTCGAACGCGCCGGCTTCACCCACATCGTGGCCCGGCCGGTCGAAGCCCCGATGCGGCTCGGCAATTCCGTAGCTGAGGCCGCCGTGTCCGCCCTGCGCGTGGGGCCCGCTTCCCGCATAGCCCGTGAAGCAGGGCCCGAGGTCTTTCCCAAGCTCCTGGACGCCGTCGAGGCGGCTTTGACGCCCCTCGCCAGCCCTTCAGGCGCCGTAGCGTTGCCTGGGCGGACTTGGGTTTTCACTGCCAACTGGCACTGATTGCGACAGGTCTGCCTCATTGCCGCAACCGCGAATTCGTATGAATTCCGCAATGACCGGTTAAGTATTTACGGTTCTTCAACTTTTTGCGGTTAAAAAAGTTCTACTAGCCGCCTTTATCCCGGCGTCGGCGCTCCCTATTTCGAAGCGATCAGAAGACCGGGATCTGAATCCCGGCCAAGGAACAGAAAAGAGAACGGGCCTCCCATGCTCGCCAAACGCCTGATCGTCGCCACCTTCGCCATCTTCGCCGCCGCCCTCGCGCCAGTCGTTCTGGCCGGCGAGCGTGACCTGTTCGTGGATCTTAAGCCTCAGTCTGCCCAGGTCGCGCTCAACTAACCCTACCGATCGGTACCAAAAACCCGTAAGGCTCCGCTGACAGGGCGGAATGGCCGACGCACACTCGCGCCCGCGTTCAGGAGGCGCGCGTGATGCTGAAGGCCATTTCCATGCTGCTACTAGCGGCCTGCCTTGTCGCGGCCTGCGCTCAGGCGCCGGCGCCCGCCACAGAGCTGCCTGCCGCCGCCTACCATGTTGCGCGCATCGGTAACGGGCCGATCATCTCGCCCGCCACCGACCCGAGCATCGGCCACAACATACAGGGCCCGTCGCTCGTCCGCGTGCCGGACTGGGTCCCCAACCGGCTGGGCCGGTACTATCTCTATTTCGCCGACCACAAGGGCGCGTACATCCGCCTTGCCTACGCCGACCGCCTCGAAGGCCCGTGGAAGATCCACCAGCCCGGCGCGCTCAACCTCACCGACACGCCCTTCCCGCACACCCCGCCGCCCTTCACCGACCAGCAGATGGCCGACTATCGCGTGCGTGCGAAGGCGGCAGGCCTCGACCTCGATCAGTTCCCCGATCTCGTGAAAGAGATGACGACGCCACACGTCGCCTCGCCCGACGTCCACATCGACGAACAGAAAAAACGCTTCGTCATGTACTATCACGGCCTCGAAGCCTTCGCGCAGCAGGTCACGCGCGTGGCGACATCGACGGACGGCATCACCTTCACGTCGGACGAGGAAGTTCTCGGCCGCACTTACTGGCGCGCTTTCCCGCACGACGGCATGACCTACGCCATCGCCATGCCGGGCCTCTTCTATCGCTCCGCCGATCCGCTGTCGGGCTTCGAGGCGGGGCCCGCCCTGTTCAACCCCGACATGCGCCACAGCGCCGTCTTCCAGCGCGGCAAGACGCTGTACGTGGTCTGGACACAGGTCGCGACCGATCCGCCCGAGCGCCTGCTGATGAGCACGATCGACATCTCCGGCCCGTGGGAGACGTGGAAGGAAAGCCCGCCTGTCGAAATCCTCCGCCCGCAGAGAGACTGGGAAGGCGCCAACCTGCCGCTCGCGAAATCCGCCCGCAGCTTCGCGCCCGGCCCGGTCAACCAGCTGCGCGATCCGGCGATCTACGAAGAGGACGGCCGCATCTACCTGCTCTACGCCGTACAGGGTGAAAGCGGCATCGCTCTGGCGGAGCTGAAGCCGCGGTGACTGCCTACTGCACAGGCTTCGGTTGGCAGGCGAAGGAATAGGCCTCGCGATAAGGCTTGTCGAAGCACGCAATGAATCCATCGACCACGTTGAGATTCCTCGGCCATGCCATCGAGGCAGCCGCGTCCGGATTGTGCTTTGCATAGTCTGCCGCCAGCGCGTCGAACCAGTCCGGCTTCGGCAGAGCCGCCAGCTCGGCGCGCTTCGCCTGCAGCCGCGGCAGGTCGCGTTCGAGATACGCGATGGTGGCTTCCGCGTCGAGCACGTCGGCGGTATCACCGATTTCATTCGCAAGCTTACGCCTGAAAACTAGGTTGCGGCGAAACAGTGTGAGCGCTGCTTCAGTGTCGCCCGTGGCGGCGCGCAGCTGCGCCTCATGCCAGTCGAGACCCGCCATATCCTGCGCGAGAACCTCGTCGCGATACATAGCGATAAGATCCGCCGCCGCACGCTCGCAGCCTTCTGCGTCGCCTACCACCCGCCAGCCTTCGTCAAGAGTCTGGTCGAACTCCTTTGGCGACATGTTCATGAACTTGCCGTGCTGATCGGCTCCGCAATCGGCAGCTGATTTCTGCACGGGCTGCGCATGCGCAGCGCCGTTTGTGACGAGCACAAGTGACGCAATGGCGACGATGGCTTTCATCGGCTTCCCCCAAACAATGAAGTAAGCCTCACGGTGGTTTCGGGCAAAATCGTGACGGCTATTTCAGATGCTGCTCGAACCACGCTACCATCGCGTTCATGGCTTCACGCGCATAGGCGTCGGTCTTCGCCGGATCCTCCTTCACATAGAAATCGTGATCCGCGTCCGGGAACACTTTGAGCATGTTCTCCACACCCGCCCTGTCGAGCTCCGCCTTCATGATCTCCGATTGCGAGATCGGAACACCCTTGTCGGCCCCGCCTGAGATGATCAAAGTCGGCGGATCGCGCGCATCGACGAAATGGATCGGCGAAACGGACGCGCGGAGACTGTCGTCAAAATCGATCGCGCCTTGTTTGGTTCGGCTGCCCAGAAGAACATCGAGATCGGTCGGCGGAAAGTAGGCGACCACCGCACGCACGCGATTGCCCGACCGTTCCAGCGCGTTGGCCGCTGCCGGGTCGCCATCATCAGCCATCAGGCCAGCAACCAGCGACAGATGCCCGCCCGCGCTCGCGCCCCACACGCCGATGCGATCAGGGCTCGCGCCATAGTCGGCTGCATGCAGCTTGATATGGCGCATGCCGAGCCGGATATCGGCTGTCGCATCCACAACAGTGAAACGCGGCGCGGATGAATGGTACAGCGCAACAACCGTGAAGCCCTTGTCGATCAGCCACTGATAGCGCGCTTGCCGCTCCTCGGGCTTGCCCCATGACGAGCGCCATCCCGCCGACACCATGTTCACCACCAGCGCCGGACAGCAAGAGTGTTCTGAAGCTCACGGCAGGCCTCCTCATATCTGTTTGCGCCTGACCCTATCCCGTGAATTGGAAACTTCCATATCCGCGATGACCAATGCTAGCCTGACGCGATGAGACCTCTGCGCTACGCGATCAATATCACCCTGGACGGATGCGTCGACCACACCGCAGGAATCCCCAACGCGGAGACGCACCTGCATGCGGCCAGCCATTTCGAATGGGCCGAAGACGCAATCTTCGGCCGCGTCATCTACCAGATGATGGAAGGCGCCTGGCGGCCCGCAGCGGAAGGCAAGCCCGCCGAATGGATCCAGGACTGGATGCTGCCCTTCGCCCGCGCAATCTCGGCAACTAGGAAACACGTCGTCTCCAGCACGCTTCCGCGGGTCGACTGGAATGCGGAGCTTGTGCGCGGCGATCTGGAACAGACTGTGCGCGCGCTGAAAGCAAAGCCCGGCCGAGGCATCATCACCGGCGGCGTCATGCTGCCGTTGGCGCTCGCGCGCATGGGTCTGGTCGACGAGTACGAGTTCGTCGTGCAGCCCCGCATCGCCGGCCGCGGCCCGACGCTGCTCGCCGGGCTTACCAATATGATCGATCTCGAGCTCGTCGGCCGCAAGGAGTTCTCCGGCGGCGCTATCGCCTTGCAGTACGTGGCGAAACGCTAGCTGGCCGACTCCGCAAACAGCTCTAGTCGTTGATGTAGCCGTTGCCGCCGAGAATCTGGATTGCATCCAGCGCCAGCTGCGTCGCGGTTTCGGCGGCGTACAGGATCGCTCCGGCCGCGTCCTTGCGCGCCGTCTGACCGCGATCGCACGCCTTCGCCACAGCGTACACATAGGCCTTGGCCGCATTCATCTTCACGTACATGTCGGCGACCTTGCCCTGGATGAGCTGGAACTCGCCGATGGATTTGCCGAACTGTTTCCGGTCGTGGATGTAGGGCAGCACCACATCCATGCAGGCCTGCATGATGCCGGTAGAGCCCGCCGCCAGAACCGTGCGCTCATAGTCGAGACCCGACATCAGGATTTCGACGCCGCTGTTCAGCGGACCCATCAGGTTCTCTTCCGGAACCTCGCAGTCCTCAAACACCAGCTCGCCGGTTTCCGACCCCCGCATGCCCAGCTTGTCGAGCTTCTGCGCCACCGAGAAACCCTTGAAGCCCTTCTCGATGATGAAGGCCGAGATACCGCGCGAATTCTTCTCCGGCGCCGTCTTGGCGTAGACGATCAGCGTATCGGCCGAAGGACCATTCGTGATCCACATCTTCGAGCCGTTGAGGATGTAGCGATCGCCTTGTCTCACGGCCGAAAGCTTCATCGACACGACGTCCGAGCCCGCGCCCGGCTCCGACATGGCGAGCGATCCAAGATGCTCACCCGTCATAAGCTTGGTGAGATACCGCTTCTTCTGATCGTCCGATCCCCAGCGCCGCATCTGGTTGACGCAGAGATTGGAGTGCGCGCCGTAGGAGAGGCCCACCGACGCCGACGCGCGGCTGATCTCTTCCATCGCCACCGCGTGCTCGAGATAGCCAAGGCCAGAGCCGCCCCACTCCTCCTCCACCGTGATGCCGAGCAGGCCAAGCTCGCCCATGCGCGGCCACAGATCGCGCGGGAACTCGTCCGTGCGGTCTATCTCGGCGGCGCGCGGCGCTATCTCCGCCTGCGCAAAGCCGGCAACGGTGTCGCGAATCATGTCGGCGGTTTCGCCGAGATCGAAGTCGAGGGAGCGGGGTGCGTTTGGGATCATCCCCGCGTTCTAGCAGCCGGGGAGAAGAATTCCAGTTGTCGTGCGGTCAGCCTGCCGGCAGCCGTCAGGCCCGGTCGCCGGTCTCGCGGTTCCAGAACAGGAAATACAGGCTCATGATCATCATGACGCCGAACACGGCGAGGATCATGGCGGCCACCTTGGGGGCGCCCGTCTCAAGGCCCGACCCACGGAACGCCTCGACTGCGCCGATGGCAAACCCCAGCACCGACAGGACCAGAACGATGATCCACGGCGCATGCATGATCAGGCGACCGGACGCTGGGCCAACCCGGCGGGCCTGCCCGTTGACGACCTTCGCCCTGCGCTCGGCTTCGGCGAAGATGTCCTCAGGCTTGCGGCCCGGGTCGAACGTCTCGGTGTCGTCGATCAGCTTGCGGCGGCGCTCCGTTTCGGCCGCCGACTCACGCTCGGACGGCTGATCGAAATCAGGCAGTCCCTCGCGCACGGTCTCGTTGCGCACATTCTCGTTGTCGGCCTTGTTGGTTGCGCGCGGAAGCGGCGTCTCCACAACGGCACGATCCTGAACAGCGGCCACGGCAGGCTCAGGGCTCACCTCGAGCGTCGCTTCGGCGCGCTTGAGGATGGATTTCACACGCTCCGCAATGTTTCGGCCCGCACGATCCAGCTCTTCCGGCGTACGTACGCGCTGCTCGGGCGCGGGAGCGGCATCCTGCATCTTCACCGGCTCGACCGGAGCTTCCTGGCGAACTGCATCCGGCGGCGTAACGGGCGTGCCCGGCGGCAGCGGAATTTCCGGCGCCGGTGAGATCGCCTCGCGGGTCCGCTCGGCAAGGCGGCGAACAGCCTCCGCGATATCCACCGAAGGGCCTTGCGCCGCTATCCGCGTGGGCGCGGGGGCAACATCATCGTCCTCGTCATTCGCATGTGGATGCGAAACACGGGGGGCGCTCTCGGCGACATCCATCTCCGGCTTCACCACAGGCGTCGGCGCGGCCACGGGGCCGCTCGGGTGATCGAGGAACATGGATTTCTCCGCCGCGCGGCGGCGCACCAGCGCATCCACCACGATCACGCGGCCATTCAGGCGCGCACGGCGCCACACATCGAAACCATTCGCGGCGGCAAGATAATCGCCGCCATTGAGGTTCTGCAGGATATCGGAATTGCGGAACTGGCTGACCGAGATGTTGAACGCGAGCGACACCAGGGCGTCGAACTGGTTCTGCAGAAGCGGGGCGAACACCGTCGTCGAAATGGCGTCCTCGACCGGCTTCAGGTCATATACCAGCAGGTCTTCGGCATCTTTCTCGGAAATCGTCAGGCCTTCACGGGCAGTGCGCACATGGCCATAGCCAATCGTCCACCGGCCGCCCGGAAGCTGGCTGGCGGACTCGCGGAATCCCTCAAAGCTCTTGATGAGCCGGAGACCCGCAGCCGATGTTCGCATGCGACCTGTCATCGTCCTGACCTGATACATCCCCCTGGAACTCGCCTCCCCGTTGCAACCGGGACGCCATTCTCGTGGGATACGGCTCGAACGCTTAGACGAGCAGCAGACTGGCAAGGCCGAGAAAAACGAAAAAGCCCATCAGATCAATGCTGGTCAGCACAAAGACGGACGAGGCGACCGCCGGATCCTGCCCAAGGCGGCTTATGGTTAGCGGCGCGAGAATCCCGATCAGACCCGCCCACATGAAGGTCGAGGCCATCGCGACCAGCATGATCAGGGCAAGCTTCACGTCCTGGAACCACAGCAGCACGACGAGCCCCGCAAGGCCCGCGATCAACGCCCCGTTAATCATGGCGGTCAACGCTTCCCTGCGGATCGCGCGCCGCGCCAGCTGCCCCTCAAGGTCGCGCTCGGCGATGGCGCGCACGGCCACGGCCAGCGACTGCGACCCCGCGCTGCCGCCCAGCGCTACCACCACCGGCATCAGGAAGGCGAGCGCCACCACCTTGTCGATCACCACGGCGAACAGCGACACCAGAACGGACGCCAGAAACGCCGTCACCAGATTGAGCAGCAGCCATGGGCTCCGCGCGCGCACAGCCGACAGCACTGACTGGTTGACGCCCGCCTCGCTGACGCCCGACAGGGCGAGAATGTCCTCCTGCGCCTCTTCCTGGATAACGTCGACGACGTCATCGATGGTGATCATGCCGGTGAGGCGCCCGGCCTCGTCCACCACGGGCGCGGAGGCAAGGTTGTACTGCCGGAACAGGTAGGCGACCTCTTCCTGGTCCATCTCAGGCCGCACCAGAACCGGCGCTTCCTTCATCACGTCCTTGAGCAGCGTCTCGCGCGGATGACGCACCAGCCCGGACACCGGAACCGTGCCCTGCAGGCGGAATCCCGGATCGACCAGGTAAATCTCGAAGAACACTTCCGGCAGGTCGTCTTCACTCACCGTACGCATGTGGTCGATGGCCTGGCCCACCGTCCAGAACACGGGCGCCGCCACGAAGGCGCGCTGCATCAGGCGGCCGGCGGTCTCTTCATCAAACGCCAGCGAGCTTTCGATCGCGGCCCGGTCGGTCGCGGAGACTTTCGAGAGAATCCGCGCGCGCCGGTCTTCCTCGATATCGCCGAGCAGGAACGACGCATCGTCAGAATCCAGATGCCCGACCATCGCCGACAGCGCAGCGTCGGTCAGCTCGTTCAGCGCATCGAGACGCGCCGTGTCGGACAGTTCGGCCACCGCCTCAGCCGGCAGGTGCTGGCCCAGCAGGTGGATCGCCTTCCGGAACGCTTCCGGCGGCAGGTGCTCCAGCAAGTCGGCGACGTCGGCGGGGTGAAGCTCCTTCACCGTGCGCCACAGGAACGGCTTGTCCCCATCGCCCACCGCGCCCACCACCTGCGCAATGAACGCAGGCGAGATCACGCCGGACTGTTCAACAGCCTCGGAGATATCGGTTTCAGCTTTTTCGGAGACCGCATCGTGCGCGTCCGGGTCGCGGGTGTCATTCATGGCGACCTCCCTACTCCCGAACGGCGTTCTCTCTGTTGAAGTTGCTGGTGCGGTCGAGAAGACTCGAACTTCCACGCCTTGCGGCGCTACCACCTCAAGGTAGTGCGTCTACCAATTCCGCCACGACCGCACGCCGAAGCAAGGGCGCCGTATATGACGGGTTGAGCGGGTTGTGAAGAGCGAAGTTACGGCCCAAAAAGCCGCACGAAAACCGGCCATTGCCCGGTTACAGCCTCAACTACTGCTCTGTGGCGAAGTAGTCCTGCACGATGGCCGCGCCCGTGATCGAGACCGAGATCTTGTCGTTCTCGATGACCAGTTCGCCCCGGGCGATGGGGTGGTTGTTGGCCAGGATCCAGACCTCGTCGTTTTCCTGGGTGTCCAGCTGGATCACTGCGCCCCGGCCCATCCGCAGCAATTGCTGCATGGGAATGAGAGCCCGGCCCAGAAGCACGGTGATCTCGACGCCGACCTGATCCAGTTGCGAGCGCACGTGGAAGCTCCGATATACAGCTTCACACTTCTCCCGGTTCGGATTGCGGACAGGTTAATGACCACTCAATGGGCCATTTCTGAAGGGCTTGTGGCCTACCCCGAGGCGGTCGCCGCCATGGAATCGCGCGCCGCCGCCATCGCGGAAGGCCGGGCGCCCGAGCTGATCTGGCTGCTGGAACACCCCCCGCTCTACACCCGCGGCGCCAGCGCGCAGGAGGGAGACCTGCTCGACCCAGCCCGATTCCCCGTCTTCGACACCCAGCGCGGCGGCCAGTTCACCTATCACGGCCCCGGCCAGCGCGTGGCCTATGTCATGCTCGATCTCACCGCCCGCGGGCGCGACGTGAAGCAGTTCGTCTGCTCGCTCGAAGACTGGATCATCGGCACGCTCGCCGCCTTCAACGTGAAGGGCGAGCGCCGCAAGGGCCGCGTCGGCGTCTGGGTCGATCGCACCCGCCCCAGCGGCCAGCTTCGAGAAGACAAGATCGCCGCCATCGGCGTCCGCCTCAAACGCTGGGTCAGCTATCACGGCATCAGCCTGAACGTGGAGCCCGACCTCACCCACTTCGGCGGCATCACCCCCTGCGGCGTGACTGATCCCGGCTTGGGCGTCACGTCGATGGCAGACCTCGGCTATCTCGTCTCGATGCATGATGTGGACGTGGCGCTGAAGGCGGCGTTCGAGGAAACGTTCGGAGCGGTGGAGCGCGGTCAGTCTCCGCTTGAGTGAGGCATGCACCTACAAGCCCTTAAGACCGGAATTGGCCCTAAGCGGTCTTTCGCGCCGTCTCATCCCTCTGTTATCGGATCGAAGCCACCCTGGATTGATCTGCGGTCGGCATTGCTTTGGTTCGGCGTATAGCCATGCAGGATGGCGCGGTCGTAGATGATGAGACTGCCCACTGGGCCGGTTGCCAACACCGGCGAACCAGCGGGCGAGCCGCGATGTGAGCCGGGGATAAACTGTGTTGCCCCGTTGTTCTTATCGAATGCGTCGAGCATCCAGATGAAAGCAAGCAACTGGCTGGGGCCTGTGCCCACGTCGCAGTCCATATGCAACGACTGACAAGTGGCTGTTGGATGGACTGTGCGGGATACAAGATACCTGAGAGCAAACGGCTTTCGCAGAACACGCGCCGCTATCGTCAGCAACAACTCATCCCGAAACAAGGGCTCGAGGTCGGGGCAGTCGGGTTTCAGGCGGACACGGGTATCGCCGCCATCCGACGACGGGCGTTTGGAGTCGGCAGCGTAGGCCGCAAACTGCTCAGGCAAGGCAGGACAAAGACGTTCGAGAACAGAAACGTCGAGACGGCTTTCCACAATGGCCAAGCCATTCAAGACGATGTCGTCCGCCAACCGATTGGCTTCATTCACGTCACTTGCCCCGTGCACCGCTACCCAACCCGATAGCTCCCCCGCTGGCCCCTGCCAATGCTCGAAAAATGGCTGAACCACAGTCCCTTCGAATGGCCGTTAGCGGCGAAAAACGGCTGCCCTGCAACTTCGCGAAAGCACCAGCTAACCTCCACTCAAAGGCGGCAGCAGCGCGACCTCGTCTCCCACGGAAATCCGCGTCCCGGCCTCATCCGCCACCATCTCGTGGTTCACCGCAATCCGCACGGTCTTCGCGCGCAGCATATCCGCCAGATCAGGATTGAGATACGCCAGCATCGCGCGCAACTCGGCGGCAGTGCCCACACCCTCCGGCATCGCAATCGACGACGCGCCAAACGCATCCTTCAGCCGCCCGAACAGGAGCACAGCGCCCGCCATCAGCCGCCCGTGTGGGACATGGTGCGCGGAGACGCCGGCGTCGCCAGCCGCGCCGCATCGAAATCATGCCCCTTCGGCTTGCGCTCGATACCGCCCAGAATGGCCGCACGCAGCGCCGCGCCCGTCGGATCGGACCGCAGCGCCTCACGCAGGTCCGCGCCATCCTCGCGCCCAAGGCACGTATACAGCCGACCCGTACACGTCACGCGCACGCGGTTGCAGCTCTCACAGAAATTGTGCGTCAGCGGCGTGATGAAGCCGAGCCGCCCGCCCGTCTCCGCCACCTTGACATAGCGCGCAGGCCCGCCCGTGCTGAAGTCGATATCGGCCATCGTGAACTGCTTCGCCAGATCGGCGCGCACCTTGTCGAGCGGCAGGTAGTCGCCAACGCGATCCGTCTCCGCCTCGCCCATCGGCATCGTCTCGATCAGTGTGATGTCGGCGCCACGCTCATGCGCGAACCGGATCAGGTCCGGAATCTCGTCCTCGTTCGTGCCCGCCAGCGCCACCGTATTGATCTTCACTTTCAACCCGGCGCGGATCGCCGCATCGATACCCTTCAGCACATCGTCCAGCATATCGCGCCGCGCAACGCGCTCGAACACATCCCGCTTCAGCGTATCCAGCGACACGTTGATCCGGCGCATCCCGATGGCCGACAGCTCGCCCGCATATTTCGCCAGCAGCGTGCCGTTGGTCGTCATGGTGAGATCGTTGAGCCCGTTGCCGATGTGCCGCGCGAACCGCGCCATCAGCTCCATGATATCCTTGCGCACCAGCGGCTCCCCGCCCGTGATCCGCAGCTTGTCCACGCCGAACGCGGCGAACGCCGTCACCAGCTCGTCCAGCTCCTCGAAGCTCAGCACATCCTTGCGCGGCAGGAACGTCATCCGTTCCGGCATGCAGTAGGTGCAGCGCAGGTCGCACCGGTCCGTGATCGACAGCCGCAGATAGCTGATCCGCCGCCCATGCGAATCCACAAGCTTCCCCTGCCCCGCCGCCAGGGCGGTAGGCGAGGCGTCGCTTGGCGCACGGGCCGCCGGACGGGAGTTGATCAGGGTGTAAGCCATGGAACCCGCAGAATAGCGCTATAGTCCGCGAAGTCGAGCGCTTGAAACGTCGCTGCCTCAGCCCATCGGATAGCGGATTTCCTTGGAAACCGCGTCGATCTTCTTCAACAGCTCGGCATCGAGGGTCACATCCGCCGCCGCGAAGATATCCGGCAGCTGGTCTTCGTGCGTCACGCCCACAATGGTCGAGGCCACAAAGTCATGCTGCTTCGACCAGGCCGCCGCCAGCGTCGTCACCGACATTCCGGCCTCCTGCGCCAGCCCGATCCATTGCTCGGTCGAAGCCAGCGTCTTCTCGTTGACGAACCGTCGCGCCATCGGCGCCTGCCGGGCCGGCATGTCCTTGAACCGCGCGCCCTCGGGCCACGCCCCGCCCTGATACTTGCCGGTCAGCACGCCCCCGCCCAGCGGCGAATACGGGATCAGGCTCACGCCCTCCTTGCGGCATACTTGCGCCAACTCGTCCTCGAAGCGGCGGTTGTTCAGGCTGAAATTGTTCTGGATCGACTCGTGCCGCGCAATGCCCTGCCGCTCGGACGCCGCCAGCGACTTCATCAGCCCCCAGCTCGTCTCGTTCGAGCAGCCGATCACCCGCACCTTGCCCGCCTGCACCAGATCGTCGAGCGCCATCATATGCTCGTCATAGGCGATGTCGTGATCCGGCCAGTGCGTCTGGTAGAGATCGACATAGTCGGTCTGCAGCCGCTTCAGGCTGTCCTCGATCGCGCGCACGATGTTGTGCCGGTCGAGCGCCGTCATCGCATGGCGCTGCGCCGACTTGATCCAGCCATGGCTCGGCCCCGAAACCTTGGTCGCCAGCAAAATCGCATCGCGCGGCTTGGTCTTCATCCAGCGGCCGACAATCTCCTCCGTCCGCCCCGCATACTTGGCGTCGGGCGGCACGGGATAGTTCTCGGCCGTGTCGTAGAACGTGATGCCCGCCTCGAACGACTTGTCGAGAATGCGGAACGCCATCGCCTCGTCGGCCTGGTTGCCGAACGTCATCGTCCCCATGCAGATTTCAGAAACATGCAGCGGGCTGCGGCCCAGGCGGCGGGTTTTCATGGATGTGTCCCTCTTGTGGGCCTACAGATAGCGATGTGAGCAAATGCTCACAAGGGGTAGTCTGGATCTACCGATAACGGCGCCTCAAAGCCGAAACGCGCTGCGCAATCCGGCCACTCGGCTGCATAGCCGAGAGCCCCTTCTCCGATCCACTCTGTGGTTATGGCAACTCTATCAACTGCATCTTCCAACGCGGTTACTGATGCAGGCATGCCTGCGCGCTCACCGACATAGTCCACGACAGATTTCTCCATGCCATCGTAAGCGATGGCTACTTCGTATGTCGGATTGTCGGTGATGGTTGCTGCATATTCATCCATCAACGCGAAGAAATTGGCCTCGTGGAATTGCTGGACCAGTCCGGACAGTTCGGCGTCAGCTACTTGTCGCGTTCGTTCGCCGACTTCATTTACAAAATGAACCCCACAGTACGTCGCCGTTCCGTCGCCCCGAATCTCGACCCCATACATTGGGCAAGTGCCGTAGCAGGCTGTGCGGACCAGCGTTATGCGTAGGGTATTTCTATCCTTGATCCCCGGCAGCTCGCTCGTCACCGAAGCTGCATCCGGCTGAGGCGAGCAGGCAGAAAGCGTGCAGATCAAAGGAAGAGCCGCACGCAGCATGCTCAGCTCTCCAGCAACCGCGGCATCAGCTCCACCATGTTGCAAGGCATGTGGCGGCTATCGAGTTGCCAGCGGATCAGCTTGTCCCAGCCATCCTTTACCGCGCCGTTCGATCCCGGCAGGCAGAAGATGAACGTCGCATTCGCCACGCCCGCACACGCCCGGCTCTGCAGCGTCGACGTGCCCACGCTCTGGAAGCTCACCAGATGCCAGACGACGTTGAACCCCTCGATCTCTTTGTCGAACAGCGGCCGCACGGCCTCCGGCGTCACATCGCGCCCGGTGAGCCCCGTGCCCCCCGTCGTCACCACGGCGTCAATGCTTGGGTCCGCAATCCACTTGCGCATCACGGCGCGGATAGCGTTCACCTCGTCCGGCACAATGGCCTTGTCCGCCAGCTCATGCCCCGCTTCTTTGACCCGGTCAGCCAGCAGATGACCAGACGTATCCGTCTCGTCCGTTCGCGTATCCGAGATCGTCATCACGCACACGCGCAGCTGCTTGAACGGCATCGTGTCGACCATCTTCCCGCCCGGTGCGGTCAGCGGCGGATAGGCAGGTCCGGTCATGTCTTGAAGCTCCTCACAAAACTGCGTCTGAGCGCCGAACGCACGCTGCTACAACGCCTTCAGAAAGTTGTCGCTCTTCTAGTTCCACAACATCGCCAGGGTTGAACTCCCAAATCTCGCCAGAAGGCACATCCTGCTCAAGGAGGACGAATGACCGCTCACCTTTGGGCTCAGCCAACACCGGCCGCCAAACATCAACGCCTTCATCCAGAAGCCGCACATAGACAGTTAGCGGAGGCGCATTCCACCGCGCATGCGCTTCACGATCATCGCCACGCGGCTCAATCCACTCTGCCCCATCTGGCCGCACTTCGCGCTTCCAGAACGGCGCCTCCGTCTTGAGGCGATCCATCAGATAGTCAACGGCCTGCAGCGCCTCGCGCCGGTGCTTGCTCAGCGCCGCCACCAGCACAATGGCCTCGCCCGGCGCCATGCGCCCATGGCGATGGATCACCAGCGTGTCGATCACATCGAACCGCGCCCGCGCATCCGCCTCGATCTTCGCGATCTGCTTTTCCGTGAAGCCCGGATACGCCTCCAGCTCCAGCGCGCTGACCACATCCCCATGCGCCGAATCCCGCACTGACCCGACAAAGCTCGCCAGCGCGCCAGCCGCGCCCCGCCCCTTCGCAAAGGCGGCTGTTTCAGCGTGTGGATCGAAGGCGGTGGTGACGACGCGGATCATTCCGTCAAGCTAGCCCACCGGAACAAATAAGTGAACGTGCGCGCCGACCCCGGATTCCGTATGTCTGCGGAGCACAGGAGACACCCATGCCATACATCTTTCTCGCCATCGCCATTGTCGGAGAAGTTATCGCCACGTCGGCGCTCAAGGCGTCCGAAGGGTTCTCCAAGTCCCTGCCGTCGATCATCACGGTGATCGGCTATGGGGTGGCGTTCTATTTCCTCTCACTGACGCTGAAGACCATACCCGTTGGCGTCGCCTACGCGATCTGGTCCGGCTTGGGTGTCGTTCTCATCGCAGTTGTCGGCTGGCTGGTGTTCAACCAGAAGCTCGACGCCGCCGCCCTCGCCGGCATGGGCCTGATCGTCAGCGGCGTTATCGTGATGCAGGTCTTCTCGAAGTCGACAGGCCACTAGCCGAGCTGGATGACCGCCGCCGAATACGGCTCCAGCACGACCCTGCCGCCCGTCACAACCGCATCGATCGACCAGAGCAAATTCGGCAACCCCTCAAGCTTGTGAGACGCCTGCGCATTCCCGAAATTGAACGCGCAGCGCACGCGCTCGCCCTCCGCCTCGCGGTCGAACACCAGCACGTCCTCGCGCGCCTCGACAACGCGGAACCCGCCACGCGACAGCGCCTCGCTCGCCTTGCGCAGCGCGATCAGCTTGCGCGTCGTGTGCAGCATGGACTCGGCCAGCTTCTCCTGCTTCTCGACCGCCAGCACACGCTGGCGCGCATCGATAGGCAGCCACGCTTCCTTCGCCTTGGTGAAACCCGCCATGATCTCGTCCTTCCACGGCATCGGCGTGCGGCATCCATCGCGCCCGCGCGTTACCGGCCAGCCCGCAATCCCCCAAGGATCCTTCAGCTTGTCGAACGGCACATCGGCCTCCGGCAGGCCAAGCTCTTCTCCTTGATAGATGAACACCGTTCCGCGCAAGCACAGAAGCAACGCCATGAACAGTGGCGCAGCCCGCGGCGGCGGAGCGCCAATCGCCTCGCCCCAACGGGTCGTCACCCGCGTTACATCATGGTTGGAGAACGCCCAGCTCGGCCAGCCATCGTCCGGCCCCTCGCGCCATTGCGAGATGATCTCCGCCGCCGCTTCCACACCCGGCCACTTGCCGAGGAAGTCGAACGCATAGGCTGTATGCAGCCTTCCCTGCGTTCGCGTGTAGTCGTGCATCAGCGCGTATGAGCCGGGTGCCAGTTCGCCAACACTCATGTTGGCGCCATGTCCATTCATGTGCTCCCGCAGCTTGGCCAGGAAGGCCAACGTCTCGGGCTGGTTCGAATTGTATTGATGCACCTGCATGTTGCGCGGCAGCGCGGGCGAGGGATCGCCCGACGGCGGATTGTCGCGCAACTCCGCGTCATGGAAATAGTAGTTCGCAACATCCAGCCTGAAGCCATCAACCCCCATCGACAGCCAGTACCGCGCAACATCGATGATCGCCGCACGCACATCGTCGTTGTGATAGTTCAGCTGCGGTTGCGTCGGCAGGAAGTTGTGCAGGTAGTACTGCCGCCGCGATGGCTCCCACGTCCACGCCGGCCCTCCGAACCAGGCCTGCCAGTTGTTCGGCGGCGACCCATCCGGTTTCGCATCGGCCCAGACATACCAGTCCGCCCGCGCGTTGGTCCGATCACGCCGGCTTTCGTGAAACCACTTATGGTCAGACGAGGTATGCGACCACACCTGGTCGATGATGACTTTCAGTCCCTTGCCATGCGCCGCATTGAGAAGGGCCTTGAAGTCGTCCAGCGTCCCGAACATCGGATCGACATCGCGATAGTCCGCAATGTCATAGCCGAAGTCGCGCATCGGGCTGCGGAAGAACGGCGACAGCCACACGCCATCCACGCCCAGCGCCTTCACATGATCCAGCTTCTGCGCGATCCCCTTGAGATCGCCGACCCCATCGCCATTCGTATCCGCGAACGAACGCGGATAGATCTGGTACATCACCGCCCCGCGCCACCACTCCCGGCCCTCTGTTCCCGCCATGCGTGTTCTCCCGCCAGACCCGGCATGTCCGTTGCTTTTCCCCCGGTAAGCGAGCTTGCAGCAAGGCGGTTAACCGCAATTTTGCACGCACAGGCTATCTTGACTGGATCAGAACGATGCAAACCGCGCCCGCAACATACACCCCGCCCGGTCAGGACCGTGTCGCATGGGTCGATTACGCCAAGGGGATCTGCATCCTCCTGGTCGTGATGTTCCATACGGTTAACCACTACGAGGAAGCCGTGGGCGCCGCGGGCTGGATGCGCTGGATCGTCGATTTCTCGAAACCGTTCCGCATGCCCGACTTCTTCCTGATCTCGGGCCTGTTCCTGTCGCGCACCATCAACTCGAACCTCACGACCTACATCGACAAGAAGGTCGTCCACTTCGCCTACTTCTACCTCCTCTGGCTCGCCCTCACCCTTCTCCTCACGGACAACGACGTCCTGCGCACGGATCCGGTCGCGTTCGTGAAGCTCTATGTCTGGAACATCGTGCAACCCACCGGCGTGCTCTGGTTCGTGCACATGCTGGCCGTGTTCTACGTCGCCACGCGCCTGCTCGTCCGCGTGCCGAAGTGGATGGTGCTCGTCGCTGCCGCCGCGCTGCAGATCGCCCACCAGGCCCTCTGGATCGACACCGGCAGCTTCATCGCCAACCGCGCGATGGACTATTACGTGTTCTTCTTCCTCGGCTACGCCATCCATGGCCTCGTCTTCGATGTCGCCGAGCGCGCCAAGGCGCGCCCGCGGGTCACGCTCGCCGTGCTCGCCGGCTGGGGTCTGTGCAACCACTGGCTGGTCGAACAGGGCCTTCACCACTTGCCGGTCTATGGCCTGATGATGGGTCTCGCCGGCGCGCTCGCCATCGTCGAGATCGCGGCGCTCCTGTCGAAATGGAAGTCGGCCCGCTTCCTGCGCTACTGCGGCCAGAACTCCATCGTCATCTACCTCACCTTCTTCTTCCCGATGACGATCCTCGAGCGCATCCTTGCCCCCTCGGGCTGGATCGCCGATGTCGGCACGGCCTGCCTCGTGATCCTTGCGATCTCGGCCGTCCTGCCGCTGCTCTTCCACCTCGCCATCAAGCGCACACCGCTCATCGCGCTGTACGTCCGGCCCCAATGGGCCAAGCTCGGCCGCGCCAAGCCGAAGCTGGCGAGCGCCGCCGCCTGACACCCCCAAACGCAGAAAGGCCCGCTGTTTCCAGCGGGCCTTGTCCGTTCAATCCGTAGACGAAGCTAGTGAGGCAGCTGCGCCTCACCCGGCGTCGCAGCGCGTCCGCCAAGGGTTGCGCGATAGGCGGCCTCCTCGGCTTCGCTCCACTGGATCGGCGTCATCGGCCTCACCAGTGCGCGGGCCAGAACCTGCTCGATGGTCGACACCGGCACGATGGTCAGGCCGGATTTCACCTTCTCAGGCAGGTCGATCAGGTCCTTCTCGTTCTCCTCGGGGATCAGCACCGTCTTGATGCCGCCACGCAGGGCCGCGAGCAGTTTCTCCTTCAGGCCGCCGATCGGCAGCACCCGGCCGCGCAGGGTGATCTCGCCGGTCATGGCGATATCCTTGCGGATAGGGTTGCCGGTCAGGAGCGATGCGATGGCAGTCGTCATTGCGATACCCGCCGACGGGCCGTCCTTGGGTGTCGCGCCATCCGGCACGTGCACGTGAATGTCCGTGTTGTCGAACACAGGCGGGCGGATGCCCATCTGCACCGAGCGCGAGCGGACCAGCGATTGCGCCGCCGAGATCGACTCCTTCATCACGTCACGCAGCGAACCCGTAACCGTCATGCGGCCACGACCCGGCATCTGCACGGCTTCGATCGTAAGAAGATCGCCGCCAACTTCCGTCCAGGCGAGGCCCGTGACGACGCCGACCTGATCTTCGCGATCAGCAAGGCCGAAGCGGAACTTCCGCACGCCCGCGAACTTGTCGAGATTGTCGCCGTTGACCGTAACCGAGGTCGACTTCTTCATCTCAATATCGCGCACGGCCTTGCGGGCCAGACGCGCCATCTCACGCTCCAGCGACCGCACACCGCTCTCGCGGGTGTAGTAGCGGATGAGATCGCGGATCGCGCTATCCTCGACGATCAGTTCGCCTTCACGCAGCGAGTGGTTCTCGATCGTCTTCGGCAGCAAGTGCCGCTTGGCGATCTCGATCTTCTCGTCTTCCGTGTAGCCTTCCAGACGGATGATCTCCATCCGGTCAAGAAGCGGCTGAGGCATGTTCAGCGAGTTCGCCGTCGTGATGAACATCGTATCCGACAGGTCATAGTCGACCTCCAGATAGTGGTCGTTGAAGCTGACGTTCTGCTCCGGGTCGAGAACCTCAAGCAGGGCCGAAGCCGGGTCGCCTCGGTAGTCCTGGCCAAGCTTGTCGATCTCGTCCAGCAGGAACAGCGGGTTGCCGCTCTTCGCCTTCTTCATCGACTGGATCACGCGCCCCGGCATGGAGCCGATATACGTCCGGCGGTGGCCGCGGATCTCGGCCTCGTCACGCACGCCGCCCAGCGACACGCGCACGAAATCACGGCCCGTCGCCTTCGCGATGGACTTGCCCAGCGACGTCTTGCCGACGCCCGGAGGACCGACGAGGCACAGGATCGGGCCACGCACCTTGTCGGCGCGCGCCTGCACCGCGAGGTGCTCAATGATCCGCTCTTTCACTTTCTCGAGGCCGTAGTGATCGGCATTGAGCACGTCTTCAGCGAACTGGAGATCGCGCACGACTTCCTTCTTGCGGCCCCAGGGCAGCGAGACGATCCAGTCGAGATAGTTGCGCACCACCGTGCTCTCGGCAGACATCGGCGACATCTGGCGAAGCTTCTTCACTTCGGCTTCCGCCTTGGTGCGCGCTTCTTCGGACATCGGCGTGTTGGCGATCTTCTCTTCAAGCTCGCCGATCTCGTCACGCTCGCCACCGGGACTGTCGCCGTCGCCGAGTTCGCGCTGGATCGCCTTCATCTGCTCGTTGAGATAATACTCGCGCTGCGTCTTCTCCATCTGCCGCTTCACGCGGTTGCGGATCTTGCGCTCCATCTGAAGCATGCCGATCTCGCCTTCCATCAGCGAGAACACTTTTTCCAGACGCTCGATCACGTCGATCAGCTCGAGCAGCGCTTCCTTGTCTTCGATCTTGATCGACAGCTGGGCCGCAACGGCGTCAGCCAGATGACCCGGATCGGTGATGGCCGAAACCGTGCCCACCGTCTCCTGCGGGATCTTGCGGTTCAGTTTCACATAGCCGTCGAACTGCTCGATCACCGCACGCATGAGCGCGGCGGACTCCTGGGACTCGCTCTGCTTCTCCGCAATCGCGGAATGCTCGGCGGCGTAGTAGTCGCCCTTGTCGATCAGCTTCTCGATGCGCGCGCGATGCTTGCCTTCGACCAGCACCTTCACGGTGCCGTCCGGCAGCTTCAGCAATTGCAGGATCGTGGCGACAACGCCCACATTGTAGAGATCTTCTTCCGCCGGGTCATCGATGCCGGCTTCCTTCTGGGCAACCAGCAGGATTTCACCGCCGCCTTTCTCGACTTCCTCGAGCGCGCGGACTGATTTATCGCGCCCGACAAAGAGCGGAGCGACCATGCGCGGGAAAACCACGATGTCGCGCAGGGGCAGAACTGGGAGGACGTTCGTCATTTTTATCTCCTTACTTCGCCGCTGGCGCCTCCTTGAAGCACGCCGGCGGGAGGAAGGCCGGGACCATGCCAATAGATCGGTCCGGACATTCTCTTGGGAATGAAAGTGGCGCGTCGGGGCCCAGCATTCAACCCACGCAAGTGCGGCATGTTTTAACTGGATTATTTGCCCCTTACCTGTGGGGCGATCTCATTCCAGCGCCGTTGTGCGGCGTTCATTGCGGGCGCGGCCTGAGTCGAAAAGGCAAACGGCCGCCCGGTGAGGGGCGGCCGCTGCGAATGTTGGTCAGTCCGAAGTCCTGAAGCGTCAGGCGGTGGCCGTGGCGGCCTCGCCGCCTTTCGCCGAGTGCACGTAGAGCGGACGCGAGCGGCCTTCCACGACCTCGGCGTTGATCGCCACCTCTTCCACGCCGCGCAGGTTGGGCAGCTCGAACATGGTGTCGAGCAGGATCGCTTCCATGATCGACCGCAGGCCACGTGCGCCCGTCTTGCGCTGGATGGCGCGGCGGGCGACAGCGGCAAGCGCGTCATCGGTGAAGGTGAGCTTCACGCTCTCCATGTCGAACAGACGCTGATACTGCTTCAGCAGCGCGTTTTTCGGCTCGGTCAGGATCTGGATCAGCGCGACCTCATCGAGATCTTCCAGCGTCGCGATAACCGGCAGACGGCCGATGAATTCCGGGATCAGGCCGAACTTCACCAGATCTTCCGGCTCGCAATCCTGCAGAACCTTGCCCGTGCGGCGATCTTCCGGCGCAACAACGTTGGCGCCGAAGCCGATCGACGTGCCACGGCCGCGATCCGAGATGACTTTATCCAGACCCGCGAACGCGCCGCCGCAGATGAACAGCATGTTCGTGGTATCGACCTGCAGGAACTCCTGCTGCGGATGCTTGCGGCCGCCCTGCGGCGGAACGCTGGCAACCGTGCCTTCCATGATCTTCAGCAGCGCCTGCTGCACGCCCTCGCCCGACACGTCGCGCGTGATGGACGGGTTGTCCGACTTGCGGCTGATCTTGTCGATCTCGTCGATGTAGACGATGCCGCGCTGCGCACGCTCGACGTTGTAGTCGGACGCCTGCAGCAGCTTGAGGATGATGTTCTCGACGTCCTCGCCGACATAACCGGCTTCGGTCAGCGTCGTGGCGTCGGCCATCGTGAACGGAACGTCGATGATGCGCGCCAGCGTCTGCGCCAGCAGCGTCTTGCCGGTGCCCGTCGGGCCGATCAGCAGGATGTTGGACTTCGACAGCTCGACGTCCGAATTCTTGGCAGCGTGGTTGAGGCGCTTGTAGTGGTTGTGCACGGCCACGGAGAGAACGCGCTTGGCCTTGAACTGGCCGATCACGTAGTCATCCAGCACGTCGCAGATTTCGCGCGGCGTCGGCACGCCATCGCGCGACTTCACAAGAGCCGTCTTGGACTCCTCGCGGATGATGTCCATGCAGAGTTCGACGCACTCATCGCAGATGAATACGGTCGGACCGGCGATGAGCTTCTTCACCTCGTGCTGCGACTTTCCGCAGAAAGAGCAGTAGAGGGTGTTCTTGCTGTCGCCGCCTGAAGCGTTCTTGTTCATCGACACCTCAAAGCGCCCGGGGGCGCACTACCCCTGGGCGCATTTCACCACGCCCGAACCCTGATTCTTATATTTCAATCGTTTCCGATAGGTTCAAGGAAGCCCATCCGATCATAGCAAGCAGGGCGCCGCAAGGTTGGCCGCTGCACATCGTCCGGGCAAAAACCGTCAAAATACAGGCCTAATCGGCGGGAGCCGCCCGTTTTTCGTAGACCTTGTCCACGATGCCGAACTCCATGGCTTCCGCAGCGGTCATAAACGAATCGCGGTCCAGGCGCTTTTCGACCACCTCATAGGGCTGGCCGGTATGCTTGACGTAGATCTCGTTCAGGCGGCGTTTGACCGCTATAATATCGAGCGCGTGACGTTCAATATCCGTCGCCACGCCACGGAACCCGCCCGACGGCTGGTGGACCATGATCCGGCTGTTGGGGGTCGAGAAGCGCATGCCCTTCTCCCCGGCGCACAGCAGCAGCGCGCCCATCGAGGCCGCCATGCCGAGGCAGGCGGTCGAAACGGGGCTGCGGATGTATTGCATCGTGTCGTAGATCGCGAGGCCGGAATGGACGTGTCCACCCGGGCTGTTGATGTACATGGCGATCTCTTTCTTGGGGTTTTCGGACTCCAGGAAGAGCAGTTGGGCCGTAACGGCCGTCGCCAGATTGTCCTCGATCGGGCCCGTAACGAAGATGATCCGGTCCCGCAGCAGGCGGGAATAGATGTCGTACGGGCGGTCCCCGCGGGCGCTCTGTTCGATGACCGTCGGGAAGAAGTTGATCCCGGTCGGGAACTGCCCATTCGGGAACTGGTTGTCGTTGGACATATCGAACTCTTTTGCAGCCGGCCCCGCCAGCCTGGGGGCATGGGACTCAGATCACGGGTGGAGCTAACAATATCCGAACGCAGGCCCTGAAGCGCAAGGGGTGTGGCTATGGAGGCCTGTAACCCCTGTGGGCAAAGCCCATTCAGGTGTCATTCCCGCCGAAGCGGCGCAGCCGCGAAGAGCGGGAAACCAGCGGCCAGGACCACGGGACATGCGCTCCTGGGTTCCGGCTCGCGCCTGACGGCGCGTCCGGAATGACAGGGCTTGGGTAAATTGGTTAGCGGGCCGACTGGCGAGCGTCTATTCGTCGTCGCCGATCGTCTTCATCAGCTCTTCGCGGGTCACCGGCTTGTCCGTCACCGTGGCCTTGGTGAGGATGTAGTCGACCACCTTCTCCTCGTAGATCGGGGCGCGCAGCTGGGCCATGGCGCCCTGGTTCTTGGTGTAGAACTCGATCACCTGCTTTTCCTGGCCCGGATAGCGCGAGGCTTCCTGGCGCAGGGCGCGGACGATTTCTTCGTTGGTGATCTGCACATCGGCGCGGCGGCCGACCTCGGCCAGCACGAGACCGAGGCGCACGCGGCGCTCGGCGATCTTGCGGTACTCGGCCTTCAGCTCGTCATCCGACTTGGCCTTGTCTTCCTCAGACAGGCGGCCCGCCTTCTTCTCGGCGTCGAACTGGCTCCAGATCTGGTTGAACTCGGCTTCCACCATCAGCGGCGGCAGGTCGAACGCATGACGCTCGTCCAGCGCATCGAGCAGCACGCGCTTCACCTGCTGGCGCGTGGCGAACTCCAGCTCGCCCGAAAGCTGCTTGGTCACCGCATCGCGCAGCGCCTCGAGGCTGTCGAGGCCAAGCGTCTTGGCGAACTCGTCATTGATCTCGGCATCCTTCGGCGCCTTGACCTCGTGGACCTTCACTTCAAACAGCGCGGCTTTGCCGGCGAGCGTGGGAACCTGATAGGTCTCCGGGAACGACACGTTGACGTTGATGTCGTCGCCGGCGGATGCGCCGATCAGCTGCTCTTCAAAGCCCGGGATGAAGCGGTTCGAGCCGATTACCAGCGTCTGGCCCTCGGCCGCGCCGCCATCGAACTTCTCGCCATCGATCGAGCCGACGAAGTCGATCACGACCGCGTCCCCCGTCTCGGCTTTGCCGTCCTTCTTGTCGTACGACTTGTTGTTGTCCGCGATGCCGGTCAGCGCCGTCTGGATTTCGTCTTCGGTCGGCGAGACAACCATGCGCTCGATCGAGATTTCGGAAACGTCAGCCGGTTCGAACTCAGGCATAATCTCGAGCGCCATCGAATAATCGAGGTCAGCCTCGCCGCTGATCAGCTTGTCCTGGTCTCCATCGAGCTTGATCGACGGGCGCGAGGCCGGGCGCAGCGCCTTATCGGCGAGCGCCTTGTCCGAGGTCTCCTGCACGACGTCGTTGACGATGTCGGCCATGATCGACTTGCCGTACAGCTTCTTGATGTGCGCGGTCGGCACCTTGCCGGGCCGGAAGCCCTTGAGGTTCATCTTGGGCTGGATCTCGTTGATCTTGTCGGCGAATTTCGCCGCCAGTTCGCCCTTGGGAACGGATACGCGGAACTCCCGCGAAAGACCTTCCGATTTCGTCTCGGTGACGTTCATCACGGGAACCCTGATCAGGCAAAAGGTGGACCCCGCCTGCGGCAAACGCCGGGCGGGAAAGGCGGGTGTCTTACACAGGCCGGGCCACCCTGTCCATGCAAGCGCTGGAATGCGGAAACTGCAACGTTGGAAGGCCCTGCCAGAGCACGGTTTGGGCCCCCTTTTTCGCCCCCTCGGAACCCGCTTGGTTAACCCCGGCCCTGATGCACGGCGAACAACCGACGCTAAGCGCAACCCGGCAACACCCACGGTGTCATTCCAGCCGAAGCGGCAAAGCGGCGTAGTGCTGGAACCCAGGAGCGACACCCACCACTCTCGCAGCCCCTGGCTTCCGGCTCGCGCTTCGCGCGTCCGGAATGACACCCAACTTGAAGACGTCATGGTGAGCCTGTCGAACCATGAGGCCGTGCTCCCTGATGCGAAATGCAGGGAAACAGCCTTCCCCAATCCGTAGGAAAACTTTCCGACCGCTCCTGCAAACTCAATGTTCTAGCCACGCAATTTGTAGGACGCAGCCCTTTTGAATCG
>NCEM01000061.1 GCA_002280725.1 Alphaproteobacteria bacterium 32-64-14
GCCACTTCGACGCCACGCCGGCTGTCGTCCTGGCGATCTGGAGTTTCGGACGTCTCCCAAGACCTCCCTCATGCCAGGACACGTGCAGTATGCGCGCAGGTTGGAGGGGGCCGGATTGATTGCGCGTTTCCGACAGGTGTTTTTGTGTAGGCGTTTGAAAGTGCTGGTGAAGATTTTCGGGCGCCACATTTCATTCGGCCGAATCTGGGGCGCGGATTGAACGGCAGGGAGCACGGCCTCGTCCTTCGACAGGCTCAGGATGAGGCCTATCTACCGGCGGTGCTTGAGCGCCTCATCCTGAGCCTGTCGAAGGATGCGGCGCGGTGGGCGGAGTGTTAGCGCGCAGTCGAGAGACCCCCTTGTCCAGCCGCGAAGATGCGGCTGGCCGCCTCCCCCAGTCGCGTGGCGACTGAGGGAGGAAAGAGGCGCCGGTGCTTTGCAGTGTGTGACGCGGCTACGCCGCGACGGCCTTGCAGGCGATGGCGCCGCAGCCTTCAAAGGTGATGACGGCGGACTGGCCGGCGAGGATGTCGTGGACGCCGGTGATGGCGCCGGAGGAGACCAGCTGGCCCTTGCGCAGCGGACGGCCGCGTTCGGCGAGGTGGGTCAGCAGGAAGCGGAGACCCGCCAGCGGACCGCCGGGGATGGAGTTGGCGCCGCCCGTGCCGACGACCTGCCCTTCGATGGCGGTGGTGACAGCGACTCCCTCCATGCGGGCGCGCCAGTCTGCGATCTCCGGCCCGACGATGACGCCGAAATTGTTGCCGAAGTCGGAGCCAACCACCGTTGGCCCGAGATCGTTGATCATGCGCATCGGGCTACCGGCGGTTTCGACGCCGATGTGCAGCGCGGCGACGAGGGCCGCGGCTTCGTCATTCGTCCAGTCCGTTTTTCCGGCGGGCGCATCCTCGCCCATGCGGAAAACAAACTCGCCTTCGACAGCGGCGAACCCGCCGACGAAGACCGGGAAGGCGAGCACAGCGCTGGACGTTGCCGTGCGCACATCCTTGCGGAAGATGGGGCCGGAAAGCCGTTCGGCCTTCAGCGTCTGGCGCAGGTGTTGGCCGACGAGGCCGATCTTCCAGCCGGCGATCTCATCCGGCCAGATCGACAGCCCAGCATCCTGGATCCGGTAGGCCTCGGCCATCGTGGTGGGCATGACGCCCGGGAAGCCATCAAGGGGGCGGCGGGCCTGGCGCGCAGCCACGAGGGTGGCGGCGATTCCCTCCGTTGTTGCGAGCCTTGCGGTGTCCATGCTGTATCTTTCCAGCGCCCCGCCAGCTTCCGGTCCGGGGCCATACTTTTCGCGTTTCCAGCACCACAGTTGCGCTCGTGGGAAACCGGTGTCAATTGTTGTTCTCGCCGCATGCGGCGCAGGGTGAAAAATCGAGGTGAGAGATGACGAAACGCCGCCTCATACTGGTCTCGCTAGTTACAGGACTGGCGCTGTCAGCGTGCATGGGACCAAGCGCATTCAGCCAGGTTGGCGCGCCGGCGGGCGCAACACCCAGCCTTGCCGCGGCTGATCCGATCGGTTCCTGGTTCCCGGCCCCGATGGGATGGGCGGCGGACACCAAGGGCGGACAAGGCGGGCAGATCATCCGCGTGACCAACCTCAACGCCGAGGGGCCCGGATCCTTCCGCGCCGCCATCGAGACCAAGGGGCCGCGCATCGTGGTGTTCGAAGTGGGCGGCGTGATCGACCTTGGCGCGAAGACGCTGAAGATCGAGGAGCCGTATCTCACCATCGCGGGACAGACGGCGCCCTCGCCCGGCATCACGCTGATCAAGGGCGGCCTCGATATCGCGGGGCACGATGTGATCGTGCAGCACATCCGCATTCGCGCGGGTTCGGCGGGCGGCACGTGGCGCCAAGGGCCGGACTTCGATTCGATATCGGCTGTCGCCGCCTACAATGTGGTGGTGGACCATTGTTCGCTGACATGGGGGACGGATGAAAATCTCTCCGCCTCGGGCCCGCGCTTCACGGGCGTGACGCAGGCCGACTGGCAGGCGGGCACGAGCCACAAGATCACGTATTCCAACAACATCATCGCCGAGAGCCTTGCGCATTCCTCGCACCCCAAGGGCGAGCATTCGAAGGGATCGCTGATCCACGACAATGCGAGCGACATTCTCATCATCGGCAATGTGTACGCGCACAACTACGAGCGGAACCCGCTGTTCAAGGGCGGCGTGCACGGCACGATCGTGAACAACATCATCTACAATCCGGGGCAGCGCGCGCTGCACTACAACCTGATGGCCAATGAGTGGGGCGCGGCGAAGCCGGTGAACGGGCAGATGACCGTCGTCGGCAATGTGCTGCGCGGCGGGCAGGATACGGCGGCGGGCATGCCCTTCCTGATGATCGGCGGACAGGGCGACCTTGATTATCATGGGCGCGACAACCTGATGGTGGATCGCTGGGGCCAGCCTTTGCCGGAGCTTGGCTCATACGGGCAGACGGGCGCGAAGATCATCCGGCATGACAGGCCGATCGACTGGCCGGCGGGGCTGGTCGCCCTGCCCGCGATCCAGGTCGAGACGCATGTGCTGACGCATGCGGGGGCGCGGCCGTGGGATCGGGATGGCGATGATGTGCGCGTGCTGGCGGATGTGGCGGAGGGGCGCGGCGAGATCATCGACAATGAAGACGAGACCGGCGGCTATCCGAAGCACGCGATGACGAAGCGCGCGTTTGATCCGGCGCAGTGGGACCTCGCGACGATGCGGCCGAAGGATGTGTCCGTGCTGGACAATGGCGCGAAGGCGCGGGGGACGTGATGATCCAGCGGCGCGCCTTCCTGCTCGCGTCGGCAGCGCTTGCCGGGGCGATTGCGCTGCCGGCGCAGGCGGCGCCCGAGGTTGGCGCGTTCACGGGCGGGCGCGGCGGGCGCGTCATCCGCGTGACGACGCTGGCGGCGGAGGGGCCGGGATCGCTGTTGGAAGCGGTGAAGGCCAAGGGGCCGCGCATCGTGGTGTTCGAGGTTGGCGGCGTGATCGACCTTGGCATGAAGCCCGTGAAGATCAGCAATGGCGATCTCACCATTGCGGGGCAGACGGCCCCTTCCCTCGTGACGCTGATCAAGGGCGGCATCGAGATCGGCCAGGGCGCGCGCAATGTGGTGATCCAGCATCTCGCCGTGCGGCCGGGCGAGGCGGGACAGGCAAAGACATCGGGTTGGGAATGCGATGGCATCTATGCCTATGGCGCGGCGGATGTCGAAGTCAGCAATTGCTCGATCACGTGGGCGACGGATGAGGGCCTCTCGGCTTCGGGCAAGCGCTTCGGGGCGGATGAGAAAGCGACCGACGTTACGGAGTGGCGGGCCTATACCTCGCACAACATCCGCTTCCTGCGGAACATCGTGGCGGAGGGGCTGTCCAATTCGACGCATTCGAAGGGCGAGCATTCCAAGGGCACGCTGATCCACGACAACGTCACCGGCGTGCTGATCGCGGACTCGCTGTATGCGCACAACCGCGAGCGCAACGTGCTGTTCAAGGGCGGCGCGCAGGGCGCGATGACGGGGAATGTGATCTACAATCCGAGCAAGCGCTTTGCGCACTACAATGCGCACCGCGCCGACTGGGGCGCGCATGATTTTGTTGCAGGCGAAATCGAGGTGAGCGGCAACGTCTTCCTCGCCGGACCGTCGACGGACAAGAAAGCGGCGGCGTTCATGATGGGCGGCGAAGGCCCGCTCACGCTCGACATCCATGGCAATCTGGCGCTGAAGGCAGATGGCTCGCCGATGGAAACGATGGGACGCTTTGGCGATTTCACGCCGCTGCTGACGCTGAAGGCGCATGCCTATGTCGACCGCACGGCGGAGTTGCGCGCGCACATGGAGAGCGTGTTGGACATGTGTGGCGCGAGGCCATGGAAGCGGGATGCGATCGATGCGCGGATCGTGGCGGACGTGCGCAAGGGCACGGGCAAGCTGATCGACAGCGAGCAGGAAGCCGGCGGTTATCCGGTACGGCCGGAAACGCGGGCGGCGTTTGTCGAGGCGGAGTGGGATCTGGTGGCGCTCAAGCGCCGGACCTAGCGGGCCGCCGGAATGGTCTGCATCAGGCGGCCGCCGACGCGGATGGGTTCGATGCGGGTGGCGAGGCCGGTGTTGTCGTCGCATTCGACGAAGACGCCGCACATGGTGGCCGGGCCTTCGGCGGGGGATTTGCGCTCGACCGGCAAGCGGGTGGATGCTCTCTGAACAAGAGGCCCCTTCTTCATGCCGATGACGCTGTCATAATCGCCGCACATGCCGGCGTCGGTCATGTAGGCGGTGCCGCCGGGGAGGATCTGCGCATCCGCCGTGGGAACGTGGGTGTGAGCGCCGACGACCATGGTGGCGCGGCCGTCGCAGAAATGGCCCATGATGTATTTCTCGGCGGTCGCCTCGGCGTGCATCTCGACGATCACGGCGTCGGCCACTTGGCGCAGCGGGGCCTCGTCGAGCGCGCGCTGGACGCCCTGGATGGGATCGTCGAGCGATTCCATGAAGGCGCTGCCGTGGATCTGGATCACGAAGACGCGCTGGCCGGCAGGCGTGGTGAACAGCTGCGCGCCGCGGCCGGGGATGTTCAGCGTCTGCGGATAGTTGAAGGGGCGCAGGAGGCGTGTTTCGCGGTCGATGAAGGTCAGCGCTTCGGCCTGGTCCCACGAATGGTTGCCGAGGGTGACGCAGTCTGCGCCAGCATCGAACAGTTCGTTCGCGGTGGCTGAGGTGATGCCGAAGCCGCCTGCCGCGTTCTCGCCATTCACCACGACGAAATCGAGCTTGAGCTGCGAGCGCACGCGGGGAAGGTGTTCGGAGACGGCCGCACGGCCGGCGCGGCCGACGACATCACCGAAAAAGGCCAGACGCATGCTCGCTCCCTTTGCGGCGCCGGGTCTACAGGAGCGGGCCGCCAAGGGCAAATGCGCGCATCAGCGCGGCTTCGATGAGCACGCCTCGTCAGTAAACCTTCTCGATCGTGTCGAGCGAGTGGATTTCCCCGCCCCGGCAAAAAAAGCTGACGCGCTTGTACATCGGATTGGGAACCGGCTCGCGGTAGGCGACGCGGCCGGCGATCGGCGCCGTAGGGGCCGTGCGGATTTCCAGCACCAGCGTGTCGCCCGTCGTCGCGACGGACTTGAGGATGACGGCGGTGTCCGTCGCCTCGACCAGCCGGACATCGACATGGACTTCGCGCGCCGAGCGGCCGGGGCCAGGCATGTGGTTCACCCAGGCATACGCTTCCGCGATGCGATGTGGGCATGCGATCTGGGCAAGCGCCTGGGCAGGTGACTTGGGCTGAGGCGGACCTCCAGCGGGCGGCGGCGTTGTGCAGGCGGCGGCCAGCAACAAGGTGGCGGCAAGGATCGCGCGCATGGGCTTCTCCCGAATCAGGACCAGCCGAGGCTAGCACGCCCGCAGGTAACCCGGACGCTAACCGCGCTGGGGCTGGGTTTGAGTGGGCCCGGTTTGGGGCTGGGGCTGGCGGATACGCGCGCGCTGGCGCCAGACGCTAAAGCTGATCTCGCACGCGATCATCACGATGAACAGCACCAGGAAGACCTTGGTCATCTCGTCAGCCGCGTCGGTCACGAAGATGCGCCCGCCCATCACGAACCACAGGAACAGCACGCAGGCGGCCACCTTGCTTGTAAGGTCGATCTTGCGCGTCAGCGACCGCCAGCGGCCTTCCACGATCAGCACCACCAATAGCGCGATGCCGGACGCCCAGAACAGGAGCACGGCGGGCGCGCGCGCCGCCATGAAGCCGGGATCAAGCGCGAGGGCGCGGCTGAACGGCGACTCGAACGTTGTGACGATCCACGCAATGCAGACCCACGTGGCGACGCCGCAGAGCGCAAGGCCGAGGCCTAGCATCATGGCCGGCCTGTTGATGTGATCGCGATCGATCTTCGTGCGTGGTGTCCACTCGGACACCTTGGGCGGCCATATGCGCCTCACCCCGCCGGCGATGAGCATCATGGTGACGAGGAAACCGGGCCACCAGAACGCGCCAAGGCCGTAGGACACCCACCACGCGGTGAATCGCCCGTCTTCGGGCACGCCAGGCGCCAGGTCGCCCGACAAGGTCAGCGGAAGGGAGACACCCCATTGCAGCGCCATGCCGATAGCGGTCGCCCAGGCAAAACCGCTGGTGTAGGCGGCGGGAATGACCGGTTCGCCGGGCGGATGATAGCGCGCGGCGACATCGTCGGGCTGGCCGAATTCGCGCACGAGATCGAGCGCCATCGCTTCGTCCGGCAGACGGCCGGCGTCAGCGGCGCGATCACGCAGACCTTCGCTCAGAAGTGCGCGCAGCTCGAACGCCACGTCGTTGCGCATGCGCCGCGGCAGGCGGCGCGTGATGTCGAGGACATAGGCTTCGATCAGTTGATCGTGTGAACCGGCGCGCGCCGTCATTGCGATGCCTTCCTTTTCTTTACCTGGTCCTCGCCGATCAAGCCGTCGACGATGCCTGCAAGATTGCGCCAGCTCTGGGTGAGGCTGACGAGCAGCTCCTCGCCTTGCGCGCTGAGCGTATAGTAGCGGCGGGGCGGACCGTCCGCGATCCGCCACTCGCTCGCGAGCACGCCCTGCGCTTCGAGGCGGCGCAGCAGCGGGTAGAGTGTGCCTTCCTCGATGGCGAGGCCGCGCTCGGCCAACGCCTGCCGGAGGGAGTATCCGTACTGGGCCGAGCGCAGCTGCGAGAGGGCCGCGAGCACGATCACGCCCCTTCGGAGTTCCTGCTCCAGCTTGGCGCTGGCGTCATCCGGGCGCTCGGCCATCTGCGCTTAGAGGATGCGCACGGGCACTGTGCCTTGCGGCGTAACGAGATCGAACGTGTCGCCGGACTTCTTGCCCGCCGGATAGGCCTGGCAGGTTTCGACCCTGGTCTGGCTGTCAGTCGTGCAGAGCTGATCGCCGGTGATTTTCCACGTGCCTGTACCCGCGCCGCCCAGAGCCGTGAATGTGCCGTCGGCGGCAAAATGCACGTCGATCTCGAGATCGGGCAGGACGAGAACGATGCCGTGCTCGATCATCGCCTTGTACGTGTCGGCGTTGGCCGGCGGGGTCTGGGCGAAAGCGGGTGCGGCGATCAGGGCGGCAAGCGGCAGAAGGGGGAGGAAACGCATCGACAGAAATCCTTGCTTATCGGGCTTTTGGCGTTTTTTAGTGGGTGTCTATGCACCTTGTATGACACTATACATAGATTTGCACAGTATAGGGAGTCAAGAGCAGGTTGGGCCGATTGTGCAACTCGCCTGTAACCGCGCCTCAATGCCGAACGAATGATGTGATGGAACTTCGCGATCGGTGATCGGTCGCGCTAGTATGGGCGTAGAGAGCGAGAGCAAAACATGAAGGAGCGCGAGATGGAGCTGAAGTTCCGCCGCCACCCGGACTATCAGGCCCTGCGGGCCGAGATGACGCCGCATGAGATGTATATCCGCCGCCGCGAATTGCTGGCGGCCGCAGGCTTCGCCGGGACCGCCGCCATGATCGGCGGCCTGCCCGCCTTTGCGCAGACGCCGTCCGCGCAGATTGCGGCGGGCGCCGCGATGACCGCAAAGAAATCCTCCTACACGGTCGCAGATCCGCAGGCGGCCGAGCAGGACTTCAACGAGTTCTGCAACTTCTACGAGTTCGGCCTCAACAAGGACGATCCGGCCCGCAACGCCGGGAAGATGGATGTCTCGAACTGGAAGATCACGGTTGAAGGCGAGACGGATGCGCCCGGCACGTATGACCTGCGCGACCTGATCGATTATTCGCAACTGGAAGAGCGCGTCTATCGTCATCGCTGTGTCGAGCGCTGGTCGATGGTGGTGCCGTGGATCGGCGTGCCGCTTGGGCCGGTGCTGGCCAAGCTGAAGCCGAAGACCGGCGCGAAGTATGCGCAGTTCCTGACGCATCTTGATCGCAAGGCGATGGTGGGCCTCGCCTATGGCGGCCTCGACTGGCCGTACTCCGAAGCGCTGCATCTCAACGAGGCAAGGAACGATCTCGCCTTCCTTGCGGTTGGCGCCTACGGGAAGGGATTGAAGCAGCAGAACGGCGCGCCGATCCGCACGGTTGTTCCGTGGAAATATGGCTACAAGGGCGCGAAATCGATCGCGACGATCCGGTTCACCACGATGCAGCCGCCGACGGCGTGGAACGTCGCGAACCCGCGCGAGTATGGCTTCTATTCCAACGTGAACCCCAACCGCTCGCATCCGCGCTGGAGCCAGGCGCAGGAGCGCGTGCTGGGCGTGGGCGGGTTCAACCCGCAGCGCAAGACGGAGATGTTCAACGGCTACGAGGCGCAGGTTGGATATCTCTACAAGGATATCGACCTGATCAAGTATCACTAGGCCAGGCATTCGCAGCATGGCCGGCAACACCGCTCTTCGTACATTCGGCAAGCACTGGATGAAGCCGCTGACGCTGATTGCGCTGGTGGCGCCGTTCGCGTTTCTGGCGTGGCAGTGGACGCAGGTGCTGACCGGCATCAACCCGCGCGCCATGGGCACGGACCTTGTCGCCTACACGCACCACTTCCTCGGCGACACGGCGATCCGCATCCTGCTGGTCACACTGGCGGTGTCGCCCGTGCGCGACATCACGGGATGGGCGCCGATCACGCTGATCCGGCGGCGCATCGGGCTTGCGGCGTTCTTCTATGCGGCGCTGCACATGATTGCTTATCTCTGGCTCGATCGCGGCTGGGATCTTGGCCTGCTGTGGGAAGACATGGTGCTGCGCACGTACATCATGCTCGGCATGGCGGCGCTGGTGCTGATGATTCCGCTGGCTGTCACCTCGACCAACGGCATGATCCGCCGCCTCGGCCGCAAGACGTGGGACAGGCTGCACTGGCTGATCTATCCGCTGGCGATCCTGGCGGTGGCGCACAACCTGCTGATGGTGAAGATCATCTACGGCGACCCGCTGATGCACGCGATCGTTCTCACCGTCCTGCTCGGCTGGCGCGTGGCGCGGTGGGGCATGGGCAGGCTGCGGCCAGCGGCAGTGGCCTAGGGTTTCCAGCTATCGCCCTTGCGCCAGTTGCAGCCGGCGTGCGCGAGTTGGAGGTTATCTGACTCATCGCCGCCGCCCTTGTTGCGGGGGCGGATGTGATCGAAGCTGGGGCGCTTCTTCTTCCAGACGGTTGCGTGCGGCACGTCGAAACGCCCGCGCGGCATCGGCTCGCCGCAGATGGCGCAGCGGCCTTCCTGCACGGCCCAGAGATTGTTGAAGAGGCTACCAGTCACTGAGTTCCCGCCGCCCATCGATCACGCGCAGGATTTCGACACGTTCTTCGGACACGCGGTAGAGTATCATGAAGTTGCCTTCAACCAGCTGACGGACATCCTTGTGCCGTCGTCGGCGCAACGGACCCATGTCTGGAAATTCCTTCAAAGCCTCGCACCGCGCCTGCAATCTGTGGAGCATGGCATCTGCAGCGATGAGGCTATGCACGGATAACTGCAGCCAGATCTCAACGAGATCAGCATCGGCCCGCGCGGACCAATGAAGCTTCACGCTCCACGCTTCTTCTTGGCCGGAGACTGCTTTCTGGCTGCGGCGATCACCGTCTCGACCGAACGGTCAGCCTTGCCGAATCCGCTGGCGATACCTTCGTCGATGAGATCGTCAATCACTTCTTCCCTGCGCCATTGCCGAAGGGCCTCGCGAACGACCTCGCTGGCGGACGCATATTGACCGCTCTTCACGGCGTTTGAAATCAGTTTCGCATGAACACCGGTTACGGAGATGGACATCTTCGTGGTCATCGCAAACTCCCTGCTGGACCACAAAGTAGTATTATTTCCCACCTTTGCAAGTCAGGCGCCGAGGTCTTTCGGCGCGGACCAGCCGCGGCGTGCGCAGGCGGCGAGGACCGTGTTGCGGAGCAGGCAGGCGACTGTCATCAGGCCGACGCCGCCGGGGACGGGGGTGATCCAGCCGGCGGTTTCGCGGCACTCGGCGAAGTGCGCGTCGCCGACGACGCGGGTCTTGCCCTCGCCTTTCTCCGGCGCGGCTAAGCGGTTGATGCCGACGTCGATCACCACGGCGCCGGGCTTCACCCAGTCGCCACGCACCATTTCAGGACGGCCAACGGCAGGCACGAGAATATCCGCCGTGCGGCAGAGCGCGGGCAGGTCCGCTGTTTTCGAGTGCGCGATGGTGACGGTGCAGTTCTCCGCGAGGAAGAGGAGCGAGACAGGTTTGCCGACGAGGATCGAGCGACCGATGACGACGACGTTCTTTCCAGCGAGATCATTGCCGAGCGCGTACTTCGCCATGATCACGCAGCCGGTCGGCGTGCACGGGCGCAGGCCCGGCTTGCCGAGCACGAGGCGGCCTGCGGAGAGTTCGGTGAGGCCGTCGACATCTTTCAGCGGGTCGATGCAGGCGAGCGCGCTGGCTTCGTCGAGGCCCTTGGGCAGGGGCAGCTGAAGCAGGATGCCATCGACTTCGGGATCGGCGCTGAGGGCTGTGAGTTCGGCCTCGATCTCGGCCTGTGTGGCGGTGGCGGGATAGCGCTTCGTGATCGAGCGCATGCCGGCAGCTTCGGTCTTCTCGCCCTTGGATTTCACGTAGATGGCGCTGGCCGGATCGTCGCCCACCAGCACCACGGCGAGGCATGGCTTGCCCGGCAGTTTCGCGACGGCGGCGGCGACGCCATTGCGGACTTTCTCGGAGACGATCTTCCCGTCGATCAGCTGCGCCGTCATTGCGGTCCTCCCGTCAGGGTCTCAAGCGCCGCTGCTATAGACGGATCGGCGGAGATTCGCACGGTCTTGATGCGCTGGGTCTCGCCCTTCTCCACCGAAACGGCGGATTTGGGGAGGCCGAGGGCCTTTGCGATCACCTGCTCGATGGCGGCGTTGGCGCGGCCCTTTTCGGGCGCGGCGCGGACGCGGACTTTCAGGAACGCTTGGCCAGCGGCGTCCTCGCCCTGCCTCTCGATCACATCCTTCGAGGCGCCCGGCTGGGCCCGCACGCGCAGTTCGGCCCCGCCAGCGACAAGCCGCCAGCAGCGCGCCGTCACTGGCCTAGATCACGTTGGGATAGATGTAGCGCCACATGACATCGCGGATCAGGAAGATCAGCAGGATCAGCACGAGGCCCGACAGGTCGAGACCGTTGAATGGCCGGATGACGCGGCGGATCGGCTTCAGCAGCGGTTCCGTGACCGCGCCCAGGAAGGTCCAGACCTGCCAGACGAACTGGTTGCGGCGGTTGATGACGTTGAAGGCAATCAGCCAGGACATGATGGCCTGGATGATCAGAACCCAGACCACCAGGTTCAGTACGACGTCGAGAACGAGGATTACCGACTTCATGGTCTCTCCGCAGGCGGCCCTTCACGCGCCCTGCCGGGCGCCGGTCTGGCATGTCGTTGCCAACCCGCCGATTTCATACCGTCCGGGTTTAGAATTGGGAAATGAACCGATATTGACCGGAAGGGGATGGTGGAGCCGAGGTCTGTTTGGACCCCATTTCAAGACATCTCACACCATGTCGCGATTTGCCGAATGGTTCGATGGAGGCGGCCTCCACCATCTCATCCAATACCCTGTCATTTCAGCCCATGGCACGTTTTTTGTTGGGTTTTGTGTTGGGTCGGAGGAGTTCGATTGAGATGCCGAAGATCGCTCTCGTTCGCAGCGCTAAATGGGTCGAAACACAAACGAAACCGGGGCTCTATCCCGTCGGCGGCGTTAACGGTCTGTGTCTGCAGGTCGCAAACCGGATCAGCCGGTCGTGGGTTCTCCGAGCAACGATGCCAGACGGGCGGCGCCGGGACATGGGGCTCGGACCCTACCCTCTTGTATCTCTGCTTCAGGCGCGGGAGGCGGCTAGACTTGCCCGTCTCGCCATCCGCGACGGCGTCGATCCCATC
>NCEM01000062.1 GCA_002280725.1 Alphaproteobacteria bacterium 32-64-14
GCCATGAACCAGGCCGAGACGACGCAGTAGAACGTCAGGATGAAAAACGCGGCGAGCATGCCGAGCCAGGCCACGCCGCCCCACAACTCGCTCTTGCCCGAAGCGCGCGCGAGCGCCTGCACGCTTTCGACGGCCGAATGTCCCGAGCGGCGGCCGACTGCGTATTCGGCAGCGAGCAGCGGGAATGCGATGAGGGCAATACACACGAGGTAGGCGATGACAAAGGCGCCGCCGCCGTTTTCGCCCGTGGTGTAGGTGAAGCGCCAGATATTGCCGAGGCCGACCGAAGAGCCGACGGCAGCCAGCACGAAGCCGAGGCGCGAAGACCAGGTTTCACTCTTGCGGTCGACCCGTCCGGCGATGGTCATCTGATCCCTGCCCCTTGGCTTGCGCCCGACCCTGCCCCGAGTCCGGCCGGGGCCGGAATCAGAGGAGTCCGCGAAGGGTCATATCGTTCGCACGGTTGAGGTGTACAGCCATTAATAGCCCAAAACCTATCATGACCGTGACAATAGCCGTGCCGCCATACGAGATCAGCGGCAAGGGTATGCCCACCACTGGCAATAGCCCGATGACCATTCCGATGTTGATCCCGACGTAAAGCATCAGGGTGGTCACAAAGCCGGACGCAGCCAGAGACCCGAACGAACTTCGCGACGTGCCCGCGATGACCATCCCCTGCACGATGGCGATGGCCCAGGCCGCGAGCATCACCATCGCGCCGACGAAGCCGAATTCTTCCGCGATGATGGTGAAGATGAAGTCGGTGTTCTGCTCGGGGATGTATTCGAGTTCCTTCTGGGCGCCTTCCATGAAGCCCTTGCCGGCGAGTCCGCCCGAACCGATGGCGATCTGTCCTTGCAGCAACTGGTAGCCGGCGCCCAGCGGATCGGCGTTCGGGTCCACCATCGTGTGGATCCGTTCTCGCTGGTAGTCGTGCAGGCCGAAGAAATAGACCACCGGCGCCATCACCGCGACCAGCAGCATGATGCCGGCAACGACGCGCAGGCTGATGCCTGCGAAGAAGATCACGCCGCACCCAGTCCCGAGGATCATCAGCGACGTGCCAAGATCGGGCTGCTTCAGAACGAAGGCGACCGGGATCGCAACCATGATGAAGGCGACGATGTGAATCCAGAGTTCGGAGCGCCCTGCCGCGAACATCTGATGGTAGAAGCGCGCGAGCGCCAGCGGCACGGCGATCTTCATCAGCTCCGACGGCTGGAGCGTGAGCGGGCCGATGGTCAGCCAGCGCTGTGAGCCGTTCACGATGTTGCCGGCCACTTCGACCAGAAGAAGAAGCACAACGCCGATTGCGTAACCCGGATAGGCAAGCGAGGCCCACAGGCGCAGCGGCAGCAGAGACACCGCAAGCATCACGCCCAGCATGAGGATGAAGCGCCACATGTGGGCGATGGACATGGTGGCGTCGATCTTGAGCAGCCCGGTTTCAAGATCGTGCGCGCTCGAGCCCGCCGAGAACAGGACCAGCGAACCGAAGGTGGCCAGCGCGATGATCGTCAGCAGCAGGAACCAGTGCAGCTGCGTTAGCTTGTAGAGGAGCGTGTCCTTCCGGATCATGTGGGCTGCGCCGCTCCATCCGCCGACGCAATGTCGCGCGTCTTCGGAACGAAGGCCTTGCGGGCGCCGGGATCAGTCCTGAGGGCATGAGCCAGCAGGTCGCGAGCGATTGGCGCGCCCACGCGCGACCCGGAAACCCCGTGCTCCACAATGACGGCCACGGCGTAGCGCGGCTTGTCGATTGGCGCGTAGGCTACAAAGAGAGCATTGTCGCGCAGGTGCCAAGGCAGTTTGTCGTTTGAGATGGCTCGGCCGCGAGAGTCGCGATACTTGTCCAACCCGATCACCTGCGCAGAGCCCGACTTGCCGGCCATCCGCGCACCCGTATAGGGCGCGGGCAATTTGTTCTCAGGATCAAGCGATCCTGAAGCCGCCGCAGTACCGCCGCCCTCGGTCACGGCCAGCATCCCGTCGCGCACCAGTTCAAGCACACCCGGCTTAAACTCGCCCATCGGCGTGATGGTCGGATCCGGCACGCGGAGGCCATTCACGATGAGGTGGGGATCGGGCATTCCTGCTCCGCCTGCTGCTCGCGCAATCATGACCGCCATCTCGAACGGGGTAGCTGTGACGTATCCCTGGCCAATTCCCGCGCTGATCGTGTCGCCGGGATACCAGCGTTCCTTGATGCGCGGATGGTTGAGCTTCCACTCATTGTTCGGCACAACTCCAGCCTTGCCGCCCGTGATGCCAAGTTCGTACCGATGGCCGAGGCCGAAGCGCTTGGCGACCTTCGCGATCTCCTCAATACCAGTGCGCTCTGCGGCGCGATAGAAATAGCAATCGCACGAGTTTTTCAGGCCCGTGCGAAGGTTCATCGTGCCGTGGCCTTCAGGCTTCCAGCAGTTGTAGAAGCGGTTGTAGTACCAAGCCTTGCCCGAGCACGGCACCGTGTCTTCCGGGTCCATCGCGCCGGTTTCCAGTGCAGCCGCCGCCACGACAATCTTGAAAGTGGAACCGGGGTTGTAAACGCCGTCATAGGCCTTGTGGTACAGCGGATTGCGTTCGTCCTCGCGCAGCGCCTTATACGGCGCCGACGCAATGCCGCTGACGAACAGGTTCGGGTCCGGCGCGGGCGTCGAGACCATGCACATGACCTCGCCTGTCGCGACATCGATCATCACCGCGCTGCCCGCTTCCGAGCCAAACCGCTGGATCGCGAAGTTCTGCAAGTCGGCGTCAACAGAGAGGACCACATCTGCGCCAGGCTTGCCGGCGAGATCTTCGCTCGGCAGGCGGTCGATCACGCGGCCAGTAGCGTTCTGCAGCAGGCGCACCTTGCCGGGATCACCTTTGAGCGCGAGCTCGCCATAAGCTTCGATGCCCTGCTTTCCAACGCGCATGGCGGGGTGCTTGTAGAGACGGCGAACGGCGGTTGCGCGCGCTTTGCCTTCGGGCGAGTCCGGCGCTTCGCCAGCGACCGTCAGCTCATGCTCGACCATGCGCTGGATGTCGGCTTCGTTGGCTTTCTGGACGTAACCAATGGTGTGGTAGAACGCGGCCTGCAGCGGATAGGAGCGCAGCTCGCCCACTTCGGCGCTGATGCCAGCAAGCTCAGGCGCCATGACGTTGACCTGCGCAAACTCTTCCCACGTCAGGTCGTCCGCGATCAGGATGTCGCGGTGACCCGGCGGGGTCGTGGCGTCCTGCAGCAACGTGCGCTTCTTGGCTTCGCTCAGGCGCAGCAGGCGGCCGACCCGCTCGATCACTTCGCCGATTTCCTGCCGCCGTTTTTGCAGGTCACGATCCTGGCTCGCAACTTCGGGGCGGAGCGTGACGTAGAAATTGCGCTTGGAGCTGGCAAGTTCGCGGCCGCTGCGATCGTAGATGGTGCCGCGATGCGGCGGCGCCGGTTCAAGCTTGATGCGGACTTCGCGCGCTTTGGTCTCAAACTCCGCCTGGCGGAACAGCTGCAGTTCGGCGAGCCGCGCGGTCAGGCCGAGCAGCACGACGCCGCCAGCGCCGAGAAAGATCATCCGGCGGGAGGGAAACAGGTTTTTCCAGTCGCGGTTCATCGTCTTGCCACCCTGATGCTGCCGGGGAGGATCAGGAAACGGACTGGAACATACAGCAGCGCAGTCATTATGAAATCACCCGTGAGGGCGTTCCGCGCAAATCCCGGATGGCCGGCAACGCTGCCCGCGATGCCCAGCGCGATGCTCACGGCGATGAAACCGCCGAGCAGCGAAATGATCTCCGCGCCGATGACCTTGATGGGCGGCTGGCGATCCCACGCGATCAGCGCGACGCCGTAGGCGCACAGGAGCGCCAGCGGCCAGGCGCCGATGGGCGCCTCGCCCATGTAATCCATGACAAGGCCCAACATGATCAGGCAGCCGGCAACCCAGATCGAGAGGCCAAAGGCGGCCAGCGTCGCCGCAAGCCAGAGCCCGGCGATGGGCCACCAGGCATCGGCTGATCCGGCGCGCATGCCGTAAACCGTCACAAGCGCTGCAAGCGCCGTGAGCAACAAGACCCAGAGCCGCCAGGCGACCGTCACTGACCGCCTCCCTGCCCGGCAGGCGCAGCCGGGGTCTGTGCAGGCGCGGGCGCCGCGGGTGCAGCAGGCCGAGGCGTGGCGGGGCGCGGCGCTGCTGCTGGCGCGGCAGCCGGCGTCGTGGTCGGCACGGGCGCGAGCTGAACGCCGACGCTGCGGAGCGTCGGTTCGGTGTTTTCCTGCGGCAGGCCATTGCCGAGACGCGGTGCGATTTCCGGCGCTGCAAAATCCGGCGGCGGGACAAGACGCACGAAGTCGATACGGCCAGCATCAATTGCGAGATCGAGCCGCCACTCATCGCCCACCTTGCGGGCAACGCCGACACGCACGCCGAGCGGCATTTTTCCATCGTCACCTGACGTAACCCAGACTTCGCCTTCGACGATCTTGTCGGGCGTTTCGGGTTCGATCAGGCGGGCGCCCGTGCCGTTGTCGCCTACCAGCAGGGCGCGGTCGCCAGAGCGGGTGCCCATGACGGGGATGCGGCTGGCAAAGTCGGTGAGCATCAGGATGCGGGAGGTGTATTCGCCCACGCGGACGACGCGGCCGACAAGGCCATTTTCGTTTACCGCGGCAAAGCCCTCGCGCACGCCGTTGGCGGCGCCGGCATTGGCGATGCGGCTGGCGGCGAAAGGGCCGGCTTCTTCGGCGACGACGCGAGCGGTGACAGACTGGCCCTGCGTTTCGCCGACGAGATCAAGCAGCTTTTCGTAGCGCTCCATGCGGAGGGCCATGGACTCGGCAAGGTCTTTCCAGCGGACGAGGTCGCGAACCTGACCTTCGAGTTCGGCGATGCGGGTCTTGTCTTCCTCATTACCGCCGAGGCCAAAGAACGACCAGCCGGACATGCCCGAAGCGAAGGTTGCCAGATTGGCGGTGGTTCCATCCATCGAGCGGCGTGAAGCATCGATGCCCGAGCGAACGGCCGTGGAGGTCTGGATGGCGAGCGCGCCGACCAGGGACAGGCCAAGGCCGACGATCACCGCACGCGCACCAGGGCGCGGCTCACCTGATCGTCTGTGACCATACCAGGCCATAGTGGCTCCTCGCGGACATCTCCGTCCTGCGCTTCAACCGAAGGTCTAGACCTCCGGCGCCAGCACGCCCTTCATCTTTTCCAGATTCTCGAGGACTTTGCCCGACCCGAGAACAACACATTTCAGCGGATCTTCCGCAACCGTCACGGGCAATCCCGTACGCTCGCGAAGGACCACGTCAAGGTTGCGAAGCAGTGCGCCGCCGCCAGTGAGGACGATGCCCTTGTCGACGATGTCGGCGGCGAGTTCCGGCGGCATGGCTTCAAGGGCGGTCTTCACCGAGTCGACAATCTGGGTGACCGGCTCGGTGAGGGCCTTGGCGACCATCGCTTCGGTGATCTCGATTTCCTTGGGAACGCCGTTCATCAGGTCGCGGCCGCGGATGTCGAGGGACATCCCCTTGCCGTTCTCGGGGGCTTTGGCCGTGCCGATTTCCTTCTTGATCCGCTCGGCCGAAGCCTCGCCGATCAGCAGGTTCTCTTCGCGGCGGAGATAGTTGACGATGGCGTCGTCCATCTTGTCGCCGCCGACGCGGACAGAGCGCGAATAGACCAGGCCGCCGAGCGACAGCACGGCCACCTCGGTCGTTCCGCCGCCGATATCGACGACCATGGAACCCGACGGCTCATCAATCGGCAGGCCGGCGCCGATGGCGGCGGCCATGGGTTCGTAGATCAGGTGGACCTGGCGGGCGCCGGCCATCTGGGCGGACTGATGGATCGCCCGTCGTTCGACGGGCGTTGCGCCCGCAGGCACGCAGATGATGATGATCGGCGCGATGAAGGAACGGCGGACCTGCACCTTCTGGATGAAGCGCTTGATCATTTCCTCGGCGACTTCGAAGTCGGCGATGACGCCATCGCGCATCGGGCGGACGGCTTCCATGTAGATCGGCGTCTTGCCAAGCATCATCTTGGCTTCCTTGCCGACCGCGTGAACGACCTTGCGGCCGTTCTGGTTCACATAGGCAACGACCGAAGGTTCATCGAGCTGAACGCCGTGTCCCTTCACATAGACCAGGGTGTTTGCTGTACCCAGGTCGATAGCCATGTCTGTGGACATCAGGCTGAAGAGTTTGCCGAACATGGGCGCGGGGCTCCGATCGCGCGACTCACTACGCGCAGATTCAATCGCTCCCCATACCCTCTGTCGCGTTTCAAAATCGCTAACGCAAGGGGCCGCTGCCAATAATGGCCTCCGCTGACGGAACGGAGTGTGCCGCCGATGTTTTAGGCAGCCCGCGGCAGGCCGTGCCGGCTCAATCGTGTTGAATCAGGCCGTGAGATGCCTGCAGATCGGGCTCGAAAGCCGGGACGGTCCGTACACCCACCGTATTTCCCGAAGTTTTGACCCGCCACTTGCCAGACTGCCCGGTGCAGCGCCATGACTGGCCCGACCTGCATGACGCGCCAACCCTGCCCTCCCCGATCCGCATGACAAATGCCAGCGCAGACGCCGCTCCGGGACATTCCGGAGGCGGAAGGTTCGCCGCCTTCCGGCACGGTCCCTTCGTGCTGTATTTCCTCGCCCGGCTGTTCACGACCTTCGGGGCGCAGATCCTGTCGGTGGCGGTCATCTGGCACATCTACGCGCTGACCAAGTCGGCCCTGTTCACGGGGATGGTCGGGCTGGTCCAGTTTCTGCCACTGGCGTTGCTCGTTCTCGTCACCGGAACGGCGGCGGATCAGTTCGGCCGCAGGATGATCATGGGTTTGTCGATCCTGCTGGCAGCGGCCTGCGCCGGGGCGATGATGCTGCTGACGCTGAGCGCCGCGATCACGCCCGTGTTGATGTTGAGCGTGCTGGTGGTGTTCGGCGTGGCGCGGGCTTTCCTCGGCCCGGCCTCGTCCTCGCTGGTCGTGTCGCTGGTTCCCAACAAGGACTTCGCGAACGCGGTCACATGGAACTCGTCAGCCTGGCAGGCCGCGACGATTGTAGGTCCGGCGGCGGGCGGGCTGCTGCTCGGTCTGGGCGAGCCTGCCTTCGCGCGCTGGCTGGCCGGCATCGGTCATGCGGAACTCGGCGGGTTCCTGACCGGGCACGGTCCGGAGATCGCGTACACGACAGCCTTCGCCTTCATGGCCTTCGGCGCCGTGCTGGTGTTCCTGATCCCCAAGCCGCCCAAGGCGCCGCCGAAGGAGCGCCCCACCCTCCACAACATGCTGGAGGGCTTCCGCTTCATCTGGAAGCAGAAGGTCATACTGGGCGCGATCTCGCTCGACCTGTTCGCGGTGCTGATGGGCGGCGTCATCGCCCTGCTGCCGATCTATGCCGAGGAAATCCTGAAGCTGGGGCCGGAGGGTCTGGGCTGGCTGCGCGCGGCCCCGGGCATCGGCGCGATCGCCGTGGCGGGCATTCTTGCGACCTTCCCGATCCGCGACCATGCCGGACACATCATGTTTGCCTGCGTGGCGTTCTTCGGCCTGTTCACCGTCGTGTTCGGCCTCTCCACCGTGGCATGGCTCTCGATCCTTGCACTGATCCTGCTCGGGGCCGCCGACATGGTAAGCGTCGTCGTGCGCGAGACGCTGTTGCAGCTGTGGACGCCGGACGAAGTTCGCGGACGGGTGAATGCGGTGAACTCGGTGTTCGTGTCTGCTTCGAACGAGCTTGGCGAATTCCGTGCAGGCACCATGGCGCATGTGATCGGTGCGGGCGCAGTCGGCGCTGTGCCTGCCGTTGTCATCGGGGGTGCGGGCGCCATTGCGGTCGCCGGCGCGTGGGCGTGGATGTTCCCGCAGCTCAGAAAAGCACGGCGGCTGGATGGATCGGACGTCGAGCATCCGACCTAACAACGCCTGGGGGAGACGTGACACATGGCCGAGGCGCCTCCCTACGGCTGCAACAAGCCTGCTGGCCAGTTGAGGCCCGTCGTCGATCCCGCGAAGTGCGAGGCCAAGACAACCTGCGTGACCGCCTGCCCGGTTGATGTGTTCGAGGTATCGCGGATCAGGCCAGAGGTATTCAGGCCGCTGCCGGTCGTATCGAAGCTGAAAGTCTGGGTGCACGGCCTGAAGACAGCGACGACGCCGGGGGCAGATGCCTGCCTTGGCTGCGGCCTGTGTGTTGCGGCATGTCCCGAGACCGCAATACGCCTCCTGTCGTCGGAGCGCCTTTCCGCCGACCGGCCTTGATGCCGCGCGGCTTTGGTTCGTAGAACATCGGAGAACGCAGGAGACGCGCGATGGCCTATTGGCTGGTGAAATCCGAACCCGACGTCTTCTCGTGGGACGACCTCGTGAAGGCCGGGAAGAAGGGCACCGCCTGGACCGGCGTGCGCAACCACGGCGCCAAGCTGCACCTGATGGCGATGAAGCCGGGTGAGCGCGTGTTCTATTACCACTCGAACGCCGGCAAGGCGGTGGTAGGTATCGGCGAGGTTGTGAAGACGGCTTACCCCGACCCCACCGCGGAGAACGGGCCGTGGGTCTCGCCCGATATCCGCGCGCTTGAGCCGCTGAAGACGCCGGTGGCGCTGGCGGACGCCAAGCATGATCCAGCGCTGAAAGACATGGTGCTGATCAACAACTCGCGGCTATCCGTGCAGCCGGTGACGGATGCGGAATGGAAACACATCTGCAAGCTGGGCGGCGTGAAGGCGTAGGCGGCGCAAACGGGGATAGCCTACCTACCTTGCCCATCGCGTGACCCGTTTTGCGGCGGCGCTGCGCTTACCCTGATGAAGGCCACGCCCAACCGGCTGGCAGCTCATGGGGGTGGATGTGATTGCAGGTATTGTCGGCGCGATTGCGCAGTCGGTCATCAACGCGACGGTAGACAAGCAAGGCAAGGCTGCCCCGGGCAGCGGGCGCGCCTATTACAACGCGGTGATCGTCACGACGGTTTGCCTGATGCCCGCCCTGTTCCTCCTGTTCGGCATTGCCAGTCTGCCCGGCGCCATACAGGGCGAGGGCGGCGGCTGGACGTTCGTCCTGATCGGGATCGGCGGCGCCGTGGCGTTCGGCGCAGTGGTCGCGCACCAGGTCATCGGGCGCGACGTCACCTGGGATGACAACGGCCTGCTGTTCAGGTGGTTCAGGAACGAGGCGAACCTTGGCTGGGGCGATATCGAGAAGGTGGAGATACGCCCACACAACCGGGCGCACGCGCGTATCAGGTTTCGCGACGGGCGCACGTTTGACGTCTCGGCGCAGTTCACGGGATGCAATGGGCTGCTGCGCGATCTCGCCCGCCATGGCGTGCCCTTTCATAAATGGGGCACGTCTCAGCCGCTGGCCTAAAGCCTGATCTCGCGGTTGCAGCCGATCGTCTCGATGAACACCGGGTCGTGGCTGACGACGATGAGCGCGCCGTCATAGGCAATCAGCGCCTGCTCGATCACTTCGATGGAATCGATATCGAGGTGGTTGGTCGGTTCGTCCAGCAACAGAAGCTGCGGGGGCGTCGCAGCAGCAAGCAGGATGGCCATGGACGCGCGCAGACGCTCGCCGCCCGAAAGCGTGCCGACGACCTGATGTGCTTTCTTGTTCCGGAACGCGAAGCGGGCAAGGCCTGCATAGGCAGCATTGTCGTCGAGTTCCGGGTTGGCGGCGCGCATGTTCTGCAGCAGCGTCTGCGTGTCATCCAGCGTGTCGGAATGCTGGTCGAGCATGGCGATGCGCCCGTCTAGGCGGCGGATCGATCCTGTCGCCGGCGCAAGATCGCCGGTGATCAGGCGCAGGAAGGTCGACTTGCCCGAACCGTTGACGCCGGCGATGTGGATGCGTTCGGGGCCGACGACTTTGAAATCGAGCGGACCGAACAGGCGGCGGTCAGCGTGCGCCATGCTGACGTCTTCCAGCGTGAGCACATGCTTCTGTGGCGGCAGGCCGACGCTTGGGGCCACCACATTCAGCGGCACCAGAACCTCGAACTGCGCCTTGGCCTTGTCGAGCGCTTCGTTGGCGGCGGACAGCTGGCGATCCGCGAGGCGATTAGCGGCGCCTTGCGAGGCTTCGGCGCGGTCCTGCTTGAAATCGAGCGTCATCTTGCTCTGGCCCGCGGCGAAGCGCCCGGCCTTTCCGGCGGCGTCCATGCGCGCCTTCATCTCGCGCTGCAGCTGCACCTGATCCTTCACGCGGCGCAGGTCGACCTCGGCCTTGTCCAATGCGCCGGCAGCGGCGGCGCGACGGGCTTCGCGGGCGGCGGCGAATGCTGACCAGCCGCCGCCGAAGATGGTGTTTCCGACCGGCGTCAGTTCGACGATGCGGTCGACGTGTTCGAGGAGGTCGCGGTCGTGGCTGGCGACGAGGGCGGCGCCGCGCCAGTCGTCGATCAGGGCGAGGATGGCGGCGCGGCCGGTGGCGTCGAGATTGTTGGTCGGCTCGTCGAGCAGGAGAATGTCGGGCGCATCGAGCCACAGGCGGGCGACGGCGATGCGTGTGCGCTCGCCGCCGCTGAAGCCTTTGATGGTGCGGGTGAGATCGGGCTCGGGCAGGTCCACCTTTGCGAGCGTTTCCATGACGCGGTGTTCGAGCGTCCAATCGGCTTCGGCCATGTCGGCTTCGGAGCCATCGCCGCGTTCGAGACGCTGGAGACGCGCTAGGCCGCTGGCGACGCCGAGGGCTTCGGCGAGCGAGATCGTGTCGTCGGGCCAGCGCTGCGCCAGTTCGCCGACGCGGCCGTTGATGTTGATTGAGCCGGACGACGGCTGCCCCTGCCCCGCGATGAGATGCAACAGCGTGGACTTGCCGGACCCGTTGCGGCCAACGAGGCCGACGCGCTCGGGGCCGATGGTGAGGGTCAGGTCTTCGAAGATCGTACGATCGCCAGGTGTCTTGGCGGCGACGCGATCGAGCGTGATGCTGGGAAACATGGATGCACTGAAGCTGGAGTGGAAACGACGCGCGGGATCAGGCGTGCTTCGCGGGCTTCATGTGTGCGCTCTCCAAGGATGGAGGCTATGTGGTTCAGGCGGGGGATTTTGTCAATGCAGGCACGGGTCGCGCCCTCAGAAGCTGGGCTTCTGAGGCGTGTTGCGGGTGCGGGGTGACATCGAAGACGGGTGGGGCTCGTGCGGGGACAGCGGTAAGCACGCGCGCGTGGTTCGACGGACGCGCGGCCATGGCCGCGCTGCTCACCATGAGCGCTATCTGGGTTTTGAGAATTCCGGCCACACCCACCAGCTCATGGTGAGCAGCCGCGCAGCGCGCGGCGTCCGTCGAACCATGGGCTGCGAGCCCGAGCGGATCGGCATCGTGCTCGCGCTTGAGCTGGATGGCGCGGAGCTGTGCGAGGCGTTCGATGTCGTCGCAGAGGGCGACGAGGGCGTGGATGCGCTTGATCAGGTGCGCGAGCGATTGCGGGCGTGAGGGTGTGTGGAACGGGCGCGCGACAGGGCGGAAGCGGACGCCGGCGATGGCGCAGGCGCGCTCCGCGATGGCGAGGTGGACGGTGGCTTCGTAGTCTTTCGCGATTGCTTCGACATGGGCGCGGTAGGCGTGATCTTCGCTGAGGGCTTCAAGCGTTTCGGGGTTTAGGAAGCCTTCGGCGAGATTGGCGACGAGATGGCGCGCGGCTTCCACGACCTGGCGGACAGGATCGCGGGGGAAGAGATACGCCAGGAGGAGCCAGAGCCATTGCATGCGGAGCACTATAAATCGGCCGGGAGCCCGGCTGATTCAAACAGGCTGCGTCCTACAAATCTGCAGGCTTGGCGTTTGAAATCGTGTGGGAAGTTTTTTCGGTTTCCCACGAATTGG